>NZ_CP007035.1:3600000-4200000 GCF_000243115.2 Niabella soli DSM 19437 | reverse complement strand
CGGTCGCTTTGTTTGCGCATTGGTAAAAAAAGTCGCGAAAACAAAAAAGAGTAACAGTGCGTTTTTTATATGTAAACCCTTTGCGCTCAATAAGTGCATACGTTTAGATTTAGCTGAATTCTATTTTTCTATTATGTTGGCCTGCTCTACATTTTTATTCATTTCCAACACTAAGACCGCGTCATTTTCATCTGGCAAGATCTGCGGTAATTCTAATGTAATACCCTTCTCGCCCTGCTTAAATTTAACTGCAATTCCTTTTAGCCAATATGCTTTTACGACCTGCACATTGGGAACAGCCGCCAGGTTCAGTTGGCCGCTGAAGTTTTTAAATAGATGAATAAATATCCTATTTTGTTTACGCGTAGCTGCCATTACAGAATCCGGGACATAAGGCCCTCCTAAAGTGCCATAAACAGATTCTCCATAATGCTGCAACCAGCCGCCCATCTCCTGTAATCTTTTTACCTGACGCAACTCCATTCTTCCATCAGGCATTGGACCAACATTCAATAACAAATTTCCATTACCTCCGGCGGTACAGGCTAACGTTTGAATACATTCTTTTAACGGCTTCATAGCATCGTTGGGTTTCCATGCCCATTGCTTGCAGATGGTTATGCAGGACTCCCATGGAAAGTCCATATTCAAAGCACCAATCTTTTGCTCGGGAGTGGCATAGTCGCCAACTGATTCGGCGGTTAATTTATCATGCTCATTTTTTCCTAACCTGTTATTGATTATCAACCGTGGGTTTAATCGTTTGAGATAATCGTAGATTTCTTTACCATCGGCTTGCGTCCAGGGCTTTTCCCAATTACCATCGAACCAAATCATATAAGGATCATAGTTTGTAACTAATTCCTTTAATTGATTTTTCATATACAAGATAAATTTTCCCATATCCGCATTTTTGTCTTCTCCTTTTCCATCGTTATGCAGGGGATAATTTTTATCGTACCAATCCAACACGGTATAATAAATACAAAATTTAATTCCATGCTGCTTACACGCCTTTGCCAAAGCGCCTACCACATCTTTCTTAAACGGTGTATGTGCAATATTATAATCGGTAAAAGCAGTAGGCCACAGACAAAAACCATCGTGGTGCTTTGCAGTAATCACTAAATACTTCACACCTGCTTCCTTTGCAGTCTTTACCCAATCATCTGCATTAAAAAGAACCGGGTCAAACTCTTTATAAAGGCTGTCATAATCATTTTGCGGAACCTGGTGATTTCTTGACCAGCCTATTTCCGTTCCCCTCAACGTAACCGGTCCCCAATGCACAAACATCCCAAAACGCAAATCCATAAAATCTTTAACTTCCTTTGTTTCGGTGCGGCGCATTTGGGCATTTTGCTTCTGCGCGAACAGAGCGCCAGATAATGACAGCAGGAAAGCGGCAAAGACAAAATTCTTTTTCATTGAAATGTTTTTAGCTAAGTCATTCGTATAATTCCTTTTTACTTTTTTTCTCCGCTGTTAATCTGCGCAGCGGGCCGGCATTCCGTACAGGGTGACTTTGTAATATCATCGCCCAACGTTTTACGGTATTTATCTGCCAGCGCTTCCAATTCTTTCATCAATTCGGGGTGGGCATTTTGCACATCCTGTGTTTCTCCCGGGTCATGCGCCAAATCATATAAGGCCCCGGGCACATTTACTTCCGCATAGCCGCCGGGGTAGCCGTTCTTTCCCGGCATATACGTTTTATAGGTTTGGCTTCTGTGCGGCGTCACCAGCTTCCAGTTGCCTTTCCGCACGCCTTCCAGGTTGTTCCGGTGATAATAATAAGCAAATTCATCCCTGGGGTTAGCGCCGGGTTTCATCAGCAATAAAGAAGAAATATCCACCCCATCTATTTTGTTGGCAGGCATGGAGGCGCCTGTAAGTTTTACAATAGTGGGTAACAGATCTATAGTTGAAGACAGATTGCTGCAAATAGTTCCGGCAGGAATAGTGCCGGTCCAATGCATAATACAGGGCTCTTTCTGGCCGCCATCCCAGCTAGTGCCTTTACCTTCTCTTAATCCGGCGGTATTTCCCGCATGATCTCCAAAGGTGAGCCAGGGACCGTTATCGCTCGTAAAAACAACTAAAGTATTTTTATCCAACCCTTCCTCTTTCAATGTTTTCATGATCTCGCCAATGGACCAGTCCACTTCCATCATTACATCTCCAAACAGGCCGACGCCACTTTTCCCTAAAAACCTTTTGGACGCATAAATGGGCACGTGCACCATTGCATTTGCCAGGTACAAAAAGAAGGGTTGTTTTTTATTTTTCTTTATGAACTGGCAAGCTCTGCGCGTATAAATGCCTGTAAGTTCGCCCTGGTCTTCTAATGTATTGATGTACCTGATAGGTTTGTCGCCCTCCAGTAAAGGCAATGGAGGATATTTGAATTTAGGATTAGCAGGATCTGTAACCGGCTTTCCATCATAATCCACCGGCCACATATCATTTGAATAGGGCAAACCCAAATATTCATCAAACCCATAATGAATAGGTAAATAGGGAGCTTTAGCGCCCAGGTGCCACTTCCCTATCATCGATGTTTTATAACCATTTTTTTTGAGGAGGGAAGCGATCGTTTCTTCCTTCGGATTTAAAGCCATACTTGCCCACGGCATAATGGCGCCAGAGATTCCTATGCGGTTTGGGTAACACCCCGTAAGCAATGCAGCCCTGGATGCCGTACAGGTAGCCTGCGCTGCATAAAAGTTGGTAAACCGCATGCCTTCTGCCGCCAACCTGTTGATGCTTGGTGTATGATAGCCGGAGCCATTATAGCATTCAGGATCACCATAACCCATATCGTCCATCAGGATGATGATGATGTTGGGTTTACTGGTAGACGAATGAGGCGCCTGCGCGGATAATTTTCTGCTGTTAACAGCCAGCAGCAGCAGTAAACAATAAACATACAACCTTCGCATAGAATAAATGTTTTAAATCATAAATGAATAGCACTACTACCATCCCGGATTCTGAGAAAGATCCGGATTAATTGCTATTTCCTGAAGAGGGATCGGTTCCAGGTAATATTTATCCAGCCAACCGATGGGCGCCGGCAGGTTTTTTACATATCCCGAGTTCCCTCCGCCATCAATCAAAATATTGGTGTTGTTGAGGGTTGTTGACCCGATCTTAATATTGGGATACATCTTGTTTTTGTCATAAATTTTAACCCCAAGTAATGTGGTATTCATATAGGCGCCCTTGCCCCATCGTTTTAAATCATTAAACCGGAATCCATCGCCAAACAACTCCACGCGGCGCTCTCTTCTGATCTCCCATAAAACCGGATCTACAGAGGGATCCCTGTTTAAATCAAACCCACCATCAATAGCCGCCACTGTCATTTTCATAGCGGGCCAACTGGTGGGGTTAGCTCTTTTGCGCAATACATTGATGGTTTGATCTGCAATTCCCTGATCAAATGCACCCAGCTCCCACATCGCTTCAGCATAGTTTACCATTACTTCTCCTATCCGGAAGAGCGGACAGTCCTGTGTACCTCCATAATTAGAGCTCCCATCCATCGGCAGGCGATTATAAAACTTCCAGAAAAAATATCCCAGTTTACCAACCATCTGGCTGATGCCCACCGCTGCAGTGGGAAGATGACTAAGCGCCACAGTATAAGAGGAAAAATGAGGAAAATTAGGGATCACATTTCCGGATTTCATGTCAACAGTCTGAGAAAGCGCAGGAAGTTTTTTCCCTACATTACCGGCAATAGAGTCGTTCATATAATGAATAAAATAGCCATGATCCGGATTGGGGTCATAGGCCCATAGGTTATCTGAATTCCCCGCCTGGTTCGTAACTGATGTATTGATGAATTTAACACTATAAGGAGGCACTACCATATAGTACAAACGCCGGTCCCGGTTTTTAAACGCCGCATAAATAGAATCGTCGCCTTTATACACACTACTGGTGGATACGGGTCTTCCGTCCGTGCAAAGGAAACTTTCCACTGCATTTTTTGGTACTTCGCAGTTCCATGAGGTGCTTGCAGTATAACGGGTTACCTGCGGATTATTGAATATAGTATTTACATATTGTTTATATAAGATAATACCGGGTTTACCGCCGCTAAGATCCTCTGAATTATATACATCATCATAGTTGCTCATCAAAGATGGATAGGATGCGATCAGTTTTTGCGAATAGGTTTTGCAGGCTTCTAAGTATTGATCCGCCCCCGTCAATCCATGATATTTTCGCCACGTACCTTCAAACAGTCCGAACCTGGACAGCAGGAAGCGCACACAATCCTGGTTGATCGTATTTGTTTTTGCCCCTTCGCCGGCAGGTTTAATATGACTTTCAGCCCATACTAAATTATCCAGTACATGCTGTGCCACTTCATCTCTCGGAGTACGGCTGCCAAACAATACACTTGTGGATGTATCTGACAGCGCGTGCTCCAGCCAGGGTACATCGCCAAAGGCAGCAATAAGGTCATAATAGCGCAGGGCCCTGAAAAAATATCCCACACTGCGCCAGTGATCTTTATCGGCCTGCGACATAGATGACTGATCAATATTGTCCAGCAAAATATTCACCCTTCTTACATAAGAAAAATTCCATTGCGCTATCTCCAGAGAACCGGTATTGCCACCCGCGGCAGAAGGAGCTAATTTAGATTGATTGGCGTAGGCAGACTGGGTGCCACTACTGATATTATCGGAATTGGCATTTTCCTGGCTGTTAAAAGCCGGCGGCATCGTTGCCCCTGAATTACCATAGCCAGCAAAATAATCGTACAAACCCCATGCATAGGTTTGAAAATTCTGATAAGTAGCAAAAGCCGTTTCCGCCGTAAGTTGATTGGCCGGCTTTTTATCCAGAAAATTTTTAGTACAACTACAAAAAACAAGAAAGATAAGTATTATGCTAATTTTGAATCTATTTCCTAACATAACAATATAATTTAAAATGAAACATTTACACCAAAAGAAGTTTTACGCATAAACGGGTATCCTAATCCCCCGCCTGCCGTTGATCCCTGCACCGCAATATCCGGATACATTCCTTTGGGCATATGGGTAAACGTATATGGATTTTCTACACTAACAAATACCTGCAATTTGTTTATATGAGCTTTTGTTATTACCGGCTGCGGAATACTATAACTTAATGATAAGTTCTGAATACGCATATACGCACCGTTATATAAGAACTTCGTCTGCACAATCTGGTTATACCCCTGGTTTGGGCTATTCACATTATCAGTATAAATCCGCCCATAATAAGAATTGGTATTAGCAGGCGTCCAATAATTCAGTTGATTGGAATACAAGGCGCCATAGGTCAACCATTGGTTTGGGAAGGCCAAAGTATTATTCTGCCAGATATCCTGTTTTCCTACTCCTGTAATTACGAATGAAAATTCAACGTTCCGATAGGACACTCCGCCTGAAACCCCGTATTGATATTGAGGGGTACTGTTTCCGATAATTTTGTAATCTCCGGGATCATCCAATGTGCCGGAGCCACTGGTAATAACCCCGTTTCCGTCAAAATCTTTATAAACAATGTCGCCCGGATTAGGCGCCTGCCCGTTTTGCTTGGGAATCCCCGGCTTTAAGGTACCTCCTCTCAGGTTTGCATTTAATGTACCATCTACAAAATCATCTGTTGTATAAAACCGGTCAGTAACATAGCCCCAAATTTCACCCATGCGCTTGCCGTTATACAAAGTACCATTTGTAATAACATTTTTAGGGTTATTGGCTCCGGTAACAACTGAATTATAATTGTATAAACTTCCATTAATATAGTAGCCTACTTTCCCTATTTTATCTTTCCATCCCAACTGAATCTCAAATCCTTTTGTGCGCAATGATCCGGCATTTTGCAAAGGGGCTCCGGTACCCAATAGCACGGGAAGGGGTGTGGGATTGGTGGTAAGAATATCTTTTGTATCTCTCTGATACCAATCAAATGCACCCGTCAGTCGGTTCCTTAAAAATCCAAAATCAACTCCAAAGTCCTTAGTAGCCACGGTTTCCCAGGTAAAATTGCCAACCAGTATCGGGGGGTTTAAAGTACCTACCTGAGTGCCATTATACAACCAATTGGGGATATAGGAAGTCATACCGGCAAAAAACTGGTAGTCACTAATATTCTGATTTCCTACGGAACCATAAGAAGCCCTCAACTTCAGCTCGTTCAAATAGGGCTTCAGCCGCTGCATAAATTCCTCTTCAGTTATTCTCCATCCTGCAGACACGGAAGGGAAAAAACCCCAGCGACTTCCCTTCGGAAATTTAGAAGATCCATCATAACGGCCATTCACCTGGAATAAATATTTGCCGCCGAAGTCATAATTCAGTCTCCCAAAAAAACCCTGGGTAGCATAGTCCAGATAATTATCCGAAGCCTTAAAAGGAATTAACCCGGTGGTACCCGATAAAAAAGGCAGATCGGGGCTTAGCATACCGGATGCCGTAGTAGATTGAATTTCATAGTTATTTTCTTCCTGGTTATAGCCTGCTGTAAGCGTAAAATTATGGCGATCAATTGCCTTTACATAGTTCCCAAAAACATTCAGCGCATTGTAACGGGTGCTCGCATTGCTTTTCGAAAAATTATCAGACCCGATCGTTTCTGCAGTATAGCCATAAGGGTTTATGAAACCGCCTACTTTTTTGTCATAGGTTGTTACTTTATTAAAGTTATTATCAATGGTATACTCTCCGGTTATAGTAACTCCTTTTACAGGTTTTATAACAGCACGTCCGGTGATGCGTATATCATCATAACGCGTCGTTGTAGGCGCCGTAGCCATAATCTGGTTTTTCGCGGTATTCAGTATTCCGGGTAACCCGGGAATAGAGTCCGTCGCCAGTGCAGAAGGTAAATTTACGGCATTGCCAAACGCATTGGTATAAAAAGGGGCAAGCGTATTTGAGCTGCTATAATTCGCATCCAACTGCATGTTCAGCCAGGAAGCCACATCAGAGGTTACGATAGATTTGATATTATAACGGCTAAAATTATCCTGGTGCGCCTGTGGAACAAGAATACCGTTCTCATTGGTCGTACCTAAAGACAGACGGTAAGTTGTTTTTTCCGTCCCCCCATTTACGGAAAAGTTGTGCATTTGCTGAAAGGCATGATTCCCTAATAAATCCTTAACCGGGTCCGTTGCTTTAAGTTGATAAAAAACGCCGTTCGCCTGGGTATAACCTAAAGGATATTTCGACGGATCCGCATCATACTCTTTCAGAAACTCCGTCCAGGTGGCCAGATTCTGATTCCCGTTGTATACAGAAGCCATCCCACCATCAATCCAGGCCTGCACCTGCTGCAGCGGAGTAGCTTTCTGAGGAAGATTTATGGGGGTCGATATCACAAAGTTATCACTGTAATTAAACTGTGTTTTGGTATTTTTTTTACCGGATTTGGTTGTAATCAATACAACTCCAAACGCCGACCGGGCGCCATAAATAGCAGCGGCTCCTGCATCTTTTAACACAGTAACCGTTTCAATATCATTCGGGTCCAGCAAATTAGTAGGCCCATTATAGGGCACATTGTCCACCAGGATAAACGGCCCACCGGAATTAATTCCTGAAGTGGTACCACTGCCAAAATCTGTGCCGCCCCTGATATTCCAGGAACTAGAGGCTCCGGGTTTGCCGGAGTTAATGGTAACCTGCAGTCCGGGGCTTGCCCCTTGCAATAAAACACCCAAATTGCTTACAGGCCGGTCGCCCAGCACTCCTTCCATTTTTATGGTACTGACAGCTCCCGTTACTTTGGTTTTGTTTTGCGAACCATACCCCACAACAACCACGTCTTCCAGCCCTTTTACATCCTTTTTCAACGTGATGTCAAGAACGTTTTGATCGGTTGTGAGCCGGACCTCTGTGGTCTCATAACCAATACCGGTAACCACAATAGTTGCCTCTGGCTTAATGGCAATGGTATAGGCGCCTCCGGCACCGGTCATTACCGTATTTTTGGTCCCTTTTTCCGCAACCGTAATACCGGTGAGCGGCTGCCCGCTTTCATCTCTTATAGTACCTGATATCTTTTTCTTTGCCGGATTCTGGGCGCTTACAGCAAGCGTGCTCAGGAGCATTAAAAAAGCGAGCAACAGTTTGTTTCCTTTTCCCATAATTTGTATACTGTATGTGTGATTAAATAAAATACGTTGCGAATCAGCAGATACCTTGTTTTTTCAATCAGCACAATGGTCCACACAAAACTCCCACTCAGAAAAACCAACCATTAGCGAGCTGAACAATCTATTTTGGCACGTCAATAACTCCGGCAATACGTCGCAGCAATCAATCAATTCCAGTACAAAGGAAAATAAAATTCAATACCAATCGTTTCGTATCTGTACCAATACATACACTATTTTATCATAAATAGCCAATAATTAAAAAATAAAGAATAAATAGGTAATAGCTCAAGAAAAATAATAGCATTATACCCTTGTTGGATTCTTAAAAAAACGGTAAGCAGCCTGCGTTTTATATAAAAGAAAAAGGGGGGTTGACTAAAAAGGGTTTCGTTATACCAACCAATATTACGCAGTGTGGTTGCTATTTGCGATGGCTACTAAGTATCTTGAAAGTGATCAGCAAATAGTTATCAGAAGTATCCGGTCCTCCGTCAGAAAAGCAGAAATTAATGCCAGGATTGACCCCTACTGCCCGGACAGTTTAAAACAAACATTGAAACTATTATATTCAAAGTCAACAATGGGCGTACTTTCTTTTGACGGCTCTTTTACGGATGCGGCAGCAAACAAAGCTTGCAGCTTTCCGTTCTTATCCTGCAAAACAAAAGGTCGTTCCAGGTGCGCTAATGCTGTTGCAGGCTTTCCTTTTATTTTCAGGTTTCTTAAAGACACGACCGGGTGTCTGGCAGCCTGCCAATGTAGACCGTCAGCGGAAGTAACTAATGCAAGCGCCCCAAACTGCGGTGCCAATACCTTATTATTTGAAAAGTATTTCACCACGGCATAAAAACGTTTTCTTTTTTTATCATACCACAGATAAGGGTCTTCACAGGCCAGCGAAGCATCGGTGAATACCTGCCCCAGCAACTTGAAAGGACGGTCGGGGGCATCGCTTACCGCCATCCACATGGTCATATTGCCCACATTGGGTTTGCGGGATTTGAATATCATATAATATTTTCCGTCCGGACCCTGTGTTACGCTGGGATTGGTGGCTACCTCAAATGTATGCACATTGTCCGGCTGCATTAACGGCTCAGGGATCATCGTGTAATTGCCCTTAACAAGATCGTTGATAGAGGCAGCCTTCAACGCGCCAATTTTTTGCGTGCAATTATACTTCAGCCAGTGTAGCCAATCGCCGCTTACTTTCCGGTTATCAGTAAAATGAAATGAGGAATCAAATGCGTTACTGATATAATACAGGTAATAATAATTTCCGAATTTCCTTATTTGTGGATTATGCATCGTATACCGGTTCCATGCGCCGGGCGCCCCGCTTCCCTTTAAAATAGTCTTTACGTAATGGTAAGGCCCGTCCACCCGATCGGCAACAGCGTAAGCAATTTCCGAATATTTCAGCCAGCCGCTGAAGCCATTAAAAATATAGTTCAGCGAATCATCGTCTAGCGTCCGGCTGCCATGCGGCCAGCGGGAGTAAAACATATGATATCGCCCATCTTCACCTTTTACAACACTACTGCACCAGGTATAAAACGAATCAGATAGAAATAGCTGGGATGGATTAATCTCCTTCTGCAACATTGACTGCAAATCAAGATCATCCTGTGCCTTAACAGCGGCTGTCAAAGCATTCAAAAAAAGTAACGCAAAAACATAAGCAATTTTCCTCATTCCTGTAATCTCTTTTTGGGAACGGAAGGTAAGATTTTTTTACTATGACCTCTTTCATTGAACCTTTAGGATGAATGTTCGAGTACAGTAACTGCTTTGATAATTATAAAGATAGATTTTAAAAATAAAAAATTATTACAAAACAGTAAACATCAATTTTTTACGATTAGGCTATATACTAAGCAATAAAGTTGCTTAAACACAACAAGGTTCAATCCGGATCACTTTTGTAACCAAGCACGTACACCATTGTAAATGCTCTTTTGCTTTGGCACTTGCAGACAAATAACGTAAAAAACACCTGTTTCCATAGCCGCAGCGTCCGGTTTTATTCATTCCAGCTCGGTCAACAAAAAACCACCGTTTCGGGTGGCTATAATGTTACTTTTTTTTTAGTTCTTCATTAATATCGCTTTTTCGGGCCTTCCACATGCCTCCCGTAGCTGGGTCAACAATTACCATCCCAATGGCCCCTCCAATTAAAATATTACCGAAGTACCAGCCATTAATGCCAAACTTAATAGGTACTGTTTTTTCTTCGTACCCGTCAGCGGAAAGTTTAACCAGATACTCATTTTTGTAAAAGAACCCAGCACCTTTTTTTAGTTTTACGATAGCGGGCGTTACGCCAGTAAAAACTTCCTTCTGGTCAATGTTAGTGATTGAAATTTTCGCTTCATTGGGTGTACTTGCAATAGTGAATTTTTGGCGCGATCCGGTAAAAATAGTTGCGCAACTCTGTAGCAGTAATGCTGCCGCTACGATAGCGGCAAGTTTCGATCGTTTTCTCATTTATGTAGTTTTAATTGTTAAGCAGCTTATTTCTTTAATTGCGATAGCATCCCAGGCAAATACCTTTTTATAATCATATTGGCCATACCATAGGCAGCGTTAAACCCATTGAGGGCGGCGGGATTGGTTTTAACTTCTTTGGAGCGGGTTATTTCTTTGCCTTTCTTATCTGTTATTGTCGCATACGCTTGATACGGTTTTTTGAAAGCAACCAGCTTGTATTGCCCTGTAACAAAATAATTCAGCGAATAATCGAAATCTATGCTATCTATTTTGTACCCATCATATTTTAGCTGCCTTATAAACGCCTCCTTGCTTCGTGGATCGTCCGCTACTACTGTAAGTTTTTGACCAAGGGAAAACATGGGGAATACAACCAAAACGGCAATAATCGTTTTTATCATAACAGTTCGTTTCGGCTAAGGTAATAAAAAACGGAGCATACCCCTAGTGTTAAAAAGATGAGAGAATTATCATTTATGCTCTTTTTTGAGGGATCTCCAAGTATTGTTACTGCGATTAAAAAGTTCCTTGCTTAATATTTAATTTTTCCACCACATACTTCCCTATCGCCGTACCCTCATCCAACCCGTTTTTTATAGAAGGCATATAATGAATACCTCCGTAAAAACGGCTGATGGCCGCTTCCTCTGCGGCCTGGCGGAAGGATGAAAACCTGCGGGGCGGCAGATCAAATTCCGTTTCTGTAGCATCCACATAGCTAAAATGATCGCCAAATAACGAAGTCAATATTTCTGCGGCGCAGGCCGATACCACGCTGTGCCCGCTTGTATATTCCGGGAAGGGAGGCGTTTGCAATAATGGCAGCCAGTCAACATCTATATATTGATTGATATAGGTTTCAGGGCGAATAACATTACTGCGGTATTTCTCATCCCAACAACTGATAAATGCATCGGCGATGCCAATGGCCGCAAATGCATAGGCTTCCGCAGTAGCTACCACATCTTTCTGCAACTGCCGGCATGCCATCGCCGTGATATTGATCCAATGCCCACCGGGCGATATTTTTTTTGTGGCGAACATCACGTGCCCGCGCAGATTTACCTTAAACGGATTGCAATCCCAAAAACTTGCAATGGCCGTTTGTTCGGAGGTAAGCCCCTTCCCGGCATAATAAACGGCATTTGCTTCTTTGTAAAAACGGCTGGCGGTATCGGTTGAAAATGATGGCGGAGGCGAAGGCTTAAATTGCGCCGCGTCTATCAAAAAAGGTCTGAGCTGGTTCCAGTGCGGTTCCACCGCTTTAATATACGCCGGAGGAGTGGGCTTCCAATACCCCGGCGCATTGTTCACCGCATACTTGGGTAAAGAACGTGTTTGCAGGTAATGATCGGCCGCTGCCCAGGAAAGTATATGTGCCGCTACCCGGCTTCCATACGCCAACGAGCTATCCATTACACTGCCGGGCATTCCATCTGCCTTCATGGTTTGAATAACGGTTTGCCGGAAGTTATCCATTACCGCTTCGGATATCACCATCGATTTGCCTACTGTCAGCATCGCCTGTACTGCCGCAAGGGTAAAACTGTATTGCACAGCAGGAACGGGCGCTGGCGCGGGTTGTAAACCGTGCACCCGGCCGGCAAGCGAAACATAATTGCTATTGGAAGGCACCAGCGTTTCGTAGGCTGCAACGCTAACATAAGCATAGGTACGACTTGCCACAGGCGGGGAATAAATATCATGCACCATAATATCTGTGAGCAGTTTCACTGCACGATGCAAATACTCAGGATCTTCTGTCTTTCGCAGCCATTGAGGCTGGCTGTGGGCCGCTAACCCCATAACCATTGTTACCAGTAAGGCCACCATCTGTATACAATTTTTTCTCTTCAGGAACTTGTCCGAAGTGTTGACAACGATGCGGAGTAACCTATTTAATTTCCTGTATGTTACAACCCTACTCACAATACTTTTCGTTTAACGCCTTTGAAGTCGGTAATAATTATTTGTCGCATATTACTGTCTACCGGAAGCGATCTTGAGGATTGAGACAGGTAAGTGGAGCCATAATAAAATTCCATCTTCCTTGTTTTTCCATTGTCTAACAAAACAGCGGCAGAAAAATCGCCCGGCAATAAATGGATCCATTTTTTTGGAGTAGCTGCTTTTACGGGATTAGCCGCAAACAGCAATAAGCTATCCTGGTTTTGAGTAACTATAATTGCTTCTGCATCACCGGCAGTATGAATTGCAGCAATTCCTTTTCCATCCCCTTTTACGAAAAAGCCGCTGGCCGTCACCGTTAAAGGAGTAAAGGAGCCCGCACCATCGCCCAAAAGACATAAGCCATTGAACGCATCATGCCTGCCGCTGTAAGGATCCATACCATAATCGTTACCCGTCAGTAAAAGATCGGGATTACCATCATTGTTTACATCTTTTGCCAGCATGCCATAAACGGGCGCCTCCTGTGCCTGCATACATAAGGGCTTCGCCGTAAAATGCCCTTTGCCGTCGTTTTCAAAATACATCGTGCGCATTTCAGTGGCCTGCAACTGTATTGCTCCCGCGCGGTCTTTTACCGGCCACAGTTCGTCCATAGACGCCGCCCCATAACTTTGAAAACTGGGGTATCTTTTTCTCATGCTCAGCACCTGCCCTGCAAGATCGTCCTTGGTGCACATCGGGAAAGGCTTTCGTGTGCTATCGGTTATCGCAGCCCTCATATAACAAAAAACGATCGGATCGAGCGACCCGTTGTTATCCATATCCTTTGCCAACAGCGTCATGGGCTCTTTTGCCGAGGCCTTATAATTACTGTTCAGTCCCAGGTTTCCCGCCACATAGTCCATGTCGCCGTCATTATCAAAATCAGCCGCCACAATGCTGTTCCACCAACCCTTATATTTTTCAAGACCGGTAGACACGGGTACAAAAGAAGTGCCTGTGTTCCTTAAAAAAGTTGGCGCCATCCATTCCCCCACCACCACAAGATCTGTTTTCCCATCATTGTCAAAATCGGTAAACAGCGCATCCGTAACCATTCCGAGATTGCTCAGTTGCGGACAACAGGCTGCCGTAACGTCCACAAACTTTCCATGATCATTTTTTAATAAAAAACTCCGGGGCGCCTGCGGGTAGGCCCCGGATACACTACGACCGCCGACAAAGAGGTCGAGCCAGCCATCGCCATCGAAGTCCGCTGCGCGCACACAGGAGCCATTGGCCGTATCCACAGGTAGCGCGCCGGTTGTCTTGATAAATTTTCCCGAGCCGTCATTTATAAAAAGCCGGTCGGAAGCAATAACGTTACCGGGTGGAATTTCGTAGCTGCCGCTCACCAGGTATAAGTCGGGTTTGCCATCATTATTGGCATCAAAAAGCAATGCCCCCATATCTTCATATAAGGAATCGTCCTTTTTCAGAAGCCTTGAACTGTCCGGAATAAATTTTCCTTTTTCATTTTGCATAAAGAAAATACCCGGCGTGCCCGAACTTCCGCCAATGTAAAAATCATCATACCCGTTACCATCAATATCCTCCACGGCAATACCCGGCCCATACTGACTTAACTTATGCGGCAGGGTTACCTGGATATCATAATCGACAAAGTCTTCTTCATTATGCCTGTATTTTATAGCATAACGGGAGGCGGCGTTCACCAATAATGAAGTATCCAATACGGTTGTTACCCGTATGTTTCCCTGTAACTGCGCGTCTTTATAGGCTATTGTGACCGATTGATTAACGGGGATATTTTTTAACACCTGCATCTTTCCATCGGGCCATTGTACCCTGATGGAATCAACATTCTTTGCACTTCCCAATCCAAAATGCGCTCTTGCATCATCTGTGGAAAGATAGCCCCGCGCAGGATAGTGCTCGTAATACAACTGTTTCCCCGCATAGTATAAATGCAGGGTAGCGCCGATGCCCGGGCTGTTTCTGGGATTGCCGTTTAGTGTTGCTGTTAAATAATTGCCTGCATTTTTATTACCCGTATTTTCATAAATAAAAGCCGGGCTATTCAGGTTATTGATGATAACATCCAGGTCGCCGTCATTGTCCAGGTCAGCATAAGCCGCGCCATTTGAAAACGAAGTATTCGTAAATCCCCAGTCTTTGGATTTATCGGTAAAATTAAGCCCGTCAATATTCTTAAAAGCATAATTATGAATATTCACAACCGGCAGTAATGCTGCATTCTTTAAAGAGAAATTTTCGCTGCCGTCCCGGATACCATTGTTATAGGTTATATAATCCAGATCCGTGACATCATGGGGAAGGCCGTTCGTAATGATCAGGTCGCGATAGCCATCATTATCAAAATCCGCTACCAGCGGGCACCAGCTCCAATCGGTCTGGTATACATTCGCCATATAAGCTATATCGCTGAAAACCGGGTGCCCCAATGGCGTTGGCCCCGAATTCAACTGCAGCACATTATGCACATACTGATGGGTGTATCCGTATTTTCCCGCATTGGTATAATTATAGTACTCATTACCGCCAAACATACGTTTCTTGCGCATATTATCTTCCGGCTGCATTTCCAGTGAAATAAGATCCGAGTAGCCGTCGTTATTGATATCCACGGCATCCGTTCCCATGGCATACCAGGCAGTATGTTTAAAATAGCTGCTTAACTGATCGCTAAAAGTGCCGTCCTTATTATTGATATAACAGATATCGTTGGCAACAAAATCATTCGACACATAAATATCCGGCCAACCATCCCTGTTAATATCAGTAATGCTGGCTGCATGCCCCCACCCTTCAATGGTAATACCCGCTTGCTTTGACACATCTGTAAAGGTATTGTTGCCATTATTGCGATAGAGGCGGTCCGTGTTCCGGGCGGACCCATCCGTAACCTTCGGGCGAAAGCGGATCGGTGTTTTCGGGTCATACAGCTCATTGGTTACTATGTAAACATCCAGGTCGCCATCTCTATCATAATCAAAAAAATAAGCTTGTGTGCTAAACCCTGTATCAGCAAGGCCGTATTCTTTTGCCGATTCTTTAAACACCGGAATACCCTTTGCATTAAGCCCCTGATTGATGTACAATAAATTCGTCCTTTTTTGTATATCGTTTTTCATGAAAGAGGCACAAACATAAATATCGGGCCAGCCGTCGTTATTGATATCGGCTACAGACACGCCCGTACACCACCGGCCTGCACCTTCCGTTCCTGATTCCCGGGTAATATCGGCAAAATGCAGCCCGCCTTTGTTCAGGTATAGTTTGTTCGACACCCTATTGGCGGCGAAATAGATATCCGGCAGGCCGTCACGGTTAAAATCGCCAATACCTACTCCGCTGCCGTTGTAAATATTGGCCTGGCTTAAAATATTAAGACTATCTGTTTCGGTAAGCTGGTTATTAAACGTAATACCCGTTTCTTTGGAAGGCAGCAAACGGAATAATGGAGACTGGGCCCTGCTGCCAAACAAAGCACCCAAAAATAAAAGAAACAATATTCCGCACTTTTTATTTAGCAAATAGTACATGTGGCTAAAGCAATAACAGCTAATAAAGTTAAACACAATTATTCTTACAGGCCTGAAAAGGCCGGTACAATAGTTTGTAACCGGCCGGAATGATCTTTATAGATGAAAATTTACAGAAATTATTTTTGAAATCTTCAATTAACACTAATAGATTGTGAAGAGCTAAAATCAACATTTAAAAAATAAGCTGAAGAGCCGTAATAAGACTGATTTCCTGCATAATACCAGAAGCTATAGGTACCATTAGGATCATTGGGATTAGGAGTGTAATCCACATAAGCTGAAACGTTATAATAGGCGCCCGAAGAAACCGTTGCATTGCTTGTGGAATGCGGTTGAACAGTTACCGAAGTATAGAATCCGCTCGAATTAGAAATTGAAAACACGGCCGGGTAATAAGTACTATTTGAACAGGTAATTGTTATGTCATAGGAACGCCGTTGTTTTAAACTTAAATTAGATGACCCATTTGCAACCAATGCTGCAATTACAAATACAACAACAAATAGATGTTTCATAAAACAAAATTTTCAGGTTATTGAATAGCGTTTACAACGAAACTTTTGTTACGGGAGAAAAAATCATATCCTCCACTCCGGCAATCTTTATTCCCATCCGGGCAAAAACATAGTTTTGGGTAACGGGCATCGCTGGTATCGCTACGGAAAGGCTGATATTGTTAGGGTCGGCTATTGTAGTTTGCTTCATTTGCGCGGGGGAACCGTCGGCATTTACCATGATCTGATCCGAAATATTAGAAACAAACGTGGTTTTATTGAGGTAAATTGCTACAAACTCTATGTTGCGGGCATTGGCATCCGTAACAATTTTCTCTGCCTTAAAAGTACCTACGATATTCGTTCCCGATTTTGAAATTTGCGGGTTGCGGATCATATAGTAGGGCGTCACCGGAACGTCTACCGTCATATTGTTGTTAACGGTCACGGATAAACTATCAGGGTTGCCAGCGGCCGTCTTTTTCCATAAAAACGGACCCTGGCCGCTAGGAATGGTCAGCTTATAATTTCCCGCAAATAAAAGCTCAGAAAAGCCGCCGCTTTGCGTAAACGTAAGGTTGATTGGCCCTACTTTGCCCAATCCGTATTGGTAGAGCTGCAGGGGTACCTGGTTATCCGCCACACCGATAGAATCGCCATTATATACCAGCCTTCCGGTTAAAGTGACGGATGGCGCGGGCGTGTTATCATATTTCTTACAACCATACATTGCTGACATTGACAACACAATCAGGCATATAAATGATAATGGTTTCATCTGTTTATTTTTTATTGTTTAATTAGTTGTTGGGGTTGGGCACTATTTTCGGGTTGTTGGAAATAATATTATTATCAATCTTAGAATAATAGTTGCCCAACCTGAACTGCCGGGCGGCAGTAACAGCCTGCGGCAGCACAATTTTAAAGATCCATTTACCATTGTTGGCATTGCCCGGGTTGTAAATTTTGTAGGGCCACAAACCATAAGGTTGTGTATTGCGCTTGGTGGAGGTCCCGATATTAGAAAGCAGATCAGCCTGCGACATAGGTACACCATCCCACATAGTGGTGGCCAAACGCCAGCGTTTCATGTCCCACAAAATATGTCCTTCAAAGGAAAGCTCGGCCCGGCGCTCGTGCACGATCCGGTCAAAACTGATTTGCGCAGGTGTAAGATCGACGGTAAAGCCGGCTCTTCTCCGGATCTGGTTAATATACCCTGCTGCCACGTCAGGCTGCCCCAGTTCAAAAGCTGCTTCCGCTGCATTTAACAAGACCTCGCCAAACCGGTACCTGATATAAGGAACCTCACTACCCGTTCCTCTGCCGCCGCTACCCGGTGCGGGGTCCATATATTTTCTTACATAAAACCCGGTTTGTGTTACGAATTTAAGTGAAAGCGGTCCATCATTCCCTACTACCTGCACAGGAGCACTTGCCCCGGGAGGTGTTAACAATTGTCCCGCGGAGTTGCCGCTAAAAATACTGCCATTCGGCAGAATAAGTCCCGCCCAAATATCGGTAGGATATTTAAAATTAGAACCCGGCAACATAACAGTGCCTGCGAGCCGGGCATCTCTTCCCGCGAAAGCCTGTATCGGAGTACTATAAACAATGGGATTGCCGCTTCCATCAGTAATGGGTATAGGCGCAAACGTGTTATCCAGCTTTTCAAAGGATTCTACCAGGTTAAGGGATGGATTCAACCGGCCCGATTCTCCCGCTTCTTCCGACTGGTAATGGGGCTGATTTCTTAAAGTATAAGACTGTGTTTTTGTGGTTTTTAATTTATAATCCTTTATAAAAATAGTTTCAGGGTTACCATTCTTATCGGTAAAGAGTTGCGAAAAGTTCACAGACAAATCATCCGGCCTTTTCATATACAAACTATACTTATTGGCACTTATAATTTCCTGTGCCGCTGCAAGCGCTTTTTGATAGTAGCCGTTTGCCATGGACTGCGGAATACCCACTTCGCCTCCGGGCAGCGATACCCCGGGCGTACTCACTCCATATTTTGCAATTGATCCGGCGAACAAGGCTGCACGGGCTTCTGTAGCCAGCGCCGCCGCCTTTGTAGCCCGGTCTTTAATGGTGGCGTCATCGGGTAAATTATTTTTTATTGCCTCCATTTCGCTAATTACAAAATCATAAATATCCGACTCCTTGCTCCTGGGGACCTGGAGTTTCGTAACATCATCACCCACGTTATAAGACATCGATTTAAGAATAAGGGGTACCCCGCCCATGCGCTTCACCAATTCAAAATAATAGCTGGCCCTTAAAAAACGGGCTTCTGCATTGAACCTTGGTTTAGCGGCCAGAATGCCGCTGGCATTGGAAGAATCTAACCGCTCAATAAACAAATTCAGGTCCCTGATATAACCATAGTCCCAGGCGCTCCATTGCCCATAACCCCAATTAGTGTTTTGAACAGAGCTTAAGTTGTCGTCCGACGGAAAGGCTTCGCCAAAATCAACAAAGTTTGCCCAATCATTCAGATCACTTCGGTCGCTATTCGTATTTACCTGGTCATTTTCACGGTCGTACAAATCAGCCAAAATGGAAACTATTGTGGGTTGATCGTTAAAGGACTGATCCACCGGAAGAATCCCGATTGGCGGCACATCCAAAAAGCTTTTATCGCTTTTGCAGGCGGCAAATATTATCATGATCATCAGGGCGCCTAATAATATTCTTCTCATTTTTATATTTTGTGTAGTCATTTTAAATTTATTTTTCATTCAATAGTACCAACAGTATCCGGCCTTTAAAAAGTGAGATTAAAACCAAAATTGAAGTTCCGGGTTTGAGGATACTGCAGGCCATTGGTGCCCTGTACCTCCGGATCTACATTGTACTGTTTTAAATTATCTAATGAAAACAGGTTATAGCTGTTTACAAAAATCCGTCCACGGGTAGCCCCGACTCTGCGCATCCAATCTCTTGCAAAACTGTAACCCAGTTCAATGGTTCTTGCCCTGAGGTATTTAACGTTATGTGTCCAGAAAGTGGATGTTGTGGAGTAATTGCTAAGTCCCGATTGGTCCGAAAATCTGAGTGCAGGGTATTTGCCCGGTATCCAGGGGCTGTTGGGGTCCCTGAAATCTTCCCGGTGCCAACGGTCGGTAAAGATCGTATTCAGGTTGCCCTGATTCTGAAAAGGCCAAAGCGCCTCCCATTGTTGGGTCCAGGTGTAACCGGCTGCGCCCGAGAGAACAGCCACGAAATCAAAATTCTTATAGTTTAAAGAAAGATTAAATCCAAAATTATAAAGTGGCTGACCGGTGCCGGTACCTATCGGGCGTTGATCGTTAATGTCAATTTTACCATCGCCATTCAGATCCTTATAGATCAGATCGCCGGGAAGCAGCGTTTTATTTCCCTTGCCGTCAATATCCACCGGGTAATTATTGATCTGATCCTGTGACGTAAACTGTCCGAGGGCAATATAGCCCCAGGTTTGGTCGGCTCTTCTGTAACGCCCCGGCGTATTGTTCCCACCCGGGAAATATTGGTCTAAAGAGTTGTTCCACCTTGGTGCATACACATCACCATATTTCGGTCTTGCATAAGAGAAATTAGCGGCTACGCTGTAATTTAGCGGTCCAAAATTATTCCTGTAGGTAGCCGACATTTCATAACCGGTAATGATCTCCGAATTCAGATTCTCCTGTGGCAGGTTAAATCCAACTTCCGAGGGCAACAACACTGTGTATTTTGAAGCCAGGAGGCCGGTCTGTTCACGTCTGAAATAATCGAAAGTAGCAGATAGTTTATTATTGAAAAGCGCTACATCCATACCCAGGTTAAACAGTTTGGATTTTACCCATGAAACATTTGTAATTGGAAGTCCTCTGTCTCTTGAACCTGGTGTAAATTGTCCGCCAAATACCGCGCTGCCCACATTATAGGTATAGCCCGGCACATAAGCAAAGTAAGGTATAAGTGGATTAAAATATCCCATCTGTCCTGAATTTTTATCGGTAGCAACAGTAAGACCATCCTGCCCCAGCACCGCATAGGAGCCTCTGAATTTCAGATCGGAAAGCACTGATCGTCCGCCCAGGAGGTTCTGAATAAATTTTTCCTGCGTAACCCGCCAGCTACCGGAAACGGAAGGGAAATAGCCCACACGATGATCCGGAGGAAACAAGCTGGACAAGTCGCGCCTGCCTGCCAGTTCCAGGTAATATTTATCTGCATAATTATAGTTCAGCCGGCCCACATACCCGATCCGCGCCAGCGTTTGATCCACATCATTATATTGATCTGCCTGTGAAAAATAGATCAGGTCCAATGTATTTAATGGCGGAACCGAATGGATCCAGTTCATCAGGTAATGCTCATTGATCCGCTCGTTTACCAAAGTGGCTTCGATAGTGTGCTCACCAAACTTGCGGTTATAATTCAGTTTAATATTTGTTGAAGTGGTATAATCATTGGTTTGCCTTCTTTCCCGCCAGGGATTCGTACTGCCCCCTGTACGGTTATATTGAGCGGTAGTTGGATCATAGGTATAGGTATCATAGGTAAACTCATGATTGTTCAGCATCTGGTTCTGCCAGTAATAGGAATACAATCCGCTGATGGTGAGGCCCTGGATAAAAGGCACCTGGTATTCGCCCGTTAAGTTGATCCGTATTCTTTTAATTTCATCCTGGTATTTACCGGAATGTTTAAAATCATCAAAGGCCCAGTTCGATTCGTCATTTGAAATATGGTTCAGGTAATTGGGGTTATCGTTGGCATAAGGCCTTTCCGTGGGCAGGTTTCTTAAAGAAGCAAAAAGCCCCTGCCAATAATCATCCACACCCGGCACGCCGGGGTTTTGCGTTAATTCATCATTACCGAAGATCTCCGTTCCTACTTTTAATCCATTGGCAATTTTTGCCGAAACATTTGATTGGATATTGGAGCGCCTGAAGGTATACTCCCGGCCTAACAATGAATTTTGAAAAAGATTGTTTGCTGAAATGTAGTAAGTGATCTTATCACTGCCGCCCGTCGCGTTCACATTGACGCTGGTTAGCGGAGAGTTCTTTTTAAAGATAAAGGAGGGCCAGTCAAAGCTCTTGTAGTTAAAACCCGTATCCGCCTTGTATTTCGCCAGTTCCTGGTCTGTAATATCTGTTTTTCCAAAAACATTTCCGGAGGTCCCTGAATTTATCTGGCCCTCAGCTTTGTAACGCATATAGTCATAGGCGCTGGTAAGCACTTTTGCAAACCGGAACATATTCTGAATGCCATAAGAAAGGTTAGCAGAGATGGTGGATTTTTGACCCAGCTTTCCTTTTTTGGTGGTCACCAATACCACGCCATTAGCGCCACGCAAACCATATACAGCAGCAGATGCGTCCTTAAGAATAGAAATGGATTCTATATCTTCTCCGTTTAAGCTGTTAAAGGAGTTTTCGTCGGACTGCACCCCGTCTATTACATATAAAGCCGGACCAAAATTCCTGATCTGCAGGCCCGCAGCAGCGCCCGGTCTTCCATCTGCCTGCCTAAAAGAAAGCCCTGGCAATTTACCTGCCAGCGTATTGCTGACCTGGCTGCCCGCATGCGTATTACCAATATCTTTTGATGAAATTGAAGCTACCGACCCACTGATTGCTTCCCGTTTCCTGGTTCCATACCCGATTACAATCACCTCCTCGCCTGCTTTTATTTCCTGGGTAAGCTGCACCTTCAATTCCCCCGTCCCTGCAAAAGCAACCTCTTGTGTTTTATAACCCGCGTAGGATACAATAATAGTTCCATCGCTGCGGGTGCTGTTTAATGAAAACCTTCCGTTTGCATTGGTACTGGCTCCAATACTCGTTCCCTTAATGGTTACGGAAGCACCTGATAAGGGCGCTCCGGCCGAGTCCGTCACTGTTCCCGTAATCGTTTTGGTTTGACCAAAGGCAACGCAAACGGATACCATCATTATAACAGTCAGTGATAATTTAACGAGAAATTTACTCATATTCAGGCATTTAAAAATTGAAATTGTTATTTTCCTGTTCCGGGAAAACGCGGCCTCTCCGGCAATTCACTTGTAAGAACACATACCCCTGCCGGCAAACCTGTAAGGTTCGTTTATGGCCTTCTGTGCGCGTCTGCTAATCCTGATTTAAAGGCGTGGATCTGCTATCCCTAAAATTTATTTGAAGCTGCAAATACAATCGTCACTATTCTAATCGCTATTTGTTAAAACAATATTAAATCAGTTTTCAAAAAATAAAACGCCATTTTGTCTCGATTTTTCCTCATTTTGTCTCAAATAATTGCCGGGTTGATAAATGCTGGAAGCAGTCTGCCCTGTATTCATCTGAATCTAAATCCCCCATTATTGCAACCGGCTTTTCGCTATTTTTGATTACTCCAAGCTGCATGAAGATCAAAGCATACTAAAAACATAGAAATGAAAAGCGGTTTTGTCCTCCTGTCAATCCTTGTTTTTACGGGTACTATTGCCTGCGCCCAAACGATCATCCGTAAAGACCCCGTCATTGAAAAGATGGTGGCCGCCGTTTCTTCGGACTCTTTAAAGGGCTATGTTCATTCGCTGATCAGATTTAAAACAAGGCATACCCTAAGTGTCCGGAACAATTCCAAAGAAGGCATCGGGGCAGCTCAAAAATGGGTGCTTGACCAATTGCAGCAGTTCGCAAAAAATTCCGGCGGGCGGTTATCAGCCTATCTGGATACCATCACGTACCAGCCGGACGGCAAACGGGTAAACAAGTCCCTTACCCTGGGCAATGTTGTAGCGGTATTAAAAGGAACTGCACCAAAAGATAAACGCATCTTTATGATGACCGCTCATTTAGACAGCCGCCGCACTGATGTGATGGACGCCGTGGGGGTTGCGCCCGGAGCAAACGATGATGGAAGTGGCGTGGCAGCCATTATGGAATGCGCCCGTGTCATGAGCCGGGAGGCTTTTCCTGCCACCATTATTTTTGTGGTTACTTCCGGCGAAGAGCAGGGACTGCTGGGCGCTACATTTATGGCCGGTAAAGTAGCAACGCAAAACTGGCCGTTGGAGGCGCTGCTGAACAATGATATTATTGGCAGCAATAACAGCAATGAAACCAATACTATCAACAATACTGAAGTGCGGGTTTTCAGCGAAGGCATTCCGGCAACCCTGTCGGCTGCAACTGCCAGGGAGATCAGATCCTACGGATTGGAAAATGACGGCGCCGCCCGGCAACTGGCACGATACTTTAAAGAAGTGGGCGAACGGTATGTTGATAATATGACCGTAAAATTAATTTACAGGAATGACCGGTTTTTGAGGGGCGGCGATCATAGTCCTTTTGTAGAGAAAGGATATACCGCGGTACGCATCACTGAAATGAATGAGAATTTCACACATCAGCACCAGGATATCCGTACCCAAAACGGGATCCAGTATGGTGATCTTCCTGAATTTATGGACTTTGAATACCTTAGAAAGAACACAGCCCTGAACCTGGCCACACTGGCCAATCTTGCCAGGGCCCCGGCAAAACCGCAACAACCCGGGTATATAATGAAAGGCCTGGAAAATTCCACTACCCTGCAATGGGATGATCCGGCGACGGGCAGCAGCTCCGGTTTTTATTTACTGATGCGCGAAACCAGCAGCCCGGTTTGGCAAAAGAAATTTTTCACCAAAAACAAATCGATTACCGTTCCTTACTCAAAAGACAATTATTTTTTTGCAGTGCAGGCAGTTAATACAGAGGGCAACGAAAGCCTGCCGGTTGTAGTAAAACCGGCATCAAAAAAATAAACACTCGCTTACGTTTGTTCAATATTATTTTTCCCGTATGTGTGTAACTAAGCCAAATAATTGCCGTCAATAATTTTCCGTTTATTATCTTTGCGCCGGCTAAACTTTAAACCGCAATGTCGTTTTTTCCAAAAGCAAAGATGCTTAACCCCTTTAAACTAACCCGATCAAATACTGAGGAGATCATTCTTCTTATTGTATATATTATTGTTGGATGTGGATTGGGATTTTTGATCGGTTGTGCTATTGAAAATATGTCATTCTGACAACACTACAGCACCTTTTTATCTTGCTGCTTAAAAACCGCTGAGATCAAGACTCCGTTGCATTTCCTTTAATTCCTGTTCAGGCGAAGTAACCGGAATGGTAATACAATCCCGCTCATCAGCCGCAGGCTCCTGCAGACTATCAAACTGGCTTTTCAATAAATCAATGGGCATAAAATGCATGCTTCTTGACTCAAGAAATTTGTGTATCTGTTCAAAAGAGCCTTTCAAATAAAAAAATAAAAGATCATTTATCCCCTGGCGCAATACATTTCGGTAACTTTCTTTTAGTGCAGAACAGGCAATAACTGCAGTTATGTTATGCGCGTTTAGTTCCGATGCCCTGGATGCAATATTATGTAGCCAACCCCAGCGATCTTCATCTGCTAAAGGGATACCGGCATGCATTTTTTTTATATTTGCTGGCGGATGCAAATCATCCCCATCCATAAACCTATAACCGCGCACATCGGCCAACGCCTGCCCAATGGTAGATTTACCGCTACCCGAAACGCCCATTATAATGATGGTCTTACCCTGCATAGGCTGCTCAAGATACGGCCAATTATTTAAAAATTATTTATGTAGGCTACTCGAGAAGGTATAACTACCGGATCCCACCGTGTACTTCTTATAATGTCTGCTGGTTCCCGGATTATCTTTTCCCCGTTTCCCATTTACCAAAATGCCCGCATCGTCTGAGGGCATCCATATTACAGCGGTTGTATTCACTGGCACCGTTACTGTTAGAGTAAACAAATTATTTTTCCATTGCCAGTTACTGCCTATTTTTCCATAGGGTGTTTCATAATAGCCTTTTGCAAACTGAAGGGATCTGACAGGCTGGGGTTGGATCCTAAAAGCTTTGAAGCCTGGCGCCGTGCTGTTAATGCCTAACAGCGAACGATAAAACCATTCCGTTACAGACCCGAACATCGGGTGATTCTGGGAATAGGTATTATCTGAATATTTCCAGGTTTCCCAAATAGTGGTGGCGCCCTTTTCCACCATATAACCCCAGCCGGGGAAGTCCTGCTGATTGGCGATAGTATATGCCAGTTCATTTTTATCCATATTACGCAGCACATCAAATAACATTTTGGTGCTAAAGATCCCGGTGGATACATGATTGTTTTTTTTGGAAAAAGCATTTATCAATTGTTGCGTTGTCAATCGCTTTTCTTTCTCATCCGGCAATGCATACCATAGCGAAAACAACTGGGCCGATTCTGTATTATTGTCAAACACACCATTACCCTTATAAAATTTCTTTACGATCGCTGCTTTTATTTTTTCTTCCAGTGCCGCATACCGGGCCGCATCTTCTTTTTTATCCAGCAATCCGGCAAATTCTTTTATCAGTTGCATATGATGATAATAAAACAGCGATGCCGTTAACGCTTCCGGTTTTTCATCCAACGACTCATGATCGCTAATATCATGGTAATACAAATTATCTTTCGCGCTGTCTATCAAAAAACGGATCTGCCGGGTAAGGGAGGGATAATATCTTTCAATAACTTCCTTGTCCCCATAAAACTCATATAGTTTTTTTATAAGATAGGGATAGCCCAATTGCCAGCCCAGCGGGCCAGACTGATCCCCCGGTCCTTTATCATATAATCCTACAAAAGGCGCGGTTTCTGTAATACCGCCCAACGGTCGCTGATCATCGGCAAAATCCTGCAAGGATTTCCGGTAAAAATTATGCATACCGAAATTATAGCTGAAGGATTCCAGCGTACAAAAAAGGTCACCGCCATAACCAAATTTTTCACGACCAGCACAATCGGACTGCACACTGAACAGGTTGCTTTTGAAAGTACGCAACACATTATCCTGAATCTTGTTCAGCAACGGATTTGAACAAATAAACTGACCGGCAACCGGAACGTCTGCGTTCATTTGCAGCCCCTCAATATCGGCAGTTGTTGGCACCCCGGGCCAGCCGGTTATTTCCACATAACGGAACACATGAAAGGTAAAGCGCGGATGCCAGCTTTCAATACCACTGCCCGCCGCAATAAAATGATCTTCCTGGAAGGCAATCTCCGGCGCGCCGGGTCCGCCATTGCCATGTTTGATCTGACCCGCTACGGCCGTCATTCCATTCACGGTCCCGTCTTTATTAATATCCTCGCCGTAACGAAGGGTTATCCTGGATCCCTTAGGAGCCTTCACGTGTATTTGCGCAACACCGGCAAAATTTTCACCCATATCGGCCACATATTTACCGTTCCCAACCGCTCTTACCGCAATGGGTTTGGCGACCCTTTTCACGCGTATAGGAGGTTGCAGATCCGCTTCCAATCTGCCTTTTGGGCCAGTAACCACTATTGCATTATTACCCACATCGGGTAAGGAGGCGCCGGTCATCCCGCGGTTATTATCAAACGTTTCGCCCAGGTAAACATTATTCCGCACCACGGGACCTGAGGTCCATTTCCAGGACGCATCCGTTATTACCGTTTCCGTACTGCCATCAGTATAAGTTATCCGGTATTCTGCTTTTACCGTTGGGCGCCCGGTCGCCAACACATCTCTCAGGTTGTATCTTCCCCAAAAGCGCAGGGGCAGGGGGTTGTACCAGCCGTTTCCCAGCAATAAAGCTCCGGTATTTTCCCCGCGTCTTAGCTGATTGGTAATATCATAGGTCCGGTACAAAACCCGCTTGTCAAAATTAGTCCATGCAGGAGCCAATTGGTCTGTTCCGATTTTTTCCCCATTCAGATAGGCCTCAAAATAACCCGCGCCGGCGATATATAAACGTGCAGAACGGATTGCTTTTTTGACAAGGATCTGTTTCCTGAATACCGGCATCGGGTCGTCCTTGTAAAAATCTTCATCGCGCTCGGGGATCCGCTTCCCGTCAGTGATCCAGCGGGCCTGCCAGTCTGCCGGAGCCAGCATAGCCGTTTCAAACCAGGAACTGCTCCAGGCAGAAGGTTTGCCTTTTTCATCATACACTCGTACCTTCCAGTAATATTTTGTAAACGATTTTAGCGCGGCGCCATTAAATATTATACAAATGCTGTTATCACTTTGCACCTTGCCGGTGCTCCATATCGTTCCCCGTCCTTTTTCAATCATCCCCTGCCGGTCGCTCGCCATAATCTCATAGGCCGACTGTGTTTTATTTTTACCTTCTGATATTGATTGCCAGCCCAACCTCGGCCGGGAAATATCAATACCCATAGGGGTTTCAGCATACTCGCAGGTAAGTTTTGTTAGTTTAATTTCCTGTGCCTGCAGCAATGAAAAAGCGCACAGCAAAACAATCGTATAAAAAAAACGCGTCCTTATTTTCACTGATTTAAAATACTAAATGACAATCGCTGAACGATGTTGCCGTACCCCCTCCAGGTAGCTTTCAAAATAAACAGGTATACTATCATCTTTCCCGTTTTCAAGGCGTTGCCGCACTTGTTTAAATGTTAATATGGCCGCTTCAAATTTAGGCTGACCGGTCACCAGCACCGGCTGATCCAGCTTTTGATACCAATAATACGTACCCCCCACATTTTTTCTTGCCACCTCAAAAATATAAGCCCCTGCGCCTTCAATAATTTTTCGTTGTTGCTCCCCACTCATTTCGGCATAAAACCCGCGGGCATCGTCAAGCAATTGATCCAACACCTTCAGACTTTCTGTTGAAAAATCCAACCCCCCGTATGGAACGGTATATTTTTTCAAAAATTCCTGTGCCAATGTCCGCATTTCCGCTTCAAGACTGGTATCCTGCCAGGATCCGGGCGCTTTATCATATGCTGCTTTTTTACCGTTATTATTAGCTCCGTTTAGAAAATCAAAAAAACTCATAGGTAGAAATTTATGCCTGAGGTATTGCAAATTGCGCTGAACTATTTTTTTTAATAGTGCATTGAGCAGGCTTCGTCATTATTCTTATCGAATTCGCACTAAAAATAGCCAATAAACCCCACAAATTTTGCATTTATCCGATGATTTTCAATATTGCCCGGGGGGTAAACAGGGCAGCAACAGAAGCGCTACAATCATTTAAAATGATCAATAAAATGCCATTTATTTTTGAAGTTTTTCAATTTTTCATTCATTAATAGGCGCGGATGTCTAAATTAACAGATTTTTTATTAACTTACATGGCTCGATTGCCCACTCTGTATTGAAAAGCCAAACTTATTTTATTAAAACCGTTTGTTTAAAAAACATGACAGAAAGAAAAGGATTATACGACCCTTCATTTGAACGTGATGCATGCGGCATTGGTTTTGTTGCCAATATTAAAGGTAATAAAAACCACCAGACCATTTCAGATGCGCTCACTGTTTTAGAGAATATGGACCACCGGGGTGCCTGCGGCTACGAGCCCAATACAGGTGATGGCGCGGGTATTATGATTCAGATACCCCATGAGCTTTTTTATGATGAGTGCCTGCAACTGGGCATTACGTTGCCTGCGATTGAAGAGTATGCGGTGGGCATGATCTTCTTTCCCAAGGATATTAAAAAACGGGAAGAGTGCCGCGATATCTTCACCCGCGCAGCGGAAAAAATGGGCATGAAAGTGATCCGCTGGAGGAATGTACCGGTAAACCCCGATGGGATCGGCTCTTCAGCGCTGGCGGTGGAACCCGATATTGAGCAGGTTTTTCTTCAAAGGCCCGATAAAATAAAAACAGCAGAGGAATTTGAACGCAAATTATTTGTATTGCGTAAATATGCCACGCATATGACGACCAATACGGTGAAAAAAGACCCGATTGGTTTTTATATCAATTCCCTTTCCTGCCGCACCCTTATATATAAAGGACAGTTGACCAGCTTGCAGGTACGCCCTTATTATAAGGACCTTACCGATAACAGAACCGTAAGTGCTTTCGGACTGGTGCATTCCCGTTTCGCTACCAATACTTTCCCATCCTGGAGATTGGCGCAGCCTTTCCGCTTTATCGCGCATAACGGTGAGATCAATACTTTACAGGGAAACCTGAACTGGCTGCGTGCCGGCGAACAGGGCTTTGAATCGCCTTTGTTCACACCAGAAGAAATGGATATGCTGGTTCCGATCGTAAGCAACGACCAGAGCGATTCTGCCTGTTTAGACAATATGATCGAATTGCTGGCGCTTACCGGCCGCTCCCTTCCACATGTAATGATGATGCTGATCCCCGAAGCTTGGGATGGCAATGAGGATATGGACCCGGTTAAAAAAGCATTCTATGAGTTTCATGCCTGTTTGATGGAACCCTGGGACGGCCCGGCTTCCATTTCGTTTACGGACGGAAAAATTATTGGCGCTACCCTCGATCGTAACGGTTTAAGGCCTTCGCGTTATTGCGTTACCAATGATGGTCGCGTAATTATGGCTTCTGAAACAGGCGCACTGCCGGTTGACCAAAGTATTGTTATTGAAAAAGGACGCCTGCAGCCAGGGAAAATGTTTGTAGTGGACATGGAACAGGGGCGCATCATTAGCGATGAAGAGCTGAAAAGAGATATCTGCTCACAAAAACCTTATGGCGAATGGCTGAACAAATATAAGATCCGCTTGAACGAACTGCCCGTGCCGCGGGTGATGTTCACTGACCTGAGTGAAGATCAGATCTTTCGCTATCAGAAAGCTTTTGGTTATACTTCTGAAGACATAGAGAACATCATTGCACCGATGGCCCTGCACGGGAAAGAACCGATCGGCGCCATGGGTGTTGATACGCCGCTGGCTGTTTTAAGCGATCAGCCGCAGCACCTGAGCTCTTATTTTAAACAATTATTTGCCCAGGTAACCAACCCGCCTATCGACCCTATCCGGGAACGTATGGTAATGTCCCTGGCAACATTTGTCGGGAATAACGGCAGCCTGTTGATCGAAGATGAAATGGATTGTCATGTGGTGGCGTTGAAGCAGCCCGTACTGAATAATTTTGAACTGGAAACACTCAGAAGCATTGATACCGGTACGTTCCAGGCCAAGACCCTGCAATGTTATTTCAGGGCGGATGGCAAACCCGGATCTTTGGAAAAAGGGCTGGACCGTATCTGCGCCTATGCCGAAGATGCGGTAAATGATGGATTTGAGGTATTGGTATTACAGGACCGGGCCATTGATAGCCAGCATGCCCCGATCCCTTCCCTGTTAGCGATAGCAGCGGTTCATCATCATTTAATACGAAGAGGACTGCGGGGTAAAGTGGGTTTGGTGGTAGAAGCCGGTGATGTTTGGGAAGTGCACCATTTTGCCTGCCTGTTAGGCTTCGGTGCTACTGCTATCAATCCCTATATGGCTTTCTCCACGATCCACAATCTGAAAGAAGCCGGAAAAATAAAGGCAGATATTCCATTAGAAACATTATATAAGAACTATATCAAGGCCATTAGTGACGGGCTCTTAAAGGTATTTTCAAAAATGGGCATCTCTACCCTGCAATCCTACCAGGGCGCGCAGATATTTGAGATCATCGGCATCAACAACGCGGTGGTATCTAAATATTTTACCGGGACCACTTCCCGTATTGAGGGTATGGGGCTGGATGAGCTGGCCCGTGAGGCGCTGGCAAAACACAATTTTGGTTTCAGCCAGAAGCCGATCCCCGTGGATCAGCTACCCACCGGCGGTTTTTACCAATGGAAGCGGAAAGGTGAGGCCCATCTCTTTAACCCGCAAACGATCCACCTGCTGCAGTACTCAACAAAGATGAACGATTACAACATCTTTAAAAAGTACACCAAGCTGGTGAACGATCAAACTACTAAAGCAATAACATTAAGGGGGCTGCTGGACTTTAAACGCAGCAGAAAACCTATTTCTATTGATGAAGTAGAACCTGCAGAAAAGATCTACAAACGTTTTGCCACCGGGGCCATGAGCTTTGGTTCTATCAGTTGGGAAGCGCACACCACGCTGGCTATTGCCATGAACCGCCTGGGCGGCAAAAGCAATACCGGTGAAGGTGGTGAAGATGAAGCACGTTATACCCGCCTGGAAAACGGCGACAGTATGCGCAGCGCCATCAAACAGGTGGCCAGCGCCCGCTTTGGTGTTACCAGTCTGTACCTGACCGAGGCCGATGAATTACAGATAAAAATGGCGCAGGGTGCAAAACCCGGCGAGGGCGGACAGTTGCCCGGCGATAAGGTAGACGACTGGATCGGTAAGACCCGTCATGCGACTCCCGGAGTTGGATTGATCTCTCCGCCACCGCATCACGATATTTATTCTATCGAAGACCTGGCCCAGTTAATATTCGATCTTAAAAATGCCAACCGCCATGCACGCATTAATGTAAAGCTGGTGAGCAAGGCAGGTGTAGGCACTATTGCGGCGGGTGTTACCAAAGCCAAGGCCGATGTGGTGTTGATCGCAGGTCATGATGGTGGCACAGGCGCCTCTCCTATCAGTTCGATTCGTCATGCAGGCCTTCCCTGGGAGTTAGGTGTTGCCGAGGCGCAACAAACCCTGGTAAAAAATAAATTGCGCAGCCGCGTGGTGTTGCAAACCGACGGACAAATGCGCACCGGCCGCGATATTGTTGTCGCCGCTATGCTGGGCGCAGAAGAATGGGGTGTGGCCACCGCAGCGTTGATTGTAGAAGGCTGTATTATGATGCGTAAATGTCATTTAAACACCTGCCCTGTGGGTGTGGCTACCCAGGATCCTGAACTGAGAAAAAGATTCACCGGTAACCCCGACCATGTCGTAAACTTCTTCAAATTCTTAACAGAAGATTTGCGGGAAGTAATGGCCGAACTGGGTTACAGAACCGTTGAGGAAATGATCGGACAGTCGAACGATTTAAAAGTACGGGAAGGTATCGATCACTGGAAATACAAGAACCTGGATCTGTCGCCGATCCTGTACCGCGAAAAAGAAGAAGAAAATGTAGGCTTGTTTAATGCAGAAGAACAGGATCATGGGTTGAAATCCGTGCTGGACTGGAAATTCCTGGAAGCAGCCAAACCGGCCATCGAAAAAGGCGCGGCAGTAAAAGCATCCTTCGATATTGTAAATACCGATCGCGCCGCAGGAACGATTCTTTCGCACGAGATCACCAAAAAATATCGTTCCGAAGGACTGCCGGAAGATACCGTTCATATCAAATTGAAAGGTACCGCCGGGCAAAGCTTTGCAGCATTCTGTAATAAAGGCATTACATTAGAATTGGAGGGCGATGCCAATGATTATTTCGGTAAAGGATTAAGTGGCGCGAAGCTGATCATCTACCCCGACAAAAATGCCGGATTTGTAGCGGAGGAAAACAGCATCATTGGCAATGTGGCCTTTTATGGAGCTACCAGCGGCCAGGGCTTTATCCGCGGAAAAGCGGGTGAGCGCTTTGCTGTCCGCAACTCCGGAGCAACAGTAGTTACGGAAGGCGTAGGCGACCACGGTTGCGAATACATGACCGGTGGACGCGCCATCATTCTTGGTGATACGGGAAGAAATTTTGCCGCCGGTATGAGCGGGGGTATCGCTTATGTATATGATGCCAGCCAGAAGTTTGCTGGCAATTGTAATAAGGAAATGGTGGAACTGGACCCGGTGGTTGAAAATGATGATATCCTGTTCCTGCAGGAATTCATATCCAAACATTATCAATACACCAAAAGTCCCGTAGCCAAATTCATCCTGGACGACTTTGATAACCAGCTAAAGAACTTTATAAAAGTGTTCCCTGCTGAATACAAAAAAATAATGCTGGCAAAAGCGGCAGCAGCACAATTAGCATAACTGCAACAGAAAATCAGAAATTAAAATAAGCAATCAGAAATTTCAAAATGGGTAAACCAACAGGATTTTTAGAATTTTCAAGAGAGACTCCGGGGAAAAAAGCAGTAGCAGAACGCGTACAACATTATAAGGAGTTCATAGAATTATTCCCGGAGGATAAATTAAACAACCAGGCTGCGCGATGCATGGATTGCGGCGTTCCTTTTTGTCATAGCGGATGTCCGCTGGGTAATGTAATTCCCGAGTTTAACGACGCAATTTATCGCAAAGAATATAAGGAAGCATACGATATTCTTACATCCACCAATAATTTCCCTGAATTCACCGGCAGGATCTGTCCGGCCCCCTGCGAATCGGCCTGCGTACTGGGGATCAATCAGCCACCCGTGGCTATTGAGGAGATCGAGAAACATATTATTGAAATAGCTTTTGAGAAAGGCTTTGTTTCAAAAAAAGGGCCGAATGTCCGCACCGGGAAAAAAGTGGCCGTAGTAGGCAGCGGGCCTTCCGGCCTGGCAGCGGCTGCCCAGTTGAACTATGCTGGCCACGCCGTTACCGTTTTTGAGCGGGATGAAAAACCCGGCGGGCTATTGCGCTACGGCATCCCCGACTTTAAGTTGGAAAAATGGGTGGTCGACCGTCGCGTCGAGGTTATGAAAGAAGAAGGTATTGAATTTCAATGCCATGCGAATGTTGGTAAAAATGTTAGCATTCACGACCTGCTCCGGAATTACGATGCGATCGTTTTATGCGGTGGCAGCACCGTTCCCCGGAACCTGCCCATTCCGGGGCGGGCTTTTAAAGGCGTACATTTCGCAATGGATTTTTTGAAACAGAACAATAAGCGGGTGGATGGTAAGGACTTCCTGGCGCATAAAGATCTGGAAAGCAATATTCTTCCAGAAGAGGTGTTGGCAACAGGAAAGAACGTGGTGGTAATTGGCGGCGGTGATACCGGTAGCGATTGTGTTGGCACCAGCAACCGGCATAAAGCGGCTTCTGTAACCCAGTTTGAGTTGCTTCCGATGCCACCCAAAGAGCGTACGGAAGCCATGCCCTGGCCTTCTTATCCGATGTTGCTGAAAACGACTACCAGTCACGAGGAAGGAGCCAGCCGTCATTGGTCTATCGCCACTAAGGAATTTAAAGGCGATGCGGATGGAAACCTCAAATCACTGGTAGTGGTGGATCTGGAATGGAAAACCCCGGAACCCGGCAAACCGGCGCAATTTGTTGAAGTAGCGGGATCAGAAAGGGAAATGCCCTGCGAACTGGCACTTTTGGCCATGGGATTTGTACATCCTCAACATGAAGGGCTTTTACAGGAGCTGGATGTGGAGCTGGATAACAGGGGCAACATAAAGGCTTCTGAACAACAATATAAAACCAATATCCCCAAGGTCTTTGCTGCCGGCGATATGCGCAGAGGGCAGAGTCTGGTGGTGTGGGCCATCAGTGAGGGCCGCGAATGCGCCCGGAAAGTAGATGAGTTTTTGATGGGACATTCCGTGTTAGAATCAAAAGAACAATCTGTATTATTATCGTTCGAATAAAACAGATTACCGACAACAAAAAGGGTGGTTCTGCCACCCTTTTTTTATGCTTCTAAGCCTTATTGATCAATAATAGAATAGGCCGGCATCAATTTTATTACAATACCGAATCTCAAGTGGTTTGTCATGACACAAACCATGGCCAATGTCACAATCAGTATCATTACTGGCCGAGTTTCGATACCGGTTCATTATAACCGAGATGCACAGGAAGTTTTTATCTTTCTGTCGCTTTGATTTATTGTTCTCCGACCAAAAATCCTTTACCAATCTGTGCCATTATCAACGTTCCGCGATTAGCTAAGTCTTGCAGGAGTTGAACCTGTCATCCTGAACTTGCTTCAGGATCTATTCTTATCCCGAGTCCTCGCCGACGCCACAACTAATTGATAATCAAATTTAATCTCCCAAATTGATTCCTGTGGCGCAGTGCGGCATGATCCGTTATCTTTAGCAGCCGTCCGGGCCACAGATTTCTTGTAAAACGAAAGTTCCGGGCAACAAAAAACCCCCTCGCCAAGGCGAGAGGGTTTGTATTTGTTATAGCAAAAAGTTACTATTTTTTGCGAAGATTTGGATGAGGAGGAGCCACTGTGTTGGGTCCATCTTCTCCAGGAGCAGCAGCACGGATGTCTACTGTGTTGCAATCTCCACCTTCCTGACCAGAAGAGAAGATAAATCTGTCTCCGCTGATGCCTTCTTTTTCTTGTAAGTGAGTGATCACTTTGTTTACGTGATCCCAGCTTAATTGCTGTTGTTTCTTAGTAGCAGCGCAATATCCAACTACAACCACTTTACAATTTGGATTAGCTCTTAATTTAGAAGCTACAGTAGCTAAGCTAGACTGAGCGTCAGCAGAAAGAGTATTAGAGTTGTTAGCGAAATGTACGCTAGGTAAAGCACCTAATAAAGTAGCACACTCAGTTGCAGGTTGAACACCGCATCCTTCCGGACAAGGGCATTTACCAACACCATCAGCATTAACTGGCTGACAGTAAGTAGGAGTAACCAGTTCTTTATCTTTACAATCAGGAACGCCGTCACCATCTGTATCGCGGCTAACACCATGAGTGTCAACAGGGCAACCAGCAGGAGTTTGTTCTTGGTCGAATTGATCCGTTACACCATCACCATCAGAATCAGGCAGAATGATCTCAGGAACACGACGCAGCTCGCCGTAAGCATAGTTCAATGGGTTTAACCAGTACAGAGGCTCAACTCTTTTTGATTTGTTACCCAGGTTGAAGTTCAGACCGATAGATGCGTAATTTGCGAAGTCCTGGTTTTTGTTGCCAAAAGATGCAGCGCTGTACCCATCATACATATCTGTAAACGGAACGATCAGACGATCTTCAATAGCCAGGTTAACCCTGTCGCTCAGTCTGAATGCGATACCTAAACCTGCAGTAGCAGTGGGGCCATAACGGCCAGCAAACATTTTAGACCAACGGGCGTTGGTAGTATAGTAGCTTGCGTCATAGTTACCACCGATCGCATCTCTAACTTGCTTTACAACATCTTTTTGTTGATCGTAGCTTGTTGCACCGGGTACGTTAACTGTTGAATTGTACTTTACTCTCCAGGTATTTACACCCAAACCAGCGATACCATACAAAGTCATGCTTGTATGATCTTTGTAGAAACGGATGTTGTGGATGTTAAACAATGCCTGTAAAGAAAGTTCCTGAGCTGTAGTTTTGTAGTTGGGGTTCCAACCGCCTACGTTGTTGTAAGATTCACCTTTAGCAACACCGTAAACATACTCCAGTCTCAGAGACATCACATGTCCTAAAGACTTACGGATATGACCACCAAAACCAAAAGAGGCTGGATTAGCCGGCATATCACCTAATATCAAAAATGATCCACCTTTAATACCTAACTCCCACATATCTCTAGGTTTAGCGGGATAATCGCTGGTACCAACCATAAAATCATTATGCTGTTGCAAACGCTTGCCAGAATAATAATTAGAGTCAGTAACAGAATAAGTACCGTACAGCGGGTGTGGCGCAGTGTACGGGTGCGTAGGGCTTACTTGAGAAAACCCGGTAGACGCAATCAGGCAGCCTAAACCTGCCAATAATGTGTACTTTTTGCTTGTCATAACTAAGGATTAAGATTTAAAAACGATTTCCTAAAATGAATAGCAAATTTAAAGCCATTTCTTATATAAACAAATTTTTAACCAAAAAAAATAATAAATTTCCTAAAATACAGCATGCGTTTTCGATTAAAAATGAGTACTTTAATCATCGCAAATTGCTAGATTTGCCCCTAATTTTAATTTGTAATGCAATTACCCACCGCCCTTATAGGGGTAGAATTAGAAAACTTTGAAGAGCGTTTTAAAAAGGCCGTTAAAAGCAATACCCCCCTGCTGGACCGGATTATGCGTTATATCGTCAAACGCAAGGGCAAACAATTGCGACCCATGTTTGTTTTCCTTTCGGCAAAGCTCTTTGGCCCTACCACAGAGGCTACTTACCGGGCGGCATCATTAGTTGAAATTTTGCATACGGGATCCCTGGTGCATGATGATGTGGTGGATGATTCCTATGAAAGAAGAGGCTTTTTTTCCACTTATGCCTTATGGAAAAATAAAGCTTCCGTGCTGGTGGGCGACTATCTGTTTGCTACCGGCCTCCTCCTCTCACTCGAGCACGGAGATTACAGAATGCTGAAAATTATGTCGGATGCCATCCAGAAAATGGCTGAAGGAGAGCTGCTGCAGTTGGAAAAAGCACGTTCCCTGAACCTGGAAGAATCAATCTATTACGACATTATCAAGAACAAAACGGCCTCGTTATTGGCTTCCGCCTGTAGTGCGGGTGCCTGGTCGGTTACGGAGAACGAAGAAGCCACCGAAAAAGCCCGGCTTTTTGGCGAAAAAACAGGGATCGCTTTTCAGATTAAAGATGATCTGTTCGACTATGCCAGCGAAGATGTGGGCAAACCCACCGGAAATGATATTAAGGAGAAAAAAATGACCCTGCCGCTGATCTATACCTTAAATAAGGTTGACAAATCCACCCGGCAAAAGATCATTACTATTGTGAAGAACAATAATAACGACCGCGCAAAGGTACAGTGGGTGCTGGACACAGTAAAAGAGGCCGGCGGCATCAGCTATGCTATTGAAAAAATGTATACCTTTAAGCAAGAGGCCTTAAATATACTGGATACCTGCCCCGATAATGAATACAAACGCGGGCTCATTGATCTGGTTAATTATGTAACCGAAAGAAAATACTAACCTTGGAAAAAAGATGGCACATTGCACCTGCCGATGAAGCGGCCGTACAAACACTTCGAGATGCATTAAAAATACACCCCGTTCTTTGCCGTATATTAACCCAACGGGGAATTACCACCTTTACCAACGCTAAAGAATTTTTCAGACCACAGTTGGAGGCCCTGCACAGCCCATGGCTGATGAAGGATATGGACCACGCGGTAAACCGCCTCTTAAAGGCTTTTAGCGCCGGTGAAAAAATACTGGTTTTTGGCGATTACGATGTAGATGGGACCACAGCCGTGGCCGTAATGTACCGGTTTTTGAGCACCCAAACACAGCAACTGGATTTTTATATACCTCACCGTTATAAAGAGGGGTATGGTATCAGCAAGGCAGGCATCGATTTTGCCAAAGAAAATGGATTTACGCTGGTGGTAGCCCTGGATTGCGGTATTAAATCAATCGATCTGATCGATTATGCCAACACGCTGGAAATTGATTTCATCATCTGCGATCACCATTTACCTGATGAAAAAATTCCGGCGGCCGTAGCGGTACTAAACCCTAAGCAAAAGGACTGCCCCTACCCTTACAAAGAACTTTGCGGCTGTGGCGTTGGATTTAAACTGATTACAGCCCTTGTTGAAAAACTGGGATTACCCCAGAGTTTTTCCTATCAATACCTCGACCTGGTAGCTACCGCCATTGCCGCGGATATTGTTCCCATTACGGGAGAAAACCGCATTCTTGCCTTTCACGGGCTGGAAGTGGCCAATAAAGAACCCAATCCCGGAATAAAGGCGCTTGCCTTTTTAAGCGGAGCCAAACTCCCACTCCACATACATAATCTTGTGTTTATGATCGCACCGCGGGTGAATGCCGCCGGGCGTATGGACGACGCAAGAAAAGCCGTGCAACTATTTGTTGCCGGAACCTATGAAGAGGCATTAGCCTATGCCGAACTCCTGCACAGCGACAACAGCGACCGCAAGGAGGCCGACGCCGCAATTACGGAAGAAGCACTCGAAATGATTGCCCAAAATGCATCCTGGACCTCAAGAAAATCGACCGTTGTGTACCAGCCGCACTGGCATAAAGGCGTAGTGGGCATTGTTGCCTCACGGCTGATCGAACGGCATTACCGGCCAACAGTTGTACTGACAGAAAGCGGCGCTTACGCCGCCGGTAGCGCCCGCAGTGTTCCGGGCTTTAATCTCTATGAAGCCATTCATGCCTGCAGAGAGTATTTAATCGCCTATGGGGGCCATTTTGCCGCAGCGGGACTTACACTTAGCAAAGACAACATCGAAGCCTTTCGTGAAAAATTTGAAGCGATCGTTTCTATTACCATTTCGGACGACCAACTGATCCCCGAACTGCTGATTGACGCCGCAATAAAGTTCAAAGACATCAGCCCTGCCTTTTACAATATTATCAAGCAAATGGAGCCCTTTGGCCCCGAAAACATGACTCCCGTTTTTATAGCCCGCAACGTTAAAGATGCCGGCAGCAAAGTGGTAAAGGAAAAACACCTGCGTTTTGTGGTACAACAGGATGGGGTGCCCCTTACAGGAATTGGCTTTAACCTGGCAGACAAACTACCGATTATCGAAAGCGGACATCCTTTTGACCTTGTATTTAAAATTGACGAAAACGAATGGCAGGGGCAAAAAAGCCTGCAATTGCGGGTGGAGGATATCAGGCTTGCTGAGGTGTAAATTTGCCGGTAGTTTTAATCGCTAAAAGCAATAGAATAGAGCTTTGAGACTACAAGTCTCGAAGAGCATTAATGTTGCTGCCGCTCTGCGAAACTTGCAGTTTCGCAGCATTATTTTATTGCCTTTGGCAATTATTTGCATTACCTTTAAACAAACCTATGTTATGAGCTATGAATTCGCCGAAGGCCACAAAATCAGGGATCAGTCTGCTACACATTTCCTCACCTTCACCATCATGGGCTGGGTTGATGTTTTTACACGACAGCGTTTTCGTGATATTATCATTAATAGCTTAAGATTCTGCCGGTTGAATAAGGGCTTGCAAATAGGCGCTTATGTAATCATGTCGAATCATGCCCATTTTATCTGGACGGCAAGGGAGAATAATTTAAGTGATGTGGTGCGTGATTTTAAAACACATACCAGCAAGGCCATCACTAAATCAATTGAGGAAGAGCCGGAAAGCCGGCGGGATTGGCTTTTATATTTATTCGGCTTCTATGCCCAGCGAACCAATGCCAACGACTACTTTAAAGTGTGGACAGGTAATAACCATCCGGAAGTGGTTTATTCCGAGGCCTTTTTGAAGACCAAGCTCAACTATATTCATGAAAATCCGGTGAGAGCAGGGTTGGTTGCGGCTCCGGAGCATTATCTGTACAGCAGTGCAGGAGATTACCAGGGTAAGAAAGGGATAATAGAAATAGATTTATTGTTTTAGTTTTATCGCTAAAAGCGATAGAATAAGGCTTCGAGACTGCAAGTCTCGAAGAGCTTCGGAGAGCTTCGGCTTCGCCGGAAAAGATGCAATAATCTGATTTCCAATCAATTTAAGGCTTGGGAGGGCTAGAGCTTTAATAAACAGATGAAGGGCTGCCCGATGCGGAGGGTTTAGCACTCCCCGCCAAAGCGGGGATGCCGGAGCCCGCAGCAGCGGGAACGGAAGCCGGGAAATGCACCGCAGCCGGGAGCCCCGGAAAGTTGAGCAGTTATAAGTTTAAAAGTTGACACGGGCTTATCAACACGTCAATTTATCAACTTTTAAACAAAAAGCCTATCTTTGCAGCCCCTTAGGAATCCCTGAGGGGTAATTATTTTATTTTTTAAAAACAATTTGGGTAATGAACAATTATGAATTGATGGTGATTTTTACCCCGGTTTTAAGCGAAGATGAGTTTAAAGCTGCTCAGAAGAAATTTGCCGGTCTGGTAACTGAAGCAGGTGGCTCTATCGTGCACGAAAACCCATGGGGACTGAAATCACTGGCGTACCCTATCCAGAAAAAAACCACTGGTTTGTACTGGGTATTGGAATACACTGCGCCATCCGACTTCAATGAGAAGCTGAAGATCCAGCTTCTGCGTGATGAAGCTGTGCTTCGTCATCTCTGCACTAAACTCGATAAATTCGCCGTTGAGTATAATGCAAAAAAGAATAGTGGCGTTAAAACAGGAACCGAAAAAGCAGTGGAGGCTTAATTTATGGCAAAGAATGAAATTAAATATCTGACGGCCATTAAGACCGACAAGCGTGTTAAAAAGTTTTGTCGCTTTAAAAAATATGGCATCCGCTATGTAGACTACAAAGACGTAGAGTTCCTGAAAAAATTCCTGAACGAGCAAGGTAAATTGTTACCCCGCCGTTTAACAGGAAACAGCCTCAAATTTCAGCGTCGTGTTTCTGATGCAGTTAAAAAAGCCCGTCAAATGGCTTTACTGCCTTATGTAGCAGATCTTTTGAAATAGACAATAGCTGATGGATCATGGTTCATAGCAGTACTATGAGCTATGATCTATCGACTATGAACCGATTAGTAACCCTCCCTAATGGCGCTGCGGTGCCAGACAGTCACAATCACCGATTGGGCTCCGGGAACTAAAAAAACAACAATGGAAGTAATTTTAATTCAGTATGTAGATAATTTGGGCGCTGCCAACGAGGTAGTAAACGTAAAAAACGGATATGCCCGTAACTACCTGATCCCCCGCAAATTAGCGGTAGAGAACAACGGCAGCAATAAAAAGCAACTGGAAGAACGCCTGAAACAGGCCCGGAAGAAAGAAGCCGCAATGCTGGCTGAGATCAACAGCGTAATTGCCAAACTGAAAGAAGGTCCTTTAAAACTGGGCGCGAAAACAGGAACCAGCGGTAAAATATTTGGTAGCGTTACCACCCTGCAGTTAAGCCGGGCGATCCGCGAACAAAAAGGTTATGAAATCGACCGTAAGAAGATCCATATTTCCGATGAGATCAAGGAATTAGGCACTTACAAAGCTACTATCGATTTTGGTAGCGGTCATGCTACTGAGGTAGATTTTGAGGTAGTTGCAGAATAACCTGCTTTTGAAGTTTTTAAAAACACACCTCCCGGGTGTGTTTTTTTTGTTATTTTCTTAAAAAAAATGCGCTTCATCATAAATTGCACTATATTTGATATAGAATTATGGTGTTCTTTCAGTAAAAAAGTTTCTGAATATTATAAATGTTCATTGGGTTTGGTACTGTTTTAGCACTCTCTTTATTTTCAAAAAATTCAAAAAAATGAACATTTACGTAGGAAACCTTAGCTGGAACCTGAAAGACCAGGATTTACAAAACTTGTTTGCTCCCTATGGAGAAGTAACATCAGCAAAAATTGTATCAGACAAATTCACTAACCGCAGCAAAGGTTTCGGTTTTGTAGAAATGGCTACTGACGAAGAAGCAAAAGCAGCCATTGAAGCATTAAACGGCACTGAAGTTGATGGAAGAAATATCGTTGTAAACGAAAGCCGTCCAAAAGAAGGCGGTAACAGCGGCGGCGGCTACAAGAAAAGAAGCAGCAGCGGCGGCGGTTACAAAGGCGGTGGCGGTGGCTACCGTGATCGTTATTAATTCAGCTATGTTTACTGAACTTATTAAGCTCCTTTTTCAAAGGAGCTTTTTTTGCTATGGGTAATTCAATACGTTAAAATGCAAATCCGTTCTTTTAAAAAGGAGTAAATTTATTCTTCTAAAAAGGATTTTATGAAACGACCTAGCAACATTTTGCGCACGCTCGCAATCTTTGTCTTTCTGGCCACCTTCTTTAGTTCCTGTTTGCCCCCCAGGCATCGGCCACGCCGGCCCAGAAGACCTTTTACCCAAATACAGATACCGCAGCAACAGGAGAATAACATCCGGCCTTTTGTAAGCGCCGGCTATTTTGGATAACAGAGGCGCTGAAGCACTGATTTTCCCGGATGTTGATGCTTTTGGGCGAGGCAGGTAGTTAATTTTGAACACAGTCCCGGCGATCATTTTCCTAATAAAGGGATGTACCCACGGCACACCAAATGATTTGGAATCCCAGCAAGCCTACCACCAGGCTGTTCCGGTGGAATAAAACAAACGCTACGGTCCTGGTTCCCCGACGCTTTATATTATCATCTTGTTTGGCCGTGGTTAAAAAATATTTCCCGGCCGGCAATGCGGTGAGACGGTAAGCGCTGAACGATTACTTTCCGCATTCCCGGCTAATGATTCGTACGTGGCTTTGGATTATCGGCTCTATATAAAATAAAGAATGGCGGCACTGCGGCCACCATTCTTGTTATGCTTAGGTTAATGGTTGTTATCGAAAGCAATCTGTTTATGAGAATTTATCCATGATTCCCTTCAAAGGCTTTAGATGAGCCTGATTCGATTATCCCTTAGATCTCCGTTTTCTAATCCACTTGAAAAAGCTTCCTATATAGTAGATAAACAATAATATGAGAAAGGGTATCACTAATACAGCCGCAACCTGCATCACCTTTTTGTTAAAGCCATAAAATTTCTGAAGTGGCTTTAACATGGTAGTTACGGTGGCCAAATAGGCGAAAATCAATGTAAACGGAGGGATCCCCAGAAAAGAAATCCACTTCCCTCCATATTGTTTCCGCATCGGGCGTTTCAAGCGCTCAGCGATCAGGTACATGCTGGGCACCATCACCAGGGTCATGAAAAACGCAAAGGCCAAACCAAAGATGATCGTCCAGGACAGCGGCTTCCAGAACATCACATTATCCCCCCCAAAGAAGATCTTCGGATTCAGCTCGGAGAACATTGTTACAAAGTTGATATTGAATCCCACTGCCAGCGGGATCAGCGCCATGATGGCCGCCATAGCCGTTAGCAATACCGGGATGATCCGTGTTTTACCGGCCTGTATCACGGCTTCACGGGTTCTTAATCCACGGGCCCGCAACTCATCGGCAAACTCAATTACGAGGATCCCGTTCTTGATTACGATACCGGCCAGGCCAAGAATACCCACACCCGTCATTACCACTGACACGGCCATTCCGGTGAATGTAAAGCCCAACAGCACCCCAATGATACTAAATATGATCTCGGTAAGGATGATCACCGATTTGCTCATGGAGTTAAACTGGGCTACAAGGATCAATAAGATCAGCCCAAGGGCGATGAGCAATGCGTTCCCAAGGAAGGCCCCCGTTTCTGCCTGCTGTGCGCCTTCACCGGTCTGTTTGATCGTTACATCCTCTCCCGTTGGATGGAAGTTATCGATTGCCGATTTAATCTGCGCGTTCACTGCCGTAGGCGTATAGCCTTCCGATTCCAGAACGTTACTGCGCAGCGTGATCATCCGCTTTTGGTTCTTACGCTGTACGCTTCCCAATGTATTGGTATAATCCACATCCACAACGGAACTGATCGGTACGCTTTTTACCTTGCCGGTAGCCATGTCGCGGAATACCACGTTCATATTGAGCAGGTCGGTCAGGTTCTTTCTTTGCAGCTCCGTATTACGCACATAGATCTTATACTCATCTTTCCCGTTCTTTATTTTGCTGGCCTCATTTCCAAAGAGTGCGGTCCGTATCTGCATGCCGATCTGGTAAGAAGAAACCCCCTCGCTCAAAGCCCGTTCACGGTTCACTTTCAGCGCTACTTCCGGACTGGTAAGGTCCACATCCATTTTCAATTCCTCTACCCCGGGTATTTGCAAACTATCCAGGTAATTTTTCAGATTTACGGCCGTAGGAATCAGGTTATCAAATTGCTCACTCGCCACCTCAATATTGATCGGCGGGTCGGTAGGAGGTCCATTCTTTTCCTGCTCCACCGATATTTCAGCGCCGGGGATATTTTTAATGGCCTGGCGCACTTTTGTAAGGTACTGTGCTGTACCTACTCCATGCCGCTTCTCAAACTCCACAAACGACACCTGTATACGCCCCAGGTTGCTACGCGTACTGCGATCGCCGCTGTTGGGATCGGCAGCGCCAACCGCCACGTTGGCAATAACGCTTTCTACCACGTGGTTCTTTTTCCCTTTTAACGGATCCTGATCCAACGCCTGATTTACCTTGGCTTCCAGGGTGCGGGTGATTGAATCTGTGTATTTCACATCCGTTCCACTGGGCAATTTCAGGTACACATAAATAAAATTAGGATCGGAGGACGGGAAGAATACCACTTTGGTTCTTCCGGCCCCTGCCGAGGCGCCAAAGAGCATAAATGAAAAGACCAACAATCCAAAGGCGCCCAATAAAAGCCATACCGGCCGCCAGCCCTTCAATGCCCAGCGTAGCAAGGTTTCATAATGCCCCATGATCCAGGGCAAGGCCCGGTTTTGAAAATTATGGATCCAATCTTCAATAAAATAGGTGTACAAAACAGTGAGCAACGCCAAAAACAAGCTAAGGTTGCCTATAAAGAAAGCCGTGCTTCCTTTTTTGAAAAACGCCAATCCGATCAGATCAAAGAAAATACCGATGATCACCATCGTGATGAACGGCCGGGACCGGAACACGTCGGATTTCTTTTTATGTTCCGGGTTCTCTGCGTGATTCATAAAATCAACCGCAAATACCGGGTTCATTAAAAAGGCTACGATCAGGGATGCAGCTAACGTAAAGATCAGCATCAATGGCAGGTAGATCATAAACTTACCGATGATCCCCGGCCAGAATAATAGCGGGAAGAAGGGGGCCAGTGTGGTTAAGGTACCGGCCAGCACCGGAACAAATACCTCGCCTGCTGCGGCCATGGCCGAACGTTGCGAATCGAGCTTTCCTTTGGCCTCCGTAAAGATCCGGTGCGTGTTCTCAATTACCACGATGGCGTCATCCACGATGATTCCCAGGCCAAACAATAAGGCGAACAGCACCATAAAGTTCAGCGTAATATGGCCGCCAATAAACAATTCACCCAATGGCAGAAATACAAATGCCACAAACATACTCAGCGGCACGCTTAATGCCACAAAGAAGGCATTGGTTAATCCCATAAAGAACATCAGGATAATTAGCACCAGCACAAAGCCGATAACAATGGAGTTCACCAGGTCGTTAAACGAGGTTTTTGTGGAAATACTCTGGTCACCGGTAACCGTTACATTCAAATTCTGCGGGAACACCGTCTTTTTCATATCCTCGCTGATGGCCTTAACGGCGTCAACGGTTTCAATCAGGTTCTCCCCGCTTCGTTTGATAATATTTAAGGTTAGTACCGTTTTGCCATCCAGGCGGGCATAACTATCTGTTTCCTTGATAGTGTCTTTAATGTTTGCAATATTTTTCAGATAAATAGGGTTACCGGTATTATTCCGGACGATCACCTGTTCAATATCACCGGCTGTTTTAAACTGTCCTTTTAACTGCAGGTTGCGGCGCATATTCCCTACCTCCAGCAAGCCGCCGGATATATCATTGTTCTCCGCTTTTACCGCATTGGAAATATCATCAAAAGTGACGCCGGCCGCCTGCATTTTTGCATTATCGACGTTGATCTGAAATTCCCGCTCGGGCGCACCCACCAGGTCTACTCTTGTGATCTGCGACAGTTCCTCAATGCGGTCCTTCATTTTATCTGCATATTCCTTCAGCCGGATCTTATCGATATCCCCGCTCAGGTTTACATACATGATCGGCATTTCGGACATACTTACTTCCAATGCCGTAGGTTCCTGGGTAAGGTCCGTAGGCAGGTCCTGTTTGGCCTTATCGATCGCATCTTTTACTTTCTGAACGGCCACATCTACTTTTTCATCGGAACCAAATTCCACTAATATCATGGAATAATCCTGGAAGGAGCTGCTGGTAATTTTGGAAACCTTTATGCCCGTCATCCCCTTCAATTGCTTTTCGATGGGTTGGGTAACCAGGTTCTCAATATCTTTTGGGGAGTTACCGACGTAGATGGTGGATATATAAACATTCGGTATTACAATATCAGGAAAGCTTTCTTTTGGTGTGGTTACAAATTTATACACGCCAAAAAGGGAAACCATCAGGATCATCAGGTATACCGTGGTACGGTTCTTCACCGCCCAACTGGTAAGGAAGAACTCCTTAAACTTTCCAGTAAAATTTTCTAAAGCACTCATAAAGTTATTTTATTTGCCAGGCACTCGCGTGCCGCTTATTGAATTTTAATTTGAAGCCTGGGTGGTCACCACCTGCCCTTCATGCAGGCTCTGAAATCCTTCAGTGATTAACTGGTCTCCATTGGCTAAACCGGATTTTACTTCCAACTGATCGCGATACAATTCTCCAACCACCACCCGTTTTTTCCGTGCCACCAGGTTATTGCCCTCTTTAACGGCCACCAAAACAAATTTGCCCTCGTTGTCTGTTTGCAGTGTACTTACCGGAATGGTAATAGCATTGGAAGTAGCGTAATCCCGTATTTGAACTTTAGCCAACTGATTGGCGCGGATGGCGGGGTCCTGCGGCACGGTTGCTTCTACATAAAAAGAACGTGTGGTAGGATCAATCAATTTACTTACCACACTTGCCTTACCGGGAAATTCTTTATTATTCGCATCCGGCAGGGTGATCTTTAAAGGAGTGCCCAGTTTTACCCGATCGATATAGGTTTCCGGAACATTAACCACCAGTTTTAAAACACCCGTGTTTACGATAGATATCTGGGGAACGGTTCCGGCCATGCCCGCGAAAATCTCGCCTACCCGCACATTCACCTGGTCAATCGTACCGCTGATATCAGCCGTCACATTTGTAAAGCTCAGCGCTTCTTTTGCCTGCTGTATTTGTGCTTCCGCCGCACGCAACTGGCTGGTTAAAGCATCTACCTGGGATTTGGCATTTATTACATTCATTTCACTGCCAATATTATTTGCCCAAAGATTTTTGTATCGCTCGTAAGTTGTTTTCGCAAGACCCAACTGCGCTTTTACAACGCCTGACTGCTCTTCTGCAGCCACTACCGCCTGGCGTTGTACAGCATCATCCAGTTTGGCCAGCCGTTGTCCTTTGCTAACGCGATCGCCCTGCTTTACATAAAGCGCCCTTACTACGCCCGGTTGCCCTTTAGGAGCCACATAGCCGCTGTTCTTTGCATCAATTTTTCCCTGCAGATCTATATAGTGATCAAAATTGCCACTGCCAATGGTTGCCACGGATATGAACTTTGCTTTTACAGCAGAGGGTTCTAATTTTTCCAATTGTGCTTCTAATGAGGCTAATTCATCGTTCGTTTTTTTCTGCTCTCCTTTCAGCTTTTCGATCTTCGCCTTCAGGTCGCCCACTTTTCCTTTTTCCTTTCCACCACCGCAAGCGGCCAATGAAACGATTAGCATAAACGGCAGCGAATAGCGCAATACATTTTTCATAAAACTTATTTTATTGTTTAGTTTGTCGGTTATAGTTTACCTGTTGCTTTTAAGAAATCTACTTTGGCAATGATCGCATTATACAATGCAGTGTAGTAATTGGTTTGAGCAGCCTGCAATTGTACCCGTGCGTTGTCAATCTCCAACTGGCTCCCCGTTCCTGTTTCATACTTCTTTTTAGTTTGGTTGTATACTTTTTCAGCCAATTGCATGTTTTGCTTTTGGTAATCCATGTCAGTGATGGCTGATTTAAAAGTATTTACTGCAGATTCCCGCTCCTGATCAATAGTTAATTTAAGCGCATCGATCTGATTTTCCGTTTGCTGCAGTTTGATTTTTGCCTGTGCGATTCTCGCATTCGTAGCAAACCCGTTAAAAATAGGGATGTTGATATTAAGGGATAACGAGCTAACAGGATACCATTCTGCGGTGCCATTAAACATTTTAGGCATCCTGTTGGTCTGCGTCATATAATCCCAGGAGCCATTCAGCGCAACGGAAGGAATCTTACTATATTTATATCGTTGTATTTCCAACTCGTTCAGTTTTCTGCCCAATACGGCCGCCTGAAAATCTTTTCGCTGGCTATAATCAAACGCTGTAACACTTTCAATTATCCCTTCCTTTAATTTGTCATCAGTAAGCTCATCGGTAAGTACCAGCTCCTCCTTCATGGGCATCCCCATTAACATTTTTAATGCCAAATAACCATTTGCAGTGGCATTGGTTACCTGTTTTTTTTGCGATAGCAGGTTGGCCTGCGTAACGGTCAGCTTATCTATATCCACATTCTCCGCAAAACCGTTATCATACATAATTTTGGTATCGTGAATGTTCTTTTGCACAAAAGAAAGATTGCTGTCAATCAGGGCTAATTGCGTTTTGCTCACAACCAATTGGTAATAGATCTTGGCGATGTTCAGTCTTATTTGTTCAAATGTTACATCGGCCGCTTTTTCTTTATAATTGATCAATGTTTTTCTCGCCTGAAGGCCGGTAAATACTTGTCCGTCAAACAAGAGTTGCGTAAGCGTAACCCCTGCAACCCCGCTCCATGGTGCAGAAAAAAGCGCTGCCGAAACGTACGTATCTTTAGTTAAGGGCGTGCTGCTGCCTTCAAAAAAATTGGGTGAGCCTGCGGGAAGAAATATCTTGGAAATTTTTACGTTATCAGTAATGCCGGCCCGGCCGCTTATCTGCGGATAAGCGCTCCCGGTTACTTCCCGGTTTACCTGCTCCTGTAACTGGATATCCAGCAAAGCATTTTTCACCTGTGCATTATGCTGCCGGCCATACTCCAATGCCTGCTGTAAACTAAAATAATGACTGCTGTCCTGGGCGTTTGCATGGTATAGTGCAAACAGTCCTGCAGCCGCTAATACGATCAACCTAATCTTTTGCATCTGAACTGTTTTTTGGTTTACGTTTTTTATATTTTTCTATTAACTTTTGTCCTTTGATGGTGGCCATTCCGTGGAGGAAGAAATAAAACAGTTCCCGCTGCACTTCAAAAAGACCGGTGGGCACTTTGCCATAAAAATCCGGGAGAAAGGGTATGATAATACTTTCCACTCTAAAGCGCGCCATCACTTCAATATTCAGATCCTCCCGGTACAGCCCCTCTGCAATCCCCCGTTTCATATTATTGACAATGATCTGATAAATGAACTCGCCCTTATAGTTTATAAACTTTTTATAGGCCGCAGCATGGTACTTCTTCAGATCATTCATCAGCACCGGGTTCATGCTCCGGAACAATTGCGAGGTTTGATCAATAGCCAGAAACCCTTCATGAATGGCATTATCAGCAATGGCTATCACCGACTCACATTCCCGGCAATTATCAAGCAGTACGTTTTCAATCGCATCGCTCACCAGGTCGTCCTTATCTGTATAATACTGGTAGATGGTTTTTTTACTGCTGCCCACAGCCCCCGCAATGTCGTCCATACTAACACTGCGGGTACCGTATTGAAAAAACAGTTGGAGGGCCTGTTCCCGTATCCGTAATTTATGCTCGCTTATTTCTTCCATTTGCGCGGCGAAACTATGGAAACTTTTAGCACAATCAAAGTTTCCTGAGTGGAATTTTCAAAAAACTTAACCGAAGTTATCCCGATCCTTCCTGACGCCCCCATCGATACCGGTGAACGGCATAATTTTGCCGGTGAAAGCCGGGTATTTACTTTTTTATGTATTTCGTGCGAGATGGGGTATAAAGCGCACTGATTCCACGCAAAAGTGCTAAGGGTTTCTCGCAGCGACGCAAGGGAGCAACGGCGCAGCGGGGGCTTTCAAAAATCTGTGTAAACCTGAGCAATTTTGTGAGTTGCTTAGTTTTTATGATAAACCGGTATCAAAATTATCATAATGGACTTATGGATTCTCCTTCATTGTGATCAAAGCAAGTGGGGTGCTCGTTAGCTAAGAGCAATAGCAGGCCTGGGGTTGCTTTCGAAATGGGTCGTGCCGATGGCACTCAATCCCCTATATTTGGCTCATTACTTCGGAATAAATTCCGAAGTAACCTGAAGAACGCAAGCCTCTGGCTTTCTGTCACATTGAGCATATGATTAAACTAGTTGAAACCTCCAGTCAGTAAACGTCGAAGAGGCGTAGCCTCGGTTTAATGGGTTAACAAGGAACTTTAGTTTCTTGTTAAAAGCGCGCAACTAAAAGTAGAGAGCCATCGGCTCGGCCTATAAGTTGATCCTGCAGCGATACCCCATCCGTCAATCAGCATCACAAGTATTTTAATAAAATTGACACCGGTTTATTATTAGCAGCAGCGACGCAACGGAGCAACGACGCAGCGGGGGCTTTCAAAAATCTGTGTAAATCTGAGCAATCTGTGAGAACCCGGGAATATCCTAATACCTGAAAACCCGGTTTGCAAGTAAAACCATTTATTTTTGTTCCACTATGGCATCAATTGAAAACAGCGACGACGATGGTTTCGTAAAAAAGCTTTTCCGTTATTTTATACAGGGGCTTATTATACTGGCGCCCATCGCCCTCACTATTTACATCCTGTACCTGTTTTTTAACTGGGTGGATAATTTCCTGCGGCCTTTTATCGGCATTCCCGGTCTGGGCTTTATTATTATTATTGCCTTTATCTTTTTTATCGGATGGGTCAGCAGCTCCATCATAATGGAGGCCCTGCTCAATTTTCTGGATCACTGGCTGGAGCGTACCCCCGGCATTAAGATCCTTTACACTTCGGCTAAAGATTTTTTCCGCGCCTTTGCCGGCGATAAGAAAAAATTTACGCAACCGGTACTGGCCAATATATTTGGGAGCGATGTGTGGGTGTTGGGATTTGTTACCGACGAAATGATGGAGAAGTTTCATTTAGGCGATGATATGATCGGCGTTTATGTGCCCCATTCTTACGCTTTTTCGGGTCAGTTATATATTTTACCCAGAGCAAAAGTAAAAATCATAGACAATATCAGTGCCGGCGACGCCATGAAATACACCGTTACCGGCGGTGTTGTGGAGATGGATACAAAGAAAGCATAACTACAATTGAATTATGATAACGATCAAACCGTTTTCGGCCCTGCGGCCAGACAAAGCAATTGCCGCTCAGCTTGCTTCACCCCCCTATGATGTTTTAAGCAGCGGGGAAGCGAGGGCTTTGGCAAAAAACAACCCGGTCTCATTTCTGCACATTACGAAAGCGGAAATAGACCTGCCCGCAGACACGCCGGTGCACAGCAAAGCAGTTTATGAAAAAGCCAGGGAAAACCTGGATGCTTTTATCAAACAGGGACGCCTTTTCCAGGAAGCGCAACCTTGCTATTATATTTACCGGCTGACCTGGAACGGCAGAAGCCAAACAGGTCTGGTGGCAGCCTCCTCTGTGGCCGACTATGAAAACGGGCTGATCAAAAAACATGAATTTACCCGGCCGGAAAAGGAACAGGACCGCATTGATCATATGCGAACGATCGGGGCGCAAACCGGCAAGGTGTTCCTGGCTTATAAGAATGTAGCGGCGCTGGATCTATTGGTCAGCGATTGGAAAACCAACCACCAGCCGGCGTATGATTTTACCGCAACAGACGGTGTGCAACATACGGTTTGGGTTGTTAACGCCGCGGAAATTATAACTACTATTACCCGCCTGTTTAAAGACAAGGTTCCCGCCACCTATATTGCAGACGGCCATCATCGCGCAGCTTCTGCGGCCAAAGTAAGCAAAGCGCTGCCGGATCATCCTGAAGCAGCTTTTTTTCTCACCGTCATTTTTCCTGCAAGTGAACTTGCCATTATGGATTATAACCGTGTGGTGAAAGATCTGAACGGCTATGCTGCAGCAACATTCATAAAAGCTTTACAGGAAGACTTTGAAGTTGCCGCCAGTGCTGTTGCTGTTACCCCCGAAGCACCGCACGAATTTGGCATGTACCTGGAAGGGAACTGGTACACGCTTAAAAGCCGCGGCGGCAGTTATTCCGAAGATCCGGTGGGTGTGTTAGATGTATCGATCCTTTCCGAAAATATACTGAAAAAGCTATTGGCTATTCAAGACCAGCGAACAGATACACGTATTGACTTTGTGGGTGGCATCCGGGGAATGGGGGAACTGGAACGGCGGGTAAACAACGGTGAAATGCAGGTCGCTTTTAGCCTGTATCCAGTAAGCATTCAGCAACTATTTGCCATTGCTGACAGGGGCGCCGTAATGCCACCAAAAAGCACCTGGTTTGAACCCAAATTAAGGGACGGGTTATTGACGCATTTGTTTTGAGTTATGACGGCCCGGAATCCGGAAGACGGAAAGGCTTGTTTTGCAAGCCGGCCTCAGTGTTAATGCGCTTTATGTTCCTGTTATCTGTCAACCCTATCTTATGTGGTTAAAAACTTCAAAATTCAATCATACTGCAGCACTGAACAACGAAATTAATGCCCCCGGCCGCCCGGTAATTTTTTGTTATAAAAAATAAAAATCGTTATGCTACCACCCTTTATTTTAATTTTGCGTCCTTTAAACAACTGTTCGGCTCACTTTTTGCTTAACAGCTCATATATTGTCAGAATAAATTGGTAATCAGTTACTTAAAATTACACTAGATGAAACAAGTATTTACTGCGGTCCTTTTTCTAATGGGATCCGTTATAGCTTTTGGCCAGGAAGATGTGGCAACCGTACGTGAAAATGCCCGAAAATTTATGATGTCCGGGGATATGGACAATGCCATTATGGTATTAAATAAAGCGGTACAAACCGATCAAAACAACACCGACCTTCAAAAAGACCTGGCGCTTGCTTATTATTACAAGAAAGATTATGCCAAGGGATTGGAAGTAATAAAACCGGTACTGAATTCGGATAGCGCGGATGTAGCAGTCTATCAGCTAGCCGGAACCCTTTATCGCGGAACAGAAAATGCCAAAGAAGCCGAAAAGGTTTACAAAGCCGGGATCTCCAAATTTCCGAAGGCGGGTCCGCTTTATAGTGAATACGGCGAGGTACTGGATGCGATGAAGAACGGGTCGGCTGCCATTTCCCAATGGGAAAAAGGGATGGAGATTGCTCCCTCTTACGCCGACAATTATTATAACGCGTCCATTTACTATTACAAACAACCGGAAGGAAAACTTTGGGCGGCATTATATGGCGAGATTTATGCGAATATGCAAAGCCTTAATCCCAAATCCAATAGTATCAAACAGATGGTGCTGGATTCTTATAAACAGCTATTCAGTTCTGATCTGTCGCAAGCGGCTTCGCGTGAAAAAAACCCGTTTGCCAAGGCGGTTTTGGAAACCTTTGCCCGGCAATCCGGTATCAGCGCCCAGGGGTTAACACCCGAAACGCTGGCTATGATCCGCACCCGGTTTGTATTGGACTGGATGAACAATTTTGCGAAACAATATCCTTTCCGTTTATTTGAAATGCATCAACAACTGATGAAGGACGGCATCTTCGATTCGTATAATCAATGGATGTTTGGACCCGTTGCCAGTCAACCCAACTTTGAAGCATGGGCTGCAGCACATAAGGATGAATACGACAAGTTCACCGCCTTTCATACCTCGCGTATATTTAAGATGCCTGCGGGCCAGGTATATTCCAATAAATAGGGCGGCCTAATCAATGTCGTCTCTGGCGCAAAGTACTGAGCGCGTTTTTCAATAATAACCCTTGCATTTATCAATTTTTTGAACCACTTCTATCCCGAAGTGGTTTTTTATTTTAAAGTTCTTTAAAAAGCCTCACATCGAAAGTTTTTTGAACCATTAAGAATTAAGCTCTTTAAGAAAACGCCTTTACCCTTAACGCCCGACCGACCGGAATGCCGGTACAGGGTTTTTCGTTCGCTACTGTGCGGGGCAGCTTTTGGTTAAAAACAAGTTTAGAAAGTTCTTAAGAGATATTTTGCTTATATTGTTTATAGAATCATTAAATGAATAACAATGACGTTTCCTGCTTTCCGTTTATTTGACGCTATTGAGAACCAACTTCAGCAATTTCCGAAACCGAATATGCTCAATGCCAAAATAAACGGACAATGGCGGGCCTATTCAACGGCGGAGGTGAGCATCGTTGTAGATCAACTGTCTTCAGGCCTGATCAAAAAAGGAGTTTCAGGAAATGATCTGTCAACCGAGGGTAGCGATAAGATCGCTATCATCAGCCAAAACAGACCTGAATGGATCTTTACTGACCTGGCAGTGCAGCAGACAGGCGCCATTTTGATTCCCATTTATCCCACAACCAACCCGCTTGAACTGGAGTTTATTTTAAATGAATCCCGTGCGAAATTTATTTTTGTAAGCAATAAAGAGCTCCTGGAGAAAGTGCGGTCTGTAAAAAATGATTTTCTCCAGGGTATTTACACGTTTGACCCTATTGATGGTGCCACGCATTATTCGGAATTGATAGCGCCACTCAGCGAAACGGAGCAACAGGAACTGACCGCCATAAAACAAACTATCACGCCAACGCATACGGCCACCATCATCTACACCTCTGGTACTACCGGCACACCCAAAGGAGTGATGCTGAGCCACGCTAATATTATCAGTAATATATTTTTTTCAAAAGAAAGTTTTCCTTTTCCGGATCAACCCCAAACAAAGGCCCTGAGCTTTCTGCCGCTTAACCACATTTTTGAAAAGACGGTTACTTATATCTATCTGTTTAGCGGTATTGGTATTTATTACGCAGAAAGTATGGATACCATCGCCGACAATTTGAGAGAAGTGCAACCCGATGGTTTTGCTACCGTACCGCGTTTGCTGGAAAAAGTGTATGAAAAAATAATGACCAAGGGCAAAGAATTACGGGGCATAAAAAGAGCATTGTTTTATTGGAGCGTGAACCTGGGTACCCAATATGATAACCGTGTGAACAAGAGCTGGCTGTATAATAAAAAGCTGAGCATCGCCCGCAGGCTGGTGTTCAGCAAATGGCGCGCAGCGCTGGGCGGCAATGTCCAGTTTATTATCACCGGTGGCGCTGCGGCGCCCGAAAAAATATTGCGCATTTTTAATGCGGCGGGTATTCCCGTTTTTGAAGGATACGGTCCTACCGAGCATAGCCCGGTGATTTGTATTAACCGGAAGGCAGACAATTATATAGGCACGGTGGGGCCCGCTATTGAGGGTATAGAAACCATGATCGCCGAAGATGGTGAAATACTGGTAAAAAGTCCCTGTGTAATGCAAGGCTATTATAAGCGCCCGGAGCTTACGGCTGAAGTAATACGGGATGGGTGGCTGTGCACCGGCGATATCGGAGAATGGATTGAAGGCCGGTACCTGAAAATCACCGATCGGAAAAAAGAATTGTTGAAAACCAGTGGCGGAAAGTATGTAGCCCCGCAGCCGATAGAGAACAAAATGAAGGAAAGCAAATTTATTGAACAGATCATGGTCATTGGCAATGATAAAAAATTTGTAAGCGCCCTGATCGTCCCTTCCTTTCCGGCAGTAATGGACTGGATGCGGGAGCAAAAGCTTGATATCGGCACCAAGGAGGAAATCGTAAAAAATGATCAGGTACACGCGTTGTTCCGGTCGGTGATCGATTATCATAATACCGGCTTTAACCATGTGGAACAAATAAAGAAATTTCATTTGTTACCGGATGAATGGCGCGTAGAAACCGGGGAAATGACACCCAAGCTCAGTTTGAAACGAAAAGTAATCCTGGAAAAATTCAGGAAAGAAATTGATGAGTTATACGATTAATTGGCTTCCGCCGGGTTCCTGCAGCATAAGAATATGCCCGTTTTAGCCTGTCAGCAATCCTTAAATTTTTTTCTATGAACAAAGCCATCAATGGTGCGTGGGAGCCGTTCCGTCATCTTTTTAAGCGGCGGGAGATCCCGGCAAAAACCCTGCTATTGCGGGAAGGTCAGCTCTCAAAAACAGCCTACTACATTGAAAAGGGTTGTTTGCGGTTATGGTTTAACAATAATGGCAAGGATGTTACCTTCCAATTTTTCTTTGAAGGAGCAGGTGTTTCTTCTGTAGAAAGCTTCCGGACCAATCAACCCAGCCTGTTTAACCTGGAAAGCATTGAGCCTTCTGTCATCCACAGTATATCAAAAAAGGATTTTCAATTTATTTTAGACAATTCTTCCGTGTTAAGGAATGAAGTGCAGGAGCATACCTTTCTCCGATTGATTTTTTACCAGCAGTTGTTTCTTTCGCGCATTAAAGACAATCCTCAAAAACGCTACGAAGAACTGATCCGACAGCAGCCGGAGATCCTGCAGCGTGTTCCGCAGCATTATATTGCCTCCTACCTGGGCATCACGCCCGTATCGCTTAGCAGGATCCGCAACCGGCGCTGAAGCATTTCTTTACAATTGTTATCGTATGGCCGTTCCGGCCTGCGCACCTTTGTGCTTATTAAAAAAATACAAGTATGCACGCAGCCATTATTTTCAACCACCCTTATGAAGGCAGTTATTGCAACGCCGTTCTGAAAGCAGTTATAAAAGGACTGGCCCGCGCCCAATGCACAACCGACCTGATCCACCTGGATAAGGAAGGGTTTAACCCTGTTATGACGGCAGACGACCTTCGGGCATTTAAACAGCGGCAGCCTGTTGACTCCCAGGTCATCGGATACAAAAAAAGGCTGGACCAGGCAGATCATCTGATCTTTATCTTTCCGATATGGTGGGAGCTGATGCCTGCCTTGACAAAAGGGTTTATTGACAAAGTCATTTTCCCGGGAGTGGCTTATGAATATAGTGCAGGCGGCTACCGGATGCTTCCGCTTTTCAAAAAAATAAAAAGCGTTACGGTGATTACTACCATGAATACGCCCGGCTTATTATACCGGCTCGTTTTCGGAAATGCCATCCGCAAAGCCGTCATTACCGGTACCTTTTGGAAAATGGGGTATAAAAACAGGAAGTGGATCAACTTAAGCATGGTAAAATCCACTTCTGATAAGAAAAGAAAACAATGGCTGATCCAACTGGAAAAGCGCTTTTCCGTTTTAAATTAATAATGAACCGGCATCAAAATTATCATAATAAGCTTAGGCGTCCCGCTCCCATTGCTATCAATTGGGCATGGTGGCAGACAATTGAGAAAAGAGGCAGGGTTCCTGCAGCCCGGCATTATTTTCAAATTCAAATGGGGCGTGCCGATGGTACTTAATTCTCGGCTCAGCTCTTCAATCCGGAATAAATTCCGGATTGAAGAGCTGATGAACAAGCCCCTGACTTTCCGTGGCGCAAGGAATGTCATTGTACCGGATCAGAACTCACCCAACCCACGAACATACAAGAGGCGTAGCCTCGGTTTAATAGGTTAACAAGGGACTTCAGTTCCTTGTTAACCTGTGCGTAAGCAGAACCAGAGAGCCACAGGCCCGTCCGACCGGTTTATCCGGGCGGGCCCGGCTTATAAATCGTTCCGGCAATACTATCCTTTGCAATCAACATGCCCGTGGGTATTTAATAAAATGGATGGCGGGTTATTATAATATGCGTTTCTGGAGTTTTTAGAATTGACAAACAGACTGAATAAAAAGATGGTGAAATAACATAGTAATACGTTTTTTTTAATGTCGAGCAGGTGCTACCATCAGTTTATACTGATCAACTGCTCCTTTACATTCCATCCCGCTACGGATACCGCTACTGCTTGGGGGCCTTTCGGATAATCAATATGAATCAGCTTCCGGGCGCCCGGCAACACCGTTACATAATTATCGCTATAAAACGAAGGCAGTAACCGCTTACCCGTTTTGGGATCAACAACTGAAAGCCGATTGAAAAAAGCCAGGGGCGCGTTCTCAGGATTTTGAAGCTGTACCTCAAGCTTACCCGCTCCGGCTTTCTTACACTGAATATTTAAGGGCGCCGCAGGCATTTTATTAAGCCCGGAGTAGTTACCACTCTGGTCAGGCAGCCAGTAGGTGTTCTCATCAATAATCGTCTTGCTCATATCCAGCAACTGAATCGTCAGGAACATTCCCTCATTTTTACCCATTGCTTTAATGGCTGCTTTTACAGATAGGATCCGTTTTGTATTTTGCGGAATGGCCTCGCAAAAGACCTGTGTGATCAAATGTTCTTTTCCCTCCATGCTGAATGCTTTTACCACCAGCATCAGGTTATCTTTTTTCTCCCAGGTATTATTGGCGATGTAAATGGAGCTATCGCCAAAGCTGAACATACCGTGCAGCGGCTGGTTCGCGGTATGCAATCCATACAGGCAGGCATTGGGATCCAGGTAATAATCATACATCTGCCCCCGCAAGGCCGTCCAGGGGTTTTGTGTTTTCCAGATGATGAGACCGGTATACCAATCCCACTGATGACCGATAAACCCTTCCATCAGCGTGCGGTACTGATCATAATTGACCAACTGCGCTTTATTGGCAAAATCTTCCAGGTTTTTTGGCGCGCCATAGGCTTCAATAAATTTGCCATAGCCAATGTATTTATGATAGGTCCATACCGAATCATTTACGGTTTCCGATCCTGTTTTTTCGGAAGGTATCACGAGGTTGTTCTCAGGAATAAATCTTTTTAAAGAAGCAAAATCACCCATTCCCACAGAGCCGATTTCGGAATTAAACGGCCAGGTGCGATAGTTCCAGAAATAAGGCAGCGTCTGTATCCCGTAAGGTCCGTCGCCATTATTGCCGATGGCGTTGTACGACATGCTGTCGGAGTTGGAGTAATCGATAAACCAGCGGGTGCCGTCCAGTTTGGGCATTAAAGAATCCTTCAACGCATGAAAAAGATCCGGAGCCAGCACTATTTCATTGCCTCCGCACCAAATGGCCAGTGAAGGATGATTGCGGATCATCCTGATCATGTCCGCTGCGGATTCAATAAACAGCGAATGATCATCGGGGTAATTACGCCGTGTCCATTGGTCCTCCAGTTTTTTGGGGTCCATCCAACGGCCATTACAATCACCCGAGCCCCAAAAGTCCTGCATTACCAAAAAGCCATAGCGATCACAGGCTTCATAAAACTCCGGGCGTTCGGTTAAGGCGCCGCCCCAAACCCGGATCAGGTTCAGCCCCATATCCCGGTGCAACCGGATCTCGGCATCGTATCGCTCCTTACTAAACCGCAGCAGTTCGTCGGATACGATCCAGTTGCCTCCTCTTATAAAAACCGGCTGACCATTTACCCGCACTTCCATACTGCGTGTGTGATTGTTCCATATATTCTTCACTTCCCGGATACCCACTGCTACATTGCGGCTATCTGAAATTTCATTATTGGATTTGATAAATGAAAAAGCTGCCGGATAAAGATTTTGAGGGCCATATGTATTCGGCCACCAGAGTCTGGGATTTTTAATTTCGATCACCGGAAGCTGCATTTCCTTTTTTTCAAAGGGCTTTAAGGTAACGCGCTGACGCACCTGCTGATGATTGATCTCATATTTTAAAATGCCGGAAACGGTTGCAGCGCTGGCATTTTCAAGGGTGGCACTCGTATGTATGAAGGCGGGAGCCTGCGCGCCTGCCGGCTTCCGGATGCCGGGTACTTCTGTTCTTACAAAAGGATCGACAATAATAACTGCCTTTGTTTTCTCAATGGTTACCTTATCCCAGATACCGGTATTCCGGTCACGGACGGGCTGGATCCAATCCCACCCGGCAACATATTGATGCGTTACATTTTTGGCAATCGTGCCATCACCTCCCTGGCCCCCATTAGGATTGCCCACAGCATCCGGCGGATATACGATCACGGCCAGGCGGTTGTTCCCGGATTTATTTAAAAGCCTTGTGATATTATAACGCTGCCGCAGGAACATGCCTTTAAAGGTTTGCTTGTTTACTTTTTTTCCATTGAGGTAAATTTCACAACTATAATTGATCCCCCGGAAATTCAACCACACCTGTCCGTCACCAGAAGGAATCGCTTCCTTAAAATCTTTACAGAACCAATAAGTATACCGGGCCTTCCCTACATTATAGATATCCGGAATTTTATTATTGTTCATCCCGTAAAAAGGGTCGGGGATCTTTTTGTTTTCCAGCAAAGTGGTGAGCACCGTTCCCGGAACAACAGCAGGCATCCAGGAATCGATAGCGTAGGAGTTTTGAGATAGTTGTTCGGGTGTTGCAGCAAGTTCGGAGGCTTGATAACATTTCCATCCGCTATTTAATTCATATACATCCTGGCCCGTTCCATAATAACCAATCAGGCAGGCAAGGTAAAGCAGTAAAAAACGCTGTTTCATTACAGCAAATTAAAACAAAACGGTCGTCCGGTAAAATATTCTAGGAGGTCAAAAAGTCCTCCCGGATGGGACTGAACGCATCAATTAAAACACCGGCTTCCATACAAACCACGCCGTGCAGGGCATTGGCGGGAATACGGAATACATCGCCCTTTGAAAGCAACTGTTTCTGCCCGTCAATTTCCACTTCAAAACGCCCACTTTCAATAAAGGTCATCTGGGTGTGGATGTGCTGATGTACCGTTCCGATACTCCCCTTTTCAAATGCTACTTTCACGATCATAATGCGTTCATCCCAGGTCATTATTTTTCTTTTCACGCCTTCGCCTAAATCGGTCCATTCTATTAATGCGTCGTTACAAAAAACAGGTTGTGTCATAATAAGTATTAAAAAAGATCCCGGCAGGTACCGGGATAAATTAATTTCAAATTCGTATTACAAATCAGTAATGGGCTTATACTTTGGCACCAGCGCTTTCATAATGACCCAGGCTATCAGATAAGCCAATGCACAAAAGGTAAACAGGATAGAGTATCCGGTTTCTATATGACCCAGCGCATGGTAGTAATCAAATAATTTTCCGGCTATTAGCGAAATCAACACGCCGCCCATGCCACCAGCCATACCGCCAATGCCGGTAACGGATGCCACGCTTTTTTTAGGGAACATATCAGAAACCGTAGTAAAGATATTGGCGCTCCAGGCCTGGTGCGCTGAAGCTCCGATGCCGATCAGCAATACCGGCATCCAGTAGCTGCCCATATGCCCCAGGGGTTGCGCCAGCAATACCACTAATGGGAAGACCGCAATGAGCAACATCGCCTTCATACGGCCATCATAGGCCTGATATCCTTTGCGTATAAAATACACCGGGAACCATCCGCCCCCTATGCTGCCTACCATAGTCATGCTGTACAGAACAAACAGCGGCAATGCCAGTTCGGTGCCTTTAATATTATACTGCGCTTCCAGGTATTTAGGCAACCAGAATAAATAAAACCACCATACCCCGTCTGTAAGAAATTTGCCCACGGCGAAAGACCAGGTTTGCTTGTATCCCAGCAATTTAAACCAGGGAACTTTGGTTGCTTCCTGCGAACTTTCGTTCTGGTCTACTTTTACGTCTTCATCACTTTGGATATAGGCCAGTTCTTCCGGAGAAAGTCTTTTTTGCTTTGCCGGCGTATCATAAAAATAAAACCAAAAAAGTAACCAGATAAAGCCGATTGCACCGATAAATAAGAAAGCAGTGTACCAACCCCAGTTCTTTGCAATCCAGGGCACCGTCAACGGCGCTAAAATAGCACCCACATTGGAGCCGGAATTAAAAATACCGGTAGCCAGGGAACGCTCCTTCTTTGGAAAGTATTCTGCGGTGGCTTTAATAGCGGCGGGAAAGTTACCGGACTCCCCGAATCCTAATACGGCACGTGCGGCCATAAAACCAATGATCGATACTGGTACCGCAGCCAGGCCTGCCCATCCCAGCATCGATTGCAACCCTGTACCAACATTTATAGATTCCGCATGCATAATAGCGCCGATAGACCATATGATCAGCGCCCATGCATAGCCCCATTTTGTGCCGAGTTTATCCACCAGCCTTCCCGCAAACAGCATTGAAATAGCATATACAAACTGGAAAACCGCTGTAATATCTCCATAATCACTGTTGGACCATCCAAACTCATGCGATAGCTGTGGCGCTAATAAACTTAACACCTGCCGGTCCAAATAATTTACTGTTGTCGCAAAAAACAATAAGGCGCAAATGGTCCACCTGTATTTTCCTATGGCTTGCTGCATTTTTTATTAATTATTTTTGATTTCGTGAATCGTTTTCAAAACAGCACTGGTAGCGGTTTCAATAGCCCCATAATTTTTATCTGCCATCAATTGCTTACTAACCAGTTTGCTTCCCATTCCCACGGCGCATACTCCTGCTTTAAACCAACTTTCAATACTTTCCTTTGTAGTATCAACACCGCCTGTTGGCATAAATAACAGTTTAGGGAAAATATCTTTAATAGTGGTCAGGTATTTTGGCCCCAGCATATCGCCGGGAAACAGTTTAATGAATTTAACGCCTGCATTTTCAGCGGCGATTATTTCAGAAGGGGTCATGCAACCTGGTGCATAAAAAATATTTTTTTCTATGGCAAAGGCTGCAATTTCCGGAACAAATCCCGGGCTTACAAAAAAATCCGCACCAGCGTTAAAATAATTGTCGGCATCCTGGCGGTTTTTAACCGTTCCGATACCCAGCAATAACCCTTTCATTTCGCTATTGCGGACTTCTACCAGCCTTTTAAAATTTGAAAAAGCAGCTTCGCCCCTGTTGGTATATTCAACCGCTTTTACGCCTGCTTTATATAAAGCGCGCAATACCTCCACGCTTACGGTTTCATCAGCGTTAAAATACAGGGGCAACATCCCCTGTTCAATAATCGTATCTATTGTTTGTTGTACAGCCATCTTATAAAGCTATTTTCATTACTAATTTTTTAATGATCCCATCGCCAATCATAGGCGCGTGCACATCCTCGGGAAAGAAGATGACAAACTGCCCCGGATGCAGTGTAAAATATAGATCCGGCATCTCTTTAAAAAACTGCACATCCTTTTCAGGGTTATAATCACCGTTGGGTGTTTTGCAATCGGGACGGGGCTTCCAGCCCATCTGTTCGGTGCCGCTGATCACATACTGGATATCAATAAACCGGTTGTGGCATTCAAACTTTTCCAGGGCTGTTTCCTGCTTTTTGCCGGGCGCTTCGGATATAATTGCTTTGATCGTATTTTCCTCTACGCTGTAAGTGCCGGCTGCCGTGTTTAAAAGGTCTGTCTGACGCATATAGTCCAACGCCTTTTTAAACAAGGGGTGCAGGCTTTCGTAGCGGGCTGCGTTATGTAAAGTATCTATTACCATGGGGAATGTAAAATGTAAAATAAGGAATGTGGAATTTAAGATTCGTTAGCGTTGTACGCGTCCGCTGGCATCCCCTTTCATCAGTCCTTTTACATCGCTTAAAGTGGCATGATTTAAATCGCCGGGTATGGTATGCTTTAATGCAGAGGCCGCTACACCGAATTCTGCGGCGTCCGCCATGCTCATACCGGTAACCAGGCCATAAATCAACCCGCTGGCAAAGCTGTCGCCACTGCCTACACGGTCTACAATACGCACATTATATTTTTTGGTATGGTAGAACTCGGAACCATCCGATACCAGGGCGCTCCAGCCATTATCACTGGCGCTATAACTTTCGCGTAAAGAAGAGGCGATGTATTTAAAATTGAATTTTTCTTTCATCTGCCGGATCACATCTTTATACCCTTCCAGGTTCAGTTCTCCTTTGGTGATATCCGTATCTTTTGCCTTAAAACCCAATGTGGTTTCCGCATCTTCTTCGTTCCCGATGCATACGTCTACATATTTACACAGCTCGCTCATCACTTCGCGGGCTTTTTCCTTGCTCCATAATTTTTTACGGTAGTTCAGATCGATGCTGGTGGTAATCCCCTTCGCCTTTGCCGCTTTCAACGCTGCTTCGGTTAATGCGGCTGCTTTATCACTCAGCGCTGGTGTAATACCGGTAGTATGAAACCAATCTGCCCCTTCCAGTATTTTATCAAAATCAAATTCACCGGCATCCGCTTCCGCAATGGCCGCACCTGCGCGGTCGTAGATCACCTGTGAAGCGCGCATGGAAGCACCGGTTTCCAGGAAGTAGATCCCCAAACGTTCGCCGCCGCGTGCTACAAAATCGGTATTTACGCCATAGCGTCTTAAATGATTGATGGCGGCCTGGCCAATTGCATTGTCCGGTACTTTTGAAACAAACGATCCGTTCAACCCATAATTGCAAAGCGCCACCGCCACGTTCGCTTCTCCGCCACCATAGGTAACATCAAAAGAGTCGGCCTGAACAAAACGTTCAAAGCCGGGAGTAGACAGGCGTAACATTATTTCTCCGAGTGTAACAATCTTTTTAGACATTTAATTAATTTGAAAATTCGATAATTTGAAAATTTGAAAATCAATAGTTCTTGAATCAATGGTTTTTCATTCACCATTGACTATTCACCATTGACTATTGACTATTGCAATGTTGGTACCGGCGCGGGATCCATATCCGTATACTGCTTATTCTCTCCTGCCATACCCCAGATAAATCCATAGTTGGAGGTGCCGCAACCGAAGTGCATGCTCCAGGGCGGAGAAATAACCGCTTCGTTATTCTTCATGATAATATGGCGCGTTTGCTGCGGTTCACCCATCATGTGAAACAGGCGCTGGTCTTCCGGCAAGTCAAAATAATAATAAATTTCCGTTCTACGGGTATGAGTATGCGGCGGCACAGAATTCCATACGCAACCTGTTTCCAAAACGGTAAGTCCCATCACCAACTGGCAGCTCTGGACTCCATCTTCGTGAATATACTTATATATGGTTCTTTTGTTCGATGTTGTAATATCGCCCAGGCTCACCGGCGTTGCCTGCTCCTTGGTATATTTTGTAGTGGGATATTCTTTATGAGCCGGCGCGGATAAAATATAAAACAACGCGGGAGCTTTTTTCCCGGCGCTGCTAAAGCTTACTTTTTTTGCACCCCGTCCTATATACAGGCAATCTTTTTTACCCAGGGCATATTTTTTACCATCAACCGTTATAACGCCATTGCCCCCCACATTGATCACCCCCATTTCCCTGCGCTGCAGGAAAAATTCCGACTTTAATTCCTCTTCATTTTTTAATACAACTGCCTTTGCAACGGGTTTTACGCCTCCCACGATCAGGCGGTCGTAAATGCTGTACACTAATGTCAGTTTATCCTGTTGCATCAGGTTCTCTACTAAAAAACTTTCGCGCAACTGTTCCGTGGTCATTGTTTTTGTTTCCGCCGGACTGTGCTCATAACGTAGTTCCATTTCTTATTTCTAATTTATTATTTCTAATTCTTTATGCTACATTTTACATTCCTACCGCCCCATCCATCCACCGTCCACCGTCAGGATCGTTCCGTGCACATAACTGCCGGCATCCGATGCCAAAAACACAGCGGGACCCGCAAAATCTTCCGGGGTGCCCCAGCGGGCTGCCGGAATGCGGTCCAGGATCGATTTGCTACGGTCGGGATCATCCCGCAGGGCCTGCGTATTGTCCGTAGCAATGTACCCCGGAGCAATGCCGTTCACATTTACCCCTTTTGATGCCCATTCATTGGCCAACGCCTTTACCAGGCTGCTCAACGCACCCTTGCTGGCTGCATAGCCGGGTACATTAATACCGCCCTGGAAACTTAACAGGGAGCAGGTAAAAATGATCTTGCCCGACCCATTGCCAATCATGTGCCTGCCCAATTCCCGCGCTAAAATAAAAGGCGTATCCAGGTTAATGGAAAGCACGCTATCCCAATATGCATCGGGGTGCTCGGCCGCCGGTTTCCGCATAATGGTACCCGCGTTATTGATCAGGATATCGATCCGTTCATTTTCCGCCAGTACCTGCTTTATAAAAGCATATACATTTTCCCGGTCCGAAGCGTCCATTTTATAGTATTTAAAATTTCTGCCCAGTTTTTTTACTTCGGTTTCAATTTCAGAACCCGCTTCTACACTGCGTGCCGCTACGATAATATCTGCACCTGCCCGGGCCAGTCCCAGCGCCATTCCCTTTCCAATCCCTTTGTTGCCGCCGGTAACCAAAGCCGTTTTTCCTGTAAGATCAAACATCCTTTCTTTTATTTATAGTTCATTGTTTATAGTTCATGGTTCATAGCCCATGAACTATGAGCTATTATCTATTAACTGTTCGCTGCCCCAAATCCAAAATATTCGTTGGCATTGTTAAAACAGATATCCCGGACAATTTTTCCCGTCCATTCTATATCGCCCGGAAGTTCGCCATTTTCGATATCGTTTCCAAACAAATTACACAATATTCTTCTGAAATATTCATGCCGCGGGAACGAAAGAAAGCTCCTGGAATCGGTGAGCATCCCCACAAAATGGCTGATCAGTCCCATATTGGATAAAGCGTTCATCTGATCGATCATACCGTTCTTCTGATCCAGGAACCACCATCCGGAGCCCCACTGCACTTTTCCTGCAACGGTACCATCATTAAAGTTACCCGCCATCGTTGCAAACAACTCATTGTCGGCAGGGTTCAGATTATACAGGATGGTTTTTGCCAAACGGTTGTTCTTTTCCAGTCCGTTCAGGAATTTTGACAAGGCCCTGCCCTGCGGGAAGTCCCCGATAGAATCCCAGCCGGTATCCGGACCTAATTTTGCCAGCAGGCGCGAATTGTTGTTGCGCAAGGCTCCAACGTGGTATTGCTGTACCCATCCTTTCTCATGATCCCATTCGGCAAACCACACCAGCATAGCCGATCTGAATTGCACTTGTTCTTCTGCATTCAGCGCCTTACCGCTAAAGATCTTACTAAATATAGCTCGGATCTCCGCTTCCGTATAATCCGCCGCATCAATATATTCCAGTCCGTGATCCGATACCGAACCACCCATTTCCGCAAAGAAATCATGGCGGCTCTTTAAAGCCTGGAGGTAGGTATCCAGATCGCTGATGGAAACATTCGCCACTGCTTCTAACTTTTTAACATAAGCGGCGAAGGTTTCCGGTGCCGAAACATTCATGGCATTATCCGGGCGAAAGGCGGGGTAAACGGGTATCTCAAAACCATCCGCTTTGATCTGTTGGTGAAACTCCAGTGTATCTGCCGGATCATCTGTGGTACAAACCACTTTCACATTCATGTTGCGCAGCAGGTTGCGTACGCTGTATTCCTTGCTACTGATCTTATCAGAAACTTCTTTGTAAACAGCCGCGCCGGTATTTCCGTTTAAAATTTCGTCAATGCCAAAATAGCGTTTCAATTCCAGGTGCGTCCAATGGTACAGCGGATTCCGCATGGTGTACGGAACCGTTTCCGCCCATTTCAGAAATTTCTCTTCATCCGTTGCATCGCCGGTGACATAACGCTCGTTAACTCCATGCGTGCGCATAGCCCGCCACTTATAGTGATCGCCATAGAGCCATGCCTGGGTAATATTTTTAAATTGCGCGTCCTCCGCTATCTGCTGCGGCGGGAGGTGGCAGTGATAATCGATTATGGGCATCTGTTTGGCATAATCGTGAAAGAGGCGCTCCGCTGTTTTTGTTTCCAATAAGAAGTTGTCGTCTAAAAACTGTTTCATTTCCTGCTGACTGGTTTATATGCTGTAGCTGATTCCGATAGCTATCGGAGTGCGATCCCGCTTTCAGCGGGACAAGCTCCAACAGAGCAATTAGCGGCACTACAGCCGGTTCAATAAAAATTTCTACAGACTTACGCCTCTTTTCCAGGGGATAAAGTCATCCTGATTTAATAATACTGCTTTGGGAATTACTTCACCACTGGCGGCTTTGATGCAATACTCCAGTATTTCTTCGCCCATTTCTTCAATTGTTTTTTCTCCATCAATGATACCTCCGGTGTTGATATCTATGATATCACTCATCCTGCGCGCAAGAGACGAATTAGTGGCCAATTTAATGGTTGGGCAAACCGGGTTGCCGGTAGGCGTACCCAATCCTGTTGTAAACAAAATGAGTGTGGCGCCGGATGCTGCTTTCCCGGTGGTGGCTTCCACATCATTACCCGGTGTGCACACCAGGCTCAAACCCGGTTTGGAAGCCGGTTCCGTGTAATCCAACACGTCCACTACGGGTGAGGTGCCGCCTTTTTTTGCAGCCCCTGTACTCTTAATAGCATCCGTAATCAGTCCGTCTTTTATATTACCGGGGGAAGGATTCATGAAAAATCCCGATCCCACGCTTATGGCCTGGTCGTTGTAAGTGGTCATTAAGTGAATGAATTTACGTGCCGCCGCTTCATCAATGGTGCGGTCGATCAGTTGTTGTTCTGCCCCGCATAATTCCGGGAATTCCGCCAGCAATACTTTTGCGCCCAGTGCAGCCAAAAGATCGCTGGTATAACCTACCGCCGGGTTGGCGCTGATACCACTGAACCCATCGCTGCCGCCACATTTAACACCTACTGTCAATGCCGTCAGCGGAGCGGGTTGCCGCTCTATTTTATTTGCTTCAATCAACCCTTCAAATGTTTTGCGAATAGCGTCACTTACCAACTGCTCTTCGCTTTGTGATTGCTGTTGTTCAAAAACCAGCAACGGTTTATCAAAAGAAGGGTTTCTTAATTTAATATCTTCCAGTAATTGTTTGGTCTGCAGGTTCTGACAACCCAGGCTCAGGATCGTAACCCCCGCCACGTTGGGATGATCCGCATAAGCGGCCAGTAATTTACTCAAGGTTCCGGCATCCTGGCGGGTACCGCCGCAACCTCCCTGGTGATTCAGGAATTTAATACCATCTATATTTTTAAATAAACGCCCTCCATCATTACCTGCTCCGGCAGGAAGTGCATTGAGTGTCAGGTTGGAAAGATCCTCGTTATTTTTAAAGGCCTCAACCAAATGGTGGGTATATTTTTTATACTTGCTTGTTACGGCATAGCCTAATTCATTGTGCAACGCTTCGCGGATGACATCCAGGTTCCGGTTCTCGCAGAAAACAGTAGGCATGAACAGCCAGTAGTTAGCCGTTCCTACCTTTCCGTCGGCACGGTGATAGCCGTTAAACGTTCGGTCTTTGAACCGGGAAACATCCGGGGGCGTCCAGGTGTAATGATAGGGCCGGTATTCAAAAGGATCGGCGGCATGTTTGGTATTGGCAGTGGTCATACGCCCGCCCGCAGGTATGAACTCCTGGGCTTTGCCAACCAACACGCCATACATAATGATTTCATCGCCGGCCTGCATGTCGTTCATAAAAAACTTATGCTTTGCGGGGATATCCTCAACCAAAACGTATGATTTACCATCGTAAGTAACCTCCTGGCCTTTCTCAAGGTCCTGCAGGGCTACAATAACATTATCTTTCGGGTGAACTTTTAAAACTATTCTTTGCATTTTATTTTACCTCCATTGCTGCAAATTTATTTAATGTGGCGCCAGCCCCATCTTTAATTAACGTTAATAACCAGTATTTAGTTTGTTCCGCAAAACCGGGAATCGTGTTAAGATCCGCACCCCACAGCCCCGTTTGGGCCAGCGCAGCGCTTACCAGCGCTTCGGGATCATTTTCCTGCCATAAAGCCGCCAGCACCGCTGCCTTATCGTCATTAAGTGTAAGCGCCTTTCCGTTGTTGTTATGTACAAAATGATCGCCTTCCTTATCTGTTCTCATAAATAACAGATAAGCGGCAAAGCCCAATGCCATTGCCGTTGCTTCCTGTGCATTTTTGGTATAGAACGATTGAATCAACGGCAGGTTACGCATCTTCATTTTTGACGTAAACGCAAAGCTGATGCTGATCCATTTATGATCGAGATAGGGGTTTTTAAACCGTTCGATCACTTTATCAGCAAAGGCAAAGGATTCCTCCAGGGGGATCCCTTTTTGCTCCAGAACGACAGCTATCTCTTTTTTGGTTAATTCCTGAATATAATTTTCAAACGCTTCATCGGCCATGGCTTCTTTAACGGTCTCAAAGCCCGCCAGTATGGCCAGGCCGCAGGACAAGGTATGCGTACCGTTTAATAAGCGCAGTTTCAGTTCCCGGAACTTTTCAATATCAGGAGCGATCACCACACCCTCATCCACGCGGGCAAAGGATAGTACTTCTTTTGCTTTTTCACTTCCGGATTCTATTGCCCAGAGGCGAAAGACTTCGCTCATAAATTTCAGGTCGTCCTGGTAACCCAACAGTTCAGTAGTGGCCTTTTCATCGGCCGCTTCCAGTTTGCCCGGTACAATACGATCGACCAATGAGCTACAGCATTCATTTTTGTTTTCGATCCAGGTTATAAAATCATTGCCCAGGTTATTTTGCTGCGCCAGCTCCAGCAGGATCGCTTTTAATTTTTTGCCATTATCCACGATCAGTTCCGTAGGAACAATAACAAGTCCGGGGGCCTCCGTTCCGCCCAGCGCTTTAAAACGTTCATATAAAACAACGAGCAATTTGCCGGGGAACGATGCCGGTGGCGCATCCGTTACCTTATCGTTGCTGGAAACGATGCCCAGTTCCGTAGTGTTTGATATCACCAATTGCAGGTCCGGATTAATGGCTACTTCCAGGATCTTATTCCATTCTGTTTTCGCGGAAAGCACCCGGCTAACGGCAGCATTGATCACATACTCTTCAACCACTTTTCCATCTTCCAGGCCCCGTACACATTGTGTATACAGCCCATCCTGTGTGGCAAAAGCATCAGTACCGCCGGAGTCTGTCGATTTTACGATCACGATCCGGCCATTGAAAACTCCTTGTTTATTTGCCTTGTCTATAAAATAATCAGGTAAGCCTCTGAGCAAAACGCCGGTTCCAAACTGTAACACTTTCTCCGGAAGCCCAAACAGCTCTTCGCCGGGGATTACCATTGGGGTTTGGGAATTTATTGCTGATAAACTGGTTTTGGAAAGCTGCATTATCAATTCTTAGTTTTAATTTTTGCTTTGTTTAAAAGGAAGCGCACCCAATCCTGTGCGGCTTTATAATTTTCGTATTTAAGGGGCAGCTTCTTTCCGTCTACGTATTCATTGTAGATCCAGGGATCGCCCAGGGCGAAAACCATTCCTTTGCCGTAGGGGGCAACGGCCATTATATTCATATTCCCTGATTTCAGCACTGGCGAAGCATTTTTGTAAAGATTCAAAGAAGAAATCTCTTTTAAATACACATTTTTAGCATTCTTAAAAATAATATTACCCTGTTGTACATTTACCCTGCCCATTTCATAGTCGTTATTCTTAACCATGAGCTGGTTATCCTCATTAAACTGTATTCCGAACTTCTTTGCGAGAATATTAAAATGCTGCAGATCGCAATTGCCCGCATCATTGGCCAGCAGTGCCAGAACGCCCCCGCCTTCTACCCAATGCGCTATGGCTCCGGCGTCCGTTTCGTTCATATAGTTGGGGTGTTCGGTTTCCTTATCTGTGTCCGGGTCTACAATAATATATACCGATGCGTTTTTCAACTTTTCCGCCGTAGGCGCGGCTTTTAGCGTGGCCAGCTCAGCTCCGTATTGTTCAAAAATGTTGCCTAAAAATGAATAACCACCGTTAGAACGGTCGTTCCAGGTATAATGCCAGGATTCGGGTTTTCCCAAGGGGCCTTTCTTCCATTCGTTATTAAAATAATTATCCAGCAGTATTGTTTTGCCGGCGCCAAGGGGTATATTATTTATTAAGGCTGCCTCATCTGCCGCCAGGATAAAAGCGCCCATGCCTTTAGGATCATTCTGCACTACTTTTTCGCTCATGTAATAATTAAAGCTACCATCTCTGTAAGGTTTACCGCCCAATCCCGAAACGGAAACCGTTCCTTCCAGGTTGGTGTAACCATTATTATCCACACTGAGTTTATTTTTTACCAGGCCCTCAAAGCCTTTTTTTGCATTTGCCAGGTAAGCAGAAGAAAGGTAGCCTTTGCGCACACCCTTTGCCAGCGTATATACCAGCATTGCAGAGGCTGAAGATTCCGTATAGTTCGGTTTTTTATCCGGCAGGTTCACAATATCATACCACAACCCGGTTTTAGGATCCTGTACTTTTACAACAGCGGTAGCCAATCTTTTTAATATATCGATGAGCTGTTGTTTACCCGGATGGTTCTCAGGAAAATAATCCAGGGCATCCACCAGGGCCATACCATACCAGCCCATGGCCCGTCCCCAGAAGTTGGGCGATAATCCTGTTTTCTTGTCGGCCCATTGCTGGCTGCGGGATTCATCGTAACCATGATATAAAAGACCGGTTTTAGGATCACGGGCATTTTTTTCCATTAACACAAACTGGCGGGTAACGTCATTAAAAATCGAATCTTCACCAAACACGCTTGCGTACTCCGCGTAAAAGGGTTGTCCCATATACAGCCCGTCCAGCCACATTTGCCAGGGATATATTTTCTTATGCCAGAAGCCACCTTCCTTTGTACGGGGCTGTGTCCGCAACTGGTCTCTCAGCAGCATCACTGCTTTTTTATATTTTTCCTTTCCCGTAACCCGGTATAGCGTCAGCAATAATTTACCGTTATTAATAAAATCAATATTATGCGCTTCCGGGTTATAATCTTTAATAGCGCCGTCCTCGCTTACAAAATGATCCATGGAACGCTGAATGTAGCTGAACCATTTAGGATCGCCGGTTTGCAACCAGATGCCTTCAATGCCTTTCAGGATCACACCCTGGTCATAACTCCAACGGGAGGGTTTGCCCGGTGTTACGGAGAAAGAGTCGGGCCACAGGTGCATCGCCGTCAGCGCCATACGCTGCGCATAAGACGGTTCCTGGGCCTGCAGTTGCTGTGCCACAAGGATCAATACAATGAAAAATAACTTTCGCATAGGGATCTATTTAAAAGAAACGGCGGCCGCTGATGCTCCCAGGGTAGCCTCTACTTTATTCGTTACGTTTTTATAATCGGTATTTTGAAATCCAATATTACCAACCCCACTTCCGCTCAGGCGCAACAGGGTTTTGGCGTTATTGCTATACTTAAACTGATCAAACCGGATGTCCCGGCTGTTGATAATATCCACCACGGGGTTAGTATTGCCGGAATATACCTGCACATTTTTAAATTGAATGCCAGCGGATTCCTGGATCTCGATACCCTGCTTCGACTGGAATACCGCATTACTGATGCTGATATTCTTTACTGCCATTTCCGGCAATCCTCTTAGGAAAACCGCCCGCTGCGCTCCGTTCACATAAATATTACTTATTTGAATATTCCTGAATTGAGGCGTTGTTTCATCAACCGCCAATTTTTCCACTTTTGGCAATTCCCGCTTTTCCCCCGCCAGCGCTATCGGGTCTTTTGCCATATAGTACATATCGAACAGCACCGCATCCCCCGGGATATCCTTCATGAAAATGTCTTTTATAAAAATATTCTCAACAATACCGCCCCGGCCGCGGGTTGTTTTAAAACGCAGCCCGATATCTGATCCGATAAAAGTACAATTGCTTACATATACATTATTCACTCCGCCGCTCATTTCACTTCCTACCACAAAGCCGCCGTGCGCCGCATATACGGTACATCCTCTTATAATTACATCTTTTGTTGGCATAGCCCGCTTCCGTCCGTCTGCATCACGTCCGCTCTTCATACATAACCCGTCGTCACCCACATCAAATTTACTATTCTCAATCAGCACATTGCTGCAGCTTTCCAGGTCAATGCCATCGCCATTCTGCGCATACCAGGGGTTTTTCACAAACACATTGCGCACCGTAATATTTTTGCTCATCAGCGGATGCAGGCACCAGGCGGGAGAATTTTGAAAAGTGACGCCTTCCAGCAACACTTTATCACAGGAGGTAAGCACCACGAGGTTGGGTCTGAAAAAATCTTTTACGGATTGATAGAAGGCCGCATCCTTATCAGGCGACAGGCGGCCCGGGTCTTTCATCGCATTCCCTTTTGCATAGCTTTCTGAGGGCATCCAGGTTTTGCCGCCTTCAGCCAGCACCCCGCCGGAAGCCACCAGGTTCTTCCATTGCGATTCGGTTAATTTATCTTTTTTCACCATCCTCCAGGCATCCCCGTTCCCATCGATGATCCCGTTGCCGGTGATGGCGATATTCACCGCATTTTTCGCAGAAATGGGCGATTGATTCCTCATTTGTTCAAAGCCCTCCCAGTTGGCCTTTACCAGGGGATACTGTGTTTTATCTTTTGTGAACAATAAGGTAGCCCCCGCAGCAAGGTTCAGGTTTACATTTGATTTTAACGTCAAAGGCCCCGTTAGCCATAACCCCGGGGGAACCGCAACCACTCCACCGCCTTTAGCCGTACAGGCATCAATAGCCGCCTGAATGCTTTTGGTATTTAAGGTATAACCGTCCGGAACTGCGCCAAATTTGGTTATGGGGTAAACCGATCCGCTAAATTTAGTCTGAGCAACCTCCGGAAGCTTCCATACAGCCTGACTCCGGGCATTCAATGCGGTCAATAACAAAAAAGAGAAAAGACAATATTTTAACATCCGGCACTTTTTATTCAATAGTTACAAGCTTCGATAGTGGCTCAAGTTAACGTTAAATACTATGGTAGGGAACGGATTATAGCGATTTATTTACGCAAACGTTATCATTATAGGAAAGTACAGCAACGCAGGAAAATATTCCATCCGGGGCTTGAACGGGAGCCGTTAAAGGTGAAAAGTAAACGTGAGCAATAAGCGACAGGCGCGTACTTTTCACTTCTTATCTTTCACTATTTCGCTACCCGGAACCAATCCACATCCATAAAGCCGCTGTCATTTATTTTTGTGGGGCTGGTTATGAATAATCCCATCTTGATCCCGATCCATTTGCCGGGAACCGCCTTCAGGGCGTCGCCCGCTTTTTTGAAGTGCTCGCCATCCAGGCTATAGCTGAACCGACAGGTGGTATCCCGGTTAAATTCCAGCCGGAAATAAACGTCCCCGGTGCTTACTTTGGCAATTTCTGTTTCTATTTCGGGATTATCTTTATCAGCTCCCTTACATTTTCCATATACAATATATAACCCGTCCTTTTTTTTCTTAATGGCGATGTTATTATAACTCAGTGCCATTGTGGTAAGGCCGGCCTTTTCCCCCACTACTTTTTCATTAGGTGTAAAATGGATTTTAGTGGTGGCTGTAAACGCATCGCCCGGGAATTTCTGCAATAAAACAGCCGGGACGTTCCAAAGACTTTTGGCTTCGGGGGCCAATACCTGCGCGTACATGCGCAATACGCCTGCCTCCGGGTTCAGGAAACTCCAGGTGGCCTTTGGATTTGCCTGCCATTGCCATTGAAATCCCATTTTTTTGTCGTTGAACTCATCCGATTCTGCCGGGGTTTGCACCGGGTATGTTTTACCAACATTCGGTTTTTTAAAGGTGGCAATCGGCTCGCCAATACCATCTTTATCTATATCCCTGCCAATCACCGGCCAATCGTTGCTCCAGTGCATGGGCTGTAAATGCACCACACGGCCAATGGCGCCCTTATCCTGGAAATGCAGAAACCAATCTTCGCCGGTTGGCGTGGTTACCCAGGCTCCCTGGTGCGGACCGTTCACTGTTGATTTGCCCTGGGCCATCACCACACGCCGCTCATAGGGTCCGTACACGTTTTTACTGCGCAACACCAGTTGCCAGCCCGTAGCCACTCCGCCGGCAGGAGCAAAAATGTAGTAATAGCCATTCCTTTTATAAAACTTGGGGCCTTCTACTGTAGGATCCTGCGGGTGCCCATCAAAAACGATGGCGCCCGCATCAATAGTTTTGGTTCCTTCAGCATTCATTTCCTTTACCACAATAACGCTTTTGATGCCCGCGCGGCTGCCGGCATAACCATGCACCAGGTAGGCTTTACCATCATCATCCCAAAGCGGGCAGGGATCAATAAGTCCCGCGCCCCCTTCCACCAATACCGGGTCACTCCAGGGGCCCATGATATTTTTCGCCCTGGTTACATAAATACCAAAATCAGGATCGGGGTAATAAATGTAAAACTCATTGTTATGATACCGGATCGCCGGTGCCCATACCCCGTTACCATGCTGATTTTTGTCAAACACATCAAAAGGAGGCTGACGTTTTAAGGCATGCCCGATGATCGTCCAGTTCACCAGGTCTTTGGAATGCAATACCGGCAGGCCCGGCACCGCATCAAAACTGGAGGCGATCAAATAAAAGTCATCCCCCACGCGTATGGCATCAGGATCCGAATAATCCGCATTAATGACGGGGTTCGTATAAGTGCCATTCCCGTTATCCGGCGCCCATACTTTCGATACATAGGGTTGCTGTGCACGTAAGCATAACGATGCCAGCAGGCAACAAACGATCAGGGTATTTTTTTTCATTCCGACTACTTCTTTTTTTAATCATCCTAAAAATGCCTGTACGGCGGGCGGTTAATCTCCCACGACCCACCCACCTAAAATATTTTGTACCTGGTAAGCCGTTGCGGCTGCTTCCGTAAGCTGGTGCGCCCATTGCACCCGTTTAGCTGTGTTGGCTCCGGCGCCGCGGTTATTATATTCCGCATAGAACGTGGTTTGCTCCGCATCCGGTTTACCCCAGTTATGCCAACCTTCCGGTTTTATGATATCCGATAGATGGCACCCTATAAAAACCGTACGGGCCGAGGGTTTCCAGGGGCGGCCCAGGTAGTAGGACGCCTTCCCTGCGTCACCGGAAATATCGCACCCGATAAACACATAACCGTACTTCGACGTATCCGGCGTGCTGGCAGCGGTAAGATACTGCCCGCCTTTTTTACCATAGATCCGGCAGCGGTCAAACACGGCCGTGGCGGCGCCAAAAATAAAATCGGTCGTTCCTTCTATATAGCAATCTCTATAGTATTGCCGGCTTGCCGCTCCATTACCATAAGTATATAATGTATCCTGGAAACCGAGGAATTTGCAGTTGATGAAGCGGACCCTGTCAGACGCCACCCGCACCGCAACTGCCTGCCCTACCGGGCCTGCGCTATTTTGAAAGGTGATCTGCTCCGCCGTAAAATTATCCGCATAAATAAAAAACGATGCCGAACCACTGGTGCCGATCTCTTCACCAAACCGGTTCTTCTTGCTGGCATAATCGTCAAAGGTCAGGATCACTTTTGCTACATCCTCGCCCATAAACTTTACATTTATTTTATTAGGGGGCAGTGTAAGTTTTTCTTTATACACCCCATTTTTAATGTATACAACTGTTTGCGTTCTTCTGAGATCAGGGATGGCGTTGATTGCCTCCTGCACGGTTTTAAAATCACCGCTGCCATCCGCGGCCACTGTAAAATCAGGCTTCGACGCAAAACTGATGGCGGTAATCAACAAGCCAATAATAATCAACAGTAATTTTCGAAACATCTTATATAAATGGTAAGGGCCTTAAAAATTCTTTTTCTCAGTTTTTTGCGGGCCAGGTAAATGGTTTTAATTGCTGCAGGTACCAATCCTTTTCCCCCGGCAAAGCCGGGTTGCAGCCGGCAAAAATTGTTTCCAGATTGTACTCTTTGGCTTCCTTATCGCTTAGCTGTTTGCTCCAGGCCGCGCGTTTGGTGGCAACTGCCCCCGGGCCTGTGTTCTTATATTCTGCATAGAAGGCCGTTTTCTCATTTTCGGGGTTCCCCCAGTTTTCCCAGCCGGCGGGTGCAATGGCTGCAGGGAGTTCGCACCGGATCCATACGGTTTTGGCATGCGCGCGCCAGGGACGGCCCAGGTATATTTTACTAACCCCGTTGTCGGCAATCACTTTGCAATCCAGCAGTATATAACCGAATCGATTGCCCGGTGTGGTGCTGGCTGCAGTAAGATAAGAGTTGGATTTTTCTTTAATGGTACAATGCTGGAACACTGCAGTAGCGGGGCCAAAAATAAAATCCGTTGTTCCTTCGATATAGCAGTTCCGGAAAAGCTGGCGCGCTGTTTCACCGGCTGTAAAAATCGTATCCTGGTTCCCCAGGAATTTACAGTTCAGGAACAATGCTTTATCTGCATCCACATACAATGCCACTGCCTGCCCTACCCGCCCGGCATTGTTTTCAAACGTAATGTTCATCGCTGTAAAGCGATTGCCGGATATTTTAGCCGTATAAGAAGTAAAAGTGGTCAGCTTCCCCCGCCCGGAATAATCGCCAAAAGAAATGATTGTTTTATCCACGCTTTCGCCAATAAACGTTACGTCCGTGTTATTGGCAGGCAGTTCAATCTTTTCATTATACACTCCGTTTTTTATATACAAGGTAATCGGCGCCAGCGGGTAAACACGCATGGCATCAATAGCATCCTGTATATATTTAAAATCACCGCTGCCATCTTTGGCAACGGTAAACGTGTACTTGTATTGATGCGGGTTTGCGGTTTGCGCTTTCAAATTATAAAACGGCACTATAGCCAGTATCATAAATAGTATGAGCCCGGCAGCAATGGTCCTATTGTTTTTTCTTGCGTCGCACACTTGTACAGCAGTACATATCCGGGCTTTTTGCCGTGGTGTTGTTAAACAATTTCCTTTATGGGTCATTTTTACTTATATTTTTTGGTCCTATTTTATTGAAGTCGGGCCCAGCGCTTCGCCCAGTCCAGCAGCGCGTCGTTGCGCCATTTACTTACCGTTTTAGCCCCCTGCCAGCCCTCATCAAACAAGTTCGAACCGGCACGGTCCGAATACCAGTTATCCCCCAGCCGGTAATCAGCCGGACCGCCTTTCCCCGGCCAGGTGTTATCTACCACCAATTGTCCGCTTTGCTCCGGAAATTCCGGAATAGCGGAAGTTATCTTATAGGTCAGCACCTCCGATTGCTTGGGACAATACCGGACAACATAAGCCCCATCACCCAGATAAAAACCTTCCCATTGCTGTTCGCCAATACCCGCCTGAACCGTCATCGTAAAACAAGGCTTGTTGCTCCCCACATTCGTTTTCGGCCCTTTGAAATGAAACTCAAGCACTGAATAGATCGTTACGGTATCAGCGATAGTGGTATTCCGGTTAAAGATCGTTCTGGGGCTATGCATAATTTTTGTAAAGCTGCCACCCCAGCTTTCCTTAAACGGGTTACCGGGCGCACCATCCATCAGGTACAGCAGGGAAGGGGTATCGCCCATTTTTATGTGTCCTTTATAATAATTTTTAAAATCTTTTCCCAGGGCACCGGCCCCCTTTATGTAATTATCATAATAATTGGTATTGGTTAATTTTTCAACCGTATTGTTACGGGAAAAAAAGCCATTGTAGGATCCGTTACATTCAATAAACCACAGATCCGGAAAATTAGCAGCGATATAGGCATAGCTGTTGGCGCTCCATTTTTTATTGGGACCGCCGATCCAGTATACTTTAATTTTTGTCCGGATATCCGGGGCGTCGTGTAATGCCTGTGCCAAATCATCCAATCCGCCCCAAACCAGTATCCATAAGGATCGCGGGCTTTTCTTCCGGGCGCACTGTATGATCCAGTCAGAGCCTTCGGTGGCCGTACGATAGCCTGCATAAGGAGCAGGCCCCTGCCTGCCCTGCTTGCAAACCGTTCTCAATGCCGCAGGCGAGGGATATCCCTTTTCATTTTTCTGCAAGGCAGGCAGATCCTTTTCGTACAAATCGATCATACGTAACAATTCCTGCTTGCTTCCCTTTCCGTAGGATGGGGAGGAAACCAGCCCTTCGGTAGTAAACCGATTACTATACATCAGGAAATGGGCCATCGACTGGTTATCATCGGGGTCGGTACCGCCAATGTCTGTGCTTATGAGGAGGCGCGGTTTTTCAGGAACAGGCTGTTGTGCCGGCGCCGGACCACCCAACAACACCATAATGCCCGCCAGTACCCATCTCCTGATACTGGTTCCCGGCCCGTTAGCAACTGGCGTGGTCCAAAATATTTTATGTTTTGTCATAAACTCCTTTATCTCTTTCTGCTCTCGAATACCACGGCCGCGTTGGTAGTGGCTATTTTGTTTAATCCTTCTTTGGTGGTGAGCGCACAGTCATCAAACCGCACCTTGTTTGCAAAGAAAACACCAAACGGGGCGCTTGCCGTGATGGTCACCTTCTTAAAAACAATATTGGATGCGGGCGCTTCCGGCAGTCCCCAAATGAGCCCCGCACGTTTTCCGTTTTGCGTGGTGGCGGTTATATTCTCGAAGGTAATATCCTTATATACGGGTGTTAAATCCGTCAATGGTTCCCTGGCATAACCAGCCGCTATTTCGGGTGTGATCTTTTGCAGGTTCCTGAATTCCTTTTCCTTTGCCATATAAGCGCCGTATATCAATATAGGCATCCCCACATTCTCCATTTTAATATTCCGGTAAGTAAGGTTTTGCACCACGCCGCCGCGGTCGCGGTCCGATTTTATGCGGATGCCGCATTCGGTATTGGTGAAGCTGCAATCCTCGATCAAAAAATTACTAACGCCGCCTTTGGTATAACTGCCTATCGACAATCCATGACCATAGCCATATTTACAATTTTGAATATGCACGTTGGAGGTGCCGCCACCACAGGTGAAGTTATCATCCCCGGTACTGATATCGCAATCTTTGATCAGTATTTTATTTCCTGACACATCACATGCATCTGTATTATGGCTTGGGTTCAGCGGATCGTCTGAAGCCGGTGCCCGAACCGTTACTTTATCTACGGTAACATTATTCGTAGCTTTTCCGCTGATCGCAATATGAAACATGGGCGCATTCATAAGGGTTACCCCCCGGATCAATAACCGCTCACAATTTTGCAGGGCGATCATCCGGGGACGTTTTACGCCTTTATCTTTATAGGCCGGCCACCACGGAGCGCCCTGCCCATCGATAGTGCCGCTGCCGGTGATGGCCACATCGTGCAGCTTTGAACCGCTGATAAAATCCGTTCCTGATTTAGTGCCGCCAGGGTACCTGTCCATAGGCAATAACCGAAGTACGGCGCCTGAATCAATCCGGAAATTGAGACTACTTTTAAACTGCAAAGGACCGCATAAATAAATGCCGGGCGGAATGATAACCGTTCCTCCGCCGGCTTTGTCAGCCGCATCGATGGCCTGTTGTATTACGCCGGTATTATCTGTACTGTTATTGGCAATTGCGCCAAAATCCTTTATACTAAATTTTTTACCGGAGATATGCGGCAGCTCCGGCGCTGAAAAATTTGCCTGGCCATACAGTTGGTTAAAAAAGAAACTACTGAAAAGAAAAGAGAGGATACACCAGCCTGTTTTCATGATACAGATTTTTTATTGCTATTTCTTCGTTACCGGTTTTATGATGTGCTCCGCCAGGCCCGGCAGCAGGGTGCGAATATCTGCCAATACCCGTTCCGCAATTTTGCGGGCCCCCAGTTCATTGAAGTGCGTATCATCCGCTTTCCCCCCGGGATAATTGGGATGTTCGCCTGGTTGCAAATGGTTAAACAGGAGCTTCGAATTTTCGACTCCCAATTGCTGATACAATTCCTGCGCCTGGTGATCCAGGTCTATCAGCGGCACCTTTAACGCAGTGGCAACGCTGCGCACAATAGCCGAGTACACTTCATGCGTTCCCTCAATTTTCCCTGCCGCATTAAATTTTCTTCTGGCCACAGGCGTGATCAAAACCGGTTGTCCTTTTTTTGCCCGCACTTCAGCCACAAATCGCTCCAGGTTATTTTTAAATTCAGCCTCCGTTGTATACGTTTTTTTTGTAGGCACTTCATCATTATGCCCAAACTGGATCAGCACATAATCGCCCGCACTGCAGTCTTTCATGATCTGATCCCATAAGCCTTCTTTACGGAACGAGGACGTGCTCCGTCCGTTCCTGGCAAGATTCACCACCTGCACCGTGCTGTCCCAGAAATATACAAAGGGCATGCCCCAGCCCGTTTCAGGGTAGGCTTTTGTTTCTTTTACTGACATTGTTGAATCCCCTGCCAGGAAGATCTTTATCTTTTTAGGGGGCAATAAAAATGACAACAGCGGAATGGCGATAAGAATTGTCCGTATTTTTTTATTCATTTTATTTACAAATCTAATACTACTTTTTTTGATTGCCGGTTATCGTCGTTGCAAGGCTAATTGTTTCTTACAAAAGCGCACGCTTATTGCCTCCAGCGCGGATCTCCGGAAGTTTGTTTACCGGGAAAACCGTTATCCTTTATAAGAAAATTTGCCGCATCCGGGGCAGTAAAAATATCTGCGCTTGTTTTAGTATAAGGAGTGTAGCTGGGCGTCATGGCCGATGTACTCGTTTTCCACACAAAATCGGATGTGGTATAATTTCCTGAAGACAAAATAACCGTAGCGGTATTAACACGGAATCCGTAAATATCATAAGCGGGAGGTGTTGCCGTACTGCCTTTTGCCCTTCCCAAAATAACATTATTGAATTCGATACCACTTTTCGGGTAAAGGGTTGTGCCATTATAATCTACAATATATGCGCCTGCTAATACTGCATTATAGAAAGTGCTGTTACTTATAATTATTTTTCCCGGGGAATTATTTTTACTGACAACAAATTTATCTGCATTATAGATCGTTGAATTATTGAAAGTAAAGTTGTTTACGGCTGCAGTGGCATCATCTACCGTCATTACACCGTAACCGCCAATATTGTAAACTATTGAATTCTCAATCGTATACTTGCCAACTACAATTGCCCCTCTGAAACGCCCTACCCCGCGTACATCGCGAATAATACAGTTATCAAACAGCAATTCATCAATATTAACGGTTGTGCCGCTTGGGTTAAAGAGGTATTTTCCCGCCGCATCGTTTGAATATAGTTCCAGGTCGGTAAATGCCAGCTTTGCAATATTTGCATTCGCTGCTATATTAAAATTGCTGATCCCCGTAATTCCAATCTTAGCTTTGGCTGAAACCAACGGATCTGATCCGCTCATTATACCCAGCGATTTTGAAAACGTCAGCGCCGAAGGCAGCTCATAGGTGGCGCCCCTTTTCAGAATAATGGTAGTGCCGGCAGCTACCGTATCCACAATTGAACCTAAATTAACGGTAGCCGGATCCACGCGCTGCAGATCCAGGATTATTCCGGATAGCTGCTCTTTGGTTGTGTAATTGTTGCCGCCTCTGAATTTGGTTCCGCTATACAATTCAACCGTATAAGAAGTCGCCGGCTTCAATCCATCAATTAACAGATACGCGTTGGATATATCCGTTGCGGACAATGTTACGGTGCTAATAACGCTCTTATTATCCGGGTTGATCACTTTTACGGTGGTTACCGGGTCTCCTTCGTTCCTCCATTTAAATAAAATACTGGTCCAGCCCACATCGGAAGAAGCCGGGGTTTCCACAATTGTTGGAAACCGGGGTGTTTTGATCTGCCCAAAATCGGCCGGGCGCGAATCTTTGGAAGGATCTGTCGGATGCAGGGCTGTTACCCGAACCTCGTAAAGCTGTTCCCATAAAAGACTGTCGATCGTTGCCGCCGTAGTATCTGTAACGTCTAAAGTATTGGCAACGGTCTTAAATGAATCAATACTTAACTCTACCTTGTATTTATTTGTTTCCTTGCTTTGCTGCCAGGCCACATCAATATAATTTCCAAGAGCCGCCAGGCTGCCTTTTATAACAGGCCTGAACAGCCGGGGGGCGTCCCCCGCCAGCTCGGGTTTCCATTCTTTATTGCAGGAAGCCACCAGTATTGCGGCGAATGCTGTAGAAATCAATACATATTTAATAAATGATCTTTCTCTCATTTCATACAATTTTAGGGTTAGAAGTTATAACCTTCATTTTTCAACATTCCTCTGCTATCACTGACCGTGGAGCTGTGCAGCGGCAGGATATAGGGTACAGGGGCATTGCCGGCATCATCCTTATAGCCTCTCCAGGACCGCAGGATATAGTCGGCAGGACCGGCGGTTGTGGCATTATACAACCCCCGCATCCAGGTAACGCGGGTATAGCCATTGGGGTTATCCCCTTTAGCCGGGCTATCCTTTAAAGGGGGCGGTGCAGCAACCTTTCTAAAAATACCCCCATACCATTCAATGGTTTTATCGGCCCTTACCCGGTAATAAAGGTAATCGGGCAAATAATCATAGGGGCCGGCCCCGTTAAAAGTATTCTCTCCCATCTGTGCCAGTTGCCGTTTCGTTTCTGCAATCTTCTTACCAAAAAGATTCCAGCGGATGAGGTCATAATGGCGAATACATTCCCCGCCAAGCTCCCAGGCTCTTTCATTGACCAGTGCATTAAAGAAAGCATCTTTGCCAGTAGAAACGCCCGCCACATAAGCATCAACTTTTTCCGGCCAGTAGGCACTGTTAAAAGCCCTTTTACGCACCGTCTTCAGCATTTCAATAGCTTCACCGGTTGGGCCGCCGTTCAATTCGTTCTCGGCTTCCGCCAGCATCAGCATTACATCAGACAGACGCATAATGGGCCAGTTGATCCCGGTGCCTTTTGCTGATGTAGGGCCCGAAGGGGCGGGTATTAAAAGCCGGCTCCAGTTTCCTATTCCCAGGGCAGTAACAGCAATAGGCGTCTGAGTCAATGTTTTATCATATTTAACAAAGGATACTATTTTGGTCAGCCGGGTATCCAGCGTATCAAAGCTATACGCATAGGCCGGGTTCAACGGTTTATAAGTGGACCCCGACCCGTAAACATGGTCGCCGGCATCCACCGCTACCCCTATATTCCAGCCCACATCTCCAAACCCTTGCGGAAAGGCCACTTCATATAATATATCGGACTTACTATCCACCACCCATTTGCTCTCATTGTCAAACACCGCAGCAAAGGATGGATTCAGGGTACGGCCCCAATCATGCACCACTTTGTAGGCATAATCGCGGGCAATCTGATAATATTCTTTATAATCATCTTTTCTGCGCATGACCATATCGGGGTACAACCAGTAACCTCCGCGGCACAACGCCAAACGGGCAATAAGGCCCTGAACAAATTCCCGGCTGATCCGCTCCACACCAAAAGGCAATTCTGCCGCCGGCTTCATTCCGCCTTCCACACCGATCAGATCTTTGATCAAATAGGTTAAAATAGAATCCCGGCCGGTACGGGGTAAATAGATCTTTGAATCGTCTCCGCCACGGCTGGGTACTATACGAAAAGGAATATCGCCCCAATAATTTATCAGCCAGTAATACCATAGTGCCCGCAGCGCTTTGGCTTCTCCCAGCAACTGTTTCATATCGGGGTCATTAGCCATGGGCGATTGCCCGATCCCTTCAATTGCAATATTTGCTTTGTTAATGGCATTATACCCGTTTCCCCAAACGGTTGACAAATCCCCGTTGGCATCGGTGGTTTCCATCGCCCAGATATCCCGGCGGGAATTATCCGGAGCGGCGCCCACACCGCCTACTTCCACATCCGTATTGGGTATAAATGAATCGGACAAACGGGAAGTGAAGGCATCCTGGTTAAACAAGGCATAGCTTGCATACACTCCTTTTACGGCCTCCTGTGGGTTGGCATAAATATATTCCTGGGTAAAATTCGAAGGTGAATCTGTATCTAAAAATTTCTTGCAGGAGCTGGCTGCAGTGGCAATACAAAAAACTGCCAGCGTATATATGAGTAATTTATTGTTCATAGCTGCTATTATTTAAAGTTTAGATTTAAACCGAAAGTGAAGGTCCTGCTCTTGGGATAGGCCGAATAGTCGACCCCGGGTGTTAAAGCAGCATATGCGCTGCTACGGGTTGTAGACACTTCCGGATCGTAACCTGTATAACTGGTAAACACAAAGGCATTGTAAACGGTCCCAAAGAAGCGAAGCGTGGAGATACCCACTTTGGAGGTCAGCTTCCTGGGCAGGGTATAACCCACCGTTACAAAAGTCAGGCGCAGAAAAGAACCATCTTCAATAGCATCGGTTGTAATAACGGGGGAAGCCGTGCCCATTGAAAATGGCGACCATACTTTTGCATTTTTGTTCAGGGCCGCAAGGTCCTCCAGTGAGCTTACCAGTTGGCCCTGGTCATTAATGTATTTATACCGGTTGTCAGAATTCATCCGGTCAGAGATATTGCCCAAAGTGGTACGATACAACATATTGTACTGGATGCGCCCGGTGTTGTAAATATCATTTCCATATACCCAATTGAAAAAGGTGCTCAGATCAAAATTTTTGTATTGTGCATTTAATCCGAAGCCGCCGGAGTGTTTAGCAATGGCATTACCGATCACCTGTCGGTCTTTATCGGCTGTAATTTGTCCATCACCATCCAGGTCTTTTAGCTTCATGGTACCCGGGCGCACGCCGATAGTGCCGCCTAAAATGGTTGCAGCCGGAATACCTTTTTTTAACTTATACTGTCTGGTTGCCGGATCATAAGATTCAAAATCATCCGTAGTATAAAATCCATCTGCTACATAACCATAAATCTGGCCTATGGTACCTCCTACTTTCAATAAATAATCCTGTTGTGTTTTTAAATCCGTTCCCGCCCAGTTAGAGGCAAAGAACCGGGTATCGTTACCATCCAGTTTATCGATCCGGGGTATATTACGCCCGATATTAAAGGAGGCGCTCAGGGTAAAATCTTTCTTTGTAATAACCGGAGCATTTAACCCGATTTCAAATCCTTTATTAGAAGTTTGCCCCAGGTTAATCAACTGGGTGGAAAAACCGGCATCTTTCGGAATGGCATTATCAATGATCAATCCCTTTATGGTGTTTTTATACACATCAATCGTTCCGCTCAGTTTATTATTAAAAAGGGAAAAATCCAGTCCCGCATTTCTTGAAACGGTGGTTTCCCATTGCAGTTTTGGATTAGGCAATGAGGTATTGATGAAATTGTAATAAGGTGAAGACACATTTCCAACTCCATAAGTTCTGTTTTGGCTGGGCCCGAATAAAAAACGCCAAACATCATTGGTAATACGGTTATTACCGGACTGGCCGTAGCTCAGTCTCAACTTCAGATCATTTACAAAAGACACGTCCTTCATAAATTTCTCATCGATCACCCTCCAGGCCACTGCAGCGGAAGGAAAATATCCCCAGCGGTTCTCGGGAGCGAACTTACTGGAACCATCGGCCCTTAAGGTGGCGAATAAGATGTACTTACCCATGAAGGTATAGTTAGCCCGGGTAAAAAACGAAAGCATATTCTCTCCCCTTAGTTCCCGGGTTTCTACCAGGTAGGGGGTTCCAAGCGCCATATTGGCAAATAATACATCCGGCGAGGTGCCTAATTCAAAATTTGTTGACTTGTTAGTGGAACTGCGGCCGGTGGCAAAGTTGAGCTCCTGGCCTAAAAGCGCCGTTAACTCATGTTTTTTATTTTTGATAATATTTAAATTAGCCGTATTTACCCAGCGGTATGCATCAGAATTGGCCGTACTGATTTCCCCCAACGGCAGTGCATTTCCAATATTGCGCGATTCACCCGTGAGTGGCCCCCAGTACCGGAGGTTTCTGCCGGTGCGCAGCGTAGCCGCCAGTTCAGAGCGCAGGTTCAGCACCTTTAACGGATTGTAGGTTAATGCCGCTCCAAGGCTCAAATCGCGGCTGGCGCGCTGCCGGTAATCCTGCTTGGCAAGGTCCACCGGGTTTATCATACTCCTCAGGAAATTATCATAATCATCTTCGCCGTCTGATGCCGATATCGGATCAAGCACGATCTGATCCGCCAAACCGTTTATTGGTCTTGTTTGAATACCATCCGAAATGCGCACACTGGAAGAACCCGAGGTACCGGCGCCATCAATTACGGTATTGGTGAAGCGGGCAGACAGGTCGAGTTTCAGATTTTTATATAATTCATGGTTCAGCTTAAAGTTAAAATAAAGCCTTTTCTGACCTGAATTCAACATCAGCCCTTCATCATTATTATAGGTTCCACCCAAACTTACTTTTGTTTTTTCTGAGCCGCCGGATATTGAAATATTATGTTGAGAGGATCTGATCGCTCCACCGAACAACTTTTGCTGCCAGTTGGTTCCGGCCTGGTATTTATAAAGCTCCAGATCATCATACTCCCCAAAATATTTCGTAAAATTCTTATACTCATCAGAGCTGGTACCCCTAACCATCCCGTATTCATATTGCATTAAGGCAAATTCATATGGAGAAAGTACTTTTAATTCCCTGGGCATATACTTGCTCTGGAAAAAATTATTGTAATTGATAGTCGTTCTGCCCGCCTTGGGTTTTTTGGTTGTTACAATAATAACACCATTAGCCCCCCTGGAACCATAGATAGCCGTGGCAGAAGCATCTTTTAACACATCAATCGATTCAATGTCGGAAGCCGCAATATCATTCAGATTATCAACAATAAATCCATCCACAATATAAAGGGGTGAATTATCCTGTGTAATGGAACCACCGCCCCGTACCCGGATTACAATTTCAGCGCCTGGAGCGCCGTCAACGGTTGTCACCATTACGCCCGGCAGGCGCCCTGTTAACGCTTCAGCCACATTTACAACAGGGGCTTTTTCCAATTCACTGCCTTTAATTGAACTGATCGCTCCTGCCAATGATTTTCGCTTTGCTGTTCCGTAACCGATTACAACCACCTCATCGCCGGCAATAATATCTTTAATGAGACCGATTGTCATGTTCCCGACAGCAATTGCCGTTTGGGATACGTATCCTGTAGAGCTAAAGCGTAGTTCGGGAGTTCCCGGGTCCGGTACCTTGATCTTGAACTTACCGTTGGCGTCCGTTTGCGTGGCAACAGAAGAGTTTACCAGCGAAACGGTCACTCCCTGAAGCGGCTGCCCGGTTTCATCCAGCACCGTTCCATTAATACTTTTCGTCTGCGCAAAAGCTCCGCTGCACAAAAAGAAAAGCATAAAAAGCAATAAGAAATTTTTATTCATATGACATCTATTTTATCCATTTAATAATGCAATCGGTTTCATAAAACAAGTCTAAAAATTTTAACTACTGCATAGTAGGATTGTTCCCGCAATCGTCGTTAAATAAGGCCATTAGCCGGTTTTGGTCATTCCGTTTATTTCTTTTTAACTTCCGCTGGCATCCATTTCCTTTGCCATTTAGGATATTGCTCCAATGCCTTTTGGGGCCCATAAGTATACCAGGCATAGCCATCGCGACGCTCCCGCTCTACTTCAGCAAGGCTGTACACCACTTTACTATCCCGGTTACAAAACAACGGCCGGTGTGTTTTTAACTCATAATAACGCGTCCAGATGGGCGGCGCCGCGCTGTCCACAACTACAACCCTATCCGTTTTTGAAACCCGGAAGGGCGTATTCATTGTTTCCGCCCGGACCGTTTGCACCCGCGTATTGTATATTTTGGACGCCTCAAACCATTGCACCGCGTTTTGCACGGCATGCACCACCCGCTGATCGGGATGATCGATGCTCATTAAAAAAAGTGTAAGGCCCACGCTTTCCCCGTTACAGATACTGGGTGGCTCAAACTTGCGCGCCCAGGCGGGCTGCAGCGTTACCTCATTGTATTGCTGGCACCAGCCGGTTAACACCCCGCCGTCAACAATTTGTGTTTTAAGGATACAATCGATCCCTTTCTCATAAGCCGTTGCCAGCCGTGCACGCAGGTTTCCTTCAACAAACGCATAGAGCGGGTCATTATCATTGATCGCTTTCAGCAGGCGCATAATCCCTTCCATAGCGCCGTCATTATAGGTAATGCACCGGCTGTAATTATTTTCGAGCGGATAATATTGCGGCCAACCGCCGTTATTATATTGGGCCGACAGGATGTACTGCAACCCTTTTGCTGCTCCTGCCTTATATTTTCCCTCTTTTGTGGCACCATACGCTATGGCCAATGCCCTTATCTGTGTATAACCCGTTCCGTTATCAAAAGTGGTGTTCAGGATATGCCTGGCTGCGGCAACTGTTTTTTGCTGCGCATCAGTTAGTATCGCAAACATGTCATAGTTTTTGGGCCAGCCGCCATTATCCTTTTGAAACAATAATATATTGTCGGCAATAGCAGCTACATCAGTGGGCTTATAGGCCGGTTTCCCCGGACTGGCGTTGATCACGTTCTTTTTATCGGCAATACCGTACCAGTGCCGCGCATTATCGCCAAAAGGCTCAGGATCGATTTGTACGGTCTGACCATAAACGCTGCCCGCCAGCAGCAAACAAAAAAATGTAAACAATTTTCCTTTCATACGGCAATCGCTTAAGCAATAAACTCTTCGGGTTTGATTTATACACCTGATTATCCAGCAGCAATCCCGGCTAAAATAAAATAAATTGATAGCTCCGCCTCAAAAATCTACGCAATCGTTGCCATACAAAGAATGATAAAACGGGAGCCGGCGGGTGCCTGGGTGTAAAAGAAAACCCGCTTCCGGACTAATCCGGAAGCGGGTTTTTATCGATTCATTTATTCTTTACCAGTCTTGTTTTGCGTTGCCCGCTTTTATTGCGGCCAGCGCTTTTTCCTCACCTAAAAGAGAAGTCAGTTTATTTCCTTTACCATCATGTCCTTTTGCGATGTATCCGCCTTTAGCCGTGCGGGAAATTACAGCATCCTGGATAGGAACATTCTTTTCTTTTGTTTTCACATTGTAAGCTGTAAGAGTTGCATCTGCCATAATTAATAATTTTTGATTTAAAAAAATGAAATTACGGGTTTTTATCTAAAGAATCCTTTAAATATCTGCGGGAAAACAATAGTACAACTAATTTTTTAGTTATATTTACCTGGAAAAGCTATTATTTATGAAACTACATGCCATATTTATTTTATTGATTATCATACTGTTTGACATTTATTGCCCTGGACAGACCTCTTATGACCGGTCGAAATTGCAGCGCTTTTACCAGGACCTGGACAATGAGCAGGCGTTAGCCTATTTAAAAAGCATTCCGCCAAATACCGACGCAGAATACCTCTTTGACCTGGGTTATGCTAATTATATCAATGGTCAGACAAAAGAAGCCGGGGCAATTTTTACTGCGCTCTATCACAAAGACCGCGCGCTACCTGTTCCGCAACTATACCTGGCAATGCTCTTTGAGCAGCAACGGAACTATGACAGTGCTTTATTTTATTATAAAAACCTAACGCTGCTTTTGCCCAACAGTTATAAATACTGGCTGGCCGGCGCCCGGCAGTGGTCGCGTCTGAATCAAACAGACTCGGCTGTTTCTTATGCACAAAAAAGTTACAGGCTAAGTCCTGCATCAGGCAGGGTGGTGTACGACCTGGCCGCTTATTTAAAAGTGCAGAAGCGAAAAACAGAAGCGGAAAAACTTATTGATCTCTTTCTTAAGCAGGACACTACTTATGACCCGGTCATTGGACAGAAAATAACCCTCTGCTTTGATGCAAAACGGTACAAAGAGGCTATACAATGGGGGGAACTATACCGGCGAAGGGAGGCAGATGCTCCACTCCCGTATATAAGCCTTCTATACAGTTATCTTAATACCAATAATCCGGACAGCGTCATCAGCCTGTATAAATGGCTGGGGTTAAAAAATATGATGGCGGAAAGTATTGCATACGGCGCCGCTCTTGCCTATGCCACCAGGAAGAATTATAAGGCCAGCGATTCTTTGCTTTCCGAATGTTTAAAATTAAATATACAGGAGACGGCGGTCACCTACCTGCGGGCAATGAGTAATAACGCCACTGCTCTGAAGAACTATAAACAGGCGGTAGCTTTTTATGATACCGCTTATTATCTTTTCCATGATCCGATCGATCTGTTTTTTGCAGGGAAGGTATACGATAAACACCTTCATGATCCCGCAAAGGCAGCGGTATACTACCAGAAGTTCCGGGTGGTGTGCCCCCGGCCTTCCGACCCCGATGAGGTAGCCATTACCCAATACATTAAGGAATTTTTGCCTCCCCGGAAAAGATAAACCCCTCCCCGGCCGACCAGCAAACAGCCCAATCAATATTAGTTGAAAGTCGGAAACACAGGGTGGCCCTGGATAAGAGATTTTTACGGGCACAACAGCAGTTTGCCCGGCAGTACCACATCAATCTGACCCAACAGAATTTTGTAAAATGATGCGCTCTAAAAAGCTGCGCTTATAAAAAAAACGGCACAACATTTTTATAAAAACACGTGCATAAAAGTTTATACTTAGTAACGGTTTAATACACTAATACAATTTCATAGAATTACGAATTATTCGTATAATTGCGATAAATAAGTAAAAACTATGAGGCAAACTGTAAGATTCAACAAAACCTTTTTGGTGGCCCCGGTGCTGTTACTTCATACGGCCCTTTCGGCACAAACTAAAGCCGGCGCCCCGTTTAAAACCGCACTGGGCAGGGTAATTTATAATTTTAGCTATATGAAAGATACGGCGCACCGGAGTTATTTTTATACCGAAACATTTGAGCTGGATTATGATAAAAGCAGCAGTCTTTACTCAAGCTATACAAAAAAGGAAAGCGATTCCGCCACTTACAGCCAGGTGGCAAAAGCCTTTAAGGAGGCGCCCGATCCCGATCATGTGGACGTTGTGCTTACAGGAAAAACAACCACAAATAATCAGTTTTTTACAGAAAGAAGCGGCAAAACCAGCGTTGACGAACTACGCAACCTGGCCGGCACAGCATTCATTATCCCGGCCAAGCGCCCGGCTATCCATTGGTCGGTCACCGATTCTACAAAAACGATCCAGGGCTTTATCTGCCAGAAAGCCACGGGCGAAAGTTACGGGCGGCGTTATACGGCCTGGTTCTGTGCCGACCTGCCTTATCGTTTTGGTCCCCGGCGGCTCAACGGTCTGCCGGGCCTGATCCTGGAAGCCTATGATGAAAAAAGAGAGATTGTATATACCTTAAACCGGGTGGAAGATTTTAATGCGGGGATCCCTCCATTCGGACTTCCTGCAAATGCCGAAACCGTAACCTCCGAGGCTTTTGCAAAAGCGGAAGAAGCCTATGAACGCAACCCGCAGGCATTTATCGATGCCAATCGAAAGAAAATGAGCGGCATTCCCAAACCCAAAAGCAGCCCGCTGGATGGTTTTGATGTTTCTAAGATCAAAAGTGTGTCCGTCAGAAAAAGCAAAACTGATCCATCGGATATTACACTAAATAACCCGATCGATCTGCGAAACGATTAATGAAAAAAGCCCTGTTCCTGCTGCCACTGCTTTTGTTGTTGCTTCGTGCAGTTGCGCAGCAAAATGACCTGCATATTTCCGGAACGGTAACGGACAGCTTGGGCAAGGCCATTCCTGATGCCATCGTGAGCCTGGTACGACTCCGCGACAATGCCGGTCTCCTGTTTACGGCTACCGACCTGCACGGAAACTTCCTGGTCGATAGCAAAGAACTGTTCCGGCCGCAAACACTGGCCATCAAAGTAAACGCGGCGGGCTTTTTGAAACAACAAACGATCCTGACAGCATCAATGGCACAATTGAAATTCAGGATGCTATCTGTTGCAGATGTCCATACCCTCCCTGGTGTTATTGTTACGGGTAAACAGCGCCCCATTGTACAAAAGGGCGATACGCTCAGTTATGACGCCGCACATTTTACAGACAGAAACGATCGTCACCTGAAAGATATCATCCAAAAATTGCCTGGCATAGAAGTAGGGGAGAACGGCGTTATAAAATACCAGGGAAAAGCGATCAATAAGTTTTATATCGAAGGAGATAATTTACTCGATGACCGGTATACGATCGCTACAGAAAATATAAACGTTGCCGATGTAGACAAGGTTCAGGTTATTGAGCACAACCAGCATGTGAAAATGCTGAATGGAATTGTTCCTTCGGACCGGGCTGCAATTAATATCCTTCTTAAAAACAAAAGCAAGCTGAAATTTCTGAATACTATTGAAGCCAGTGGTGGATTGCCCGCTACCTATAACCTGGAAGCTAAAAGCATGGCTTTTAAAACGAAATATAAGGCGATCAATACTGCGAAGCTCAACAATTCGGGGTCGGATTATTCACTCGAAACCGGTGTGTCCGGACTACAGGGGCCGGAGGGCATCAGCAAAGACAGGGTGCTTTATAACCGGAGCAAACTATTTTCCGCCAATAACCTCTTGAAAGTAACTCCCTACACAGCAATAAAAATAAACGCCACGTACAACAAAGAAAATCAGCAAACCAACCACCAACTGACATCCACTTATTATCTTCCCGGCAGCGATAGCATCTTTTACAAAGAACTGAACCAGGAGCAGTACAACGCAGGTTCGCTCAACTTGAATATCGCCCTGGACATCAATAGCCCAAAAAATTATCTCAGCTCCGCAACCAACTTTTCGCGGAACAATAACACCAATTCAGGCAGCACCTATACCGGCAATTCGCCCATTACTCAAAACAGCAGCGCAACCACTACCCGTTTCAGTAACACACTCAGCGGATACCTTATGATCCGGAAAATGCATATTATTAATTACGAAAATAGTTTTGCCTATTCCGTTAACCCGCAGTTGCTTATTCTTACTCCGGGCATTCTGCAAAATGTATTGAATGACAGCATTCCGTATCTGCAAACAAACCAGTATCAACAACTGAAAAACCTCAGCAACACCAGCCAGGTGGCTTACAACCGGGTTTTTCAAAACTGGGTATTGGGTCTGACTACCGGATTGTTCCTTCAGTCGCAACAATTGCAATCCGCTGCAACATTGACGCAGCAAAGCGCTCAGACCACGGTTCCTGAAGGGTTTGAAAACGCTGTTAACTGGAGGAAAAACGAACTATTTGCGCAAGCCACGCTTACATATAACGGATATAAAAGTAAATTGATCCTGGGCGTGCCGGTAAGCTGGCAGCATTATCGATATTATAATGATTTCGTAGCTACGAATCAGGATAAAGGCACCCGGCTGGTTTTCCAGCCCTCGCTTCATTGGGAATATAAAACGGGAAAAGAAAATACAGTCTATCTGGACTATACGCTTGCCAACAAAACCGCGGGGGTACAACAAATTTATGGGGGCGCTATTATTTCCGGATACCGGAGTTTTGCCTCTTATGAAACACCCTACCTCATGAGCCGCGCGCATACCTTTTCCGGCGGCTTTGACTATAAACGGGTGATCGAAGCATTTTTTGCGACCATTAATCTGACCTTTGCGCCAACCAAAAATTATTTTTTGTACAGCACTACGCTGCAAAACAATATGACCCTGGTAAAAGCATTGCCCATTATTAATTACAGTCAGGCTGCAGGCACAACGGCCCGGGTCAGCAAATATATTTTTGCGTTGAATACAACTGTTGCAGTAGACGCTGCACTGTCTGCAACTAAAACGCAGCTATTACAGAATGAACAATTATTCCGCGTTGTTTCCGTTGTAAAAACCACCGGGTTGCAGGTAACCCCAACGGTTCTGAAATGGCTGCAATTCACTATAAACGGCAAGTATATGCAATACACCACGGCATCTGAGCAAACAGGCTTTCTGCAACAGGAAGTGCGGCAATGGAACCTGCATTCCGGGCTGACGCTTTATCCCCTCAACCGGTTCAGCTTTAATTTTACCAACAATTATTACCAATCCTTACATAGAGGCAGCTCCGCCGTCCGCAGTCTTTTTCTTGACAGTTATCTCCAATATAAATTTGAGAAAAAAAGCCTTTTGATACGCCTGGCCTGTACGAACATTGCAAATGTGCGTTCCTATGAAATGATTGATGTCGGCACCAATAGCATTAATACTATCAGTTATCATCTCCGGCCCAGAACGATTTCACTAATGACTTCTTTCGATTTCTGAAAACCTGGCATCGCCGGGAAGCGGTGAGGCGGGAAGTCAGTTGTAATGGAAAAACAAAACCTTTCCGATTTTTCCGGCTTCCCGGTTATTAGCGCAGCCCTGTTTAAATATCCAGTTTCGCGTATTTCGCGTTAGTTTCAATAAACTCGCGGCGGGGCGCTACTTCATCTCCCATCAGCATGCTGAATACACGGTCTGCTTCAGCGGCGCTTTCAATGGTCACCTGTTTCAGCGTTCTTCTATCCGGGTCCATCGTGGTTTCCCATAATTGCTCGGCGTTCATTTCTCCCAAACCTTTGTACCGCTGAATATTTACAGAATCTTCACGTCCGGCGCCTAAACGTTCTACCAATGCCTTCCGCTGATCTTCATTGTAAGCATAGGCCGCTTCTTTTCCTTTTTTTACCAGGTATAATGGCGGTTGCGCCAGGTATACATAACCTTGCTCCACCAACTCCTTCATATACCGGTAAACAAAAGTGAGGATCAGCGTGGCAATATGACTTCCGTCTACATCGGCATCCGTCATGATGATCAGTTTGTGATACCGTAGTTTTTCAAGGTTCAACGCCTTCGGATCATCCGGTGTGCCCACGGTTACGCCCAGCGCTGTATAAATATTCCGGATCTCTTCGTTCTCATAGATCTTGTGCTCCATGGCTTTCTCCACGTTCAGGATCTTACCCCTTAAAGGCAAAATAGCCTGAAAGCTGCGATCACGCCCCTGTTTGGCTGTTCCACCTGCGGAATCTCCTTCCACCAGGTACAGCTCACAGCGTCCCGGGTCTCTGTCGGAACAATCTGCCAGCTTCCCTGGTAAACCGCCGCCGCTTAAAACAGATTTACGTTGTACCAGGTCCCGTGCCTTTCTTGCCGCCGCTCTTGCCTGCGCCGCCAGGATCACTTTATTAATAATGTTTTTTGCATCCTTGGGATTTTCCTCCAGGAATGCTTCCAGCACGCGGGCCACCGTGGTTTGCACCACACCACTTACTTCGCTGTTACCCAGCTTGGTCTTGGTTTGGCCTTCAAACTGAGGCTCCGGCACTTTTACAGAAATGATAGCACTCAGGCCTTCACGGAAATCATCCCCTTCAATAGCTACTTTGGCTTTTTCAAAAAAGCCGTTCTTATCTCCGTATGTTTTAAAAACCCGGGTGAGCGCCTGTCTGAACCCGGTTACATGCGTACCGCCTTCAATGGTGTTGATATTATTTACATAGGAATAAATGTGCTCATTAAAGGAATCGTTATACGTAAGCGCCACTTCAACTGCAACATTACTGTTTTCATCGTGCCCGTCAACGCTCAGTATGTTTGGGATCAGCCCGTTCCTGCCGGCGCTTTTATCCAGCATTTCCACAAACTCAACGATACCGCCTTCACTGTAAAATATCTTTTTGATCTCAGCGCCGTTGTCGTCTTTTTCCCGTTTGTCGATCAGGTTAATGGAAATTCCCTTGTTCAGGTAAGACAGTTCGCGCAGGCGCCCTTCCAGTATCTCCCGCTTGTATTCTGTGGTCATGAAAATAGAGCCATCGGGCCAGAACTGCTGGAAGGTTCCATGCTTTTCAGTAGTTCCGATCTCCCGCACGGGATAATCGGGCACCCCAATATGATATTCCTGCTCAAATATTTTCCCATCGCGGCAAACCACGGTATGCATGCGCGTGCTCAATGCATTTACACAACTCACCCCTACTCCATGCAATCCGCCAGATACTTTGTATGATCCCTTATCAAATTTACCCCCCGCGTGCAATATCGTCATGGCCACCTGTAGGGCGCTTACACCCTGCTTCTGATTGATACCTGTGGGAATACCCCGGCCATCATCTTCAACAGAAATAGAGTTATCCTCGTGAATGGTAACAATTATATTCTTGCAATAGCCTGCTAAAGCCTCATCGATAGAGTTATCTACCACCTCATATACGAGGTGATGCAATCCCTTCACCCCAATATCGCCAATGTACATGGCAGGGCGTTTGCGTACGGCTTCTAATCCTTCCAGTACCTGGATACTATCTGCTCCATATGCCGGTGTTTCCATGGGTTCGGGTCCTTGTAATGCTTCGCTCATAAAGTACAAAAAAATTTAATATATCCTAATCGATGTAGCTTACAAATTTACGGAAAAAAGCTGGTTTTTTTGCATCAGAAACCTGCTTGTTTATCAATCACTTTGTCATAAAATATATATTGATAATCAACTTATTACAACGAATCGAACCCATACTTCAACGAACTTTTTAAACAGGCTTCGGGTGAGCCGCTTCACCGACTGTTGTTTTTCACTGAAAACAGCCATTATAATTTAAAACAATGTCATATGAAAACAGCCCATCTGCTGATTTGTATTGTACTTTTTCTGACAATCGCCTGCAACAAAACCACCGAATTGAGCACCGCTGCTCTGGCCATCGCGGCGTTAAAATAAAATTACTTCCGCCTGATTACCGGTGCTCCTCCGTATACCGTTTAAAATTATCCATAATGGCCTGCCAGCCGGCCTGCTGCATTTCTATGGGATTGGTTGCTTCCGCCTCAAAGGTTTCGGTAACGGAAGTGTGGTTACCTTCACTGGCAAAAAGGATCTGTACTTTGCGACCATCGCCCATAGTATAAGCGATTTCTTTGTTTAGGAGCACAACATCATAAATGCCGCCGAAGTCGAAGCCCATGCTGCCATCCCGTGCTTCCATCCTGGAGGAAAAAGCCCCTCCCACCCGAAGATCATTTTCGGCGCGGGGTGTATGCCAGTCATCAGAAGCACTATTCCATTTCCTGATATGTTCCGGCTCTGTCCAGTATTCCCAAACTTTTGCTACCGGCGCGTTAATCGTTGCAGCTACTGTAATTTTTGTGGGTTCCATTGTACTTTGTTTTTGAGTAAATTATTTTTTAAGGTTCCTGGTTTAAAACAGCAAATCAACTGCCAAAGCTGTATTGCGCGGATGTTTGCTCGCTGCGTCCGGTTTGGGTACTGCGTAATTTATGATAATAAAAGTAAGACGCCGCCAGAATAGCCAATGCCACCAGCGGGAATAGCGCTTGCCCGCCGAACCCGTCAACCACTGTGTGGGACACCGCTGCGCTTATAAAATTAAAAGTGAATCCCGCATAGGCCCATTCTTTTATACGCCCTTTAAGGAAGGGCAGGATCAGAATTAAGGCGCCGGTTACTTTAAAGACCGTGAGCAACACCCTGAAATAATCAGGATAGCCCAGATGGCTGATCCCCTGCCTGGCCAATTCTGTGTTTGAGGTAAGTGCAGGCATCACACCGTCCAGTAATACGATGATACCGGTAAATGTCCAGTAAAGAATTTTTGTAGTTTTCATTGTTGTTGTTTTTGATTTATGATCTGTTTAACGATACAAACCTACAACAACATAGTTCCAGAATCCTTGTGTAAAAACGACAATTGAAAAGGCGGTTTACGACAAAGTTCCCGCAGATTTTCGCAGACGAGCGCTGTATAAACGATCTGCGCAGATTAGCGAATTAATTTATTTTAAAAATAAACATCGCGGATTTTCGCAGAGGAAAAAAGTGTGATTCGCGCTTCACCTAGGTGAAGATCCGCTCCCGATTGCCATCGGGATGCGGGACACAGGAAGGCTTTGTTTTTAATGGTCTCCTCGCTTTACCCGACCAAAAAACGCGCCTAAAATTCATTACCGCTTAACGATCTGGGCCACCAGGTCTGCTTCCGTGGCCACTTTATTGCCCACATAAACGGTGCCTCGCATCTCACAAATACCTCTGCGGATGGGGGCCGATAATTCCATTTTAAGGATCATGGTATCGCCCGGCCTCACCATTTGTTTGAATTTGCAGTTGTCGATTTTCAGAAAATAAGTGTCATACTTGCCCTCTCCCGCCAGGTTGATCGCCAGGATACCGCCACACTGGGCCAGCGCTTCAATCTGCAGCACGCCCGGCATTACCGGGTTCTGGGGAAAATGCCCCTGGAAAAACCATTCATTAAATGTTACGTTCTTCACGCCTACAATCCGTTCATCGGTCAGTTCGGTGATCTTGTCCACCAGCAAAAACGGGAAGCGATGCGGCAGGGTCTTTTCAATATAGTTCAGGTCGTATACCGGGGGCACGTTAGGATCATAATTGGGCACTCCTTTCAGGTGCTTGTTCGCTTTGATATGCTTTTTAATGATGCGGGCAAATTCTACATTAGTACTGTGCCCCGGCCGGTTGGCAATCACTCTTCCTTTCACGGGATAACCGATCAACGCCAGGTCGCCCACAATATCCAGCAGCTTATGTCGGGCGGGTTCATTCGGGAAACGCAGTTCCAGGTTATTTAAATAGCCTCCGCTTTTTACTTCGATATCATCCTTGTTGAAGATCTTTTTCAGGCGCCCTAACTCTTCATCTCCGATGGGCTTGTCAACAATTACAATGGCATTATTTACATCGCCCCCTTTTATCAGGTTGTGCTGCAATAACATTTCCAGTTCATGCAAGAAGCAAAAGGTTCGCGAAGTGGATATTTTTTCTTTAAAATTTTTCATGGTCTTTAGCTCTGCGTGCTGGGTGCCCAGTACGGGAGAGTTAAAATCGATCAGCGTGGTGATCTGGTATTCCCGGGCCGGCATGATCACCATCTCCACCCGTTTTTCTTCATCGGTAAGGTACAGGTTCTCGTCAATAGAATACCACAATTTAGCAGCATCCTGCTCTTCCACGCCCGCTTCTTCAATCAGCTCAATAAAAGGCATGGCGCTGCCATCGATGATCGGGATTTCCGGTCCGTTAATTTCAATCAGCACATTATCCAGCCCCATTCCTACCAAGGCGGCCAGCAGGTGCTCTACCGTGCTTACTTTGGCACCATTGGCTTCCAGGGTAGTTCCGCGGCTGGTATCCGTTACAAGGTCGCAATCCGCCTTGATAACCGGTTTATTCGGAAGATCAACCCGCTGAAACTGAACCCCAAATCCTGCGTTGGCAGGTTTCAGGGTAAGATCCGCCAAAACACCCGTGTGTAACCCGGTGCCGCTGATGCTTATTGTTTGCTTTAATGTATGTTGTTTGTCCGGGTTGAAATTATTATCCATCTGTCTGAATTGTGGGCGCAAATATATTTATAAATTTATTGGGGGGCAATAATGAACGCTAGTAATCCACAGCTATATCTCGTGGCTTTTTTTTAGCTGATTCAGTTCCTGTTCCATCTCTTTTAACCGTTTTTCGAGGTCGGGAAGCTTACGGTTCAGGGCCTGGCTTCTCAACGCAGAAGTATAGTCATACGCGGGAGAACCGGTAACGGCCTTGCCCGGATCGATATCTTTGCTTACGCCGCTTTGCGCGTTGATCTTGGCGCCGTCCCCAATATGAAGGTGGCCTACAATACCTACCTGCCCGCCGATCATAACTCCTTTACCCACCTTGGTGCTGCCGCTGATGCCTGCCTGGGCCGCAACCACCGTGCTGCTGCCAATTTCTACGTTATGGGCGATTTGTATCAGGTTATCCAGTTTGGCTCCGGCGTGAATAATCGTTGATCCGATGGTAGCCCGGTCAATGGTAGCATTAGCCCCGATCTCGACGTTATCTTCGATCACTACATTGCCGATCTGGGGCACTTTTGAAAAAGTGCCGTCGGCCTGGGGCGCAAATCCAAACCCATCACTGCCAATAACAGTGCCCGCGTGAATGGTAACATTGTTACCCACCTGGCAATTATACAGGATCTTTACCCCCGGGTTAATAGTGGTATTATTTCCAATGGTTACATTATTGCCAATATAAGCGCCCGGATGTATTTTAGACCCGTTGCCGATGGATACATTTTCGCCGATATAAGCAAATGCCCCAACGAATATGTCGGCTCCACAAGTGGCCGTTTTTGCAATATAAGAAGGTTCCTGGATGCCCTTCAATTGTTGCTGCATCAATTCCTGGTATTTGCTTAATAATACCGCAAACGCAGAATAAGCGTCTTTTACGCGAATAAGCGTAGCCGCAACGGGCTTCTTTAGCTCCAGGTTATCATTAATAATGATAATACTGGCCTTTGTTTCATAGAGGTATTCTTCGTATTTGGGGTTCGCCAGGAAACTCAACTGCCCTTCTTTGGCTTCTTCAATTTTACCAAAATTCCCCACCGAGGTATTTTCGTCTCCCTCTACCCCGCCATTGATCATGGCCGCAATCTGCGCTGCTGTAAACGTCATATTTTATTATTATAAATACCTATTTAGCTTATTCTTAAGGAACAAATGTAATATTTTTTAACGGCCGTGCTTGTATTGCTGTTAATCAGCGCATTGTCTACCGCCGAAATATCTTTAAGGCTGCCATCTTTGTACTGGATCGTAATATTTTCATTTTTCGGATTATAAAGCCTGTTGCTGGCTTCCCCCCAAAAAACAAAGTACGCCGCCTCCTCTTCATCCACCTTTAATGTTGCCGCCACTTCTTTTCTTTTTTGCAAAAGGAAGCTTTCTTCAAAGGGATGGGATTGTAATTTGATATGCATGATCCTCCTTTCAACCAGGTCCGTGCTCAACCGGGACAAAACTTTGTCGGGATGCGAACACCAGTTTTTTATAGTAGCCATCATATCATGATCATCCATATTGCAGAAGTCCTGCAGCAACTGACGCTTATCCTCCATACCCGGAACCGCTCCCCTATGCAAAAAATGCTCCAGCGCCTTCGTGGCGGCCGTAACTTGGACGCCATTTCGGATCAATTCCTTTGCCCGGCGAATAATCATTACCAGCATCTTCTCAGACGCCACCACCGTTTTATGCAGGTATACCTGCCAGTACATTAACCGCCTGCTTAACAGGAATTTTTCAATAGAATAAATGGCTTTTTCCTCCACTACCAGGCTCCCGTTCAAAACCGACAACATTTTTATAATCCGGTCGTAGCCAATTACCCCTTCTGCCACGCCGGTAAAAAAACTATCCCGGTTCAGGTAGTCCATCCGGTCCACATCCAGTTGCCCGGACACCAACTGGTGCAGGAACTTCTTGGGATGTTGATCTGTAAATATAGCCAGTGCCGTTTCTAACTTATTGTTAAACTCCTCGTTTAATTCCTCCATTATAGCCAGCGACAACTTTTCGTGATGGACTCCCGGGATCAATTCGTGCTCCAGCGCATGGGAAAAAGGGCCATGGCCCACATCATGCAGCAATATGGCAATCTTTGCCCCCAGTTCCTCTTCATCCGTTATGACCACTCCTTTTCCTTTGAGCTCCTGCAAGGCGATGCACATGAGGTGGTAAGCGCCCAGGGAGTGTAACAGCCGGGTATGCACCGCTCCGGGGTATACCAGGTGGGCAAACGCCATCTGATGAATATTGCGTAAACGCTGATAATACCGGTGGGAAATAATAGCTAAAAGCAGCGGATGATCGATCGTTATAAAACCGTAAACAGGATCGTTAATTATTTTTCGGACAGTCTTCATTTGAAAAGATGATTGCAAAAATAGCGAAATACCCTGTTCATAGCTTATAGTTCATGGTTCATAGTGGCAGGGAGGGGTGAATAGTCAATAGGCAGTTGTGAATTGATTCCGTTGCACAGGAATATCTGGAAAGGTGCATTGCCTGCAAGCGAAACGAATACCCCCACCATTCACCATTGACTATTCACCATTATCTTTGCACCTTATCTTCTTAGGCTGAAAATGATTAAATACACACAAAACGGTTTAGACAAGCTGGAAGCCATTCCGGAACAATGCGGTTATATATTGCGTTATGAACGGGGTACTTTTCAGAGTGGTTATTGCATTCTGGACAATAAAAAAGTAGTGGTGCTGAACAAATTTTTACAGACGGAAGGCCGGATCAATGCCCTGGTGGAAATTATACCGCAACTGGATATCAACCAGGAGCTGCTGGACGAAAACCAGAAAAAATTGTACGCCGAGGTCATTGCCAATATGGATGCGAAGGAAAGCGAGGAAGGCGGAACGCAAAACGCATAATGCTTAATGCGTTCCGCGTTTTGTATTATATGCCGGATTGACAGCGTAATTTCTCAGCACAATGTAATTATTAAACCTATATAAATGAGACACTACAAAAATTACGATGTTTGGGAAAAAGCGCACAAACTTACTTTATTTGTTTACAGGGAGGTCTTGATATGTTTTCCGGGATCCGAACAATTCGATTTGAAATCCCAGGTGAAAAGAGCAGCCTATTCTATTCCTCTGAACTTTGTTGAAGGTTGTGGCAGGAATACTGATAAAGATTTTGCGCATTTTTTAGACAATTCCTTTGGTTCACTGCAAGAATTAGAGTACACCAGCCTCCTGGCATTTGACCTGGAATATCTTAGTAAAGAAACATACGGTAAGCTAAGCTTATTTTTAGAAGAAGTAAAAGCAAAATTGATTAACTTGATAAAAGCTGTCAGAAGGGAACGTTAAACGCTCAACGCTCAATGCCGAACGCATAACGCATCGAGCATTGCGTATTAAGCGTTCAGCATTAAGCGTTCAGCATTAAGCATAAAACATGAACTATCCTCCCCTTACCATAACATTCCTGGGTACCGGAACCAGTTCGGGCGTACCGATGATTGCCTGTGACTGCGTCGTTTGCAGGTCGTCGGATTCAAAAGACAAACGCTTGCGCACAAGCATTTTAATAGAATCTCCTGCCACAACCTTAGTAGTGGATACCGGTCCTGATTTCAGACAGCAAATGCTGACGCATGACGTAAAGAAGCTGGATGCGGTGGTACTTACGCATTCGCATAAAGATCATATAGCCGGACTGGATGATGTACGCGCATATAATTATTTTCAGCAGCGTGCTATGGAAGTATATGCTACGGAAGCCACCCAACGCCGGGTGGAACAGGAATTTGATTATGCTTTCAGCGCCATAAAGATTGCCGGCGTTCCTTCTATTAATTTAAACCGGATCGATGAAAATACCTCTTTCGTTGTGGGTGAGCTGCGCATAGAACCCATCCCGGTTTGGCATATGCGCATGCCTGTGCTGGGTTTCCGCTTTGGCGATTTTACTTACATAACCGATGCCAACAGGATCGATGAAGGGTCGAAAGCAAAGATGCGTGGATCAAAAGTACTGGTATTAAATGCGTTACGTCATGAACCGCATGTGTCCCATTTTTCACTGAAAGAAGCGCTGGCCCTGGCCGGTGAACTGGAAATACCTCAAACTTATTTTACCCATCTTTCGCACCAGATGGGATTTCACCAGGAAATTGAAGCGACGCTTCCTCCCGGGCGCAACCTGGCGTATGATGGTTTGAAAATTTCTTTATAGAAATAAAAAACTACTTTATATTTGGTCCAACGATTCCTCTCAGCCAGATTTAAAAAATTTACTAAAAATGAACGGACATCCCGGCCTTGTCGGGATGTTTTTTTTGAGCCTGCCAAAACATGGCATATTAATGATTAGCCGGGAATCCAGAAAGACGAAAGCTTTTGTTCTCCCATTACCTCAGCCTTGCCGCCTCACCTCCTTACCGGCCGAAAAATATTTTTATATCAGGTTTTTCTCTTTACCTCAAAATTTTAATAAAATTAAAATATTTTTTATTTTTATTAAAAACAATATTACTTTTAATAAATGAAGCTTCCCGTTTTTTGCCCGAGTTGTGAGCAACCGCTTAAAGTGAGCCAATTAAAATGTGGCAACTGCCCTACCGAAGTAAATGGTGATTATGAGCTGCCCCTGTACCTGAACCTGAGCCGCGAGGAACAGGATTTTATCATGGCTTTTTTCCTTGCCAGCGGAAGTATTAAAGAAATGGCCCGGCAGGCCAATACCAGCTACCCTACCATGCGCAACCGGATGGACGATATGATCGAGAAAATAAAAAAAATGCAACCATGACTGAAAAGAAAAGGAACTATATTTTCAATCCGGTAGCCGTTATTCCAGATAAGGGGCAATTACTTGCGGCATTGCTCATCTTTTTAGGCTCGCTGCTCATTAGCTATTTTTTGCATGTTGCGAATGACGGCGTTTTTCATGGAACTTTTATCCAACAGCAAACCCTTCTTTTTTTATTATTATCAAATGCCCTTGTTGTATTGCTGCCTGCCGCGCTGCTTTTCATCGCCGGCCGGATCTTTAACAAAGGGGTGCGTTTTATCGACATGTGCAATACAATGCTTTTTAGCAGGCTGCCCGTCATCATTACCTACGCAATCTTTTTTTGTTTTGTTGATGTTGCTGAAATAACCAACCTTCTTCAAACAAAAGGCCCCCAGGCGCTGAACCAATTGGGGAAAGACGCGCTGTTGCAATTACAAACAGCGGGCCTGCTTATACTTCCTTTTATCGTATACAGCATTATCGTTTTAATAAATGGTTTTAAAACGGCAATGTATGCGAAGAGGCCCGTGCATTATGTCTTTTTTGTAATTGCGCTTGTCCTGTCGGAGCTCGTATACCGCTTGGTTTTGTATCCGCAACTTATTAAACTATAAACAGTTTTTATGAAACACTTACTCACAGTACTGACCTTTATTTTGCCTGCGGTAATACATGGTCAATCTGTTACCGGCGACTGGCAGGGAGATCTGAATGTTGACAGTGGCATGAAGCTGCCGCTGGTACTACACATTCAGGCCTCCGGCGATAGTCTTACAACAACGATGGATAGCCCGGCGCAGGGCGCAAGTGGCCTGCCCGCAACCAGGACCTCTTTCGTCAATAATGAATTGCAAATAGAATTAAAGAATATCCATGCGGTTTATAAAGGAATGCTCGCTGGCGACAGCATCAGCGGCAGGTTTACACAAATGAGTAATAGTTTGCCACTTGTTTTTAAAAGAAAGAAAGCAGAGCCCGTTCCCACCCTTCCGTTTACAGAGAAGGCATCCCCGCTGGAACATCCAATTTCCTTAACCACCTCCACAGGAAAAATAGCGGGCACCCTGACCCTGCCCGAAAAAAAAGAAAAAGCCCCGGTAGTATTATTCATTGCCGGCAGCGGCCCTACAGACCGCAATGGCAATAACAATACGGGTTTAAAAACCAATTGCACCCTGCAATTAGCGCGGGCACTGGCAGCCGCGGGCATTGCCTCGGTACGCTACGACAAAAGAGGTATTGCCGAAAGCAGGGACGCGGGTAAACCGGAAGCAGATGGAAGATTTGAAGACAATATCAATGACGCAAAGGCATGGCTGGAATTACTGAAAAAAGATAACCGCTTTTCAAAGATCATCGTTGCCGGGCACAGTGAAGGATCCTTAATAGGCATGGAGGCCGCCAATGGCCTTGCCGATCAGTTTATTTCAATTGCCGGGGCAGGGGAGCCAGCAGATCAGGTACTAAAAAAACAACTGGCAAACCTGCCGGACTCGCTGCGCAAAGAGGCTTACAGCGGATTAGACAGCTTGAAGAACGGGCATTTGGTACACCAGGTGAGCCCCCAATTATTTGCGCTGCTGCGACCCAGTGTACAACCCTACCTGGCGTCATGGCTGCAATACGATCCACAAGCAGCCATCAAAAAACTGAAGATCCCGGCGTTGATTGTACAGGGAACAAAAGATATGCAGCTCTCGGTTGCCGATGCGCAAAATCTTAAAAAAGCACAGCCTAAAAGCGAGCTGGTCATTATTGAGAACATGAACCATGTGCTAAAAGATATTTCCGGAGGACAACAGGAAAATATGAGATCGTATGCCAGGCCGGACCTGCCCGTAGACACGACATTGGTTAAAACTATGATTGATTTTATATTAAAATAAAACGATCCTTTTATGAAATTTAAAGCATCTTTCGATACAACGACAAAGATCATTTCTCTGATTGCCACACTTCTGGTAGTGGTCATATTCACGTTCATATGGATGAGCCTCAAAGATGCCGGTGTTATCCGGATCCTGCTTATGATTTTTGTCACGTTCCTGGCGCTCGTTATGCCTTACGGCCTTTCGATAACCCGTTACGGGATCGACAATGAGGCGCTATCCGTTTGCCGGCCTTTTGGTAAAAAACAATTTCCCCTGGCAACAGTTACCAGCGCCTCCATCATCGACCCCAAGCTGCTACGCTGGTCGTGGCGGGTTTTTGGAAGCGGCGGAATGTTTGGGTACTACGGCCGTTTTTCGAACAAACATTTTGGTATGATGACCTGGTACTTAACATCAAGGAATAAAGTGGTTTACCTGCAACTGGAAAATGGAAAAAAGATCATGATCAGCCCGGATGATCCTGAAGGTTTTTTACGGGAATACCATCTTTTAAAAGGTATTCAATAGGGCTGCCGGAGCCAATATATCCTGATAACGTTTTCGCAATTTTACAGGGTTTTACGAGCAGCATATACGAAATTTACGGAACATCATTGTTAAAACATGCTCCATATGAAAGGGAACCTGCTTTGCTGTTTATTATCCTTATTGGTTTATAATCTGCCTGCACAACCGGTACAGCACCGGCCGGGAAAATCCCATCTGAAAACCAGTCTGAACGCCTATTCTTTTTCCAAATTGCTGAACGATGAGCTGAAAAATCCCGGCTCCGGTATGAGCATGGAAGGGCTTCTTGAATTTGCTGCCGTCCACAACTTCGATGCGGTGGACCTCACCGGCTATTATTTTCCCGGGTATCCCAACAAACCCTCCTATGCATTTATCCATAACATAAAGCGCAAAGCTTTTTTGCTGGGGTTGGATATTAGCGGTACGGGGGTAAGAAATGATTTTGCCCATCCTGATCCACAAAAAAGGGCGGCTGATGTACAGTTGGTAAAAGACTGGATCGATGTGGCGCAATTGCTGGGCGCCCCGGTAGTGCGTATTTTCTCCGGCAATATGCCCGCGGGTTTTGAAAATAAACGGGACAGCATTCTCGCCTATATGGCTGAAAGCATAAAAGAATGTGTAAGCTATGCAAAAAAGAAAGGCATTTTAATAGGGGTGCAAAACCATGCAGACTTTCTTAAAACAGCGGATGAGACCATTCAATTATTGAAATTGGTTAACTCGGAATGGTTTGGCGTAGTAGTGGATATCGGCAGTTTTGTAACAGCAGACCCTTATAAAGATGTAGAAAAAATAATGCCTTATGCCGTTAATTTTCAATTTAAAGAAAGTCTTTTCAGCGCCACAAATTCGGTAAAAACGGATGTCGGCCGGATATTGGCAATTGTCCGTAAAAGTGGCTACCGCGGCTATTTACCGATTGAGACATTACCCCAGGTCCGCAACAATCAAAAGATCGCTTACGACCCCGTTGCCCGTGTTCCTGGATTCCTGTCGGAGATTAAAGCAGGAATTAAAGCAAGGGAGCAACAGAAGATTCCGAAGGAATAAAAATGTGTGGTATTTTTTTCGTCATTTTATAATGGAGATTCAGAAAGTTTATTCCATAAAACTTAAAGTCGTGGTCGGTTCTTAAAACGCCCTCCTCATCTACATAAACTTTAATCCATTCGTGCAGAGCTTTTACGAATTTTGCCCAATGCTTTTGCTTTCTATCAGTCAGATAGAAATAAAATCCGTTCTCACCAAACTTTTTGCCATCTGAACTTAGCAATAAGGAGCCATCCTCCAGTACTTTTTTAGTCATAATTACAGAGGCATTACCATTCGGCAGCGGGAACACTACTTTTAAAAGATTTTTATTAAAGTAAGGAACAAATGCAGTTGTGTAAACACCGGAATAAATCACATCATTCGTGCTTTTTATTTTTCTATACCAGATCGTCCATACTACTTTGTTATGCTGCTTTAATTTTACTATTTCACTTTTCAGGCCTTTTGCGGCTGCAAGGGCGTTTGTCGGAACATTTAATTGCTGTAGTCTTTTACTGAATAAAACAGTCAGGAGTTTTCCAAACGGCTTAAATATTCCCATCCACTCACTCCAGATCTCAAAATCATAATCAGATGTATGTTCATAGAAATCTTTTACGACGGGATTTAACTTTTCGAGTTCCTCCCGGGAAAAATCCAGCACAGAAATATCATCTATTAATCCACTTTGAGGTGCATTTGTTTCCAGGATGAGTCCCTCAGCTCTCGCAATATTCTGAAAATATTTATCGCTGATGATATCCTGATCGCCAATGATCCCATTGAGCCATGAATATGCATCAGGTTTGATTTTTCTACCCGTTAGTTTTACCCAGACCTGCGTTATTTTGTCCTGAATCATTAGCCATCAGTTTCATAAATCGATAGCGCCCCTATTGAAAGGCCTTCCGCACCAGTTCACCGATCTGATCAATGGCGATCCGCTCCTGTTGCATACTATCGCGATAGCGGACGGTCACCGTATTATCTTCTTTGGTTTGATGATCCACCGTAATACAGAACGGAACTCCCAAGGCATCCATACGGCGGTAACGTTTACCGATAGTATCTTTTTCCTCGTAAAAACATTTAAAATCGCCCCGGTGCGCTGCCATGATCCCCTGGGCGATTTCGGGCAGGCCGTCTTTTTTTGTTAAGGGGAACACTGCCAGTTTGATCGGCGCCAGTTTCGCCGGAAACTTCAGCACCACACGGCTGTCTGGTTTTTCGGGAGTGCCCAGCTCTTCTTCCGTGTAAGCCGCGCAGATCATCGACAGAAACATCCGGTCTAAACCAATAGACGTTTCGATCACATAGGGAATATAATTGCCGATCGGCTTGCCGGTTTCGGGATCAATATCATTATCAAAATACTGTAGTTTCTTTTTGCTGTATTCCTGGTGGTTACGCAAATCAAAATCCGTACGGCTATGGATCCCTTCCAGTTCTTTAAAGCCCATCGGGAAATTATATTCAATATCGCAGGCCGCATCCGCATAGTGCGCCAGTTTTACGTGGTCATGAAAGCGGTATTCTGTTTGCGGCACGCCCAGCTCCAGGTGCCATTTCAATCGCGCCTGCTTCCAGTATTCGTACCATTCTTTTTGCGTGCCGGGTTTGATGAAAAACTGCATCTCCATCTGTTCAAATTCGCGCATGCGGAAGATAAACTGGCGCGCTACAATTTCATTGCGGAATGCTTTGCCGATCTGCGCAATACCAAAAGGTATTTTCATACGTCCGGTTTTTTGCACATTCAGAAAGTTTACAAAAATACCCTGTGCTGTTTCGGGGCGCAGGTACACTTTATTGTTCTCCTCATCCGAAGAAACCGTAGAGCCAAACTCAGTAGAGAACATCAGGTTGAACTGACGGATATCAGTCCAGTTAGCGGTACCGCTTATGCCGCATTTTATTTTGTTGTCATCAATGAGCTGTTTCAGCGCCGCCAGGTCGCCCGCTGCATCTGCTTTTTCCATTGCACTAATGATCGCTTCCGCCTCCGCCTCTTTCCCGTCTGCTTTCAATTGATCCGTGTGCGATTCGATCAGATGATCCACCCGGTACCGTTTTTTGCTGTCTTTGTTATCGATCATCGGGTCGTTAAAACCATCCACGTGCCCGCTGGCCTTCCAGGTGGTAGGGTGCATAAAAATAGCCGCATCAATACCAACGATATTATCCTGCAACTGGGTCATGGATTTCCACCAATAATCCTTGATATTTTTCTTCAACTCACTTCCCCACTGACCATAATCATAAACAGCTTGCAGGCCATCATAGATCTCACTGCTGGGGAAAACGAATCCATATTCTTTACAATGCGAAATAATCGCCTGAAACCGGTTTGTATCTGTAGTTGCCATAGGGCGCAAATTTAGGTTGAAAAGTTGACAGGGGGAAAGGTTAACCCGTTGAAATATTGACGGGTTGGATCCGCTGGCCGGAATCCGGAACGTTGAACCGTTTTTTGTCTGTAATTTTAGCAATTAAACAGCCGGATATGGTCAACTTAGCTTCAGCGCTGGCCCAACAATTCAAAGAAGTGCACTTTACCAAAGACTGGGTATCTACCACCAGCCTCAAAACACAACTGGAAAATACGAACTGGCAGCAGGCCACTGCCCGGCTGGGGGCGCACAATACAATTGCAGCGCTTGCTTTTCATATCAACTATTACATTGCCGGCATCATAAAAGTGCTGGAAGGCGGTGAGCTGGACATACATGACCAAAATAGTTTTGATGCCCCGGCGATCCGGTCGGCGGAGGATTGGGAAGCGTTAAAATCCAGATTATGGACAGATGCCAAAAGGTTTGTTGCATTGGTAGCACAAATGCCTGCGGACCGTATGCACCTGCCCTTTGCCAATAAAAACTACGGCAGCAACTACAGGAATATTAACGCAATGATCCAGCATATCTATTATCATCTGGGGCAGATCGTATTACTAAACAAACTCTTGCAACAACCCGTATGAGAGGGATCTCTCCATTGTTTGGAGTTAACGATACAATAAAAACAACGGAAAAAATCAGCCACAGAAGCGCAGAATCACAGAAAGATCGGTTGCAAAGATAAAAATGCATCAAAATTAAAAAAAGAGGCATAGCCGATATTTCAAAAGCGGGTTTCAACCCGTTTTAGGAGCTGTCAAGGTAGATGGAGAACCGTAGGTTCGGCACATAATATACCGTGCCGATGGCACTTCGCTCATTGTTTCATGCACGAAGCTGCGCTAAAGCACCGCTTTACATAAAGAAAGAGAGCCTACGGCTCTAAAAAATTTTAGGCACGCACACGCCTCGAACCTGAAACCTGCAACCGGAACTTTGGACCAGAAACTCAACTTCCAAATAACGTATCTTTGTATCTCAAACGCACTTCAACAATGGGCATCTGGGATCAAATAGCGCAATATTTATTTTTAAAGAAAAAGGACCCGAATGCACCGAAAAGCAAGTGGATCGGCTATATGCACGGAATTAACCGGCTAAGCCTTTTACTTTTTATCATCGCCCTTATCATTATTATTGTTAAGACGTTACTGCGCCACTGATTGAACAATAATTTCCGCCGCCTGGCGCGAAGCATCGCCTCCCGCAGACAAAACCTGGTGCAATTTTTCATAGTCCTTTTGTAATTGTTCTTTCCGTTGTTCATCGAACAGTAGCGCCTGTAATTCGGCAATAATATTCTTTTCATTCATAGCATCCTGGATCAGTTCTTTCACCACTTCCTTATCCATAATCAAATTGACGAGAGAGATGTATTTAATACTGATCACCCGTTTAGCGATCTGGTAGCTGATCGCCGACCCCTTGTAACAGACCACTTCGGGCACCCCGAACAAAGCCGTTTCCAGCGTTGCCGTTCCGGAAGTAACCAATGCCGCGGTGGCCTGCAGCAATACATCATAAGTGCGGTTGTTGACGGTACTTACATTCGGATATTTCCCAGTGAATTGCTCATAAAAGGCATCGTCAACCGCCGGCGCCTGCGCCACCACAAACTGATAACCGGGAAAATGGGTACTGACCGCCAGCATTACCGGCAGTTTTTTTTCAATTTCCTGTTTGCGGCTGCCGGGAAGCAGTGCGATCACCGGCCGGGTAACGGGTTGACCATTGGCATCTGTTATAACCAGATCCGTTCCTTTTTTCTTTTTCTGATCGATCTCTTCAATAAGCGGGTGCCCCACATAATCAACCTGCCAGTTCCATTTAGCCTGGTAGTATTCTTTTTCAAACGGAAGAATGACCAGCATTTTATCAATGCAGCGTTTCATCATTTTCACCCTGCCTTCTTTCCAGGCCCATACCTGCGGTGAAATATAGTAGATCACTTTTAAGCCCTGGCTTTTGGCCCATTGGGCAATGCGCAAATTAAAACCCGGGTAATCTATCAATATCAACGCATCCGGCTTAAATGCCAAGATATCTTTCTTGCAAAAACTAAGATTCCGGAGAATGGTGCGCAGGTTCATCACTATTTCCGCAAAACCCATAAAAGCAAGGTCCTTGTAATGCTTTACCACTTCCATCCCCGCTGCCTGCATTTTATCGCCGCCCCAACCGCGCATTTCGCAATCAGGTTCCAATGCTTTTAATGCCGCCACCAGGTTGCCTCCGTGCAGATCACCGGAAGCCTCGCCTGCGATGATATAGTATTTGTGTTTATTGTTGCTCAATGTTTACTTTTTGATGCAGAACGCTTAATAAGGATGCACTATTAGACAATAGCCATTAGCATTCAGACTATTTGCCATCAGCGATGAACCATTTTCACATTTTCATATTCTCAAATTTCCACATTACCTACCTCCAGTCTTTTTCCAGCTTTTCTTTCAGACTATAATCCGTAAGATCAAATTCTACCGGCACCACGCTTACATATCCGTTGGCAAGGGCCCATACATCGGTATCCTTCGATTTATCAAAATTTACAAATTCGCCTGTGAGCCAGTAATAACTACGACCGTGCGGATCTTTTCTCTCGATAAATTTCTCCTGGTATTTAGCATATGCCTGTTTGCAGATCTTGTATCCTTTTAATTCATCAGGGGATGCTTTCGGAATATTTACATTCAATAAAAAGTGCCGGGGCAATTTCTTTTGCAGCATTTTTTCCACGATCAGGCGCGCATACTGTTTGGAGGCTGTAAAATCGGGCTCGGCGCCATAATCCATTAATGAAAAACCAACCGCGGGAATACTTTCGATCGCAGCCTCCATAGCGGCCGACATCGTTCCGGAGTAAATGACATTAATGCTGTGATTGGAGCCGTGATTAATACCGCTGATGCAGATATCCGGTTTGCGGTGCAGAATTTTATCAACCGCCAGCTTTACACAGTCAACCGGTGTGCCGGAGCAGGAGTATGCTTTAACACCCTCGAACAGCTCTACTTCGTACAATCGCAGCGGATGCCCAATGGTTATCGCATGCCCCATTCCTGATTGTGGTTTATCCGGGGCCACTACTACAATTTTGCCCAACCCGTCCATTGCCTCCACCAGGCTCCTGATTCCCAAAGAAGAAACGCCGTCGTCATTTGTGATCAGGATGATGGGTTTTTCTTTTTTGCTTGCTTGCTTAACTGACATAGAATGCAAAAATAACTGAAAAGGACAGGAAGCAGTTTACGAGTTTTTTTATAATAAAAAATTACCCACCAAATGATCAAGATTTACCCTTAAACCATAATCAGACACTCCTGTAATCCTGACCAATGGTACACGGCAGACAGGCGGTCTCCAATTAATAGAGAACGGTTCCAGAAGTTTCCCGGGGAGGGCCGACAGCATAACCCCCTACGGCCTACTTCATCAAAATAAATTTTGAAATATAAGCCGTTGGCATTTACTTTGTATCTCAAAGCACTTTTAAAATGAACAATCCAAAAGATGATTTACAACACATCCGCCAGATGATGGAGCGATCGTCGCGTTTTATCTCACTGAATGGACTTTCGGGTGTGGCAGCGGGAATCATTGCCCTGATCGGGGCTTTTATCGCCAGCAAACTATTGCAGCAACAGGGTGTCAATTATTTACCCGGCGAAGGATATTATGGATATACCTATGATCTGGGAATCCGCCTGCTTATACTGGCTATAATTATTTTAGTTGCCGCAGTAGGAGCGGGTATTTTGCTAACCGTTCAGAAAACAAAAAAACAGGGGTTAAAAATATGGACCTCCACCACACAACGGTTGCTGGTGCAGTTGTTTCTTCCCCTTGCTGCCGGCGGGTTGTTTTGCCTGGCACTGTTTTATCACGATCTGTTTGGTCTGATAGCCCCGGCTACACTTTTGTTTTATGGTCTCGCTTTAATTAATGCATCCAAATACACGTATTCCGACATCCAATACCTGGGGATCTGCGAAGTATTCCTGGGCCTGATAGCGAGTTTTATTCCCGGATACGGCCTGGTGTTCTGGGCATTGGGATTTGGAGTATTGCACATCATTTATGGTTTACTGATGTATAAAAAATACAAATAGCAATTGGCAGGACATGGGTATTATTGATCAGATAAATAAAGATTTTGAAAGCCGGGTGCGGCTGGGCATTATGTCGGTTCTTGTTGTCAACAACTGGGTCGATTTCCTCGAACTGAAGGAACACCTGGGCGTTACTGATGGCAACCTGGCCAGCCATATCACCGCACTGGAAAACAAAAACCATATTGAAGTGAAAAAAGAGTTCATTGGCAAAAAACCCAGAACCTCGTACAAGGTTACCAAAACGGGTAAGGAAGCTTTTATACAACACATTAATGCCCTGGGCAAATTATTAAACTAAATTTTTTTAACCATAAACTTTGAAATATAAAGTACTTTTAAAAATAAAACAATGAAAAAAACTATTGCCTTATTATCGGGCGTTGTCCTGTTTGTCATCCTGTTTTACAACCAGGAAATCGGATTAAATCTGAGCGTTTTCTCGATAGCCCTTTGGTTGTTGCTGTTGATAACAACACCAAAGGCTAACCGTTCAAAGCCATTTTGGGCGGCAACTGCGGCGCTACTGCTATCAGCGGGCGCCTTTGCCTGGTACGGCGATTTTATTTCGTTTGCCGCAATATTCTGCTCATTAGCGATCATCTCCTGCAAACTATACGCCCCCGCAACCAACCTGTTGCTGATTCCTTTTGCAAGCATGCTCAACTTTGCCAGTTTTTTATTCAGGGCTCCTTTTTTACACAAATGGCTGCCGTCAGGGCCTGGTTTGTCTGCTGATGTTTATAAGAAAATACTTTATTATTTTCTTGTTCCCGCGGCCTTAATTGCCAGCTTCCTTCTTGTATACACCTCCAGCAGCGATTTATTTCAATCTTTCTTTTTCATTAACTGGAATGTCAACTTTTTCCAACTGTCTTTTTTAACAATAATGGGTTTCTTCCTGATGTTTTCGTTTATGCATTACTGGGTGCCCGACCTGTTATTAAAGCAGGACAAATATTTGCAGGATGCCTTTCCTCCTTCATATAGCAATGCCGCCACAGACCCTGAAGCGACAGATATTCAGTTCTATCAAAAAAGCGGACAGATCTCTTTAATTGCACTCAACCTCCTTGTAATCTTTTTTATTGTTACTTATAGTATAGAGCAATTCCGTGGCAACCCATCCGGAAATAGCCTCAGTCAGTCTTTGCATGAGCGGGTTTACCTGCTGATCTTCTCAATTGCAATGGCCATTTCAGTAATTATGTTATTCTTTAAAGGTGCGTTGAACTTTTCTAAAAATAGCGGGCCGCTGAAAACGTATGCTTTTATATGGATCGTACTTAATATGCTGCTGGCAGGAACCGTTGTTTTAAAGAACAATCAATATGTGGATAGCTATGGGTTAACCCTTAAAAGAATCGGGGTATACCTGTTTCTTTTTCTGGCTGTATTGGGGTTGGTTTATACTGCATTAAAGATCCGGAGGCAAAAAACCAATATTTACCTGCTTAACCGGATGGCGTGGGTAATCTATGGCACGCTGATCATTGGCGCAGTTGTAAACTGGAGCTGGATCGTAACCCGGTACAATCTCAATCATGCCGCTTCCTTCGACAAAGACTACGCCATCAGTCTTCCGTACAATAAACAGTTGCTGTATAATAAAGGGTTTTTGCCCAATACCGATTTTATGCGTCTTAAATCAGATGAACTGCGGCAGCCATTTTTATCGCAGCACCTGTATTACCTTTTTTTAAAACCCTAAGCCGATGAAAGCAAAGAACCTGCTTATCCTTTTCACACTGATGGCAACTATTGTAGTGCTGATGATACTGGTGTTAAGAAAATAAATCAACTTTTATGTGCCACCAGGTTTATAGTAGCGCCGTTGGGATCTTTTACAAAAAAACGGCGCACCCCCCAGGCCTCATCGGTAATAGGATATACTATTTCCATATGGGCTTCTTTTGCCTTTTTGTACATCTTATTGACATCCGATACTTCAACAGATAAAAAGATACGCGCATTGTCTAATGCAGGCTTGCCCTGGTTATCTAAAATATTGACCTGTGCCAGCGGATTCTTGAAGGAGGCAAAAGTGATTACCCATCCGTGATCCATTACGATCTTCATATTTAAAAAACTTCCGTAAAAAATTTTACTTTTTTCAAGGTCGTTTGAGTAAATATTAGGAACGATCCTGCTTATAAATATTTCATCCTTCATACCGAAACTTATTATCTAACTTTCTTTTTACAAGTTAGAAATTAAATGAACCGCAGTCTATTGTTAAATTGTTAAATTATAATACCCGTTTGTACAACCAATAGCGTTTCCCGAATCGGGGCGCTATTTCTTTTACAATTTCAAAACCCATGTTCTCATAAAGTGCGCGGGCATTATTCATTAGTTCAGACGTATGCAGGGCAATGGTATGCTCGCCCCTGCTTTTAGCTTTATCCAAACATTTTTGTGTCAGCCACCTGCCAATGCCTTTACCCTCATGTTCCGGGCTAACTGTCAAAAAACGGATATAACACCAGTCCCCCGGATAGATATCAGTGGGGTGACCGCTGGAAACCAGGAATACCATACCAACAATATCCTGGTCCTTTGTTTCACAAACAATACAGTCTGCAGTATCAAAAAGGCCGAGGTAGGTTTTTTCATTGTTGATGCCGCTAAGCAACTGTGCCCGGTTTTCCTCCATAAGTTCATACTGAAACCGGCTCCAGGAGTTGATCGCAAGATCTCTTACCTGGTCCAGGTCCTTTATAGTTCCGGTTCTTAAATTATAATCTTTCATTCGAAGAAATTGCTATATTTTCAATATTAATACTCTTTAAATTTATGAATAACCTCTTTTACTTTTTAGAAAAATCTGTGTAACAACGCCTATTCTTTGCCGCTTTGGATTCTTTAAGAAGCTTTTTAGAATCTGTAAATACAACCCGGCGTCTAATATACTTTAAGAAAGTAGCATATGTCCGATAGCGTCATTTTGGGAAAGAAGGCCCCGAATTTATAAAGGAAGAAACCCTGCCCCAATTGCTTGCTCAAAGTTTTGGGTTTTACAAGGATAAAACCGCTTTTATTAATGAGCGGCATTTAACATAGGCCGGGCATTTCAGCAGCCTATATTGGCTGCCTGCGAAAAATAATGCAGCCGTTTCAGATCTGTACAAGCTCTTACAAATCACCTCATCGTAAAAGCAAGATTTTTTTATGCGCTAAAAAAGGCATAGTTTAGTCAGAAATAAATGCCCTTATGTTACGATTTTTTTATTTGTTGAGAAATGCATCCCTGGCTATGGTGGCAGGTGCTGCCTTACTGATCGGAAATACAGGTTGTAATGGCTCCGGTAAGAAAACCGGGGATGGAAAAGATTCCACAAAAACCGATTCCAGCGCGGCGGCCTTATCCAATATCGGGAAGCCCATTACCTATCAGAAAGACAAACGCTATATATTTCTCACATTTGACGACGGACCGCAACCTCCGGGAACTATTAATTGTAAAAATATATTTCACGAAGAGGGGGTAAAAGCCACCTTCTTTATGGTAGGGTTTAATCTGGGCATCGATGCTTACCGCAGAAGGATCGCAGATTCCCTGAATAACAGCTACCCCGAATTTATTACCGCCAACCATAGCACTACCCATGGTTTCAGGGATAATTATAAGCGCTTCTACAGCAACCCCGACAGTGCAGTTGCCGACATGCTGAAGGCACAAACAGATCTCAAGATAAAATTAAAAATTGCCCGCCTGCCGGGTATGAATACCTGGGCCTCCGGCAGTGAAATGCAGGGACCGAAATCATCTTTAACCGTTGCTAAAGCGTTAGATTCACTCGGTTACACGCTGATCGGCTGGGATGTGGAATGGCAGTTCATAAGAGGTAGTATTCCTAAGCAAGGGGCTCAGGAAATGGCCGACCAGATCAACAAAAGATTTGAACAGGAATATACCTACCAGCCCAACGCCATTGTGTTGCTGGCGCACGACCGTATGTTCGCCAAGGCACCTTACACCGATTCATTACGTAAATTTATTTCTATCCTGAAACAGGACCCCCGCAATGTGTTTGAAACCATCGACCACTACCCGTCTGTGCAGAACCGCAAAAAATAAACCTGTGAGGTCTCAAAGACCTCACAGGTTTATTTTGCCAACGGCAAAAAAACACCCCGCAACCACGGGGTGTTTTTTTATATTCTAAATGCGCTATTCTTACTACATCATTCTCTATGCCTCCTGGTGGCTTTCTTTGGCATCTTTGATAGTGAAGTACAATTTGTCTTTCTCCTTATCAAAATCCACCAGCAGTATATCACCGGGTTTTACATGCATGTTAAGAATTTCCTCAGCCAGCGGATCTTCCAGGTATTTCTGGATGGCGCGGTGTAATGGACGGGCGCCAAATTGCTGATCATACCCTTTATCCGCCAGGAAGCTTTTGGCTTCTTCGCTCAGCTCCAACCCATACCCTAAATTCTCAACACGTTTTAATACGCCTTTCATAGAGATATCGATGATGCTGAAGATATTCTCTTTGGTGAGGCTGTTGAAGATGATCACATCATCAATACGGTTCAGAAATTCCGGAGAGAACGTACGCTTCAGCGCTTTTTCGATCACCGCTTTATTTTCCTCATCCTCATTTTCCACTCTTGCAGAAGTTGCAAAACCAACGCCGGCGCCAAAATCTTTTAACTGCCGCACCCCGATGTTGGAGGTCATGATAATGATCGTATTCTTAAAATCGACCTTACGACCTAACCCATCTGTCAGCACACCATCATCCAATACCTGCAATAAAATATTATAAATATCCGGATGCGCTTTTTCGATCTCGTCCAGCAGGATTACACTATAAGGTTTCCGGCGTACTTTTTCGGTTAATTGTCCGCCTTCTTCATATCCCACATATCCCGGAGGCGCACCGATCAAACGGCTTACCGTAAATTTCTCCATGTATTCGCTCATGTCAATACGGATCAACGCATCTTCCGAGTCAAACAGGTAGCGCGCCAGGGAACGGGCCAGTTCTGTTTTGCCCACCCCTGTCGGTCCCAGGAAAATAAAGGTACCGATCGGTTTCTTCGGGTCCTTCAATCCCACCCGGTTCCGTTGTATTGCTTTTACCACTTTGGAAATGGCTTCATCCTGGCCAATCACCATCCCCCTCATATCATCCGACATCTTACGCAACTTCTCGGTTTCTGCTTCCACCATCTTCCGCACCGGAATGCCCGTCATAATATTGATGACTTCAGCGATGGCCTCTTCATCAATCGGGTAGCGTTTGTGCTTGCTTTCTTCTTCCCATGCGGCTTTCGCGCGCTCCAGGTCTTCTGCCAGTTTCTTTTCCGTATCCCGCAGGGAAGCGGCCTCTTCAAACTTCTGGCTTTTTACCACCTTATTTTTCTCTTCCTTAATATCTTCGATCTTCTTTTCCAGCTCTACAATATTCTGCGGAACATTTATATTCTTCAGATGCACTCTTGCCCCCACTTCGTCCATTACATCAATGGCCTTGTCCGGCAACAGCCGGTCCGTAATATACCGGTCGCTCAGTTTCACACAGGCATCAATAGCTTCGGGGCTATAAGTAACGCTGTGAAAATCTTCATATTTAGATTTGATGTTGTTCAGTATCTGTATGGTTTCTTCCACGCTGGGCGGGTCTACCATCACTTTTTGAAAACGACGATCCAGCGCTCCGTCTTTTTCAATATACATACGGTATTCATCCAGCGTTGAAGCGCCAATGCATTGCAGTTCGCCACGCGCCAGGGCCGGTTTAAAAATATTGCTGGCATCCAGCGAACCACTCGCACCGCCTGCGCCCACAATGGTATGCATCTCATCAATAAACAGGATCACATCGCGGTTCTTCTCCAGCTCGTTCATGATGGCCTTCATGCGCTCTTCAAACTGACCGCGGTATTTTGTACCAGCCACTAATGAAGCCAGGTCCAGCGAAATCACCCGTTTATCGAACAACACCCGGCTCACTTTCCGTTGTACAATACGCAACGCCAACCCTTCCACAATAGCGGTTTTACCCACACCAGGCTCTCCGATCAGGATGGGATTATTCTTTTTACGACGGCTCAAGATCTGCGATACGCGTTCGATTTCTTTTTCGCGCCCTACGATGGGATCCAGGTTGCCGCTTTCTGCCAGCTTGGTCACATCCCGGCCAAAATTATCCAGCACGGGTGTTTTGCTTTTAGCTGCCCCCTTTGCAGCACTGCCTTTGGATTGCGTATATTTCTTTTCTTCTTCAAATTCCTCTTCGCCTTCCTCACCAAATTCTGCGCGCGGCTCACCGCCTGATTTTACAATGCCTAACTCCTGCCGGAACAGATCATAATCCACGTCGAATTGATTTAAGATTTGTGTTGCGATATTTTCCTTGTTCTTCAAAATAGAAAGCATGAGGTGCTCCGTTTCCACCTGGTTGCTTTTTAAGGCCTTTGCTTCCAGGACGGTTACCCGTATTACTTTCTCCGCCTGTTTGGTCAGCGGCAGGCTATTAATGTTTGCAATATTTTTACCGGTCTTGTCCTTTATGGCCAGTTCAATTTCTTTACGCAGTTCAAAAATATCAACACTAAAGCTTTTCAGAATCCGGATGGCCGTGTTGTCTCCTTCCCGGATCAATCCGAGCAGCAGGTGTTCCGTGCCAATAAAATCATTCCCCAGCCTTAGGGCCTCCTCACGGCTGTAAGAAATAATTTCTTTTACCTGAGATGAAAAATTATTATCCATATTCGGTTAAAGTGTTTATTTACAATATTAACAAATATATTTGGTCGTAAATTTACTTGTAATTTAAGCATATTTATCCCAAATTCACTCTATATGCAGGTCAAAATAGATACCAAAGAGAAATTTCACGTCATCACGCCAATTGAGCCCGCATTATCTGCTACTATGACAGATGGCATGGCAATAGCGTTGCTCCCTTTTTTACAAAACGATGTGAAAAATGTGGTGTTGGACCTGCAGCAGGTGGCAGCGATAGACGCCGCCGCAGCGGCCAAATTGCTGCAAATACAGCAACAATTCTACGAAAACAATGCTTCGTTTGTTTCCTGTAACCTGCAAAAGAACGTTACCGCATTTTTGTCAGAGCATGAACTGGACGACCTGCTGAATATAGCCCCCACCGAAAGCGAGGCCTGGGATATTGTGCAAATGGAAGAAATTGAAAGGGAATTATTAGACACCGAAGATATTGAATTCAGCGACACGGATGATTAAACAAATAAAAACCAAAAAGGTTTAAAAATGTTTGGCGTTACCATACTCGGAAATAATTCAGCGGTACCCGCGTTCGACCGGCATCCGACCAGCCAGGTGTTAACAATGCCCAACCGTAAATTCCTGATCGATTGTGGCGAAGGTACCCAGATACAATTGATCAATTACAAAATACGCCGCAGTAAAATATCACACATCTTTATTTCGCACCTGCACGGTGATCACTATTTTGGGTTGGTGGGGCTGCTTAATTCTTTCGCCCTCCTGGGTAGGTACCAGGATTTACATGTAGTGGCGCCACCGGCTTTGCAACAAATACTGCAACTACAGTTTGCCGCGGCAGATACCCAACTGTCCTACCCCTTACATTTTCACGCCATTCAGCAACCCGGGTATTTGCTGACGGTTGGCGAGGTGGAAGTCAGTTGTTTTAAAACGGACCATCGCATAGAATGTTTCGGGTTCGTTTTCCGGGAAAAGAAAAGACCCCGCCGCATTAATCCCGATGCGGTAAAAGAGCACAACATTCATTACAGTTGGTTCGAGAATTTACAGATGGGTAAAGATTACACAGCGCCTGATGGAACGTTGATCAAAAACGAGATCCTCACCTTTGAAGCGCCGAAAGGGAAAACCTATGCCTTTTGCGCCGATACCAAATATGATGAATCCTTTATCCCGGATATAAAAGGCGCCGACATGATCTATCATGAAACTACCTATTTAGAAAATTTTAAAGACCAGGCTATAAAACGTTTTCACTCCACCAGCAAACAGGCAGCCGCCATTGCCAAAAAAGCCGGTGTAAAAAAATTGCTCATCGGGCATTTTAGCAGCCGCTATGATGAGCTGAACGAATTTGAAAAAGAGGCCCGGGAAATATTCCCCAATACGGAACTGGCGCTGGAAGGCGTTTGTTATATGCTGCCTTAAATTTATGGGCCGAGCTGCGGTGCTGCTATCATCCTCCTTGCGTCGCACTCTTGTGCCGTGGAATACAGGGCAGCCGGGAATTCGGAAAGAGGGAAGATTTTGTTTTCAATCGCCTAAGACTTACCGTCTCGCCGCCTTACCGGCTAAAAAATACTTTTAAATTAACTCATGCTACTGCATATCGAAAAACCAATCGGCACACTCGATCCAAAATGCAGGTAAGCAGGGAAATTCAATAGTTAAATATTTGGAGGGAAGATAATCTACTTTTTAATTAAAGTAACAAGCATTACTTTTTCAGCGCCTCCCACAACACTTCCACCGGGTGCAGGCTTTTGCGCCCCGTTCCATCTTTGATCTGGTGACGGCAACTGGTTCCTGAAGCAGCAATAATAGTAGCTGCATCCGCACCGCGAACAGCGGGCAACAAGACCAGCTCTCCTATTTTCATAGACAGGGAATAATGTTCTTTCTCATATCCAAAGGAGCCCGCCATACCGCAGCAGCCGGAAGGGATCTGCTCCACATAATAATTTACAGGGATGCTCAGTATCTTCTGAACTGATGGCACAATACCAAACGATTTCTGATAGCAATGCCCGTGCAGTTTTACCATGCGCTTTTCAGTGGTAAACTGCTCTTCGCGGATCGCGCCCTTTTCATACTCCCCTGCTAAAAACTCCTCAATTAAAAAGCTATGGGCAGCCAATTGTTTTGCTTCATTTCTTAAATGCGCGGGCACTAGCTCAGGCGCTTCATCCCTGAATGTGAGCAGGGCACTGGGTTCTATGCCGATCAGCGGCTGACCGGCCGTAACCAGTGCGGATAATTGCTGCACATTACCGGTGATTATTTCTTTCGCTTTGCGAACCAATCCTTTTGACAACCAGGTGCGACCGCTTTCTTTATGAGGCGGTATTACTACTCCATAACCCAGCGCATTTAAAAGTTGTATGGTCCTTTTCCCAATAGCAACATCATTATAGTTGGTAAACTCATCGCAAAACAAAAACACCTTGCGTTCAAAGCGCTGCGGTTGCTGTCTTTGATATTTTTCAAACCAATTGCGCAAAGTGGTTTTTCCCACTTCCGGCAGGGACCGGCCCGGTGCAAATCCCGCGATCTTTTTTATAATACCGGATAGTAATTTATTTTTTACAACGGCATTGTAAATGCCAGGGATTTTAATTCCCAGTCTTTGTGATTGGGTAAACGAAGCGATCAGCCGGGAGCGGAAAGGGACGCCATTCGCGTCATAATAATGCTGCAGAAATTCGGCTTTTAATTTGGTAATATCCACGCTGGACGGGCATTCCGACTTACAGGCTTTGCAACTCAGGCAGAGATCCATCACTTCTTTTATTTCCGGATGATTAAAGGGCGCGCCCGTTCCGGCATTCGTCAAAAACTGTCGTAAGATATTGGCACGGGCACGGGTAGTATCTTTCTCCTGCAGGGTTGCCATATAGGAGGGGCACATGGTACCGCCTGTTACATGCGATTTCCGGCAATCGCCCGAACCGGAGCATTTTTCGGTTAACCGCAGTATATTTTCCTGACCGGAATAATCGAACAGCGTTTCAATGGCTACCTGTTGCTGGTCCGGGGCATAGCGCAACTGCTCATTCATTTTGGGCGTATCTACAATTTTATTGGCGTTAAAAATGGTTTCCGGATCAAAAATATTCTTTACCCCCTTTAACAAGGCATAGACATCGGCCCCCATGGCGGCTGCAATAAATTCCCCGCGTAAGCGACCGTCGCCATGCTCGCCACTTAAAGACCCGTTGTATTTTTTAACCAGGGGTACGGTGTCTTTCAGCAGGTCCCTGAATGTTTCTTTTCCCTGTGCCGTTTTTAAATTGATCATTGGTTCCACATGCAGTTCACCGGCGCCGGCATGGGCATAGTAAGATGCGGACAATCCGTACTGATCCAATAATTGTTGCAGCTCCGCAATATAGGCGGGGAGGTCTTCCGGCGACACTGCGCAGTCTTCGATCAGGTTCACCGGCTGGGTATCTCCGGGCATATTCCGGATCAGGCCCAAACCCGCTTTGCGGATATCCCATACCAGCTTGGTTTTAGCGCCTTTGATCACGGGGTAAGCATAGCCTAATCCTTTTTCTTTAAGATCTTCAATCAGCCGGTTGGTTTTTATATCCAGCGCCTCATCCGTATCCTCCATAAATTCTACCATCAGCAGGGCTTCCGGCTCCCCTTCAATAAAAAACCGGTTATTATGATACACTGGATGGCCTTTGGTAAAATCCATAATATATTTATCCACCAGTTCCGATGCCATGGGCGCGTGCTGCAAAACAATATTATTTGCGTGAAGCGATTCGCCCAGCGACGAGCAGTGAATGCAAACCAATGCGTCTTTGGCAGGCGGCAAGGGAAGCAGGTTCAGTTTGGCTTCCGTTACAAAAGCCAGCGTTCCTTCCGAACCCGCCAGCAGTTTACAAAGATTAAAGCCGCCATCACCTGATTCCCGTTCTTCCAGCAAAACGTCCAGCGCGTAACCGGTATTTCTTCGCGCCAGCGAACGTTTGGGATAATTATTTTTAATCGTTGTCTTATTATTTTCATTATCCAGTACATCTGCCAGTTGCCGGTAGATAGCCCCTTCCAGCGTTTCCTGCGCGGCCTTACTTTTAATTTCCTGATCGCTATAATTCCTGAAAAGCGCTTTCTCTCCATCGCTGAGCAACACTTTTGCCTCCAGCAAATGCTTCCTGGTATCGCCCCAAACCATGGAATGCAGCCCACAGGAATTATTACCGATCATACCGCCGATCATAGCCCGGCTGGCAGTGGACGTCTCCGGGGCAAAAAACAGTCCATAGGGTTTCAAAAAAGCATTGAGGTCGTCCCGGATAATTCCTGGTTGCAGGTGCACCCATCGTTCACTGGCATTTATTTCGATGATCTTTTTAAAATATTTTGAGATATCCACCACTATCCCGTTACCCACTACCTGGCCTGCCAACGAAGTGCCTGCAGCCCGGGGTATTAAAGAGATGTGCTCTTTCGTTGCAAAGCGGATCAATGCCTTCAAATCTTCCTCCGTTTTGGGAAGGGCTACTGCTAAGGGAAGTTCCTGGTAAACGGAAGCATCAGTGGCGTATACCATCCGTTGCGCGTGATGCAAGCTATTGTTGCCGTAAAAAAGTTCACCGGCAAAACCTTGTTCCAGTTCTTTAAAATCCATAATTGCTTTTTCGATCATTAAAGATAAACGATCTGTGCTGCGCCTATAAAAAGTTTCGCACCTGCAGCAAAAAAATAGAAAAATTTTATGCGTACAGGCCCTTAAGCGCACAGCCCATATTTATCCGGAGGGGGTAAGCAGGTCAGATACAATCACCGGCGGAAGCCGGGAGCGGCGCCGGATTCAATCCAGGAGCTCTATAATTTTTTCCATGCGCAGGGGTTTTACCACATAGTCCTGTATATCCGGATAGTCTTTTACCCTTTCCTGATCCTGATCGGAAAAGGAAGAGCTAACCATATAAACACGTATCTGCTTTTTTATTTCCCCGGGCAAGGCACTGTATTTGTCCATAAACTGCCAGCCGTTCATTAAGGGCATTTCTATGTCCAGAAGAATAATATCGGGGAGCGCTTCGGTTTTTTCTGCAATTATTGTTTCCAAAGCGGCAAGCCCTTTCTGACCATTTTCAAAAAAAGAAAGCTTACAGCTTTTGGGCTGCCGTTCGAAAAGCTTGCTCATCAAAAGCCGGTGTATCGGATCATCGTCAATAATAAATATTTTTTTTCCTGCTTCCATTTATAGAGAGTTATCTAAACGCCATATCATCATCGTGTTACTCAAATCCGGTGCAATTACCAAAGTAGTATTCAAAAGCCGGAATATCTTTTTCTTCTTATACATCAACGAAAGCAATTAAGTGTTCTGAGGGATAGTCAAAAGTATATTAAAAAAGCGATATTTTAAACTGTTGTAGCCCGGTATTAAAAAAAGCTCCGCAAACCGGAGCTTTTCGTATCAACATTTTTTTAAGTTATTTTTTAGTAATCGCTGCCATTGTTTTACCAATATCCGCCGGGCTGCTTACTACGTGAATACCGCAATCACCCATGATCTTCATTTTAGCAGCCGCCGTATCTTCTGCTCCGCCTACAATAGCGCCGGCATGTCCCATACGACGACCGGGAGGTGCGGTTTGACCAGCGATAAAACCCACTACAGGTTTTTTGTTGCCGGTTTCTTTTATCCATCTGGCCGCTTCGGCTTCCATGCCCCCACCGATCTCGCCAATCATTACGATAGCATCGGTTGCGTCATCCTGCATAAATAATTCCACGGCTTCTTTTGTGGTGGTTCCAATGATGGGGTCTCCGCCAATACCGATGGCAGTGCTGATACCCAATCCGGCCTTAGCCACCTGATCTGCGGCTTCATAGGTAAGGGTTCCTGATTTTGAAACAATACCTACGCGTCCCTGCTTAAATACAAATCCGGGCATAATACCTACTTTACACTCACCAGCAGTGATCACACCGGGGCAGTTAGGCCCGATCAACCGGGTTTTTGTGCCTTGTAAAAAGTTCTTAACGGCCACCATATCCTGAACCGGGATGCCTTCCGTAATACAAACAACCAGCTCAATTCCTGCATCAGCCGCTTCCATAATGGCATCTGCCGCAAATGCCGGCGGTACAAAAATGATACTTACATTGGCTCCGGTTTGCTGTACACACTCGGCAACCGTATTAAAAACCGGGCGCTCCAGGTGCGTGCTTCCGCCCTTACCGGGTGTTACGCCTCCTACTACATTGGTACCGTATTCTATCATTTGTGTAGCGTGGAAGGTGCCTTCCGTGCCGGTAAATCCCTGAACCAGTACCTTAGAATTTTTATTGACCAAAACTGCCATAGCTGATAAATTATTTTATTGGAATTGCAAATTTAAGGGTTTGCACTATACCCTGTTTATTCTTTTGGCGGGACATTTCCCTTGGTAGGCGAGCCAATATGCCCGTCCTTATCGATATCAATATTAAATTTTTCTTCAATGGCATCTTTAATGCCGCCCTGTACATTTTCAGGGATCTTGCCGGTTTCCTGGATGGTACGCATAGCTTTGGCATCGCGCAAAAACTCAGAGGCGAAAATAAAGCCATTCAATTTTTCGTTATCGCTCAATATAATTTCCTTATTATTCCCTTCCCATTCTTTTTCGCCCTGGTGCATATAGATGATATGATCGCCGATCTCCATTACACTATTCATATCATGGGTGTTCACAATTGTTGTCATATCATATTCCCGGGTGATCTCATGAATCAGTTTATCAATTACCATGGACGTCTGCGGGTCAAGGCCCGAGTTGGGCTCATCGCAAAAAAGATATTTAGGATTGAGCACAATGGCCCGGGCCAGGGCCACGCGTTTCTGCATACCGCCGCTAATCTCTGATGGAAATTTTTTATACGCATCTTCCTTCAGTTGTACCCGGTCCAGCACCTGTTTTACCCGCTCTCTTTTTTTTGAATATTTATCGGTGGTGAACATATCCAGCGGGAACATTACGTTCTGTTCTACCGTTTGGCTGTCGAACAAAGCCCCTCCCTGGAACAGCATACCGATCTTTTCACGGATAGCCTTTTGCTCCTTATCGTTCAGGTTCACAAAATCGGCGCCATCATATAACACATTTCCTGAAGTAGGCTTCAGCAGTCCCACCATACACTTCATCAATACCGTTTTACCACTACCGCTGCTTCCGATGATCAGGTTGCACTTGCCATCATTCATTACAATACTGACCCCCTTCAATACTGCTTTATCTTCAAAACTCTTCTTCAGATCTTTCAATTCAATCATACAAATGAGGTTACCGGGTTATAAGAGCAGGGCGGATAATACGTAATCGGCCAACAACAGCAATACGCAGGACACAACTACCGCTCTTGTGCTGCTGTGACCAATTTCCAGGGCGCCGCCTTTTACCGTGTACCCGTAAAAGGCCGGTATCGCCGTAATGATAAAAGCAAATACTACTGATTTTATTAAGGCAAAATAAACATTGTAGGGCTTAAACGCCATCTTCAGACCCGTGTCAAAAATAGTGGGATCAATGATCCCCGCCGCTGTACCCGCCAGCCGTCCGCCCCAGATACCCAGGATCATGGCCAGCATGATCAGCAGGGGAATGGTAACCAACCCGGCGAGGATCTTTGGCAAAACCAGGTATCCCTTGGTATTAATACCCATAATTTCCAGGGCATCTATTTGTTCGCTTACCCTCATATTTCCCAGTTCACTGGCTATTTTGCTACCCACTACGCCGCAAAGCACAATACAACTTAAGGTAGGCGCAAACTCCAGGATCACGGTATCCCGAACGATCTGTGCAATAGTTGATTTTGGAATGATGGGCGATACCAACTGGTAAGCCGTTTGCAGGGTAGATACCGCCCCAATAAAAACAGATATGATACAAATGATACCCAGCGAACCGATGCCAATATCATTGCACTGTAACATAAACTGTTTCCAGTACATCCGGGCATTTTCCGGTTTGCGGAACATACCGCCGGCCATTCTGATAAACGCTCCAAACTCTCTTAATATCTTCAATGGTTTATTTTTTGATGATGCAGGTTATTGCCTTTTCTTTAATAGCCGTTTTCCTTCTTTAGGATTATTGTCTTTTTGTTGCGATTTCACCTGCGCTTCTGTTACGGCGATCATCGCCATATTTACGATACTGCTCACCGTACTTCCCAGTTGCAGCAAATGCACCGGCTTTTTCAGACCCATCAAAATAGGGCCCACCGCATCTGTAGAGCCTATTTCCAGCAGAATATTGTAAGCGATATTTCCGGACGCTAAGTTAGGGAAGATTAATGTGTTCACCTCATGCCCGCTCAGTTCACTAAAAGGATACATTTCCTTTAGCAATCCGTTATTCAGGGCAATATTCGCCTGCATTTCCCCGTCCACGATCAGGTCCGGCATTTTTTCCTTTACCAGGGCCCGGGCTTTTGATACCAGTTTGGCCTCCGGTGAATTACTGCTTCCAAAATTTGCATAGCTGAGCATGGCAATTTTGGGCACCAGGTTAAACGCTTTTACCTCGCGGGCCGTCAGCAGCACTATTTCCGCCAATTCCTCCGCGCTCGGGTTGAAATTTACCGTGGTGTCTGCAAGAAATAAAGGGCCTTTTTTTGTCATTACCAGGTACATCCCTGCTACACGATTCACCCCCGGTTCCGTTCCAATGATCTGGAGTGCCGGACGTATGGCTTCATCGTATTTTTTGGTCAGGCCGGCCAGCATACAATCTGCGTCGCCCTGCTCCACCATCATACACCCAAAATGATTCCGCTCATTCATTAACTTAAAGGCCTCATCCCGGGTGTATCCTTTGCGCGCGCGCATATCGAAAAAAAGCGCGCCGTATTCTTTCCGTTTTTCCTCCATCGCTTCGCTGCGCGGATTAATGACCGTCATTCCGGATATATCAATACTATTTTCAGCCGCAATTTTTGTTATTTCCTCATTATCGCCGATCAGCAGCGGGAACCCGATCCCTTCATCCAGTACAATTTGCGCCGCTTTCAATATTTTAACATTCTCGCCCTCGGCAAAAACAATCCGTTTGGGATTCTGGCGGGCCTGCGCACCAATGGTCCGCAGCACGTGGTTACCCAGTCCCAACCGCCGTTCCAGCATTAAGGCATATTGATCCCAATCTTCAATGGGATGATGGGCTACGCCCGATTCCACGGCCGCTTTTGCCACCGCCAGCGCTACTTCGGGCAACAGTCGCGGATCAAACGGCTTGGGAATAATATAATCGGGCCCAAAGGCGATCACGTCCTGGTTATAGGCCTTATTTACCGCATCCGGCACGGGCATTTTTGCCAGCGAGGCCAGCGCTTTAACAGCGGCCAGCTTCATTTCTGTATTGATCACTTTAGCCCTTACATCCAGCGCACCGCGAAAAATATAGGGGAAGCCCAATACATTATTTACCTGATTGGGGTAATCGCTGCGGCCTGTCGCCATTATAATATCTTTGCGCACTTTAGTGGCCTCATCCCAGGAGATCTCAGGATCAGGATTCGCCATAGCGAAAACAATGGGGTTTTTTGCCATGCTTTTAACCATAGCGCCGCTTACAATATTCCCGGCGCTTAGCCCCAGAAATACATCCGCTCCTTTCATTGCCTCCGCAAGCGTAATTGCTGTTGTTGCATTGGCAAAAGGCCGATGCATGTCATCAATATCCGCACGATTCTTATGCAGCACACCATCCTTATCAAATAGCAGGAAATTAGCGGGCCGGGCGCCCAGTTCCTGGTATAACCGTACGCAGGCCATGGCGGCAGCGCCGGCACCGCTGACCACAAACCGGACCTTCTCAATTTTCTTTTTCTGGATCTCCAGTGCATTTAATAAAGCAGCCGCACTAATGATGGCCGTCCCGTGCTGGTCGTCATGCATCACGGGAATATTCATTTGTTTTACGAGCTCCTGTTCTATATAAAAGCATTCGGGCGCTTTTATGTCTTCCAGGTTGATCCCTCCGAAAGTGGGCTCCAGCGCCTTTACAATTTCTACAAATTTCTTAGGGTCTTTTTCATTGATCTCTATATCAAACACATCAATATCTGCGAAGATCTTAAACAACACGCCTTTCCCCTCCATCACCGGCTTGCCGGCCTCGGGGCCGATATTGCCCAGCCCCAGCACTGCCGTGCCATTACTGATCACCGCTACCAGGTTTCCTTTGGCCGTATATTTATAAACAGCTTCCGGATGTTTTGCTATTTCCAGGCAAGGCGCCGCCACCCCGGGAGAATAGGCCAGGGAAAGATCCCGCTGGGTTTTTGCCTTTTTCGTGGGAACCACTTCTATTTTTCCCGGTCTTCCCTTTGCATGATAATTAAGGGCCAGTTCTTTTCTTAAATCAGTTTTTGCCATATAGTATTGTACTTGCGATTGCAGCGTTCTTCTCCGCTGCAAAAATAAAGTATTTGGTATTGTGCCTTTTCATCTTTTACTGCTGCCTTTTTACGCTATATTTATGACTGTAGAGATAATATCTTTGTATAAATTAACCTTATGGCTTCTGTAAAAGTAAAATCCGTCTGCCTGGTAGCTTTTTTAAGTTTTCTGTTGATCAGCTCCTGCAGCAAAAATAATAATGACAGCATTCAGCCCCGGTCCACGCCCACAACGCCTGCTTCCATCCAATATGCGGACGGCATTACCAAGGCGATTATTGATACTGCGATCGGTTACAGCAGGGACATTTATTTATGGTATAAGCAATTACCGGGAACGATGAATTCCATGCCGTTCTCAAGCCTCGATTCGGTGGCGAATTACTTTTCGGTGATGAATTATATTAAAAATTACAGTAAGGATACGGTGCTGCCCTCTAATGTGATCAGAAACGTGGACCGTTGGAGTTTCGCCATTAAACAGTCCGAATGGGATAATATCAGCCAGGGGATTGCAGGCGATTTCGGACTGGGCATCTTTTTTATGACGTCCACTGATCTCCGCGTAAAATCAGTAGAAAAACTATCGCCGGCCGCTGCTGCGGGCATCCACAGGGGCTGGCAGATCACCGCCATACAGGGGGTATCCGCCATCAACACCAGTGACGCTAGTATTCAACAAATTGTAGCCGCTGTTTTCAATAGTTCAAAAACCACTATCACGTTTAAAAAGCCTGACGGAAGCAGCCAGCAACTCACATTAAATGCTGCCACTTACCAGCAACAGCCCATTTACATGGATACCATTTACAATCAGCCCGCAGGAAAAGTAGGCTACCTGGTATATAACAGCTTCCTGGGAGATTCTGCATCCGTTGTAAATAACCTGGCAGCGGCTTTTGCCGGTTTTAGCAACGCAGGCATATCCAACCTGATCCTGGATCTGCGCTATAACAGCGGCGGTTATGTATGGATGGAGCAGTTGATGGCGAATTACCTGGTCAACAACAGCGGCAACGGGCAGGTGATGAACCGGGAGCAGTTCAATGATAGATATACCAGATATAATACAATTGACCGGTTTAATAAAAAAGGAAATTTAAACCTGAGTACGTTGTATGTCATTGTTTCGAAGGGCACTGCATCTGCCAGTGAATTGCTGATCAACAGCCTGAAACCTTTTATGAACATAAAGCTGGTGGGCCCCTCTGCAACCACGGGTAAGGCTGTGGGCTTTTTTAATATCCCGGTTGGAGACTGGTACATTTTCCCGGTTTCTTTTAAAAGTGTAAATGCGCTGGGGCAAGGCAATTATTATGATGGCTTTTCGCCGGATGTAAATGCGGCGGTGGCGGATGGCCTCAACAAGGATTGGGGCGATGTAACGGAATCCTGCCTGGCCAAAGCGCTTCAGGGGATCAATAATAATGGTGCTTTTTCCGTGGAGACCACTCCCAAACTGGCATCAAAACAAACAGGCATATCCAGTGGCTCCGCTCCGGTTCTCGTCAACGACCGGTTGATCAATCCGCGAAATATATCAGGAGCAATTGAAACCCGGAGACATTTCCAGCGCTAGGTTTCACGCGGTCCCGATAGCCATCGGGGCAAAGGAGCAAACACGCGGGGAGCAAAAGCATAATGAAGCAGGTCGAAAAATCTCCTGCAGATCGCGTGGATCTTCAGGAAGGTTTTTTAAATCTGTGCAAATCTGCGGACCTGTGAGAAAAAGCAAAACGAATACAAAAGCAATATTTATTATTTGGCTCACAGATTTCACGGATTTTCACAGAAAGAAAACTTAAAAAATCTGTGGAAGTCTGTGAAATCTGTGAGAAAAGGGCATAAGAACAAACAAGCAACATTTATTATAGCGCACGGGTTACCCGGATTATCACAGAGGACTTCTAAAATTAGTGAGGCATCAAACCTCTTCGCATCCTGGCGCCCTTGCGGTTATATAAAATCTAATGCCGTATAGTTACTTTCTTCCCCGAAATGACAGTAAGCGAATCCCGCACACGGGCGGTGTCCACTATCGGGGTGTTCAGCTTCATTAATATATTATAATGAAGCGAATCGGTTTTCTCCAGTTCCACGGGCCAATCTATTTTCTTTAGCTGGTTGTAACGTTTAGATGCCCGGGGCTCTTTTGTGGTTTCCAGGATATAGGTGATCATCCCGGGAGCCGTTGCAGTTGCCTGAGATGCTGCAGCAACGGTTGTTTGGGTCGGAGCAGACTTTTTACCTGAAGTGTCATCAGCAGGTTTTTCCGCCTCCGGTTGTGATGTACCCGCTTGGTTGGTAGTATCAGCAACCTGCTGGGGTTCTTTATGCGTTGTCGTTTTTGAATAAAACCAAACAGAGGCGGCGATAGCCACTACAACAAGCGCTATGAGAATAAAAACGGCGGGTCTTTTAGGCTTGCTGTTGTCTGCCTTTTCCTCGATATAGGATTGCGGCACGGTATTTCTCTCTGTAAAAGGAATATCTTTCTTTTTCGGAGGCTCCGTTTGTGTATTGGCCACAAACTCATAAATGCCACCCGATTTTTTCAACAGGGTCCCGATGCCGGCAAAAAGATAAGGCTTCCCTGTATTCAGAAATTGCATGGCATCCTCCAGTTGTGATTCGAGGTCTGAAGCAGCCAGCACTTTCATTTTGCCTGTTTCTTCGGAAATATACGCTACCACCCGTTCGTCAAATTTACTTACAGGTTGCTGTTCAAAGGTCACAGTTGCCGTTTCGGGACCGCCGTAAGCTTCAGCATGAAAAGTGCCTAGTCCTGGTAAACTTAACTCTTTGTGGGTTAAGAGGTATTGTGCTAATAAAGGGGATAGTTTCACAAACAAACGATTGAACTGCAATATAAAAAAGAATTGTCGTAACTACAAAATTCACAGTTTCCAGGCCAGGAACAAAAATCCCGTTCATCAGGCGGCCCGGATTCTATTGACCATTCACTATTTACTATTCACTTTTTCCTTTTCACATAAAAATAATTTACCGTCCCTAAAATAGTATGCAATTGCTGATTTATTACCTTTGAGCCATGTATACGCAAAAAGAGGAAGCGTTTATGAAATATTGGGAGGCCAATCGTTTAAAAAAGAAGCGTTCACTAAAAAATATATTAATCAGTACCCCCCTGGGCCTTATTTTGGTTATTGCCGTTTTTATTAATTTTTTTAGTGGCTGGTATAAAAGAGCGGCAATGGATGCCAATGCCGACCCTTCGTTAATACTTATTTTATTAATTGCCGGCATTATCATTGTTGCGTTTACGGCCATCTTCTCGTCTTACCACAAGTGGGACATTAATGAGAACTATTACAAAGAATTATTAGCCCGTAAAGAGAAAAAATAATTTATTGATAATTAATTTATTATAAAAAATCACAAATGAAAAAAAAGTTTTTAATGCCCTTGATTGCTGTTGCGGCAACTGTAGTAACCCTTGCTTCCTGTATGAAAACAAATCAATCTACCGCGTGTACCAATGGATTAACCTTAACCCAGGACCGGGCAGTTATTGATGCGTTCCTGCAAACCAGCGGGCAGGCAAGCCAATACCAATTTGATGACCAGGCGGGTGCCTATTACGGTGTATCGAGCCCTGCATTGATCCCCGGCGCCGGCGCTAACACACCCTCCGCAGATTCATTTGTGGCATTCCATTTTGAAACCCACCTTTTGGACGGAACACTGATCGATTCAGCCACTACGCAAAGCGGTTCACACAAATTATCAGAATATGCAGCACAAGGCTATCCTTTGGGAGTGTATTATGCGCTTACGAAAATTACGAATGGTGGTTCCATAAGCATCATCATCCCTTCTTCCAATGCTTACGGATGTAATACAGGAACCAATTTACCTGCAAATTCCCAGTTAATTTATACTTTTCAGTTAAAAGGCATGGCTTCTTCGTCCTTTTAATTGCCCGGAAAATAATAATAGCCGCCTACAAAAACCCACCCTGTGCCTGGATAACAGGGAGGTATTGATATAAAATTTATTAAACACATGAGAAAATTGCTCGTTTTAGGAGTTGTTGCAGCCCTTATAGTTGTTGGTTGTATAAAAAGTAGTGATATGGGAAACTGCACTCCCCAGCCGGTAGCCGTGGAAATGCCGGCCATGCAGAAATTTGCGGCAGACAGTGCTATGGCCGTTCAACAGGATGCAACGGGTATTTTATACCAGATAATAGACCCGGGCACGGGGGCACAGCCGGCAGTAACAGATTCAATTACTATCAATTACGTAGGAAGGCTGGTGTCAAACGGGCAGCAGTTCGATGCCGCCAATAACGTTACCTTTAAGCTATCAGAGCTGATTGAAGGCTGGCAGATTGGCATTCCGAAAATTAAAGTAGGAGGCAAGATAAAATTGATCATGCAGTCTTCCCTTGCCTACGGTTGTACCGGCAGCGGACCTATTGCGCCGAATCAGCCGCTGTACTTTTATATAGAATTACTGGGCGCCAGGTCGAAATAAGACCGGGGGCATGATAACCTCCAATAAAAATGTTTCCTGTAATTTAGCGGGTGAACAATCGATGCGTTTAATGATCCCGATAAAAAAATATGCTGCTGTCTTTATTGTTGTAGCCGGACTGATCCTGGTGATCGGATGCCTGAAACAAAAAGATACGGCAACCTGTACACCGGTTCCTATTGCCAACGAACTGGATACTATGAAAGCCATGGTACGGGACAGTGCTTTTGTAATGGATACCACCAGCAATACAGACAGCGTGTTTTACGAGATTGTAAATGCCGGCACGGGCGCTGCGCCCACGGGCAGCAGCACACTTACCGTGAAATATATTGCCTATTACATGAATGGGAGCCCCTATGATTCCACTTACGCGGCTTACCCGGACGGCGTGACCACTCCTCCGCTAAACCAATTGATCCCCGGCTGGCAACAGGGGCTTCCGAAAATTAAAGAGGGCGGGCAGATCCGGCTTATAATTCCGTCTTCGCTTGCCTACGGCTGCAACCCGAACGGTGGCGTGCTGGCCAACCAGCCGTTGTATTTTAATATACAGTTGGTGAAAGTAGGGAACTAGTTATCTGGCAATCGTAACGTATCGAAAAACGAGAAACGACAGCCGTGAGCGATTCACGTCTGCCGTTTGACATTTCACGATTAACGCAACACTTCATTTTTAAAATGCTCCTGCGTCCTTGCTCCTTTGCGTCCTTGCGTGCAACACCAAATATCGGGAGACGGGAAACGATAGACGTGAGCAACTCACATTTATCATTTGACTTTTCACGATCAAAGTAACATTTCCTTTTTTTGCGCCCCCGCGTCACCGCTCCTCTGCGCCGCCGCGTGAAATACCCTGCTTTACCGTAATTTAGCTTCTAAAATTCTGTTTATGCAATACGAACCGATCTCGGTTTTTGATATGTTGAAAATTGGTGTTGGGCCCTCCAGCTCTCATACATTGGGTCCCTGGCGGGCGGCAGAGCGTTTTTTAGCATTTTTACGAAACAGCGCGCAGTTGGCAAAAGTGCGGGAGCTCAGCATACTACTTTACGGATCCCTTGCCAAAACAGGTATGGGCCATGGTACGGATATAGCCGTACAACTGGGCCTCTGTGGCTATGACCCGGTTAGCTTTGCGGTGGACAAGATCGATTCCACTATTGCTGCGATCCGGGGAACAAAGAAATTATTGCTTGGAGGCGTACAGGAGATCTCCTTTGATCCGCATGCTGCCATTGAATTTCTTTATACAGAAACACTGCCCTATCATTCTAACGGAATGACGTTCCTGGCGACACTGCAGGATGGTGAAGCTATTGCCAAAACCTATTATTCTATTGGAGGCGGATTTGTGAAAGAAGAAGGCGAAAACACCGTTTTAAACAATGATGTACTGTTGCCTTTTCCCATCGACAATGCAGACGATCTGTTACGTTGGTGTATTAAAACAGGGCTAAGCATCAGCGAGATCGTCAATGAAAATGAACAGGCCTGGCGCAGCGAAGCCGCCACCAATGAAGGGCTACAGAAAATATGGGCGGCCATGCGCGACTGCGTTTACCGGGGGTGCCATCAAACCGGTATTTTACCTGGAGGATTGAACGTAAGACGACGGGCAGCCTCGCTAAATAAAAAATTGATCGGCGGCGCAGCTTACGCTAATTATGAGGAATGGATTGCCGGGATCCGGAATGGCGGCAGCAGCTTTCGTTATACGCTGGATTGGGTCAGTTGTTTTGCCTTGGCGGTAAATGAGGAGAACGCCTCCTTCGGCCGTGTGGTTACGGCTCCCACCAACGGGTCCGCCGGCGTCATACCCGCAGTATTGCATTATTACCTTATTTTTTGCTCGGACGCATCCAATATCCAGGAAAAGATCAATAAATTCCTGATGACGGCTGCTGAGATCGGAAGTATCTTTAAAAAAGAATCAACCATTTCCGCCGCTATGGGCGGTTGTCAGGCTGAAATTGGCGTATCTTCTTCAATGGCTGCCGCAGCGTTGACGGAAGCGCTTGGCGGTTCACAGAAGCAGGCTATGATGGCGGCTGAAATTGCCATGGAGCACCACCTGGGCATGACCTGCGACCCGATCGGGGGTCTGGTGCAGGTACCTTGTATTGAACGCAATACCATGGGCGCCATTAAGGCGATCACCGCTTCCCAACTGGCCTTGCAAAGCACGCCGGACTTTGCCCGGGTGTCCCTGGATGAAGTAATAAAAACGATGTGGGACACCGCGCAGGATATGAATTTTAAATATAAGGAAACGGCTGATGGAGGATTGGCCGTGCACGTTCCGCTGAGCCTGCCGGAGTGCTAACGGATACTAGTTACTAGTTACAGGTTACAGGTCCGTTGTTTGTATCAGTATTGAGCGTTGCGCCTTAAGCGTTTACCCCTCGAACCCCGCATCCACAACCAGATGTTTTCCATCCGCTGCGGTTGTGGCCAATATATCACAACGGTTATTATACGGGTTGTCGGCATGACCCCTTACCCAAACAAATTTTATCTGGAATTGTTTCGCAAGCTGGTGGTATGCTGTCCACAGGTCTTTATTCTTTTTCCCGCCTTTAAAATCCGTCCGTATCCAGTTATTCAGCCATCCCTTTGTAACGGAATTTACCACGTACTGGCTGTCGGAATAAATCGTAACGGGGATATCGGCCGTTTTTAATGCCTTCAGCCCTTCTATCACCGCCAGCAGCTCCATCCGGTTATTGGTCGTTTTTTTAAACCCGCCCGATAATTCTTTTACATGCTTACCATACATTAATAAAACGCCATAACCGCCCGGGCCCGGATTGCCGCGGGAGGAACCATCTGTGTAAATAGTAATGCCATTACCCTGCATTGGGCAAAGATAAAAGCTGCCCGGGAAATTTTTAAAGCTTCTTTAATTTTTGAATAACCGCTCATCCAAACGGATCTGCCGGCTATACATCACTTTTATTTTTTTAAAATCAGGGTGCGCAGGATTAATCAGGTAATTATGTTCTTCGGGCATTATGGCAGAAGGCGTTTTCAGCATCAGGTATATGCCTTCTTTTACAAACCTGTCGCCCACGCTTTTCAATACATCGGGCGAAGGGTTTACAAACCATTGATTGGGAAGTTGCGCAAGTGAAAGGGTCTGTATTTTTTCTTCCGGAACGTCGAGGCAAACGATGCAAAGTTCCGGTTTAACAAGGGTCGTAATATGCACGATGCTTTCCAGCATCGCGAGAGCTGCTGAAGCCGCAGTATATAAAATATAAGTTCCTTTCGAATGCCAGCGTCCTGAAAAGCGCGCTGCACCCGCACCGCTCAGATCGTCAATATAATTACATTTACTAATCCGGTATACTTTCATTCCTTTAGCGTTAGAGGCTACTCATTCAATCAGCAATTGCCGGAGGCAGACCCTATGCAAAAATACCCTGCTCTATGCGCCCCAGCTCTTCCATTAATAATTCTATGCCCATGGAAGTATCTAAAAAAACTTTAGGTTTTTTACCTCCCAGTGCATCAACGGGTGTAGCCATCCATATTTTAAAAGATTCGATATCGTCAAATACATCCGCACCTCTTGTATATAACCTTGCCAGTTCTATAATACGCTCGGATTGTTCTGCGTTTAGTTTTTGCGAAGCAGCGTAGCGACGCAGGGTTCGGTCAGAAGTATGGATGATGCCAGCCATTTCAATATCAGTGAGCCCTGCTATTTCAGAAAGATGATCCAGTGCCTTTTTGGGAAGCCCCTCCCGTATGCGTTCGATGAAATCTGTTGTGCTTTGAATGGTTTTATAAGCAGCGATATCTGCCAGGCCCATTAAGGATAATGAATTGCGGACCTGGCGGCTTTGGGCAATACCGTAGGCCACAGCAGGCTCCTGCAATACGTTAGCAGGTTGCTCTTTAGGAGATTTACGTTTTTGCCTGGGCGATTTCATTTTATTTATTTGTCCCAAAATTACGGCCATTTGTCCGGGTTTGCAATTTTTTTTATGCACACCTGAAGATTGAGGTTATGGAATTGATCATGGGCGGTTTATTTTGCTTAGAATCAACACGTCAACAGCGAAACTGCAGCGTACCACCACATGCTCAAATATTTATTTTAATAAAAAACAGGTTTAACAAGGATAATACAACCAGGGAACTTAATATTATAAATATTGTTTTTACAATACCTGGCACTGTCGACCTGCGATTATTCCCTCGTCTCAAACATACCCGGATTATTTCATAAATTATCCGGAAAGCCAGCAGTGCGCAGCAGGCAAAAAAAGGATACAAATAGTAGGGTGGAGCATTATAGACCAAAAGAAGACTAAATGAAAGTACTGCAACAGGCACAGCAGGAAATATGCTGAGCTCAATCGCCCTGTACCATATTTTATCCTTCGCCAGCCATTTGGCATTTTCTAAGATTTTGTGTCTTTTTGCACTTTTGTATCTGCCTGCGTTTACCGTCAGCAATTTGTGTCGCCTGTTGTTCTTATTCCAGATAATAAGGCCCGCGGCAATGGCGGGGAAAATTGAAAAAATCAAGCATAAAAATGCTATAGGCAAGAAACTCTCCTTCAATCCACTTTCTTTAAGTTGTTTCCAAATATCCTTATTGAGCAATGTCAATACCAGCGGGCTCGCTATTAATCCCATCAAAAAGTAGCGCACTATGTATTTAATACAACCAGCCACTCCCTTATGTTTTCCCCAGCGGCTTATGAATTGTGTTGCTTCCTTATCCACTGTATACCTGGATTTACTATTGTACACCTGCCGCTTCAAAACTGTCTATCGACTGGCCGGTTATCGTAATATTTTTAGAAAGATTTTCTTTATATAAATTTATTCTCTCGGCCTCGTCTTTCCCCAGGAAGTCCTTATCCGCCTGCGAAAGGTTTTCATATCGTTTAATACAAGCTTCCTGCCCTTTTCGATACTCTCTTTTTACAGGGAATTTTATATGAAACTGATTTATCAGTCGTTCCTTTAGCTGGGTATACTCTTTCAAACCATTAGCCGCAAGTCTGCCTTCGGCTAATTCCGATTGTATTTCCAAAGCCAAACTGGTGCCGGAATATTCATTAATAGAAGGATCAGCGCCTTTATCCAGAAAATAATTTACAAAATCAAACTTGTCCAGATTTAATGCAGTTGAAACAGCCACTCCGCCGCCAACGTAGGACTGATAGTTTATATTCGCTCCACTGTTCAGCAATAAATCAATTAAACTTTTATCAGCATTTCCAATTAGCAGATCATTAATCGGTGAGTCGCAAAACTCCGGGTTCAGGTTCTCTTTAGATTGAATCAAGAGCCGTATCATCTCTTTATTCCGATTGCTGCAAGCCATATTTATGTTGGCATTATAGCCTCCTCCATTAACAGCAACGAGATTTACATCTGCACCTAACTGCAATAACTTTTCTGCAGCGGGCAAGGCCCCGATCACTACTGCATAATTCAGATAAGTATACCGAACGGTGTCTGTGGGTGAATAACTTGGGATAATGACGCTGCCTCTTCCATTTACATTAAAATGTTCCTGCTTCACCAGGTTCTCTATTGTCTGATTATCGTTTTTATAAATAGCAGTCGCCATTTTTAAATCCTCCCCTTTAAAGAATTTTTCGGGAGGGTTGTCTTTTTTCATTTTATCCTGTTCTCTGACTGGTCCCTTATTGTTATCCTGTTTTACACCTGACATACATCCGACATTTAAGAATAATGAAATGATAATGATAGATTTAATCATATAGACGGGCTTTTAATTATTGTGTTTTAGCGACAACTGTTTGACCGCCGCTTTTTTTCGCCTCCTGTTCTAGTACCCGCACCGCATTAATAGCCGCATGACCGCCACTTTGCCCCTGTAATACGAACTTACCTGTGTCCAGTTCCATACGCTGGCCCGCAGCCCGTGGAAGGCCGCCGGTAAGCATCACCCCGCCGCCAAACCAACCCATATTTCCCAGGATCATCTCGCGGTGATCCTGTGCCTGATTCAACGGATCGTTATTAGAATTATAAGCCTGCACCTGCTGCATATCGGAACGACGTATATTGTTTCGGTTCAATGTGGCATCATGCACTCCGGCCGCATTGTAGGTATAGGTAGGAAAACCGGTAGCGCCACCGGCTGTGGCGGCCATGCCACCACCCAGTGAATGGCCGGTAATAATTGTATTTTGACTGGTAAATAATCCTGTTTTTTTCATTTCTTTAGCCAACTGTACCGACTTATTATAATAGTCTGAGCTCATCCCTGTTCCTTGTTTCCCATCTTCTACCGCATCTTTTAAACTCTGTGTACCACGGAATACCAGCACATATTTCCCATCCTTTTTATATAAATCGGCGTGGTAATCAGATACGGACGGATCGCCAAATAATTTAGGATTTAGTCCCAATGCCCGTTTTTCTTTATCGCTCAGCCGGTGATAGCTTTTGATCATGTCTTTTTCATCCTGTGTAAGATAGGGCGTATCATCGGAGGCTTCTCCCTTATCCGGATCTTTATATACGCTTTCACCAGCCAGCAGTCCCATATCAATACTTTCCTGGTAATTGGGCAGCTTCATAGACACGGTGCCGCCCAGCAGGCAACTCAGCGTGGCTTTTTGCAACAAGGCGCGCTTACCGCTAAACCTTGCCTCCGGATGCAGCACCGTCCAGTCAGAGGGTTTGCAAAGCAGGCTGCAGATGCTGGGCAGGCTGCTTACTATTCCGCCCACACCAGCTCCGGCGGCCGCTCCTGCAGCCCCTGCGGCCGCAACGGCCAGCAAACTGCCGCCGCTGGCTACTACGGCAGCGCCCACCACGGCGCCAATAACCGCACCGGCTGCTACCATTTTGAAACAGACAAAGTTGCCATCAAAACGGTCGGCCTCAGTGGCCGCCAGTTTGCCACCATCGATCCTTATGGTAGCCTGGCTGCTGACCTGGATGCGCGCGATCTTTTTACCTTCACTGCACAACACCCATGTTCCTTCAGGTACATATAGCTGCCCCATGGTATTATTCGTTTAACAGGTTAAAAGTATATTGATTCGTTGTGAAAAAATGATCATTGGCTTGTTCTTTTATCAGGATTTTCCCATTTTGCAACAACCCTTTATCCAAAAACCGGTACTGCCCTTCGAGATAAAAATTATACGCCAAAGGCAATTGCGTTGGCGCAGCATATTTCTCCTGAAATAGTTTTTCAAATTCCGGCATCAGCCACTGGGTATCCGCCCTGGTTTGAAGATGCACATCGACATGCCCGGCCCCCACTTCAGTAGTATAATACGGGGCAAAATCTACAAAGTGGGGTGCAAACAGTTGCGATAACCGCTGCCAGTTTGCCCCCAATGACCGGGGTTCCCTGCAATCACGCTCCATTTTTCCAGTGGGCAAAAAGAAAAGGTAATACAATGGATTGCGTTGAACACTTTTCAAAAAATCCGCATACTCTTCATCAAACCCTTTTATCACTTCCGGCAGCCAGGGGTTATTTAAAATATGTTCCTGTAATTGCGCAAATTTTATACCGTTCCACTGTTTTTGAATGGCTCCGGCATTGAGCAGCGCTGTTAAACAGCCTTCTGCATTGATCCTGAAATGCAACGCCGTAGCCGGCTCATTGGCAATATCGAGGATTGTCGAGAATGCTTTCATCTGGCTATCCTGCGCAATCACTTTTTTAGATAGCTGCTTAAGCAGGATCTGGTCGGAAGGAACTGCGCTGGAGTGTACCTCCCAAAGCAACTCGCTTTCGTTTTGTGCAATGGTGCCCGACAAGAAATTTACCGCGGAAGCGACCGTAACCAGGTATCTATTGGGTTGCTGCCAGCCAACTACGTTTACTTCCGGGGGATGTAGTGTTTTATTATCGTTGTGGGGCACCTCTGCTGCACTATTTATTTTGCAGGGGCCAATGTATTTATTTTTCTCATCTGCAGCCCCTGATGCCGGTTGCCGAAGCGCCAGCGTTACCTGTTTATTGCAAACAGTACAATTGATTATTATATCCTTCAGATTGTTTTGAACAGCCCGGTCAATAAGCCATTTTGTAGCTTTATCTATTTGAAAAAATTGTTTACAGTGAGGGCACTTTTCCTGCATAGCGATTGCTGTATTTTTCATTTATCCAGGGCGGCGGTTCGACACAACAACTAAAGGCGAGCCGGTGCGCTATTAAAAGTAGACATTCTTTTACAAAGTTCAAAGCAAAATCCGGCAATATAACCACAGACAACAGAGGAGCGACACAGAGTGCCCGGAGCTTTACGGAGCAAGGCGCTTTCCGCATCCTCCGCTCCTCTCTTCTATGGGTTAATAAAACGGTCTACTGCGGGAAAATTAACGAACTTTAACATAGGTGGTAACACCACCGTCTGCCCAGCAGCGGGGTGTTGACAAAGTAAGGGTGTCAGCTTGAACGGCGATTTCCTCTTCTGTATTATCATATACCAGCGCCCAGTAACTTCCTTTCCCGTTGAGGGTGCAGGTTAACTTTTTATTTTGTATAGAATAGGGCGTGGAGAGAACGAGCTGTCCATTTTCATATCTGTTCAATGTACCGGTTTGGGTGAGTTCCAGGTAATTGCCGTTCCCGGTTGCGTATTGTTTGAACTGGGCCGGGTAAAAAGACACAACCGTTTTTAATTCCCATTTGCCATAAGCACTTTTTCCAAATTCTTTTTCTTTACTACAGGATGAAATAAACAGGGTGCCAATGAGGGCAAGCAATGCGTATAAAAAGAAGGGTTTCATAAGAAATTTATACCGTAGAACGCGCAAACTCAATTAGATGCAACAATGCACAAAAAAAACCGGCCGGAGCCGGTTTAAAAAAGAACGTTGCCGCTCTGTAATTAGAAAGTATACCGCAACCCAAGTTGCATATACCAAAGATTGTTAGTATTGTAATCTACCTGGAACGGGGTTGTTACCAGTTGTTTGTTATATTCACTCCAGGTATATGTGGGGGCCTGATTAACAGGAGCCTTATATATCAGCGGATTCGTAATAGTTGTAGTTTGCTGGTATCCGAAATTCTTTGACTTATTGGCAATTAAATTGCCCAGGTTAAAGATGTCCATGCTAAACTGCAGGTTGTGTTTGGTACCTCCCGAAGTTTTAATAAAGAAGTCCTGCAGGAACCGGAAATCGATCTGGTGATACCATGGTGCAGTCTGTCCGTACCTGCCGGCATATTTCCCTTTGTTATCTGAGAGGTATTTGCTGCTTGCAATATATTTATCATAGGCGGCCCTCTGATCATCTACCGTATAAGTTCTTGTAGCCAGTACATTGCCTTTACTATCTTTGTCGGTTACCGTGTAAGGAACAAAGGGAACATCAGCCCCGGATTTATAGATGTACATCAACTCTGCATTACCATCCCGCACTACAGATCCTGAGGTCAGGTAATTGATCAGGAACCGGTTGCTGCCCTGGTACACCAACGAGAAAGTAGAGGCAAAATGCTGCGCATATTCAATTTTATAAGATGCGTTAGCAACGATCCGGTGGGGTATAGCATATTGAGAGGCGCCTAAAACCTGATCGTTGGGCCCGTTTACATTTGCTATTGCCTGCCAGGCGGATGAAGCCCTGCTGCCGGGGTTGGGGCTTACTTCTTCAGCTTTTGTATAGGTGTAGGCAATAGATCCAAAGAATCCATTTCTAAAGGCTTTTGAGATCTGTCCGGTGGCGGAGAACGCATATCCTTTCTTTGTATTTTCTAACACAATAGGCGTCCCTATTCCGCTGTAATAAGTGGGTGCTGCTCCGGGGTAATAGAAGCGATTATCGGGCCCCGTATATTGGTTGGTAGGTGCTTTTAAATTAGGATTCCGCATTACTACTGCATTAATGTCTTTTGTAAAGATCAGATCCGCAGTAGCGGTAAACCCATTGCCAAATTGCTTATCGGCGCCAATATTGGTACGCCATACATAAGGGAATTTAAAGTTCTTGTCAATTACAACAAAACTTCCCGGAACCTTATTGCTGGCCGTTGTTGTAAATTTAGATGCATAGGCATCTGGGTTGGGATCAAATTTGGTAATTCCCAGCGAGTCGAGTTGTCTTTTTGTGTTAAAGAAAACCGAGCTCTGATACATACCATTGTTAGAAGGCATGTTTGTTAAAAACACAAAAGGAATTCTGCCGGTAAACAAACCGGTACCGCCCCGTACCACCAGGGACTTATCACCCATTACATCCCAGTTAAATCCTACACGAGGAGAAAATATGGGTTTGCTTGTGGGCCATTTACCGGTATTATAATTAACCATATTTCCGTTTGCGTCGGGCAGCGAAAGCGCATCGATGGCAGGGTTTCCAATAGGGTCTTGCAAATAGATCGGCTTATCAACCCTGACACCGTAGGTAAGTTTAAAGTTATTATTTACCCGATACTCATCCTGTACATATACACCCAATTGCCCCAGTTGCAGGTCTGCAGAGTACACCGCTGATTCCCCCGGCACCAGCGAATAGGTATAACCATAATATCGGGGTTGCTGCTGGTTCAGGAACGCGCCCAAACTGTCAAATACGTAATGGCTGTTCGAACCACCCATAAACATATTACGGATCTGCTGGTATTCATATGTCAAGCCGGCGGTAAAAGTGTGCGCCCCTTTATATAAAGTAAAGTTGTCTGTAAAATTTAAAACTTTACCGTCGAGTATGTTATTCCTGGTAAACGGATCGGTACCCAGGCTGATATAGTTCTGTCCCTGTCCGTTGAAAATATCAATTGTCGGGAAAATCCCGCCGGGAGCGGTTCTTGTATCATTCGTTTTAGTGTAGGTAGCAATGAATTGGTTGGCGATCTTGTTACTAAACCTGCTGTTTAATTCTAATGAAGCGGTTCTGACAATATGATTCGTTCCATAATTAGAATTAGAGAATCCCATTGAGCCCGTGCTGAAGCGGTTATTGGGAAGCCTGGATAACGATGATGACTGACCGGTTACAAAAATATTCCCGTTTTGAGGAACACTGCTTCCATTTAACGGGCTAACATCACTGCCGTTTAAATCGGTGTATTTAGCAGTCAACCGGTGTTTTGCGTTGATGTTCCAGTCGAGTTTTGCGAGGATCTTCGTGTTTTTGGAATCAAAATTTGGGAAGCCGTCGTATACGCCCGGGTCGTATCCATAAGTAGCTTTAACAAAATCAGAGACCGCCTTCAGATCATTAATATTTGTATTAGACTTCGTTCCTGAATTATTAGATCCGGTAGCTACAAATGTAATTCCCGGAACGGATCTGGTTTCGTATTCTGCGTTTACGAAAAAGAACAATTTATTTTTGATAATAGGCCCGCCTAAACTTCCCCCATAAATCTTGTTGCTCAGCGGCGTTTTAGTCAGTTCCTGCCCATTAATTTTTTTACCCATCAGGTTTTGATTTCTGAAAAAATGATACGCGGTTCCATGAAATGTATTCGTACCGCTTTTGGTAACTGCGTTGATCCCGGCACCTGTAAAGCCCGACTGACGTACATCAAAAGGGGCAATATTTACAGAAACCTCCTGTAACGCATCTACTGATATGGGAGAGGCTCCCCCTCCGGGAGTAAAATCACTGCTCAAACCAAAGCTGTTGTTCAGATTAGCACCGTCAACCTGCAGGTTATTATACCTGCCATCCCTTCCCGCAAATCCATTTCCATTTGCCTGGGGTGTTACCCGGGTATAATCAGAAAGAGAACGATTTATTGTGGGTAATGAAGATAACTGAGCGGTAGTTACAACAGTGCTGGCTCCTGTTTTCAGGGTAGCCCCTTTTCTGGCGCTAGCAGTAACCGTTACATTTGAAAGCCCCTGGGCACTATTTGTCAGGGTCACATTTAACTGAAACGGCTCTCCCAAAAGCAGGGAAATATCCTTAACCGTTTCTTCATTGTGTCCAACATAAGACACTTTCACCGTATAGGGCCCGCCGATCCTTAACCCCGGCAGATCAAACAATCCCCCGGAGCGGCTTGTGGCACTATAAACAGTCCCTGATGGTTCATGAGTGGCTATTACAGTGGCTCCGGGCAAACCTGCCCCCGAAGCATCCGTTACTTTACCTGTAATACTACTGGTGGTAACCTGGGCGTTAATTAAAATTGTAGAGGAGAGGGCGAAAATTAATAGTAAATAAATTTTCTTAATCATAGTTTACATTTTGATATTGGCGCAAAGAAAAGCAATAAACTTTAACATTTTCTTTCCCAATGTTAACAAATTGTAACCAGCTCCTTAACAAATTAGAATCTTGATGCAGGTCAATAAAATAGTGTCAAAACAAGGGGCGGGGAATGTAGAATAAAGAATATTGAATAAGAAATATTAAAGTAAATCGGGTTTGGGGAATGGAAATTTCTAACCTGATGCAAATCCCTTTTTCGTTCCTTATTTCTTATTTTTCATTTCTTGTTTGGGGTAAAAAGCATCTGAACGGATAGTCCCTGAATATTTTATATTGATAATTCATTGATTGACCATTGACTATGAACTACTGGCAATGAAGCCATTGACCATGAACTATAACGTCCCCACATTTGTTATCTTTGCATAAATATTTATAAACTATATGTTTGATACTATAGAAGCGGCTATTGAGGCCATAAAGAATGGGCAATTGGTAATAGCAGTGGACGACGAAGACCGTGAGAATGAGGGGGATTTTATCACCGCCGCGGCAACCATAACACCTGAAATTGTGAATTTTATGGCAAAAAACGGCCGGGGCCTCATCTGTGCCCCGTTGCCGGAAGAGCGCTGCGACGAGTTGAAGCTTTCGCCCATGGTTACCAATAATACGGCACTGCATGAAACCGCTTTCACTATTTCGGTTGACCTGTTGGGTAACGGCTGCGGCACCGGTATTTCGGCATCCGACCGGGCCAAGACCATTGAGGCGCTGAATAATCCCTTTACCAACCCGGACGATCTGGGCCGTCCCGGGCATATTTTCCCTCTCCGCTCTAAAAAAGGCGGCGTATTACGCCGTGTGGGTCATACGGAAGCGGCTACGGACCTCGCCCGCCTGGCGGGTTTCCCTTACCCCTATGGTTCTGTATTGGTAGAGATCATGAATGATGATGGTACCATGGCCCGTCTGCCAGACCTGATCGAGGTAAAAAATAAATTCAACCTGAAATTGATCTGTATAAAAGATCTGATCGAATACCGGCTGAAGCGCGATTCATTGATCGAAGAAATCGTACGTGTAAACATGCCTACCAAATATGGCGATTTTACCCTGGTGGCTTTTAAAGATAAAAACAGCAATAACGAGCACCTGGCCCTGATCAAAGGCGAATGGGAAAAGGACGAACCGGTACTCACACGGGTGCACTCTTCCTGTTTTACCGGTGATATCCTGGGCTCCCTGCGCTGCGATTGCGGCGACCAGTTGCATAAAGCCATGCAAATGGTAGAGCAGGAAGGGAAGGGCATTATCCTTTATATGAACCAGGAAGGCCGCGGCATTGGTTTAATGAACAAACTGAAGGCTTACAAATTACAGGAAAACGGCATGGATACCGTAGAAGCCAACCTGCACCTGGGTTTTAAAATGGATGAGCGCGATTATGGCGTGGGTGCACAGATCTTACGGCATCTGAATGTAACCAAGCTGCGCCTGATGAGCAATAACCCCCGCAAACGGATCGGCCTGAACGGCTACGGGTTGGAAATTGTGGAAAGTGTGCCCATTGTAATTACGCCGAACGAGCATAACGAAAAATACCTGCGCACGAAGAAAGAGAAACTGGGCCACGAGTTTTAACGCACGGTTACAAGTTACTGGTTACAGGTCTCTGGTTTGACGTTTAACGTCTGACGTTTTTCGCGTCGTTATACTTACCTGCAACATTATGTTGCTATGCTCTTCGAGACTTTTGGTCTCGAAGCCTTCTGCTGTCGCTTTTAGCGACCAAATCAATTACTATTTATGGAATCCACAGCCCGTTACGTCTATCCGTAAATAGCTTTCCTGCATGAATAAAATAATTGTCGCTCTTGGCATCCTGTTGCTTGCCTGTGGTTTTTACTATTATAAATCGGCTATATCAAGACCTCAGGCTATACATTATTCAGAAACTCCGGAACCTTCTTCAGGTGCTATTGTGCCCTATAAACCCACTGCGGTAAGACTTGCATCAATAAAAAAAATTATTGCCGAAAGGCATTATAATAGTACTGTAGTTTTCATAGCAGATATGCAACTACCGTCCTCAAAAAACCGCTTTTTCGTTTATGATCTTAAAAAGGACAGCCTCATCGGCGCAGGCCTGGTTGCCCACGGGCGATGCGGTGAAAAGTGGCTGGAAGGAAGAAGATACAGCAACAACCCGGGTGGGATGTGTACTTCGCTTGGAAATTATAAAATAGGGAAACCTTACTACGGGCGGTTCGGGCTTGCATATACGTTGTATGGTATGGACAGCACTAATAATAACGCATTGGAACGTCATGTGGTGTTGCATGCTTATGAGTGTGTGCCGGAAACAGAAGTAGCTTATGAGATCTGCCAGAGCGACGGCTGCCCCATGGTAAGCAGGGGCTTCCTGAAAAAATTGCAAAAGATTATTGATACGTCGAAGGACCCCATCCTTCTTAGTGTTTATGAATCGAGGTAGCCACCATGCGGCCCTAACGGGCCGCAATACTCCGTGTAATCTTATTCGCTACCGACCGGCTGCCCCGATGGGGCAGAGATACCTACGTTGTTTACCAATGACCTCATCTCAACAGGATTGAGAGGTGTTGCTCGCCCGGATCACGTCGCTCCAATGAAACCAGATCGGTTCTCTTCCTCAAAGAAGCCAACGTTTGTAGAAAAATCTTGTTTGTATAAATCAAATCGAACACGGGGCACCTATGGAGCCCGAACCCATGTCATTCAACGAAGCTATAAACAGATAGCTCCCAGGGGAGTAGCCAAATTCTTGTGTAACGATATTGCCCAATGAAACCGCCCCATTCACCACTCACTACTACCTATTCACCCCAAATTATTTCCTTGAGTAGTTCGGCGCTTCTTTCGTAACATCCACATCATGCGGATGGCTTTCGTTCATACCGGCGTTGGTGATCTTTACAAATTTTGCATTCTGGAGCGCTGCAATATTTTTGGCGCCGCAATAACCCATGCCGGCACGTAAGCCACCGGTGTATTGGTAAATGACTTCTTTCAATGTTCCTTTATAGGCCACCCGCCCTTCGATACCCTCGGGTACAAATTTCTTAACATCATCTTCCGGATCCTGGAAATAACGGTCGCTGCTGCCTTTGGCCATTGCGCCCAGCGATCCCATACCGCGGTACGCTTTAAATTTACGGCCTTCAAAAATGATGGTTTCACCCGGGCTTTCTTCTGTACCCGCAAAGATGCTTCCCATCATCGCACAATCGGCGCCAGCCGCCAAAGCCTTTACAAGATCACCCGTGTAGCGGATACCCCCGTCAGCAATAAGCGGAATACCTTTCTTTTTCAGTCCGGAAGCGGCTTCCATAATCGCCGTCAATTGCGGCATACCCGCACCTGCAACAATTCGGGTGGTGCAGATAGATCCCGGGCCAATACCGATCTTCACCGCATCTGCGCCGGCATCGGCCATGGCAATGGCGCCTGCTGCAGTGCCCACATTCCCCGCCACCACATTTAATTTCTTAAAACTTCTTTTTACTTTTTTAAGCGCATCCAGCACTCCTTTTGTATGTCCGTGCGCACTGTCTAACACCACTACATCTACCCCTACGTGCTGCAAGGCGTCAATGCGATCCAGCACATCGCCGGTGATACCTACCCCGGCGCCTACCAGCAATCGCCCAAATGAATCTTTTATGGCATTAGGAAAAGAAGTTACCTGTAAGATATCACGATACGTGATCAACCCGATCAGTTTTCCCTGCTTATCTACTACGGGCAATTTTTCCACTTTGTGCTGGCGCAGGATCGTCTTGGCTTTTTTCAGATCCGTTCCTTCCGGTGCGGTGATCAGGTTCACACTGGTCATTACTTCGGTCACCTTGCGCGCGGGGTTATCTTCAAAACGCAGATCCCGGTTGGTTAAAATGCCCTTTAGTTTTTTATTCTTATCTACCACAGGGATACCACCGATCTTATTTTCTGCCATCAGTTGTAAGGCATCGCCGATAACGGCATCTTCCTGCAGCACAATCGGGTCCAGGATCAGTCCGCTTTCACTCCGTTTTACCCTGCGCACCTGTTCTGCCTGCCGTTCGATAGACATATTTTTATGCAAAATGCCCAGGCCGCCTTCCCGCGCAATAGCCGTGGCCAGCGCCGCTTCGGTAACGGTGTCCATTGCTGCTGATAAAATAGGGATATTTAGGGTAATGTCTTTGGTAAGACGGGTACGGGTGTCTACCTCGCGCGGTAACACCTGGCTATAAGCCGGAACCAGTAAAACATCATCAAAAGTTAAGCCCTCAAAGGCGATCTTGGAATTGTTTGCAGTAGCTGCAGAAGATTTTCTTGTTGCCATGTGCAAAGGTAAGGGAAAAGAAAATGTGAAATGATGAATTTTGGATACCCGAGGAAGATTTACAATTCTGTTACATAACAAACATATGTTTACGGCTCTACGCAATCGTTGTCAGCACACTATTCTATCAGAATAATAGGATAAGATAGCTGATCAATTTGTTTTAGCCCTACTTTTGTACACTGTATTTATTAATTCAGCGTATACGATCATGGTAAAAAACTATAATACTAAAAAGCCGGAGCCTACCATCATTTTTATATTTGGCGGCAGCGGCGACCTGAATCAGCGTAAATTGACTCCTGCTCTTTATAATCTTTGGATGGATGGCTTAATGCCCGGGCAATTTGCCATTGTGGGAACAGGGCGAACCGATTATTCTGATGAAAAATTCCGGGAGCACCTGCTGAATGGTATTAACGAGTTTTCGCGGAGAAAGGATGATCAGAACGGGAGCTGGGAAAAATTCGCGCAAAGCATTTCCTACTTAAGGATGGATGTGGATAATCCTGCCGATTATGAAGGCATCGCCACCATAATCAGCAATTATGAAACTAGCTGGAAGGTGAGCGCGCATGTGCTTTTTTACCTGGCTGTGGCCCCGCAACTGGTACCGGAAATTGCAACCAACCTGAACAAATTAACCAAAGCAAAAGATATCCTCCGCTCGCGCATCGTGGTGGAAAAGCCCTTTGGACATGACCTGAAGAGCGCCCAGGAATTGAATAAATTGCTGACCAACCTTTTTGATGAGGGCCAGATCTACCGTATCGACCACTACCTCGGAAAAGAAACCGTGCAAAATATCCTGGCGTTGCGCTTCGCCAATGCTTTGTTTGAACCGATCTGGAACCGGAATTATATTGACCATGTGCAGATCACCGCGGCGGAAACTGTTGGTGTGGAAGACCGGGGTGGTTATTACGAACGCTCGGGCGCTTTGCGCGATATGGTGCAGAACCATATTCTCCAATTATTGTGCATGGTAGCCATGGAGGCGCCGGTTTCCTTTGAAGCCGATGAAATACGCAATAAAAAATCGGATGTATTGAATGCCATCCGCAAAATAAAAAAAGAAGAAGTACAACGGTATGCCGTTCGCGGGCAATACTCCTCCGGCTGGATACAGGGGCAGCAGGAAAAAGCGTACCGGGAAGAAAAGGGCGTGGCACCCAACTCAAACGTAGACACATTCGCAGCCGTTAAATTTTATATCGATAACTGGCGCTGGCAGGGGGTTCCTTTTTATGTGCGTACCGGAAAATACCTGACTGAAAAAACCACGCTCATTACCATCCAGTTTAAGGAAGCGCCCAAATATGCTTTCCCCCCGGAGGCCACTGAAACCTGGCGTGCCAACCGCCTTACCATCAGCATACAGCCGGAAGAAGATATCCGCTTATTATTCCAGGCTAAGCGCCCGGGACAAACGATGTCGCTGAACCCGGTAAACATGGTATTCAGCTATGCTGACAGTTATCACGAACCGCAGCCGGAGGCTTACGAAACCTTATTGCTGGATGCCTTAATGGGCAACCCTACACAGTTTATGCGGGGCGACCAGGTGGAAGTTGCCTGGGAGGTTATTGAGCCCATCCTGGATACCTGGGAGAACCGCCCGCCGGTTGATTTCCCCAACTATGCTCCGGGCACCTGGGGGCCGGAAGATGCCGAAGCACTGATCGCGCGCGAAGGCAGGAACTGGATCACGTTGCCGCCGAAAAGAAAAGGAAAGGAATAAAACCATGAAGCCGTTTAGCCTTTAAAAAAAAATTGAGGAATGTCTAATTTCCCGCTGATTATAGGCAGACTGAATACACCGCAGATCCTCGCAGATTGATTTTCTGCGAAAATCTGCGCAAAAAATTGGCGTAGATATCTGCGGGAAACATTACCGTTTCCAAAGGTTTAAACAACTTCTATATATAAGGGAAGCCTTAGAAATGAGCTTCCCGTTTTACCGGCTTCACGGCTGAAACAGCTTTTTTGTTTTAAAGCAACTTATACATTTTCCCCGGCAACGCCTGGATCACATTCTGCAGCTCCAGGTTCAGCATGGCAACGGCAACGGTACTGCTGCTCAACCCTGATTTTAAATGGATCTCATCAATATCTGCCTTGTCTTTTTTCTTTAACAGGTCGATGATCAGTTGTTCTTCGGATGTCAAATTAATAAACAGCTCCCGCGTTTGCCTTTTTGCTGTTCTCGTTTTCAGTGGCGCCCAGCCCATCGTTTCCAGCAATTGTTTACCGTCGGTAAGCAGGTTCGCGCGGTTGGTTTTTATAAGATAATTGCAACCGCTGCTCTTTTTATCAGCCACCCGGCCTGGAAATGCAAAAACATCCTTGTTATACCCATTGGCTAATTCGGCGGTGATCATGCTGCCCCCTTTAACATCCGTTTCCACAACAATGGTAGCATCACTCATTCCGGCCACAATACGATTCCGGCTGGGGAAGTTATGCCGGTCGGGTTTTGTTTTTGTTTCAAACTCGGTCAGCAAGCCGCCCTGCTCAATCATTTCCTTTGCCATAGTGGTATGACCCGGCGGATAGATCTTATCCAGTCCGTGCGCCAGTACACCAACCGTATTTAATTGGGCGTCAAGCGCACACTTATGCGCCAGGGAATCAATCCCATAGGCAAGGCCGCTAACGACCAACACTCCACTGTCTGCCAGATCGCCTACCAGTTTTCCGCAAATTTCTTTTCCGTAATCCGTGTGCATGCGGGAGCCCACAACAGCCACAATCCTTGAAGTATTCAGATCCGCGATACCCCTGTAGTAGAGCATTGTTGGCGCATCATAGCACTGCAGTAACCGCTGCGGATAAGCAGCATCAGTAATAAACAAAGGGCTGATCTTATACTGCTCAATAAAGGCGATCTCTTTTTCCACTCTTTCAAAATCGGAAAATTGCTTAATGCAGCACGAGCGCATTTTCCCTAACCCTTCAATGCGCTCCAAAACGGATCGCTTCTCCGTAAAAATTTCTTCAGGCGACAACTGCTGCAATAGAAGACGGGCTATTACAGGGCCGATATGGGGCACCAACGTAAGCGCAATACGGTAATATAACGGGTGTTTCATCAGGTTATCTTTGTAACAAGATACAAAGAAATTACATCTTTGCACAATAGAACCCGAACATGGACCCGTTTAGATCGCCACTTTCTGTTTGCGGCCGTACAATAAATGTGCCGCCAATGCCAGCAGGGTAAAAAACACCCCCGCAGCCACCACCCCATCCCATTGTGCATACTTCCAGGCTTTTGCAGCCAGCCAGGTGCCGGCAGCGCCGCCCATAAAATAGCTGACCATATAAACGGTATTTAACCGGTTGGCCGCGCCCAGCCCCAATGAAAAAAATGACGACTGGTTCATGATGTGCATCGACTGCAAACCCAGGTCAAGTAAAATAACACCATGGACCAGTCCGATATAGGTATAGCCTCCGATATAGAAAATACCCCAGCTTGCTGTTAACATAAGAACAGCATATAAAATAATCCGGAATGGCTCCACGCTTTTTGCCACCCGGCCCACTACAGCAGCGGCCAGCGCGCCCACGGCTCCTATTATCCCGAAGGAGCCGGCAATAGCGGCCCCTGCATGGAAGGGCGCATTTTCCAGGTGAAAGACAAGAGTAGTCCAGAAAACACTAAATCCTGCAAAGCCCATTGCCCCGCGAAAGGCCGCCAGACGCAATACGGGCTGCGTCCGGGTAAGCTGCAACAGTGATTGCATTAATGAGCGATAGCTGCCTTTAAAATGCGGAGGCACTTCCGGCAGTTTAACCGCCACCAGAACGGCAAGCGCCACCATGCAAACCGTAGCAATATAAAACATCGCTTTCCAGCCCCACAGATCCCCCACAAATCCACTTATCACCCGCGACAATAAAATACCCAGCAGCAATCCACTCATCACCATTCCAATCGCAGCGCTTCGTTTTTCGGGGTTGGCCAACTCGGCCGCCATCGGCACAAACAGTTGGGGAAGTACCGAAGTAAAACCCACCATAAACCCCGCAACCAACAACCAGCCTATGGTTGGCGCAAACGTCATACCCAACAGCGAAACAATGATTAACAGAAAATCAAAAAGGATCAGCCGTTTCCTTTTCACCATATCGCCCAACGGAACGATCAGCAACAGCCCAAAGGCAAACCCAAGCTGGGTTAGCATTGCCAGACTGCTGATATGGCTTTCGGTAACACCAAAATCCTTCGCCATTAACCCCAATAGCGGCTGGTTGTAATAATTATTCCCCACCACAACTCCGGTTGCTATGGTCATCAGCCAAAGCGTACCACGGGTAAGCGGCGGATGAGCCAGGTCCGGAGGCGGTTTTCTTTTCCCTTTTACGAGCAGAACCCGCTTCTCAGAAGAAATAGCTGCGATATTGTTTGTTGCACTGTCCATATCAATAAATACCTGCAAAACTACTTATTGATAAATCCGCCCTGATGCAGGATTTATGCCATTTATTGTGTAATTTATAACTAAAACAAAAAAGCCCCGGAGGGCTTTTTCTTATTTGAACAGTAGGAAACAGCCATTAGCTGTATCATCTCACCTTAGTTTTAACCAGATTTTATTATCCTGGATATTCAATTATCCAAACACAACAGATCCATTGTAAATTAACGACTGAACCGGCGCTATGCGGGACACCGCTTCCGCAGAACAACTGGCGGCTACCAGTACCAGGTCAGCTTTATCACCCGCCACAGGCCATTGCCGGTTACCTTTATCATCCAACGGGAGTATATTATGTGTAGCCAGCTTTAATATTCTTGACAGATCAAATTCTGTACGATATCCATATAACTGTGCGGCAAGATTGGTCTTTTGCAGCACGCTTCCCGATCCGAAAGTGCTCCAGTGGTCGATAATACAGTCGTTGCCCGCACGTACATCTACCCCATATTTATAAAGCGTTGGGATAGGCATAATCGTGCTTCCAAAGGGAATCGTGGACATAATCCCCATTTTTGCATCGCCCAGCTTTTCCGCAGTTGCTTCCAGTTTTGACTGATCCAGCTTAGCCAGGCAAAAACAGTGACTCACAAAGGTCTTGCCCTTTAATACCGGGTTCTCATTTACCTTTTGAATCAGGTATTCCACTGTTTTCAATCCCGATTCACCCACTTCATGCAAATGAATATCGATCCCTTTATTATGATCCAGCGCCAGTTGCACCACAAAGTCCATGCTTTTTTCAATGCTGCCATCGATGGTGGCAGGGTCCAGTCCGCCAATAAAATCAATATTCGTCTGCGCCGCCTCTTTCATTAGCGCAGCAGAATCCGTATAAAAAATCCCATGTTGCGGGAAGGCTACCAGTTCTGCTCCAAAAGAATCCTTTTTATTTTCCAGCGCTTTTTGCAGGTGGGTCAGGGAATCCAGCTTTGAGGTGGGTTCTATATTTACATGGCTCCGGGCAAAACTGGTTCCTTTGGATTGCAACAATTCTATCAATAGCTCAGACCGGGCGGTAGAAGTTTTCAGCAGTTCCGGGATCACTTTTTGTTCAAAGGCGATCATATCCTTTACCGACCTGTTTTTTTTCAAATGCGCCTTCCAGGGTAAGCCGTAAAACGTTTTGTCCAGGTGAATATGCATATCCTTAAACGCCGGAAGCATCAGGGCGCCCCTGGCATCAATGGCTTTGGCGTCCGGCTTATTGGGTAACACTGCTTTTATTTTTCCCTCAGCTATCTCCACCAGGAACAGATCGGTTTTGGTATGCACCACTTCTCCTTCTTCATATTCAAAGCCGGTTTCCAGCCGCACATTTTTTAACAGCAGGGTTTTACCCACCGTTGTAACCGGCTTATCGTTGGTAGCCCCCGCAGAGCCTGTAGCCAGCAAACCTGCCCCGGCTAAAAGTACAGAGGAGTTTTTTATAAAATTCTTCCTGGAAATGGATCTGGGAGTCATATAGCGTAAAAATTTTATACAAAATTACCTCTCCAACGGTACGCTACGGATGTGGCATTTATTCCATTACTTGTAAGATTTATAACCGCTCCCGGAAATCACGGGGCGACAGCCCCGTCTGACTTTTAAAGAAATTAGAAAAATAGGCAAGGTCACTGAAGCCCAGTTCATAGGCGATTTCCTTTACCGATTGGTCGGATGCTTTCATCAGCCTTTTTGCCTCCAGGATCGTCCGGTTCTGGATCAGGAACATGGCTGGCACATGAAAATGCCGTTTGCAAAGGATATTAAGATAGTTGGGCGTTATATGCAGTTGGCTTGCATAAAACGCCACTGATTTTTGTTCTTTAAAATAAAGATCCACCAGGGTGTGATATTTATATAAGATAGGTTTGGTAAGGTATACCTCCAGTTCTTTAAATTTTTTCTCGGCTTCCCGGTATATAAACTGAGCTATCAACCGTATCCGGAGGTTTACTACCCCCCATTGCACCGGCTTTTGGCTCAACTCCTCTTTGACAGCCAGAAATTCATATAATAGTTTCTGAAAAACCTGGCCAGGAAGATCAATGACCGGGTGATGCTGGTGCAGGATAAATGAAAAACTCAGAGAATCCGAAAAGGTTTCAAAAATGGGCCGGCTGATCATCAACTGATAGCCCGACGTGTTTTTCCCCAGATGCCAACTGTGCACCTGGCCTGGAAAAAGCAGGTGCATCTGGTGGTTTTTTACTTTATAGTCAATAAAATCAATAGCGTGAACACCACTACCTTTCTCAAACAGGAGAAAAATAAAAAAATCATGCTTATGCGGCTTTTCAATGATCCGCTCCCCATGCAGCTCATGGTACAACAAACTGTCATCAGCCTGTTGTTGATCATTGAATTCTTTAATTCCAAGAATGGGAAACGGGTCATTTATCCTCACTTATGAAAGATACGGTATTTCAGCAATCTTTACTCATTGAGCATAACATTATTCTGAACACTAACCGCTATCAATTTTAAGCACAGGTTCTTCATTATAGAAAGCCTCAGCCCCAGTGAATCGCAGCAATGCTCAATGTGTCTGTGCTGCTGTGACAAAAGAAAAATAGTATCCATCCTTTAAGGAGTAACAAAAAATAGTATTTCAAAAGTAGCATCGGCAGCCTACTTTTGATTTCTAAATAAACAAGAGATGCACAACAAATCGACAATCGAGGAAATTGAAGCCCGGTTCGACAAGGACGTGGCGCGTTTCTCCAACCTGGAAACCGGCCAGCAAACTACATTGGATGCCAGCTTTACAATGGAACTGATCACCGATGGCATTGCCGCGATGGATCCGCATCCAAAAAGAATATTGGATATTGGTTGCGGTGCAGGAAATTACCCGGTGAAGCTCTTAAGCAAAATGATCACCAATCCTGATATAACGCTTGCAGACCTGAGCCAGCCTATGCTGGATAAAGCACGGGAGCGCATACAGCCATTAACTACCGGCATGGTACAAACGGTAAAAGGCGATTTCAGGACGATCCCGCTTGAGGAAAACAGCTTTGATGCTATTATTGCAACGGCCGTCCTCCATCATTTAAGAGATGATGTCGATTGGGAAACCGCTTTTGCCCGTTTATACCATTTGTTAAGACCCGGAGGGAGCCTCTGGATCTTTGACCTGGTGGCGCAGGAGCACCCGGCGATACAAGGATTACTTTTTAAAGAACGTTATGGTCATTACCTGGCTTCATTGAAAGACGCTACCTACCGCGACCAGGTATTTGCTTATATTGAACAGGAAGACAGTCCCCGGAGTGTGATGTATCAGGCCAATCTGCTTAAACAAGCGGGTTTCAGATCAGTGGATATTCTTCATAAAAATCTTTGTTTTGCTTCGTTTGTGGCATTCAAATAAAAGCGCCTTGCTTGCGTTGCTTATTGCTGCTACGGGGAGACCAATAGAATTAGTGTGCTTCTTTTGATCCTTTTAAAAATCTTATCGACATTTGCTCAGCAGATACCTGCAAAAGCTAAACGGAATCAACCATGACCGGATTCACCAATCAGCTCAATGCCCTGCGCGGTTTTTATAATACCGGCGCCACCCGCTCTTTTGATTTCAGGCGGGAACAACTACAGCTATTAAAAGCAAGCATCCTGAAACATGAAGCAGCGTTGAATGCCGCCCTGTTTGAAGATCTGCATAAAAGCAAAGAAGAAGTTTGGATAACAGAAACAGGCATGGTACTTTCTGAAATTGCCGCAACATTGAAAGAACTGAAAGACTGGATGGAGCCGAAAAGCGTACCTACCAACCTCATTAACTTTCCCGGGAAAAGCTTCCTGTACCCCGAGCCCTTAGGTGTCGTATTGATCATTGCCCCCTGGAACTACCCGTTCCAGCTCCTTTTTATGCCGCTGATCGGCGCCATTGCCGCGGGCAATTGTGTGGTACTAAAACCAAGCGAATTGGCCGGTGCTACTGAAAAAGTTATGAGCACCATCATTGGAGAAACGTTTAACCCTAGATACATTTTATACGCTCCGGGAGAAGGCGCTACGGTTATTCCCGAACTGATGGATGCATTTCGCTACGATCATGTTTTTTTTACCGGGGGCACAGCGGTGGGCCGGATCATTTACCAGAAAGCCGCTGCGCAATTAACGCCGGTAACGCTGGAGCTGGGCGGCAAAAGCCCCTGCATCGTTACCTCAAACGCCTCATTAAAAACAGCAGCCAAACGTATTGCGAACGTTAAGTTTTCCAATGCCGGGCAATTGTGCATTTCGCCCGATTATTTATTGGTACATACCTCCGTAAAAGATGAATTCATCGGTTTGCTGAAGGAAACAATTGTACAGTTTTACGGCCCGAACCCCATTACCAGTTATGACTTTGGCCGCATTGTCAACCACAATCATTTTAGCCGCCTGAAAAAGCTCATGGAAAACGAAGTGCTCCTCCATGGTGGCGAGCATAATGAAGAAGAATTATTTATTGCCCCCACAATTATTGACAACCCATCGTTGAACGCCCCTGTAATGCGGGAAGAGATCTTTGGGCCTTTGCTCCCGGTTATCCCTTACACAACGGATGAAGAAGCCAGGAATATGATGCAGCAACACGAGAACCCGCTAGCCTTTTATATTTTTACCAACAACAAAAAAGAAGCTGCACAATGGTTGCAGGCCGTTCCTTTTGGAGGAGGGTGCGTAAATACTACCGGCATGCACTACCTGAACAAGCACCTTCCCTTTGGAGGCCGCGGCAACAGCGGCATTGGGCGTTATCACGGGCGCTATTCCTTCGAAACCTTCAGTCATATAAAAAGTGTTTTAAGAACAACGGCGTGGCCGGATATTCCCCTCGCCTATCCACCGCTAAAAGGTAAATTAACTACTTTGAAAAAAATAATTTAATGACCTCAGCAATAGCAGCGATCCACAAACCTTCCCGTAACGAACCGGACAATCAATGCTGAGCTTAAGCAGGACCGAACAAAAGCAGTGAACGGATGATCCGCCTGGAATCCGGGGTTTAGCTTTTCTGAGGGTTATTGCCTGCACGCCTTACTTGCTGAAAAATACCGCAAATTAGCGATAGTACCTATTAAACACATCCGTTAATTTTATTGACAAAAGCGGTGCAGCCAACTACGAGCGCAGCAATTGACGGAAAGCCCTGGGTGCACATTTTTTCACTACCTCTTAAAAAACAAACATGAAAAAAGTCAGTATTCTTTCCCTTGACGGCGGTGGCATACGCGGCATTATCCCCGGAGTGATCCTCACTTACCTGGAAAAGCAACTACAAACCCGGAGCAATAGCAACCTGAAAATCGGTGATTATTTTGATTTTATTGCCGGCACCAGCACCGGCGGTATCCTCGCCTGCGCCTACCTTATACCTGACCTGAACGGGAAAGCAAAATATTGTGCGGAACAGGCAGTGCAGCTTTATTTACATGAAGGGCAGGATATTTTCAAAGAAAATATCTTTCATAAAATTATAAATCCCTGGAGCCTGGTTTCAGAAAAATATTCCGCGGATGCACTGGAAAAGAATTTTAAAGATCTGTTCGGACAAACCCTGTTGAGCGAATTTATAAAACCCTGTCTGATCACCAGTTACGATGTCACTTCGCGCAATGCGCATTTCTTCACCAGTTGTGATGCGAAGATCAATGAGATCGAAAATTTTTACGCCATTGACGTGGCCCGCAGCACTTCTGCTGCTCCCACCTACTTTGAACCTGCCCGGATACAATCCCAAACCGGGCAAACATTTAACCTGGTAGACGGAGGGGTATTTGCCAATAACCCTGCGCTCTGTGCTTATGCCGAAGTACGAAAAATAGACTTCTCCAGTTTGCTGAATAACCCCGGTAAACCCGACAAGCCTTCTGCAAAGGACATGCTGATCATATCCATCGGCACTGGTACGGTAAAAAAGCCTTACCACTTTAATGAACTGAAAAATGCAGGTGAGATAAAATGGATAGAACCCATCATTGATATACTAATGTCTGGCAACGCCGAAACTGTTGACTACCAGTTAAAGCAGATCTATGGCACTTTATCACACAAAGATTCAAAAGATTATTACCGGCTGGAGCCTCCCTTGCACGAGGCGCTTTCAGATATGGACAACGCAACGGCCGTAAACGTCGAGCACCTGCGCCAGGCCGGCCTGTTGTTCATTGAAAAAAATCAGGCTATGCTGGATGAGATCGTTGCAAAAGTTCTCGCCAATCAATAGTCTTCTGTTGTATACTCATAATAAGCCGAAGTGCTTATGTCATAATGCTATTGCTGAATTCGTTTCTATTTACTGCCGCAAAGAGATTAATTCATTATTCTGTGTAAATCTGCGTAATCTGTGAGCCCCCTTCTCCACTTAACCTGGATTAATTTTTTTGCGTTTTCATCGTTGTACCTTTATAGAAAAGGAGCAAATACAATGAAAACAGAAATTCTCGGCATAGTATTGAGTGATACCGCTACAGCCCGTTTAAAAGAACAAATAGACTGGAATATTGTTCCCGCGGCAACTACTGAAGAAGCCATCGAGAAAATGCAACAGTTCAACTTTGAAGTACTGGTAGCACCTGATGGGCTATTAACCGGCAGCGACGAAGCAAAATTAAAAAAGCTGCTTTCCCTGCAGGAGCAGGATAGCATGTGGATCACTTATACAGAAAATGAAGAAGCCGCATTGACCAAAGAGATAACTGGTTTCTTAAATGAAAAAGCAACAGCGCCGCGTTCTTCTTTTTCCGTTATCGACGACGGGCTGAAGCAACCGGAAATAAAAATTGAAATTTTATAAATCAAGTCATTTAAATTTTAAACAGAAACAATGTCGAACCTGGCTTTCCCGCAGATTGATCTTCTGCGAAAATCAGCGGGAAATACAACACATTCGAAATTCTAAACAACTTCAATCAAAAAGGAGTAGCAATAATGAAAAAAACAATAGCAAAAATAACGCCCCGGCCCGCACAGCCACATATGGTGGGCGACGGATTCAGAGTATACGGATTTATTCCTTCCGCTACCGGAAGACGCGTCATCAGCCCTTTCCTGGTGCTGGATTTTAACCCTGAATACAATTTCGGGCCTTCAGCCATTCCCAGGGGCGTTGGGGCGCACCCGCACAAAGGGTTTGAAACCGTAACCATTGCCTACAAGGGCAAGGTGCAGCATGCCGATAGCAGTGGCGGCGGAGGTATTATTGGCGAAGGAGATGTACAGTGGATGACCGCTGGTTCGGGCATCCTGCACAAGGAGTTTCATGAAGAAGCCTTTTCAAAAACAGGAGGCCCGTTTGAAATGGTGCAATTGTGGGTGAACCTTCCTGCAAAATATAAACAGGAGGCTCCGCACTACCAGGCCATCAGCAAGGATAGTATGGGAAAATATGTCATCCCCAACAATGGCGGCATGGTAACCGTTATTGCCGGGTCTTTTAATGGAGTAGATGGTCCGGCTAAAACCTATAGCCCTGTTCACCTTTCCAATATCCAATTGAATGCCGGCGGCGAAGTAACTACCCATTTACCCGCCAATTATAACACTGCATTACTGATCATAAAAGGGAATGTGGAGGTAAATGGCGAAGCGGCAACGGAACATAGTTTTGTACACTTTAATAATGAAGGAGAAACGATCACTATTAAAGCCGCAGATGATGCATTGGTATTGCTTTTAAGCGGGGAGCCCATTGAAGAACCCATCGCAGCATACGGACCGTTTGTAATGAATACGCAGGAAGAGATTTACGAAGCGATGGAAGATTTCCAGGCCGGTAAGTTTGGTACATTATAGTAAATAGGATGAACCGCTAGGGCGCAAAGGCGCGATGGATCTGGCATCAGGAAACCCAGGTCCGGGGCAAACATACAAATCTTAAAGCCGCCACAAATGCACGAATGAATTAAAAAAATAAACATACGTGTTCATAATTTTGCAAATGGAATAGTCATTGCATTCGTGGCCAAACCGTTTATATGCCCGCGCCATGTAGCATCAGGCAACCTGGAACCTGTAACCGGAAATTAAACTAATTTCGTAATGCGCTGGTATGAATGAACCGGGTATTGGTTAATTAAATAAGCAAAAAACAAAGCATGTCAAATATCGGGATGATCATTGAAGAGCGTGCCGCGGACATCGGCAACTTCCTCGTTGGGCGCCTGCTGCCTTTTCGTCAAAAACGGATGGTGGGTCCATTTATTTTTATTGACCACATGGGGCCTGCGGAGCTAAAAGATTATCAAAACCTGGATGTAGGGCCACACCCGCATATCGGGCTTTCTACCCTCACCTATCTTTTTGAAGGCTCCGTAATGCATCGGGACAGCCTGGGCACAGCAGTGGAGATACAACCTGGCGCTGTAAACTGGATGACAGCCGGCAGGGGTGTGGTGCATTCAGAAAGAACACCGGAATACCTGCGGCATACAGACAAACGGTTACACGGGTTGCAGATATGGGTAGCCCTGCCAAAAGAATTGGAGCAAATGGATCCGTCCTTCACGCATGTAGAAGCAAAGGATATCCCCGCCTGGGAACAAGAGGGTGCCACCATTAAACTGATCTCCGGAACCGCATTTGGGAAAACCTCCCCGGTTCCCGTTTACAGTCCGCAGTACTTTATAAAAATTGTAACTCCTAAAGGGCAAAAGCTGAATATTGGTCAGCATCTTTATGGCGAAAGTGGCTTGTATATTCTAGAGGGGAGCATCATCTGCGACGGGCACACATACGGTCCCAGGCAAATACTGATCGCCAAAGACAGTACCTTATGTTCTTTTGAAACAACAGACGATACAACGGTTTTTATTTTTGGAGGAGAACCGTTACCGGAAGAACGTTTTATCTACTGGAACTTTGTAAGTTCAAACAGGGACGTTATTGAGCAGGCGAAGCTGGATTGGCAGCAACAGTCATTCCCTTTGATCCCCGGCGAAACGGGCTTTGTTCCCTTACCGCAGCAATCTCCGAATGTAAAACTTAAAGATATAAAATGAAAGCTGCCGTCTTAAAAAAGCTGGGCACCCCACCCGTATATGAAGATTTTCTGGACCCCGTTATCACGGAAGGGGATCAGGAATTGATGACCCTTATAGCAGCATCCGTAAAAAATTTGGATAAGGCAAGGGCTGCAGGCACTCATTATGCAAACTACACCAACCTGCCCGCGGTGGTCGGTATTGATGGTGTGGGCACTTTGCCGGACGGAAGCATCATATACGCACAGGGAATTTCCGGTACGATCGCTGAAAAAGCGCTGATCCATAAAGGGAAATATATAACGTTGCCAGAAGGTATCGATCCGGCTATTGCGGCCGCGCTCCCCAACGCAGTGATCGGTTCTGCTATGGCATTAAAATGCCGCGCAAAGATCACGCAGGGCAGCACAGTGCTCATCAACGGAGCAACCGGCGTTACGGGTACTGTAGCAGTGCAGTTGGCAAAATACTATGGGGCAAAAACAGTTATTGCTACAGGCCGCAATGCCCGCCAGTTGGAGCGGGCACGGGAACTGGGCGCAGACCATACCATTTCTCTTTTAGAAGACGATAACACAATCATTAGCCAGATAAAAGCCATCCATAAACAAGAACATATTGATAGTGTTATCGATTACCTATGGGGTAAACCCGCAACCCTGCTCCTTGAAGCATTAATGGGGGCGGGAATAGATCATGTAGCGGCTAAAACAGTGATCGTTACGGTGGGTGCTATGGCCGGCGATTCACTCCTGTTAAGTTCAGGCGCTTTACGCAGCAGCGATATTGAAATTTTGGGCTCGGGGTTCGGGAGCCTGTCGCCACAAGACTTCCAGGAGTTTAATACCCTACTGCTGCCGGAAGCGTTTCGGTTAGCTGCGGCAAAAAAACTCAATATTGAAATAGATACTGCCCCTTTGGAAAACATTCAAACCGCCTGGAACCAACCCCTTTCTCCCGGCAAGCGGTTAGTTATAAAAATAAAATAAATAAGTATTATGAAAGCAGAATATATAGGGCTTCCATTGATAAAAGATGACGCCGCCAAACAATTTGAGTTAACTGTAGAAGGGCATAAATCCTTTATCCGTTTTAATGAAACACCCCACCACATTACATTGGTTCATACTGAAGTTCCTGCAGCGCTGGAAGGCAAAGGCGTGGGTACTACCCTTGTAGAAAAAACACTGGAATACATAGAGCAAAGTGGCAAGACCCTTATTCCTTTATGTCCTTTTGTATTTGCCTATATTAAACGGCATCCGGATTGGAAACGTATAGTAGATCCGGGGTTTAAGGGATTTGATCATTAATTTTTGCCGTCATCCCGAACGAAGAAAGGGACCTCGTCATCAAAGAACGGGACCCCTCCTTAATTTATGCTCTTCGGAACTTGTAGTTCCGAAGCCTTATTCTATTGCTTTCAGCAATACAACCAATGCTAAACCTGCAATTTTAAAATACACTTCCTACGAAGGCATTTTAAATTTTCCCATGCCCGGCATCATGCGGCCAAAAGCGCCCATTTTATTCATGTTCTTCATCATGTCGCGCATTTGTTCAAACTGCTTCATAAAGGCGTTTACTTCTGCGATATCTTTTCCACTACCTGTGGCAATGCGTTTGCGACGGCTGCCATTAATAATATCCGGGTTGCTACGCTCTTCAGGAGTCATAGAATCAATCATCGCTTCAATGCCCTTAAAGCTTTCATCGCTGATGTCGAGGTCTTTAATCTTGGCGCCCACACCGGGTATCATCCCCAGCAAGTCCTTCATATTACCCATCTTTTTGATCTGGTCCAACTGCGCTTTAAAATCCGCAAAATCAAATTTGTTCTTGCGGATCTTGCTTTCCAGTTTTTTTGCCTGCTCTTCATCAAACTGTTGCTGGGCGCGCTCTACAAGGGTTGTGATATCTCCCATACCCAGGATACGTTGTGCCATCCGTTCCGGATAAAACACATCCAGCGCATCCATTTTTTCACCGTTACTTACAAATTTGATCGGTTTATTTACCGTATACTTAATAGACAATGCCGCACCACCACGGGTATCACCGTCTAACTTTGTGAGCACTACACCCGAAAAGTCAAGGCGTTCATTAAAGGCTTTTGCCGTATTCACCGCGTCCTGACCGGTCATGCTGTCTACCACAAACAGGATCTCCTGCGGGTTAACGGCATTTTTAATATCGGCCACTTCCGTCATCATCTGCTCATCAACCGCAAGGCGTCCGGCCGTATCAATAATGATAACGTTCTTATTTCTTGATTTTGATTCGGCAATGGCATTCTTTGCAATGCTTACGGCATCTTTATTTTCCGGCTCAATATATACTTCCACTCCGATCTGCTCCCCTAACACCCTTAACTGTTCCATCGCCGCCGGGCGATAAATATCCGCCGCCACCAGCAGCGGCGATAAACCCTTTTTACTTTTCAGATAATTGGCCAGTTTACCGCTAAAGGTGGTTTTACCACTTCCCTGCAATCCGGCGATCAGGATCACCGCAGGATTCCCTTTGGCATTAAAAACGGCTTCCTCCCCGCCCATCAGTTCGGTGAGCTCATCCTTTACGATTTTAACCATCAACTGACCGGGACTGATCGCGTTCAGCACTTTTTCGCCTGTTGCCTTTTCCCTGATCTTATCTGTAAATTCCTTGGCTATTTTATAGTTCACATCCGCATCCACCAGCGCCCGGCGAATTTCTTTAATAGTTGAAGCAACGTTCAGCTCCGTAATACGCGCCTGCCCTTTCAGATTTTTAAAGGCCGATTCTAATTTATCCTGTAGATTATTAAACATTTGCTGTTTGTTTCTATAAATATTTACCTATTGAACGTTCAGGCACTTCCTGAGCTTCAAAAATGCCTGCAAACGTACATTAAATTTTTCAACCGTAAAATTACGCAAAGGAGCGATGGAAAATTTAAAAGAGTGTCCTGATCAAAAACGATAATAAGTAAGCAGGGAAACCATACCATTTTAAAGCACTGCAGGATCAAGAAAGCGTAATGCTTTACAAAAGAATGGGCTTAAGGCCAGATCCGGACCGTTTTTTCGATTTCCGCTTTGAAAATTTTCACATCATTACGCCTCTTTAATAATAAAATCTTAAAATCGGTCTTTTTTTTTAAAAGCTGTTGAAAACTGCCGGTCTTTACCAAAAAAATAATTACTTTTGACACCCCAAACAATATTGTTGGGATTAATTTTTATTTTTAAACAAGCCTTAAATTTCTATTTAAAATGGCAGCTAAAATTAGATTGCAAAGACACGGGTCAAAGAAAAGACCTTTCTACTTCATTGTAGTGGCAGACGCCAGAAGCCCCCGTGATGGTAAGTTCATTCAAAAATTAGGTACGTACAACCCGCTGACAATTCCTGCTACAATTGAGCTGGATCGCCAGAAAGCTTTGGAATGGCTGAACAAAGGAGCCACTCCAACTGATACGGTTCGTCGTATTTTAAGTTTTAAAGGGGTATTATACCTGAAGCACTTACTGCGCGGAGTAAAACTGGGTCTGTTTGACGAGGCAGCCGCTATGCAGAAATTCACTGCATGGAGCGCTGAACATGACGAGCAGATTAAAAAACGCACTGCAAAAGCTATTGAGGAAAGAAAAGCGAAACGTAGGGTGGCAAGCGCCGCGCCGCGCAGAGCTGCAGCTCCAAGAGAAGAATCAGCCCCTAATGCAACTGCAGAAGGTAACAGCGAATAGTAGAAAAAAGTTCTGAAATCGAAAAGGCGGCCCTGTGCCGCTTTTTTTAGTTAATTGCTCTCTGAAGTTGTTTAAACTAATTTTAAACAAAGTTCTTTATCTAAAAAATGAAACCGCAACTACAAAATATCAGTATCGGTAAATTAACGGGCGTATTCGGACTAAAGGGAGAACTGGTCTTACGACATGCGTTGGGCAATACCGGGCTGGAAGGCCTTGAAAAAATATTGATAAAAGACAAAGCCGGGAGCCTGATCCCCTGGTTTGTAACAACCACACGTGTAAAAAACGATGAAGAAGTATATCTAAAACTGGAAGACATCAGCACGCCGGAAGCCGCCAAACCGCTATTGCAAAAAGAAGTATGGCTAAGTGAAGATGATTTTAAAAAATATGCCAACAGAACTGCGCCCATAAGTCTTTTAGGGTACACGGTTAAAGACGATAAACAGGTTTTGGGAAAGATCCTGGAAGTTATTGAACAACCCCACCAGGTGCTCTGCCGGCTGCTGGTTCATGGAAAAGAAGTTTATATACCCCTGCACGAAGAAAGCCTGAAAAAAGTAGATCACAAATATAAAAACATCACCGTAAGGCTGCCCGAAGGCCTGCTGGATATCTACCTGGGGTAAGGGGCATTTTTTGTCGCCGGGGAAGGCGGCAAGATGATAAATTTGAAGCAGTTAACCACAAACCTTCCCGGTCTCCCGGCTATTGATGTACAAAAAAGAAGCGCCCCAACAACTCAGGGGCGCTTCACCGGGTCTTATTTATTATGTAAAACTACTTGTGCATAGTAACAGTGGGCAGATCAACCTCTTTGCCGTTTGTAATTACCACGTTGTTGATAGCCGTATCCTTGTAACCGTTGGTAGACTGATACAACACTTTATAGGTGCCATTTTTCAGTCCCCGGATCTTAAATTCACCATCTTCTTTGTCGGGTAATGCGCTGGAAGTATCCGCTGTAGCGCTAATGGCTCTTACAACAGCCCAGGCATCACGGGGCAGCACTTTGCCTTCAATTCTACCGGACTTTCTATCGCAGAAAGGCCTCAATATGGGCAACAGGTAGAACTTACCGTCTCGCTCGATGATCGATCTTCCCAGGTCAAAATCTATCCAGACTTTTACGGTCTGCATATTGTCATCACGGTCTCCATCATGCAAATTGATATATACATAGTTCTTGTCATTACGCATATTAATCAATTTAAGCGGATATTGTGTTCCACCCTTTACCAAATAGCTGCCGGTTCCTAATTTAATTCTGATTTTGCGAACAGTTCCTTTTACATCGGCCTGGGCAACAAGGGAATCTAACCCATTTCTCAATTTCAACACATCATATTTACCCGCTGCCAGATTCAGGTTTACCCAGGTACCATAGTGGTCATGATCGTGATCCCGATCGCCTGATTTCAGGTCGTCGTTATCATCATCCCGGTCGTTATCTCCAAAATGATCGTCATCTTTATGAATGGTAGTATCCATTTTGGCTTCAACCGACACGATATCGATCAGAACAGAATCATAACTAACGGGAGCATCAGTAAAAAAAACGGATAAACGCTGGGATCCTGCCGGTATGCCGGAGTTAGAATCAGAAGCATTCTTACTGCAGGAAATCACTACAGCGCTTCCGATCAAAAACAAAAGGACCGGATAAACTATTTTTTTCATGTTTTACGGATTTTTTTTAAACTATTTCAAGGTCAAACCTTGTGCCAAATGAAATGTTAAAGAATGAAAATTAGATGAAAAACACAGGGCTTTTTCAACATTTCTTTTGATTTAAATCAAATGTATATTGAAAATCATAATATTACGACCTCCCGCCGTTGCTATTTTTTTTAAAAAAATAATTGAAGATAACTTGGAACGACCTGTGCCTGTCTTTTAATTTTGTTTGGTGTCATCCGCCAATCGTTATATTGTTCATTTTGACCTGGATTCCTTTTTCGTATCCGTGGAGTTGCTCCTGAAACCGGAGCTGAAGGGGAAGCCGGTGATCGTTGGCGGTACTTCGGGGCGGGGTGTGGTAGCCACCTGCAGCTATGAGGCCCGGAAATTTGGCGTCCATTCCGCCATGCCCATGCAAACTGCAATGAAACTATGCCCACAGGCAGTTGTATTGAAAGGGAACCATGAAAAATATGGCCGGTATTCAAAAATAGTTACGGAAATCATCGCATCAAAAGTACCGCTTTACCAAAAAGCATCCATTGATGAATTCTATTGCGACCTCACCGGGATGGATAAATTTTTTGGGGTGAGCCGGTATGCCAGGGAATTGCGCGAGTATATTATCAAAGAAACTAACCTGCCTATCTCCTGCGGGTTATCTTCAGCAAAATTCATCAGCAAAATGGCCACTAATGAAGCCAAGCCCAATGGGTTCCTGGAAATACCCCAGGGAAAGGAAAAGGATTTCCTGTGGCCACTGGGGATTGAAAAGATCAACGGCGTGGGCAGGCAAACAGAACAGCGGCTGCGCCGGATGGGGCTGCATACCATTAAAGATATTGCAATGACGCCAAAAGACCTGCTGATTGGCCAACTGGGGAAGTGGGGCGAAGAGCTGTGGAGAAAATCCCAGGGGTTAGGTAGCGCTGATGTGGAAACCCATTGGGATCAAAAAAGCATGAGCCGGGAGACTACATTTCATGAAAACCAAACCGATCTGGAATACCTATACGGGAAACTGATCAGGCTTACGGAGCGCAATGCCTTCGACCTGCGGCAGGATAATAAGCTTACAGGGTGTATAACAGTTAAGATCCGCTACAGCAATTTTGAGACCACCAACCGGCAGGAATCGATCCCTTACACCGCATTGGACGACGAACTGATCCAAAAGGCAAAGGATATATTTGAAAGATCCTGGCAAAGAGGAAGGCCCGTGCGACTGATCGGCGTCCGGTTTAGCCAACTGGCGGATGATGGGTTGCAGATGGATCTGTTCGGCCGGCAGGAGGATAAATTAAATCTTTACAAGGCCGTGGATGCCATTAAAAACCGTTTTGGAAAAACACTTGTTTCCAAAGCCGCCACCAGCAAACCAGTATTGCGGGAGGAAAATAAAAAATAGATTTCACGCGGCGCCGCAGCGGAGCAGTGGCGCGGCGATTGAGGTTTCTCGCAAAGACGCAAGGGCGCAACGAATTGCCTTAAAAATCTGTGTAAATCTGTGGCATCTGTGAGAAATAAATTTCTCGCAGCGATACGGCGGAGCAGGGACGCCGCGGCTGAGGTTTCTCGCAAAGACACAAGGACGCAACGAATTGCCTTAAAAATCTGTGTAAATCTGTGGCATCTGTGAGAAATAAATTTCTCGCAACGATACGGCGGAGCAGGGACGCCGCGGCTGAGGTTTCTCGCAAAGACGCAAGGGCGCAACGAATGCCTTCAAATTCTATGTAAATCTGCGGCATCTGTGAGAAATACAAAAAATATCACATGCTTCCGCACAATAATTCCCTTCTTTTGCCTGCTTTACCCTATATTTGCCGCCGGCAGGTCTTATACGGCCAGCTCCTACCGAATCTCCCCAGGGTCGGAAGACAGCAAGGATAGGTGGTTGTAGCGGCGCGATGTGAGTAGCCTGCCTTTTTTTATTTTTTTACCTGCGCCAGCCAGCTTCCTGCATTTTTCAGTTACTACTTTAGTTGGTCAAATTAATACCCTCAATCAGGCGCTCTTCTTTCGCACTACTATCAGCCTTTCTTGTTCCGAAAGTTATCGGAACACACTTCAGCTTCAGTGCTACTGTCAGCAACCAATGACAGTTAATGGATCGTTTCCGCCAATAATGTATTACCCGGTTAATCGCATAAGCGGGGGGATAACCCTGAAAGGGTTTAATTTGAATAACTGCGCGTGAAACGCGTGGGTCTCAGGTTCTCTTAAGTAAACGTCATTGTCATTTATATTGCTCTTATTGCCCTATAAATTGTACTTTTGGTAAACAACTAAAAAATAAAATATTATGAAATTTTTTATTGATACCGCCAATCTGGACCAGATCAGAGAGGCCAATGCGTTGGGCGTACTGGACGGTGTTACCACCAATCCTTCCTTAATGGCAAAAGAAGGAATTACCGGGCAGGAAGCTATCATGAAACATTATAAAGACATTTGTGATATAGTAGACGGAGATATCAGTGCAGAAGTAGTAAGCACTACTTTTGATGGCATTATTGAGGAGGGTAAGAAGCTGGCGGCCATTCATCCGAATATAGTGGTAAAAGTGCCCATGATCAAAGAGGGCGTAAAAGCAATGAAATGGTTTACTGATAACGGCATTAAAACCAATTGTACCCTGGTATTCAATGCGGGCCAGGCCATCCTTTGTGCCAAGGCCGGTGCAAAATATGTATCGCCGTTTGTGGGCCGTATTGATGATACGGGATGGGATGGCATACAACTGGTAGAGCAGATCGTTCATATCTATAATATCCAGGGAATAAAGACTCAGGTACTGGCCGCTTCTATGCGCAGTCCCAACCACATTATCCGGTGTGCGGAAGCAGGCGCCCACGTGGTTACCAGCCCGCTGGAATCCATTCTCGGGTTGTTGAAACATCCGTTAACCGATATAGGCCTGGCTAAATTTTTAGAGGACGCCAAGAAGCTTCAATAACAATTTAAAATGAGCCAGTCTCAAAATTATTTTTCTTTTAGGCTAGTTGAGCAACGATCGTCGCATTGACCATGAAATTGTCTCCAAAAGCTCAAGAATATGACCATAGAGGGAACAAAGCTATGACACCGGGTTAGTCAGCGTTTCACCTCCGTTACCGCTGGGTCTTCTCTGCTAGCTCCGTGGTTTAGAATTGCTTTTGGCAACTTCATTTGAGATTGAGTGTTTACAGAATTGATTCCGGTTCATTATTCATATTACCTTTGACAACAACTGTTCAGAAATGGCAACATTATCTAAGCATAGGAATTTTGAGTCTTTAAAATCAAAGATCAAACCGGTTAAAAATAAAAAGCTCATAATGGAGTTTGAAGCATTCATGAACAAACTAAATAATACCTTTTTGGTAAAAAGAAAAATATGCTAAAAAAGGACGTTTATATCGTTCTAAAATAAATATAACACGCAGTTGAATACCGCTTCTTTTATTGCCAACAGGATTGCCTTTAATAAACAGCGCTCTTTTTCCCGTTTTATTATCAGGCTTTCCATTGCAGCTACGGCTATCAGCGTTGCGGTAATGATCGTCACCCTGGCTTTTGCCAACGGTTTTCAAAAAAAGGTCAGCGAAAAAGTATTTAGCTTCTGGGGCCATATCCGCATACAGGCAATGGCCCCTTATCAATATGTGGTATCCGAGGAAACTCCTATCACAGCTAACCCGGCCCTCGTGGCGCAGATCAAAAAAAATCCACAGGTTGCCGTTATTCAACCCTTTGCCACAAGGTATGCCATTGTAAAAACGAAAGACGACCTGGAAGGGGTGCTGGTAAAAGGAGTAGACAGTACCTATAACTTCAGCAATTTAAAGCAGTTTATACAAAAGGGGCGCCCCCCGCGGTTTTCAGATTCTACCTATAGCCGGGAGATCATGCTCTCCGACTATACGGCTCAACAGTTGAAACTGGATACCGGCAGCCGGGTGCTGATCTATTTTATCCGCCCCGATAACTCCCTGCGGCCGGACCGGCTCACCGTTACCGGAATTTATAAAACAGGCATTGAAGAATACGACAAAGCCTTTGCTATTGCTGATCTGAAACTGATCCGCCGGCTGAACGACTGGGATGCTGACCAGATTGGCGGGTACGAAGTATTTCTCAGGGACTATAAAAAAATTGATACGGTTGCCAATCAACTGATGCAATCACCGGCAATGCCGGAAGACTGGGATGCCCAAAGCATCAAAACCTTTGTTCCGAATATCTTCGACTGGCTGAATATGCAGGATGTAACCCGGAACCTGCTCATCGTTATTATGATCATTGTGGCTGTCATCAACCTGATCACCTGCCTGATCATCCTGGTGCTGGAGCGGATGCGGATGATCGGGGTGTTAAAAGCCATCGGCGCTTCCGACTGGACAGTGCAGAAAATATTCCTGCGGCATAGCCTGTTAATAACCATAACCGGCATTGTTATTGGCGCTGTTTGCGCTTTGGGGCTGATTTTCGCACAACTAAAAACCGGCTTTATCAAACTGGATGAAAGCGCTTATTATCTCAGCGAGGCGGCCGTTGCCATTTCCGCCTGGGAAATTATCGCCATTTGTCTTTCTACTTTCCTTGTTTGCTTGCTGGTATTGCTTATTCCAACCTATATCGTAAAAAAAGTTCAGGTGGTAAAAGCGATTCATTTCAGGTAGGCAAGCAAAATGCCGGTTGCTACGGCGGCGTTTAATGATTCTGCACCCCCCGTTTTTTCAATGGTAATTTTCTCTGTGAGTAGCGCGGCCACCTCCGGGCGAATGCCTTTTGATTCATTGCCGATCACCAATACGCCACTGGTCACATGTTTTACCTGCTTTAAAGGCGTGCCATCTAATACGGCCCCATACACGGGCGTTCTTTTTTGCCGCACGATCCACACCGGCAGGTCTTCATAACAAACGGGCACCCGGAAAATACTTCCCATTGCCGCCTGAACCACTTTGCCGCCATACACATCAGCACAATCCTTACTGCACACTACCTGGGGAATCCCAAACCAATCAGCGATCCGTACGATGGTTCCCAGGTTTCCCGGATCCTGTATACCATCCAGTGCCAGAACAATATCCTGTTGAGGACTAACAATACCGGACCGCTCCGGCTTTGCCATCAGGGCTATTACCTGGTTGGGCGTTTTTAGCTGGCTTATTTTTTCCAGTTCAAATGATGAAACGACATTCATTTCAATATCAGGATAACGGAACTCGTGTTGATCGATCCATTCGCTTAATCCAAATATCTTTTTAACAGCGGTTTGGGCAGCAGTAAGCGCCTCATCCAGTATTTTTGGCCCTTCAATGAGATAGCACCCCTCCGCATCTCTGAATTTTTTTTGGAATAAAGTTTGGATATATTTGATCTCAGATTTAGGAATCATCTGTTCTATAAATTATTAAATTAAACCATCACATCCTGGTAAAAGCGTCCAAAAATACATTTCTTACTGTAACAGTGCTCACACTGTTGTTTTTATCTTCCTGCAAACTATTTACTATAGTGAAAAATCCGCCGGAAGCGCATCCTTTTATCTTTCAAACAACCGTAAAGGTAAACGGGCAGCCCGATAAAGATGAAAAAAGCAGGCTGGAGGCGGGCCTGGTGCCGCAGTTGGACGACAGCATACAGTCGAAAGAGCAGGATAAAGTATTGTGGGCTGTGATAAAAAATCCCACAAAACTGGATACAGGGCTGATCAGCAAGTCGATGCAAAACATGCATTACTACCTGAACTCCCAGGGCTATTTCCGGGACTCCATCGCTTTTACAACAGCCATTAAAAATGCAGGGGAGCAGCAACGGGCATTTGTCCAGTTCAATATCTGGCCGGGGCCGGTAACCCGTATTGATTCTCTTTCCTATACCTTGCGCTACGACAGTTTGCAGCAATTAACCCAGCGCAACCTTGATAAACAGCTTATAAAAAAAGGCGATCCTTTTGCACAGGGGCCCATCTCCTCAGAAATGGACCGGCTGGTAGAGCTTTACCGAAATAACGGCTACCTGCGTTTTTCCCGGTCGATGCTTTTTGGCTTATGGGATACGCTGGATATTTCTCTTTTGCAGCCCTCGCTTGACCCCTTCGAACAGGCGGCACAACTGGAATTGTTAAAAAAGCGCCGGATGAGCCCCACCGCGAACCTGAATATCCGCATGAGGCCGGTGGATGACACCTCGCTCCTGCGTCCCTATTATATTGGTAAAATAACAGTAGACCCCTTCAGTAATGACCCTTCCAGGAGCGATACCACACTGGTCTTTGCAAAAAACATTGGCGTAATACAACATACCAACAAGTTTAAACCCAGGATATTTCCACCACTTATTTATTTTCATCCCGGCGATCGGTATGATCAAAGACGGTATACCCGCACCACGAACCGCCTCACCGGCGTGGGTACCTGGCGCATGGTAGACATCGCGCAAATACCACGGACGGGTTCCGATACTGTGGACATTGCCATAAAACTGATTCCCGCCAAGAAATATAATTTCACCACCAGCGTGGAAAGCAGCTACAGCCAGAGTGCCATCACCGGAAATTTTGTCGGGATCGGGTTAACCATGGGATTGCAGAACAGGAATTTCGCCCGGGCGGCCAACCTCATGACCACCAATGCCAGCTATATGGTAGAGCTGGGACAGTTTACAGCCGGGCGTATTATTCAGACACAGCAGTTCAGCCTGTCTAATTCTATTTCCTATCCAAGATTCATTTTCCCCGGCATGCAATCGTTTAAAGATAATTTCAGGGGTAATTTTCGTTCTATATTCACCCTTAATGCAACAAGCACCGACAGGATCTATCTTTTCAACCTTAGCTCATTAAACGCCTCCTGGGGCTATGAATTTTCCTGGCATGCTAAAGACTATCTTACAAAAAACAGGACCTACACTTTACGGTTAAAAGTACCCAATATTGAATACGCCTACCTGGTAAAAAGAGACAGCCTGGACAAGCTCATCGTACAAAACCCTTCCATCAAAAACCTTTTTAACGATGGTTTAATTACCTCCACGATTGTGAATTTTATTATGCCCTGGAATGAGCGGAACGGGCGCAATTCCAGCGTATTCCGTGCCAATTTTGAAGAATCGGGCCTGTTAACAGGCATGGTGAAAAATAAATTTATTGATGATAATTTATACCGTTTTGTAAAAATGGATATTGAGTATGCCCGTATGATCAGGTGGGCAAAAACTTCTTTTATTACAAGAGGTTTTGCGGGGCTGGGGTACGAATTAGGTTCCACACCCAACCCGGAAAAGCGGCTCCAATTGCCCTTTTTTAAGCAATATTTTGCCGGCGGCCCCAACAGTATGCGTGCCTGGCAATTGCGCCGATTAGGACCGGGCTCCTATATCAATAATTTTACAGGGGATTACAGTATTCCCGACCGGTTTGGAGACATGCAACTGGAGGCGAATTTCGAGTACCGGTTTCCACTGTTTAAAGTTGCCGGCATCCCCGTTAATGGCGCGGCCTTTACCGATATGGGCAATGTGTGGCTGGTGAAAAAAGATGCCGGCACCAATGATCAGATCTTTAAACTGGGGCGCCTGGGTACCGACCTGGCCATTGGTTCTGGCGCGGGTATGCGGGTAGATCTTGGCTTTTTTGTGATCCGCCTCGATTATGCCTATAAGGTCAAGGACCCCAGCCCCAGCCCCGAAAACAGCATCTATCAAAACAAATTCTTCGCTTATCCCTTCTTTAAAGGCAGCCAGTTGCAGATTGGCATCGGGTATCCGTTTATATTCTAAGACCTATGAGGTTTTTAAAACCCTCACAGATCGGCCTTCCGTTCCTTCATAGCTTCCGTGAACGCATCCATCGTAATCGCTTCGTTAACGGAAAACGACCCGATGCGGGTGCGCCGCAGACTGCTCAAATAAGCGCCGCAGCCCAGGGCCTGTCCAAAATCATGCGCCAGGCTCCGGATATAGGTTCCGGTAGAACAAACCACTTTAAAAGCGATCTCCGGGAGCCTGGTAGCGTCTATTTCAAAGCTTGAAATTACTACCGTCCGGGGATCCAGTTGCACTTCGATTCCCTTACGCGCCAACTCATACACCCGTTTACCATCCTTTTTAATAGCAGAATGTGCCGGGGGGATTTGCTGGATGGTTCCTGTAAATTGATGCGTGGCTGCTTCTATTTCAAAAAGGGTAATATGCTCGTAAGGTTTAAAATTCTCAGGGCTGCTTTCCAGGTCGTAAGTAGGCGTAACGGCGCCGATCGTAAAAGTGCCGGTATATTCCTTTTCCCGCGCCATATACGTATTGATCTGCTTGGTGAACTTTCCCGTACAAACCACCAGCAAACCCGTTGCCAGGGGGTCCAGCGTGCCTGCATGCCCTACTTTTTTTACCCGGATCAGGTTCCGCACTTTCCGCACCACGTCAAAAGACGTCCACTCCAACGGTTTATCGATCAGTAATACCGCGCCTTCGGCAAAATCGATCTCTTTTAAATGTTCCTTTTTCATTTCGGGCAAAAGTAAGGTTTCCCGCAGAATACGCAGACCACTGCAGACAGGCTCTTTTTCTGCGAAAATCAGCGCGATCTGTGGGAGACCTTTACACAAACGCTGTTAAATATCCGAACAAGCCAGAGGTCGAAGAAAAGAAATATCGATATGAGAAACATTGTTTTTATACTCCTCCATTGTATTCAGCCGTTTCCAGGCCGGGTCGCTGCCAAAGCTTTTCCAGTGGGCATCCCGGTCTTCCTTGTTTTCATGCGTGGTCAGGTACATCAGGTTGGGCATATGACAGCCCGCAATCACTTCCCCATAAAAAACCGCATTAAAGTTCAGGTTTTTGAAAATAGCGATCTCACCGCCCTCGTTAAACATTTTTACTTTACTGCGAAATAATTGCTCGGTAGGACTTTGATAACTGCGGAGTTCATACACCCGCTCCTGCTTCTGTCCCGTTAATGCAGGGATCTTCAGCGCCGGCATCAGCGCAAATGCTTTCAGCCATATGGTTTCCATACGGTCATACGCAGGAGTTTTATAATTCGCTTCGCGGAAGGGCTGGCTCGCCGAAAGATAAGGCGCATCCTTTTGCAGCCGCTGCCTGACCAATTCCTGTTGACCGGGGTTCTTAAGAGGAATCAATACATAAAGCTCCTTTACGGCAGCAGTATCATTCGCTATTTTTTCAAACACACCCACCCGGTTGATCTGCTGACGATGCAGCGCCGGCACCAGCGCTGTTTCAAAATACTGCTTCAGCACTGCTTCCTGTTCAGTTTTGGAATATTTATATATGGACAATTGGTAATACTCGGGCTGAGCAGTTTTTTGAGATTTTGAAATAAAGGGGCACAGAGCAAACAATAAAACCAGGAAAGGCAAAAACCGTACTTGCATGATAAGATTACAATTAATTGGATGAAGGCAATAAAATTAAGTATAATATGAATGTACGGCTCACAGAAACAACAGATTTTCACAGAAAAGAATAGTGATTGCGCAAAAGGTTTAAAAGCTTCTTTGTGAATCTGAAGAATCAGTGAAAATAAAAGTGTTATGTTCCCGAAAAGCGGGCATATAGGCGCTATCCCCCCGAATCGGTACTTTTGCAGCCATGAATCATCTTTCTGGGTTTGAAGATACTATCGTCGCTATTGCCACTCCTCCGGGTGTGGGCGCCATTGGCGTCATAAGGCTGAGCGGTTCGGACGCCCTTGCGATTGCGGGTAAAATTTTCAAGGGGCGGGAGCTCACCCTTCAGCCCTCGCATACGGTTCATTTCGGGCATATCATTGATCCGGGTGGAGGGGAGTTTATCGACGAAGTAGTGGTCACCATATTCAAGGGGCCCAAAAGTTATACCGGGGAAGATGTGGTGGAGATCAGCGGGCACGGCTCTCCCTATATTCTCCGGAAAATACTGGAAGCTGCTGTTGCCACCGGCGCCCGGCTGGCCCGGGCCGGTGAATACACCCAGCGGGCCTTCTTAAATGGAAAGCTGGATCTGGCTCAGGCAGAAGCTGTAGCGGACCTGATCGCTGCCGATAGCAAGGCCCAGCAACAGGCAGCCCTGCAACAACTGCGGGGCGGGTTCTCCGGCGAACTGGCCCAACTCCGGGATCAACTGATCAATTTTGCTGCATTAATTGAATTGGAACTGGATTTCAGCGATGAGGACGTGGAGTTTGCCGACCGCGCACAGTTCAAAAGCCTGATCGCAAATCTCAAATCGCAGATCTCAAATTTGCTCAACTCCTTTCAATTAGGCAATGTAATCAAGAATGGCGTTGCCGTTGCCATCATCGGAAAACCCAATGTAGGTAAAAGCACATTGTTAAACGCATTGCTGAATGAGGAACGCGCTATTGTGAGCGATATTGCCGGCACTACGCGGGATACTATTGAGGAAACGCTGAATATAAAGGGAGTGCTGTTCCGGCTGATAGATACAGCAGGCATCCGCGAGCACACGTTGGACCAGATCGAAAGCATCGGCATCAAACGCAGCAAGCAGAACGCGGAGAAAGCAGCATTGATCCTGCACCTGTCAGACATTACCGATCCGGACAATACTCCTATTGACTGGCTGGCGCCTTTTGCTGACAAGACCATTACGGTGTGGAACAAAACCGATCACAAGGGAAATCAGAAATCAGCAATCAGAAATAAAGAATCAGAAATTGCGATCAGTGCAAAAAACAATACCGGCATTGAAGCTCTTAAAGACCTGATGTACGAAAAAGCGATCGGCGATACCATCAAAACTGAAAACACCATTGTAACCAATGCCCGCCATTATGAGGCGCTGGCAAAAATGATGGAAAGCCTTCAGGCCATTGAAACAGGGATGGAACAAGGCCTTACCGGCGATCTGTTATCAATAGATATCCGGCGTGCGCTCCACTATCTTGGTGCCATCACCGGTCAGGTAGAAGTAGACCGGGATATATTAGGAACGATCTTTGGGAAGTTCTGTATTGGGAAATAAAAGAAACTTCCCTGCTCCCATTGCACCGTTTTTGCAATATCAAAATTGTGCAAATTTTGGTATTGCAGGTTAAAAAGTGTTTAATTCATCAAAAACCACCCCACTATCCTCCTAAACCCCTGATTTTTAAAAAAAATTTTGACAGTAATATAATTTTAATATTATTGTAGCGAATTGGATTATTAAATATACCCAACAGAGATGAGTAAACAGCTATATACACTTGAGTTCCCGGTTCGTTGTTCCCCGACCATTTTATATGAATTTTTGGCTACATCAAACGGGTTGGGTGAGTGGTTTGCGGAAACAGTGGACGAAAGGAACGGGCATTTCTATTTTGGTTGGAACGGTTCTACAGAAGAAGCGGAAGTACTGGACCAGGAAGAAGAGCGTTTTATCCGCTTCCATTGGGTGGGCGCGCCAAAAAGCGAATATTTTGAGTTCCGTATCGATAAATCTGAAATTACGAACCAGACCATCCTTGTAATCACCGATTTCGCGGAAAAAAGAGAGCTTAAAGACCAAAGCCAGCTTTGGGATTACCAGGTCAAGGAATTATTCCATCGCCTGGGTAACTGACCTCTCTGATCAATTAAATCTAAACAGCCCCGCCTTCCTCAGGTTTAAAAAGAATTTCCAGTAGCGTGCGGAAGCGGTTCCGCCAGAACTCCGGCGCGTCAATGAGCTGGCCAATGGCTATAAAGGAAGCTATTTTAAGAAACCGGCTATGGGCAGTGATGCGCTGTAGTTCGTCAATCGTCATTTCAGCAAGCGGGCTGTAGGTATCTTCGCTTAGGTCATGCTCCCACTCATCACCGCTATAACTCAAATAAAAATGATGTTCCTGTAAACAGCTTATGCGCCGGCATAACAGGGGCGCCCACCGCTGTACCTGGTTTCCTGAAAGATGCAACGTTGTACTTACCTGCCGGCCCCACCAGAAGAGGCTCCTTATAGAAAAAAAATGACCCTGCCTGAAATTACGGGGGTAATCGAGCAAAACATACGGTAACCCCTTATAACTTTCGCCTTTAGCCACTTTCCCGTTCGTTTCAAATAACGCCGCCGGCAACCCGTTGTTCTTTGCCACAAAATCCTGCTGCCAGGCATAAAGCGCATACAATGCTGACTGCATTTTTTGCAAAACCCCATTCTTTGTTAAAATAATTCCGGGGTCGGTGACCATTGCCAGCTCCTGTGCAGAAAGGCTTAATTTTGTTTGTTCCATTATTGTATGCGTTATTTGCAAATTAAAGAGTTTATGGCAAATAGATCATAGTTCATGGCGCGTGAGCTATGAACCCTTAACTATAAACCATGATCCAGGTACCAGGTACAGCAGACCAGAAACAGGAAGGAATTGAAAAAGTTAGACAAACTAATTATTAAATCATTTATTGGCCCGTTTGTGGCCACTTTTTTCATTACGCTCTTTGTACTGGTAATGCAGTTCTTTTGGTTGTGGATCGATGATTTTGTGGGCAAAGGGCTGGATGCATTCACCATTCTGAAATTTATCTGGTACCAGAGCGCGGTATTGATCCCGCTGGCCCTGCCCCTGGCCGTGCTGTTGTCTTCATTAATGACTTTCGGCAACCTGGGCGAATCTTTTGAGCTGGTGGCCGTCAAATCCTCGGGAATATCGTTGCTCCGTTTTATGCGCCCCCTGGTTTTTGTATCGCTTTTTATCAGTTTTTGCGCCTTTCTTTTTGCCAACTATATTATCCCGGTGGCGCAACTAAAATCCCGCACCATGCTCTCTGATATCGTGTTGGCCAAGCCAGCCTTTGATATCAAAGAAGGTGTCTTTTATGACAAGCTGGACCGTTTTGCTATTAAAATCGGGAAAAAAGAAAAGGACGACAGCACCATACGGGATGTAATTGTTTTTGAAAATAATGCATATGGCGCCCTGCAGGATAACTTTGTGATCGCCAAAAGCGGCACCATGCGCCCCTCCCCCGACAAACGGTTCCTGGATATCGTTTTTAAAGACGGATGGCGCTACCAGGAACGCGGCAACCGTTCCGACTCCGCCACCGAATACGTACGCCTCGGTTTTCAGCAATATAAAATGCAACTGGACATCAGTTCTTTTAACTTTAAATCGTCCAGTGACAGCAATAACCGCAATAATGAACGGGTATTGAATATGCGGCAACTGAATCTTTCGATCGATTCCATGACGAGAGTTGCAGATGCGGAAATTGGCCGCTACCGATCCAATATGATGGCCAACTTCAGTTTATTACAGTATAAGGATAGCGTGGTAAAAGGAGTCACCATTCCGGATTCCGTGCTCAATTTTAAAAAGAACAATGAAGCTTTCAGAGGCCTGGATTCGGTAACAGGAAAAGCGGTTGCTGTAGCAGCAAAACCCATAAAAAAAGACTCCGTTTTACATAAAAAAGATTCGGCAACAGCAGCACTTTCCGCTGCCGCAAAAAAAATAAAAAAGAGGAAAAAAAGAGCCGCACGGGCAGACAGTATCCAAAAGAAGAGCGATTCGGTTGTGCGGGCAAAACCCGCGATACCAGTCGTCCCACTCGATTCTGTTGCCCGCAACACGGTCAAAACCGACAGCGCGGCGCTGCGAAAGAAAAAACAGGAAGCTCAAACCCTCACGGCATTTTTGCCAGACAGTGTGCAAAGCAACCTGGGAGAACGGGCGCTTGGAAATATTAATGCGGCAAAAGATAATGCCAGCATTAACCTCAGCAGCATACAGGAACAGGAGAAAAATATCCGGCGCTATAAAATAGAATGGCATAAAAAGATCGTGCTGGCACTGGCCTGCTTCCTGATGTTTATGATTGGCGCCCCCCTGGGCTCTATTATCCGTAAGGGTGGGCTGGGAACGCCCATGATCTTTGCGATCGTATTTTTTCTGGTGTTTTATTTTTCTTCCAACACGGGTGAAAAAATGGCGAAAGAAGGCAGCCTCAGCGCTTTTTCAGGATTGTGGCTTTCCACTTTCATCCTTGCTCCAATCGGCGTCTTTCTTACGTATAAAGCCATGCACGATTCCAATCTTTTTAATAAGGAATTCTACAACCGCCTCAGGCGAAAGCTCTTGAGTAAGATAAAACAGAAACGCCTGAACTCCGGAAAATCCTAACCTTCCTGAAACCCTTTTTTATTCATCATGACAACCACGGAATCCAGACAAAATATCAAAATTCAAAAGTGGGTGGTAGCAGTATCGCTGTTATTACTGATCATAAAATTCATCGCATATTTCTTTACGTACTCCGTTGCAATACTGACCGATGCGCTGGAAAGCATTGCCAATGTGGCCGCGGGCTTCATTGGGCTGTACAGCCTTTACCTGGCGGCGCAGCCACGCGATGAAAATCATCCTTATGGGCATGGCAAAGCTGAGTTTTTATCTGCCGCTGTTGAAGGCACCATGATCGGCATTGCGGGCCTGGTCATTTTATACAAGGCAATCGACCAGTTGATTCATCCCGTTATGTTGAACCGGCTGGACATCGGAATGCTGCTTATTGCCGTCACCGCAATTGCGAATTACGCCCTGGGAGGCGTTTGCATCAAAATAGGAAAAAAGAATCATTCCCTGGCGCTGGAGGTAAGTGGCAAACACCTGCAAACCGATACCTGGTCCACAATTACCATTATCATAGGACTGGCGCTGGTGTATTTTACAGGGCTGCACTGGATCGACTCGGTTGTGGCCATCTTACTTGCAGCCTTTATCCTATACACTTCCTATACCATATTACGCCGGTCGGTGGCCGGCATTATGGACGAAGCAGATGAGCAATTGCTCGGGGAAATGATCCACTATATAAACGAGCACCGCAGTCAAAACTGGGTCGACCTGCACAATTTCCGTGTTATAAAGTATGGCAGTGTATTGCATATTGATTGTCATCTTACCGTGCCCTGGTACCTGAATGTGCTCCAGGCCCACCAGGAAATTGATAAGCTGACGGCGCTGATCCGCAATAAATATGGCGAAGCGGTTGAATTCTTCGTTCATTCAGACGGCTGCAGGTCCTTTCAATGTGTGCTTTGTTCCAAAGAAGATTGCCCTGAAAGGCAAATGCCTTTCGAAAAACAGATCCCCTGGACCCTCCAAAATGTTTTACAGAATCAGCGTCACCGGCTGAAATAAATTCGCAGATTTATAAATAGAAAAAGACAGTTAATGGGTGTACGGGTTCATTTTTGAACCAAGAGTTTCTTAACTTTATGACCTAACATTTGTTATTACTATATGCTCACAAAAAAATCGCAATACGCTTTTAAAGCGCTTAGCTATCTGGCTGATAAGCAACAGGATGGCCCCGTGCTGATCTCCGAGATCGCAAAAAAGAAACGCATTCCTCTTAAGTTTCTGGAAAACATCCTGCTGGAGCTTAAAAAAGCAGATATCCTGGAAAGCAAAAAAGGTAAAGGCGGCGGTTATTTTTTCAAAAAAAATCCGGCCGATGTTAAAATGGCAACCATTATCCGGTTGATCGACGGGCCTATTTCCATGCTCCCCTGCGTAAGCCTGTATTTTTATGAACGCTGTAAAAATTGCGATGAAAAACACTGCGGGCTCAATGACGTTATGAAACAGGTGCGGGACGCTACGTTGCAGGTGCTGGAAAACCGCACGCTGAAAGACCTCCAGGATTAATAAAACCCGCTCCGCTGCTGCTCCCCTAATATAACACTACATCCTAAAGAGCCTGGCTCACTAACAACAGTTGTCCGTTTTTTATGTAAAAAAAAATTAAAACCAATTTTTTCGCCGTCCGGTTAAAAAAAAATTCCTACCTTGCGGTCCTCTATTTTTTTATCCTATTAGTCTACTTAGTTGGTAGGTTTTATAAAATAGTTATTTAATAACTCAAAAAATAGTTTGTATTATGTCATTAAGATTAGGAGACATTGCGCCCGACTTCAAAGCGCAGTCCACAGAAGGAGAAATTTCTTTTCATGATTACCTGGGCAATTCCTGGGGCGTTCTTTTTTCACACCCCGCAGATTACACCCCGGTTTGTACAACAGAATTAGGGAAAACAGCTTTACTGAAAAGCGAATTTGAAAAAAGAAACGTGAAGGCGTTAGCCGTAAGCGTTGATCCGCTGGATTCACATCTGGGCTGGAGAAACGATATCAATGAAACCAACAATTGTTCCGTAGATTTCCCCATCCTGGCAGACCCCGATCGCAATATTGCCACACTTTATGACATGATCCACCCCAATGCTTCAGAGAAAGCAACCGTGCGTTCCCTGTTCATCATCGGGCCCGATAAAAAAGTAAAACTGATCATCACCTACCCTGCTTCTACCGGAAGAAATTTCCAGGAAGTACTGCGTGTGATCGATTCTTTACAGTTGACTGCCAACCACAGTGTGGCTACACCGGCAGACTGGAAGCAAGGTGAAGATGTGATCATCGTTCCTTCCATCAGCACGGAAGATGCTATTAAAAAATTCCCTAAGGGTGTAAAAGAGGTAAAACCTTACCTGCGTTATACGCCTCAACCGAATATTTAATTTTTCATTTATTGTTTATGGTTTATAGTTCAACGCGACTATAAACCATAAATGATAAACCATAAATGGCAAACGTGTTTACAGCAGCACAAATACAGGAAATAGAAAATGCTCCGTTGGCGGACGCGCTGAAACGGGTTACAGATCAGTTCCCCGGCGAAACCGTACTTTCCTCCTCGCTGGGCCAGGAAGACCAGGTGCTCACGGAAGTTATTGCCACCAACAAATTACCGGTGCGGATCTTTACACTGGATACCGGACGGTTGTTTTACGAGCATTATGATCTGTTGGAAAAAACCAATGCCCGGTACAGAACAAACATCGAGGTGTATTTTCCTGAAGCTGCCGATGTGGAGGCTTATGTAAAAGAAAAAGGCGTTAATGGTTTTTATGAATCCGTTGAAAACCGCAAGCAATGCTGTTTTATCCGGAAAGTAAAACCCCTGAACCGTGCACTGCAGGGCGCCAAGGTGTGGATCACCGGCCTGCGCAGCGAACAGTCGGACAACCGGAAGGAGATGAAAATGATCGAGTGGGATGAAGACCGTAAGCTATACAAATTCAACCCGCTGATCCATTGGAGCTATGAGCAGATGATCGATTATATCAAAGAGAAAAACATTCCGTATAATCCTTTGCATGATAAAGGCTTTATCAGCATTGGTTGTGCCCCCTGCACCCGGGCTATTGAGCGGGGTGAAGACCCCAGGGCCGGAAGGTGGTGGTGGGAAGTATCGCACAAAGAATGCGGGCTCCACGTGCACCAATAAATTGAACGGTAAAAACCGCTAACCGCGAAAACAACAAAAAAATTTTGAAAAGAATCCGCACAGCGGATCTGTATAAAGAAGATATTGTATGGGTGAGTATAAACTGGACTATTTAGAGCAATTGGAAGCTGAAAGTATTTACATTTTCAGAGAAGTAGCTGCACAATTTGAAAAACCGGCATTATTATTTAGCGGCGGTAAGGATTCCATTACCCTGGTTCAACTGGCCAAAAAGGCCTTTGCACCCGGTAAACTTCCTTTTCCGTTGGTGCATATTGATACGGGGCACAATTTCCCGGAAGCGTTGGCCTTCCGCGATGCACTGGCAAAAGAAGTGGGCGCGGAATTGATCGTGCGTAAGGTAGAAGATACCATTAAACAAAAACATCTGACCGAGCCCAAGGGGAAATTTGCCAGCCGCAACTGGCTGCAGATCCATACCCTGCTGGATACCATTGAGGAATTTAAATTTGATGCTTGCATTGGCGGTGCCCGGCGCGATGAGGAAAAAGCAAGGGCCAAGGAACGTATCTTTTCGGTGAGAGACGAATTTGGTCAGTGGGAGCCCAAATTGCAACGCCCTGAATTATGGAATATTTATAATGGCCGCATTCATAAAGGCGAGAACGTTCGCGTATTCCCTATCAGCAACTGGACGGAGCTGGATGTATGGAGCTATATCAAGAAAGAAGGCATCGGCCTCCCTTCTATTTATTTCGCACATGACCGCGAAGTGATCCAACACGAAGGGCAACTGATCGCCGTTTCCGATTATATCACTATTGATGACACGGATGTTATTGCAACCAAAAAAGTACGTTACCGCACCGTAGGTGACATGACCTGTACCGCTGCCGTTGAGTCCAATGCTTCTACATTAGATGAAGTGGTTAATGAAATTATGGCTACCCGTATCTCTGAAAGAGGCGAAACCAGGATTGACGACCGAGTAACCGAAGCCGCGATGGAGGACCGGAAAAAGGGAGGCTACTTCTAAATTCAAAATTTTAAATTTCAAATTCAGCATTTTCAAATGGATATATTACGTTTCATAACTGCGGGCAGTGTAGACGACGGTAAAAGCACTTTGATCGGAAGATTGTTGTACGATAGCAAAAGCATCCTGGTAGACCAACTGGAGGCACTGGAAAAACAATCGAAAAACAAAAATGCCGATGGGATTGACCTGGCGCTGCTTACAGACGGTTTAAGGGCGGAAAGAGAGCAGGGCATTACGATTGACGTGGCCTATCGTTATTTTTCTACTCCAAAAAGAAAGTTCATTATCGCTGATGCGCCGGGCCACGTGCAATACACCCGGAATATGATCACCGGTGCGTCCAACTCCAGCCTGATCGTGATCCTGATCGATGCACGCGCAGGCGTTATTGAGCAAACCCGCCGTCATTCTATTATCGCTTCCCTGTTAAAGATTCCGCATGTGGTAGTAGCGATTAATAAAATGGACCTGGTTGATTTTTCTGAAGAGCGGTACAATGAAATAAAAGCCGACTATGAAAAAGTAGCCGAGCAACTACAATTAAAAAATATAAGCTATACTCCGATCTCAGCATTGCTGGGAGACAATATCGTGGAGCCTTCTAAAAACATGCCCTGGTACAAAGGCAGTCCTTTACTGGAGTTTTTGGAAGAAGTGCAGGTTGATACCGATATCAACCACGAAGATCCGCGCTTCCAGGTGCAATATGTGATCCGCCCGCAAACTACCGAACTGCACGACTATCGTGGTTATGCCGGCCAGGTGATCAGCGGGGTTTATAAAGTAGGCGATAGTATACAAATTCTGCCTGCAGGCATTACCTCTACTATTACAAAAATTGAAGTAGGAGGCGTGGAAGTGCAGGAAGCATTTGCACCGCAAGCAGCAGTACTGCATATTGCAGACGATATCGACATCAGCCGCGGCGATACTTTTGCCCGGGCCGATAACTTACCCAAAGTAGCAAATGAAATAGAAGTAGTCCTTTGCTGGCTGGACAATAAGCCGCTGATCCAGGGTAACAAATATTTCCTCCAGCATAAAAGCCGTTTAATAAAAACGATCGTGCGCGAAGTGGAATACAAACTGGACGTAAACACATTGGAACGCATTCCCGCAGAAGATGGTGTTAAATTGAACGAGATCGTGCGCGCAAAAATCAAAACTGCCGCACCATTGGTGTATGATGATTTTGCATCACTCAGCGATTACGGCAACGCAATTTTAATAGACGAAACCAGCAACAGCACAGTAGCCGCTGTGTTGCTGAATTGATCGATGCGGCGGCACGGGTCCTGAACCGGTGCCGCTCCATCGGTTTTTTTTGATCAAAAAGTCTACTCTTCAAGTAGAATAAAAAAAATAACAATGCTTCTTCAACAGTTACAACGCAATACAAAAAAGCCTTCCGCCGGAACGGGGAAAGTGGTGTTGGCAGGTGCGGGGCCCGGTGATCCGGACCTGATCACGGTTAAGGCCGCAGAAGCGCTCCGCAAAGCCGATGTGGTACTGGCCGACCGGCTGGTAAGCGATGTGATCCTGCATCGTTATGTTGCACCGGAAGCGGAAATTATTCGTGTAGGAAAAGAATGCAGCAAAAAAAGATCAACGCCGCAAAGCTCGATCAATGCGCTGCTGGTGGAACATGCCTTACAAGGGAAATTTGTGGTACGCATAAAAGGCGGCGACGCTTCCATATTCTCCAATATTTTAGACGAGCTGCAAATACTGACCGAACATAATATTTCCTACGAAATTATACCGGGCGTGACCGCCGCATTGGGCGCCGCCGCTTATTCCGGCATGCCCCTTACCGCAAGAGGTTATGCAACTGCCGTCCGCTTTATGACCTATTATAAAGCTGATACTGTAACGGATACCCATTGGAAAGAATTGGCGGCAACAGACGATACACTGGTATTCTACATGTCATCGGGCACCCTGGACCAGGTAGTTGAAAAACTGGTGCAAAACAATATAGCTGCTGAAAAACAGTTGGCTGTCATTGAGCAAGCCACAACCTGTTTTCAGCGGGTGCATACCTGCAGTTTATACGACTATAAACAACAATTACAGGGGACGGATCTTGCGTCCCCCAGCCTCGTAGTGATCGGGAAAGTAGTAGCGCTGCACGAACAGTTCAAATGGTTGCAGAACAGCAGCACCAATCAAAACTACTTTAAGCCGGTAAAAGAAGAAATGATCGCTATACATCAACAAAATAATTTAAAACATGCTATCTGATGCAAAATTGGGCGCCATCAAAACGCTGGCCCCAACGCTTTCAAGAGATGAATTGCTTTGGGCAAGCGGCTTTTTTGCCGGGTTGGCCCAGGGCACTGCCGGCGGACAGGAAGCTGCAACCGCCGTGCCAACAGTATCCAAAAAAATAACCCTGGTATATGGAACCGAAACCGGCAATGCAAAAAAACTGGCCACACAATTAGCAGGCATCGCCAAGAAAAAAGGTATTACAGTAAAACTAACCGGGCTGGATCAGTACCGCATTGCAGATCTTCCCAAGGAGGAATATTTTTTTGTGGTCATCAGCACCCAGGGGGAAGGCGAACCGCCGCTGCTGGCAAAAAAATTCTACGATTATATTCATGAAAACCAACTGAACTTAAGCAAGCTGAAGTTTGCAGTACTGGGCCTGGGAGACAGCTCCTATCCTGAGTTCTGCAAAACAGGTGAAGATGTAGATGCCCGCCTGGAGGCCCTGGGCGCCCACCGGGTATTGCCGTTGAAAAAATGCGATGTCGATTATGAGACCGATGCCCAGCACTGGCTGGACAATGTTACTGCGGCTTTGCAATCAACCACGTCTACGGCAACGGTGGCGGCACCGGCTGAAACAAAACCCCAGGGAAGAAAATATTATATGGGTAAGGTCATTACCAACATTAATCTGAACGACCGTGGGTCTAATAAGCAAACGTTTCATATCGAAATTGCGACGGAAGCGCCTATCGCTTATCAGCCCGGCGATGCCCTGGGTATTGTGCCTACCAACAAGCAGAACATGATCAATAAGATCATCGGCATTACCGGCATTGACCCTGAAAAAGAAATTCAGACCGAAAAAATTAAGGCCAATGTGCGCGACCTGTTGAGCCAGCATTTGAATATTTGTTATCTACTGAAGTCGACCGTCAAAAAATATGCAGAGCTTACCAGGCAACAGATCCCGGATACGCGGATGAGCCTGTACGATCTGCTGCGCATCTACCCGGTTAAAGACGCCGCACAGTTTGAGGAGGTCATCAAATTGTTAACCGCATTATCGCCCCGGCTCTATTCTATCTCTTCTTCACCCAACGCACATGGGGAAAATGAGATTCATATCACGGTTTCCAAGAACCTGTTTACCGTGGAAGATGAAGAGCGTTATGGTTTGTGCAGCGAGTTTTTATCAGACCTTGATGAAGGGCATGAAATAGAATTTTATATTCAGAAAGCAAAGCACTTTAAGCTTCCGGAAGAAAATAAAGATATTATCATGATCGGCCCCGGCACCGGCGTAGCGCCCTTCCGTTCCTTCCTTGCCGAGCGGGATGCCACCGGCGCCAGCGGCAAGAACTGGTTGTTTTTTGGAGAACAACATTTTGTTAGCGACTTCCTTTACCAAACCGAGATCCAGAGCTACCGTGAAACCGGCATTTTGAATAACCTGGACCTTGCTTTTTCACGGGATACCGACCAAAAGGTTTATGTGCAACACCGCGTTAAGGAAAAGGGCGATGAAGTGATAGAATGGCTGAACAATGGCGCCCACCTTTATATTTGTGGAGCAAAAGATCCCATGTGCTCGGATGTGGAAGCCACGCTGGTTGCGCTGTTGCAAGACAAAGGAAAATCAGAAGAAGACGCCCGTAATTATTTGGCACAGTTAGAAGAAGAAGGGCGCTATTCGAAAGATGTTTACTAAAAATAAATTTATTGTTTAGGGTTTATAGTTCATTGTTTGAATACAACCAGAAACTAGAAACCAGAAACCAGAAACAAAAAAGATGAGCGAGAAAAATAATTTATCGGGTACGGAGAAAATAAAAATGGCCAGCCAGGGGCTGCGGGGCACGTTGAAAGAAAGTCTGAAAGATGATTATACCGGCGCTATCCGGGAAGACGATCAGGCGCTGGTCAAGTTTCATGGCATGTACATGCAGGACGACCGCGACCGCCGCGAAGAAAGAAGTCAGAAAAAACTGGAACCTTACTATATGTATATGATCCGGCTGCGGCTCCCCGGAGGTTTTATGACACCGGAACAATGGATCGGCCTGCACCATATTGCTGGTAAGCATTCTACCGGCACTATAAAAATTACCACCCGGCAAACCATCCAGCTACATGGCATTTTAAAATCGCATATTAAACCGACCATTAGTTCGTTTAATACGTTGCATCTGGATTCTATTGCCGCCTGCGGCGATGTAAATCGTAATGTTACCTGCGCTTCGCATCCAAAAGAATCACCACTGCATGAGGAATTGTATCAGTTAGCCCGGGAGATCAGTGCGCGTCATCTGCCTAAAAGCCGCGGTTATTATGAAATATGGATGGACGCTGAAAAACTGGTAGAGACCACCGAGGAAGATCCCCTTTACCAGGACCGCTATCTTCCCAGGAAATTTAAAATAGGTATTGCCATACCCCCTAATAATGACATTGATGTGTTCATTAATGATCTGGGATTGATCGCCATAATTGAAGATGGTAAACTAAAAGGCTTCAACCTCGCTGCCGGCGGCGGTTTGGGCTCTACGCATGGTAATGCGGCTACCTATGCCCGGCTGGGAAGCATGCTGGGATATGTTCCAAAGGAAAATATTTTTAAAGCCATTTACGAAGTCATTACGGTACAACGCGACTTTGGCAATCGCAGCGACCGGAAACAGGCCCGCATAAAATACACCATCGACAAAATGGGTGTGGAGCAATACAAGGAAGAAGTAGAAAAACGCTGCGGCTTTAAGTTTGAACCGGCACGCCCTTATGCGTTTACCAGCAGGAAAGATGCCTTTGGCTGGTCGCAAAACCATGAAGGTAAATGGTACTATACCCTGTTTATCGAAAACGGGCGGGTAGTGGATGAAAACAATTACCCCTTAAAAACAGGCCTGCTGAAAATAGCAGAAACCGGTAAAGCCAATTTCCGTTTTACCTGCAATCAAAATTTAATCATCAGCGATATCCTCGATGTCGACAAAGCGGAGATAGAAGCCATCCTGAAGGAGCACCAGATCATCCAAACCACTTCAGAAGCCAGCCCGGCCCGCAGAAACTCGATGGCTTGTGTAGCGCTGAATACCTGTGGTTTGGCTATGGCGGAAGCACAACGGTATCTTCCGACACTGATCACAAAACTGGAACCCGTTTTGCAAAAACATGAGCTGGAGCAAGACGATATTATTATAAGAATGACCGGCTGTCCCAATGGTTGCGGGCGTTCTCCAAATGCGGAGATCGGTTTTGTAGGCACTTCGCTCGGAAAATATAATTTGCACATAGGCGGCGATCGCCTGGGAGAACGGCTGAACACCAAATATAAAGACAGTCTGAACGAAACACAGATCCTGGAAACGCTGGACGAGCTTTTTGGTGTTTACGTAAAAGAAAGAGCGCCGGAGGAAACCTTTGGTGATTTCTCGCAACGGAAATGGATCCAACCCAACCTGTGAGGTTTTAGAAAACTCACAGGTTTACAAAAACAAACACAATGACTGATAAAGATTTTTTAAGCCTGCTGCAAAAGCATAATAAAAAACACAGTGGCAATATTCCGGACAAAGAATTGAGCCATCAGTTTATCGACGATATTTTTGATTTTTTGTTTGTACCCAAAACCGGCGTCAATCAAAAAGAAAGCGATCTTGAAAAAGGGTGGTTTTCCTTAAAAAGCCATTTAACAACATTGATATATGATGTGGTAAGTGATGGAAGCAAAGCCCAAAGCCTCTCGGATCAGTTCTTTAAGAAACTGCCGGACATCTATGAAACCCTTCAGAAAGACGCATCTTTTTTTGTAGCCAATGATCCCGCAGCGCTGAATAAAGAAGAGGTGCTGCACGCCTACCCGGGATTTTATACCATTGCCGTGTACCGTATCTCCAATGCTCTCTGGAAAGCAGGCATCCGGGCGTTGCCGCGTATTTTTACCGAATATGCACACAGTAAAACGGGTATCGACATTCATCCCGGCGCCTCCATTGGTGGTTCCTTTTTTATCGATCATGGGACAGGAGTGGTTATTGGTGAGACTGCGGTCATCGGCGAAAAAGTGAAGATCTACCAGGGCGTTACCATTGGCGCATTGAATTCTTCAAAAAACAAAAAAGATAAACGCCGGCATCCCGTTGTGGAAGACAATGTGGTCATTTATTCCGGCGCTACCATTCTGGGCGGCGAAACGATCATCGGGAAAGACAGCATCATTGGCGGTAATGCCTGGATCACGTTTAGCGTACCGCCCGGCTCACTGGTATATCATAAAAGTGAAGTAGTGGCAAAGCAAAATTTTTCTTATAAAGATTCCGTGGAAAAAATATTTAAAACATCAAACTGATCTCTACGGCTTATGATCCCCCTGCCTGTATACCACGATCTATGATCCATAAGCTATGATCAGCAACTATTAACTATTCAGTGAACAACCACACACATACAGACAACACCCCTGTAAAAGAAGGCAACAACCTTTTTCCGGTATTCTTAAAACTGGAAGAACTGAATTTGCTTATTATCGGAGGCGGCAATGTTGCATTGGAAAAATTGCAAGCCGTACTGGGGAACGCGCCTGGCACGCGGATCAACCTGGTGGGCAAAACGGTACTACCCGCAATAAAAGAATTACCGGCTCAATATACAGGTCTTCATATTGAGGAAAGGGGCTACACCCCCGAAGACATTCGCAATGCAGACCTGGTTATTGCTGCTGTAAATGATATCACAACCGCCAGAGAAATAAAAGCAGTTGCTGAAGAAGAGAAAAAATTGATCAACATCGCAGACAAACCGGAGTTTTGCGATTTTTACCTGGGTTCGGTTGTTAAAAAGGGGCATTTGAAAATCGCCATTTCCACCAACGGAAAATCCCCCACCATCGCCAAACGTTTGCGCGAAACGTTGACGGCAGCTATTCCTGAAGAGATGGACGAGCTACTGGATAACATGCAGAACATCCGCAATCAATTGTCCGGCAATCTGGATCACAAAGTAAAGGTACTGAATCATATTACGAAGGAGTTCGCGGTAAATGGTATTAACAGTGACGGGGAATATAACATTGATAACCCGCCGGAAAGTGAAGTGGTGGAAAGCGCAGCATTATTGGCCAGCGCCACCAGACGGAGTACCCCTTATTTGATCGGGATTGGTTTATTTCTGATCATTGCTTTTGCCGTTTATATTATTTATGCCTTTGGCTTTTCCGACAGCATCGTTCATTTTTTGAGCAAGGATAACCACTTGTTTTATTGGATGTTGCTGGTAGGTTTTTTGGCCGAGATCGTTGCCGGATCAATGGGAATGGGTTATGGCGTTATCTGTACTACCATTTTGTTGATGCTGAATGTGGCGCCACCTATTGTAAGCGCCAGCATTCACTCCGCCGAATCCTTTACCACCGCAGCCGGAAGCATCAGTCATTTTAAATTAGGAAATGTAAATAAAAAGCTGACCAAGGCATTAGCCATACCCGCCGTTATCGGGGCCGTTATCGGGGCTTTGACACTCTCTTATTTAGGGGAGCGGGATGCCCGGATCACCAAGCCGTTCATTGCCGCTTATACCTTGTATTTGGGCGTGCGCATTTTAATGAACACGTTTAACAAGAAAAAGAAAAAAATCACTTCGAAAAAAACAAACATCACCGCCTTAGGTCTGGCCGGTGGTTTTATTGATTCTTTTGGCGGCGGCGGCTGGGGGCCGCTGGTAACGGGCACGTTTATCAAAAACGGCAGAAGCCCCCGCTACGTAATCGGAAGCTCTACGGTAGCCAAATTTATTTTAACGCTTACCAGCGCCATTACGTTTGTTTTCACACTCGGTATTCAACATTGGAATATTGTAGCCGGCCTGTTGATCGGCGGTATTGTTACCGCTCCTTTTTCTGCTATGCTTACTTCAAAATTACCGACTAAAAAGATGTTCGTTGTAGTGGGAGTGCTGGTAATTACCATGAGTTTGATCACTATTTACAAGGCGGCTTTTTTATAAAGGCATCCTATCTACATAACGACACGAAAATTATGTATTCGGTTATTTACTGAAGCAGTTCCAATGGTCGAACAACATCACTGCTTAAACGCCGCCGATATTTAGTAACAGCCAGAGCCTCTCTGGAGCTGCTCTAAAACACCGATTTTATTCTTCTAACAATCTTCGAAATCTGCATCTGCATTCACTGTCTGTTTCATAATATTCGCAAATAACAACATTGCAAAAAAGACGTACATTAGCAAGTACAAGAGTCTTTAATATCATTAATAGCAGAAAAAAACATCATTTGCCCACAAAACAACTTGCTGCAAGAAGGAGTATAAAAATCAGTTTGGTTCTATCTCTTGCGTCTTTGAATCTGGCGGCCTTTACGCAAAGTAAGGCAGATTCCTTATTAAGTGGATACAGCGAAAAATATAAGCAGGAAAAGATCTCCTTAATACGGGACAAAGAGCAATACATATCCGGGGAAACAATTTTTGCAAAAGGATTTGTTTTTACGGGATATGAGCTGTCAGATATTTCGTCAAATTTATTTATTGAAATTCTCGACAAAAGGAAAAAAATTATTTCACAAAGTATTTCACCCATCTACAAAGGGGTGTCCGAAACAAGCTTAAAACTACCCGACTCCTTATCAACAGGGGTATATTATCTCAGAGCCTACACAAAACGGATGCTAAATTTTGACGAAAGATTCCAATACCTGAAGCCTGTAATTATTTACAATCCAAAAGAACATTACGCAATAGTTGCCGATACCAGTCAATGGAGTTTCACTGCAATGCCGGAAGCGGGAAAGTTAATTGATGGTGTTCCTTCAAAAATCGTTATACGTTTCTTAGGCTCAAAGATCAACATTAATAGTATCACCGGAACTTTATCGGATAAGACATCAAATAGTGTGCTAGCATCATTTCACCCGCTAGATCATAACGTAGCTCTTTGTAAGCTTACTCCTGCGTTCGGGCACATTTATGAAATCAGGCTGACAGATAGCTCAAAACGAGTACAAACACGAGTACTTCCAAACGTATCCGCTTCGGGAGTAGCAATGAGTATGGAACAAACGGATACTACCCTTACCTACACTATCAACTTCAAAAATATTCCGCAAAATCAAACTTTCAGATTAATTGGCACAAACAACTTCGATATTGTTTACAAAGCCAAAATAAGTAGCGTTGATACAATTTTCAGACGAACCTTTACAACGAAAAATATGGCAAAAGGCGTTGTAAGATTCTCGCTTTTTGACGATTCCTTTAATCTCAAGGCCGAGCGGTTATGCTTTCTGACTCCGGATAAACCTTCCGCACCTCAGCTAAATATTCTAAAGAAAAACTTAACCCCGCGCGGAGAAAATGAACTCGCTGTGAAACTGGATTCAAATACAATTTGTTTTATTGCCGCTATCGATGAGGGTACTGATGATGTTTCCCATGTTGATCTAATAAGTTCGTTATGGCTAACGTCTGATTTTATTGATGAAATTAAATCTCCATCAGAATATTTCCATAATGTAACCAACAACAAAAAAGAAGCAATTGACGCATTAATGATGAGCGAAAAATGGAGACGTTTTGATTGGGGCCAATTATTATCAGGCAACCTTCCTGATACACCGTTTCCGGATGATAATTACTTGTCCTACAACGGGCAAATATTGTACAAAAATAAGCCGGTCGAAAATGCCTCAGCAAACCTGATGTTTTATTTTGCAGATTCCTCCCGTCAGCTCTTTCAAATCAAAACAGACAAAACCGGGCACTTTCAATTAAATGGGTTGATATTTGAGGGAGCCGCTAGCGTAACTTGTTATTCAGGTGATAAAAAATTTGACAATAAACTTTTAAAGCTAACCCTGACGCGAGATTCCGGCGAAAAGCACTATCTATCACCACTCCCACAAAACAATTATATAACAACAACTTTAGACGAGCGCTTATCAGGCCAAATTTTACGAAGTGTCCAAACATTAAAAAATGTAGCAATGGCGCATGACAAAAGCAAACAATTGCAGGAAGTTATCGTAAGAGCAAAAGCAAAGTCTGCCACCCAGGAATTAGATGAACGATTAAGTTCGGGAAGGTTTTATAACCCCCGTGAAACGATATATGATTTTGTAAATAAAGATCAAAAAACAGGAGCGAGCACGGTTGCTCAATGGATCCGCGGCCGGGTACCGGGTGATGAAAAATCTTTTTCCTATTTTGTGAATGAATTTCAAGTTCAAAAGACAGATCTAGATATACCTGTTTCTGATGTTGCAATGATCAAAGTGCAGGGGAAAGGAGCTTCCCATCAAATATTCATTTACTTAAAAACAGGAGCAGCATTACAATCGGCAGGATACAGTACCAAAGCTGGTTCTATAGCTGTTGCGGGCTATGAAAAACAGAATTATCCCTTCGAAGCTCCGGCATTAACACATAATGAAGAAACCCTCGGAACGGATATCCGAAGTCTTTTATTATGGAGTGATTTTATGTTAACAGAAGGTGAAACAGCTATTGAGCATATAAAATTCACCAACAATGATCATCCAAAAAAAATTAAAATATCAGTAATAGGATTGTCCAATTCTATCCCCTTTTCTTTTCATAGAATCTTATTGTAGGGATTCTCTATACTGTTTGTATGGCTATAACTTTTCAACTAATTTATAAGACGATAGCTATGAAAATGGGGCCTGGCAGCATTTTAAAACATCTCAGGAAACAGATCAAAAACACGAGCCGTTAAATTTTATTATCCTACTTTTTTGGTAGACTAATATCGCCGCCCTATATTTGCACTCTCAATTGAAAGCATGGACACAGTACAATTTAACAATCATCATCGAATTATGTGTAGTGGCACTATGCACCCCGCAGCAGCCTGTTGTAGCAGCCGCTCCTGATCAATCCCTTTTTTTACTTAATTAGTCTACTAATTTAGTAGACAAAATAATTATATATTTTATGTCTCACTTTAAATCAAACTCCATTTCCTTATACCTTTTGCTAACAGGTTTTTTTCTAATAAATAGTTTTGCGGTTCGGGCCCAGGAAGCCAATATCCTTCAGATAACCGGTCGCATAACAGACGATCAGAAACACGAATCACTGGCCGGAGCCAGCATCCAGATCAAAAACACCAATGAGGGCACTACCACCGATTCTCTGGGTAACTTTACCCTGCGCACAAGGGCACGGATCCCTTTCACCCTGGTTATTTCGTCTGTTGGCTACGATGCGCGGGAAATTACTGTAAAGGGCACCGGCTCCAATTTAAATATTGCATTAACCACGCGCACGGTCCTGGGTAATGAAGTGGTAGTGACCGCTTCCCGCGTGTCGGAAAGTATTTTAAAATCTCCTGTGGCCATTGAAAAACTGGACATCCGGGCCATAAAAGAATCTGCAGCGCCGGGCTTTTATGATGCACTGGAAAATGTAAAAGGCGTGCAGATGACCACTTCGAGCCTCACGTTTAAAGTGCCTAATACCCGTGGTTTTAATATCCCCAATAATTTTCGCTTTATGCAATTGGTGGATGGAGTAGATATGCAGGCGGCTACATTAGGCGTTCCGCTGGGCAATGCTATCGGCCCCACAGAACTGGACATTCAAAGCGTGGAGATCACGCCCGGGGCGGCTTCCGCGCTTTATGGAATGAATGCCATCAACGGTATGGCCAACCTCCTTACCCGGAATCCGTTTACCAGCCAAGGGCTGAGTGTTTACCAGAAGATTGGGGTGAATCATGTAGACGGGAAAGATCATTCCCCCGCTGCGTTAACCGAAACAGCGCTCCGGTATGCAAAAGCAGTCAACAACAAATTTGCATTTAAACTCAATTTTGATTACCTGCAGGGTACGGATTGGATCTCCAACACGCGACTGGATCAAAATCCCAATAACCTCAAAAGCGCCAACCCGGGCTTTCCTTCATTGGACGGCGCTGCCAATGCGGCTTTTGATGGCTGGAACAAATATGGCGACGATGCGCTGGCAGGCAGCAATGTGGTGTCCATTGGCGGTTTAACCATTGATGGAAAAACCAACCAGACCCTGCGGGTGGCCAGAACGGGTTACTGGGAAACCGACCTCGTTTCCCCGCAGGTAAAAAATATAAAATTCGACGGGTCGTTGCATTATAAACCTACTGATAACTCCGAGCTCTCCTATACCTATCGCGTGGGTAGCATGGACGGTGTGTTCCAACGCGGTAATAAAGTAAGGCTGCAGGGCGTTATGGTGCAGAACCATGCCCTGCAGTTTAAGAACAAAAACTTTTCCTGGCTCTCCTATCTTTCTATTGAAAATACCGGAAGTTCCTATAACGTAAAGCCCCTGGCCGATAACCTGGATCTCTACAGCGGCGGAGCTTCCGATACAAAAACACCCGCCAGTTGGGGCACTAAGTATAAAAATGCGTTAACAGCATACGGTACGTCACACGGAGGTTTAACGGCATCCAACCTGGCAGATGCAACCGCCTATGCCCGCCAGCAGGCGGATGCAGGCCGCGCCGTTCCCGGAACGCCTTATTTTGATTCCTTAAAAAACGTAATCACAAAAATTAATAACTGGGATATAAAATCCGCTTCCATCCCCGACGCGCCGGTAACCGGGGGAGCTGCCCTGATACAAAAAAGTAAGCTCTATCATACAGAAGCCCAGTGGGACCTTTCTTCGAAAATAAAGGTGTTCAATTTACTGGTAGGCGCGGATGCCCGCATCTATGCAGTGATACCGGACGGTAATAACTTCGTTGATTTCAGCCGGCCTATTGCCGACCGTAACAAACCCCTGCCCGACGGCAGCTTTGGGAAAGACGTGCTCTATAAAAAATTCGGCGGCTTTGCCCAGGCAACAAAAACCCTGCTTGGGGAACGGCTGAAATTGTTCGGATCCCTGCGTTATGATTATAACCCCGAATTTGATCCAAAGATCACGCCCCGCATTGCTGCCGTTTATACCGCCAATCAAAAACACAATTTCCGCGTAACCTATCAGCAGGGATACCGCTTCCCCGCATTGTTTGAAGCGCTTTCCTTTGTAAACAACGGTCGGGTAAAACGTGTGGGAAGCTTGTCCTATATCAATGACGGGTTGGGCTATCTCGAAAACAGTTATACGCAACAATCGGTTATCAATTTTAATGCGGCGGTAAGCGCCCAGGGCAATACCGACGCAGCGGCCTTAGCCAACCGCGCACTATTGGTTCCGGCAAACCTGCCCAAAGCAGCGCCGGAAAAAATAAATTCGGTTGAGGTGGGTTATAAAAGCATCTTATTTGATAACAGGGTTGTGGTAGACATCGACGCTTATACCAATACCTACTACGGTTTTTTAGGACAGGTACAGGTTTTTGTTCCCAAAGGTGCAACCATCGGCTCTGATGCAGCCGTGCTGGCGATGCTCGATCGCAACCGGGACGCTACCACGACCACCGTTACTACAGCCGCCAGCAATGGGCAGGACCGCTACCGGGTGTATACCAATGCGAAAAATAAATATATTAACTACGGGTCCTCTTTAGGCATCACCTATAGCCTTCCCCACCATTTTCTTTTGAAAGCAAACGCCAGCTATAATAAAATGAAGGCGAATAAAACCGATGACATCTTTATTACAGGCTTCAATACGCCAGACTGGACCACCAACCTCACCTTTGGAAACAGGGAACTATTAAAAAACATGGGCTTTAATATTACCTGGCGCTGGCAAAACGCCTTCCTGTGGGAAAGTCCTTTAGTAACCGGAGGCATCAGCGCTTTTAATACTGTTGATGCACAAGTGAACGTTCGTATTCCTAAGTTAAAAGCAACAATAAAATTAGGGGCAAGCGACCTGCTGAACCACCGCTACCTGCAATATGCCGGCGGCCCAACACTTGGTGGGCTGTATTATACCACCATCACTCTGGATAACATATTAAAATAATAAAAAATTATTAACGAATGTTCATTATAAAATCTTATACCATATCGGCAGACGAGAAACCTGCCCCTTCCGTTCAGGCGGACGATAAACCTGCGCTTCTCACGTTTGCCTCCCGATAGCTATCGGGATGGCATTTCACGACTGATTGAACACGAATTCCTGGAATAAATTTTTCATCCATACAGAGCAATCAAAAAAGCCCTGCTGTTTTTACGGCGGGGCTTCTTTATAAAAAGTTTTAATTAAACCATTTACAATAAGATCTGTCTGATAGTTGTATTTTTGACAATTCCGACCTCTGATAATAGATACGATGAAAAAAATTTTGATTGCTTTATGTGCTTTATGGATCGTGCAGGGACTAACGGCACAGTCAAAAACGCTGTATATTGATCCTTCCAAAACGATGGGGGCGCCTGCTGCGAAACTCTTTGATGATATGCAGTTTATTCCACTGCAAACAACAAAGAAAAGCATTTTCGGCGCTATAAAGAAGCTGGTAGTGACCCATGATTATTTTATCATTCTGGATGGAGATACCAATGCCATTTATTTTTTTACTAAAGCGGGCTCCTTTGTTTACAAATACAAAATAAAAAGGTTCCGTATTCAGGATATACAACTGGATCACTCCAAAAATGCATTGCTCATCTTTAGCCTCAATAAAAATTACAATGTTCCATCGGTTAAAATACAAGCGTACCTGGATGCCGATTCCCAAAAAGACATTTCCCGGTATGTAAAAGCAACTTATTTTTTCCTGGATAATGTTCTTGCAGCAAAAACACAGGAGATCAAAGATTTTCGGTATGCCTTTACGAACCCGGTCCTGTTTGACGGAAATAGATTCGCGACCAGTTTTATCAAAGCCCAAAAAAACAGCAGGGACACACTGGATTACCAGTTAAAAATCATCAACAACAAAGAATTGCTGCAAACCTATTTGCCCTACAATAAACAATCAGAGTCCATTTTTTATTTCTCCGGGGCTGCGCAATGTACCATTATGCCAACGCATAACGATTCCGTTTTGCTTATCACCCGTCCCTTCCGGTACGAAATATATACCCTTACGCCAACTGAATTAAAGGAAGATTACAAATTAGTTTTGCCGATCGACAATGCAGTTCCCGCCTCCTTTTTTACCCAGGATTTCAAAAGCCGCGGGGAAATGGATATGTACAAAATGGAGCACTCCTCCTATGCCAGCCAGATCGATAATGTGATCCAGTTCAGGAATCTTTTGTTTTTTAACCTGCGGCTGTTTAATGGCTATAACCGGTATGTATTTGACAATAAACTGGAGCTTATTTATGATTATAATAAAATCTCATCGGATAGCTCCACCTGCTATTTACCCCTATACGGAACCACGATAAAAGGGTTCGATAAGGAAAACATTTATCTGAGCCTTCCTGCAAAATCTGTGCTCAATGTAAAGAACAGCATACAGAGCAGAACGCCCCAATGCACCAACGCCGCTTTAAATAAATTCCTGGAAAATGCCAGGGAAGCAGACAACCCTGTAATAATCCAATTAAAACCCAAGGAAGGACTGTGAAGCAACTAAGAAACCTACTCCTGTCGCTGTTACTTTTATTACCCGTTACCCTACTCGCCCAAAAAGGCGTGGTAAAAGGTATTGTTGAAGATTCCCTGCACAGTTTTGCCTTGCAGTCAGCAACGGTGACCGTTTATAAAAAATCAGATTCAGCATTGCTCAATTATCAGATCTCCAATAACCAGGGAGAATTTAATATTGGCGATTTGCCGTTGAACACGTTGCTCCTCGTTTCCGTAAGCTATACCGGTTATTTGGATTTCTCCAGAGAACTGCGACTCGATTCACTAAAAAGTTTATACGATTTCAAAAAAATAAGCCTGCTGAGAGATACCGCCAAACGCCTGGACGAAGTAGTGGTAAAAGCGGTAGTGCCGGTTAAAATGAACGGCGACACGCTCGAAATAAATCCAGGCGCGTTCAAGCTGGATTCATCGGCGGTGGTGGAAGATATGCTGCTAAGAGTGCCGGGCGTAACGATGTGGAGCGATGGAACGATTACCGTAAATGGGAAAAAAGTAAACAACGTTTATGTAGACGGCAAGGCCTTTTTTGGCAACAGCCCGGAAATGGCCACCCAAAACCTTCCCAAAAATGCTATAGAAAAAATACAGGTATACAAGGAAAAAGACTACAGCAAACAAGACCTTACCAATACGGATCTGGACTCAACGGTTACCATGAATATCAAATTGCGCCCCGATAAAAAGAAGGGCTATTTTGGAAAAGTAACTGCCGGAATAGGAACAGACAATCGCTATGAAGGCGACCTTTCTTTACAGCTTTACGATAAGAAAAATAAGATCGGCATTGCCGGGAACCTGAACAACACCAATAAAACGGTGCAAAATGTTCAGGAAGCCATGCAAAACAATACCTATCGGTCTTACAACCGCCGGAACTTTGGCACTCCCAACGCAAATCAGAACGGCCTCAACACGGTTAATTATTTCGGGGCCTATGCACAGCATAGTTTTAATGAAACCACCAATTCAAGATTCGACAACTCTTTAAACGGGGACTATAATTTGCGGGAGACCAAGGGCAATGTAACCAACAACAGCACTACGGTTCAAAAAGTGCCGGACCCGGTTAGCCCCTTTACGCTTACTACCTACAACAACCAGCACAACCTCAGCAATACCTTGTACCAGTCCGTCAACACGGGTTACAATAACCGCAAGCGGGCCACCTCCTTTTCGTTAAACGCCAGTTATAACTGGACCAATAGTAATACCGCTTCCACCGGCGCCACCCATGCCTTCAGAAATGATACGCTCGCTGCCAGTAACGGGCTCAACAGCACGGTGGCACAGTCACGTTCAAATAATATGAACTTCAATGGTTACTTCAATAATAACGACTATGATGAAGGGATCAATAAGAAAAGTTTTTCAACCAACTATTCGGTTGCATACAGCAACAGCCAAAGCGACAGCAAAAGGATAACGGAGTTTGAATCATTGGTGGATAGCATCTATACAGATAAATACGACCGGAAATACCACAATGAAAATTCCAATTTCACTACTAACATCGGGTTGAACTATAACGGCCTCCGCTCGCTGCTTTTCGGAAGCTATAATTTCTGGAACATTAATATCGGGTTAAGAAATAATTTCAAATACAATAAATCTGACCTCAATGCCAATGTAGCCGACCGGGATACGCTTACCAATACCTACAAGCTCAATGACACACTAACCAATAATAACTCAGTAGTGAATATTGAAAACCGGCCGGGTATCAGCTTCTTTAAAACGGTTACCAGGTTCCTTTCCGACCGGTACTATAAAAGTCTGACCGCCCGGGTGGATCTGCAGGATCAGATCGTGTTTCAAAAGAACACCTCCACTTTAAGTTACCGGAATATTGAGCGCAACTATAGTTTCTTTACGCCGGCGGCCTCCCTTTATTACAGTTATAACCGGTTTAACAAATATAACTTCAGCCTTGGGCTGAACCGGAACAGCAGCGCTACCGCCCCAACGATTGATCAACTGTACCCGATCATCGACAACATCAATAAGTATAATACGGTTATCGGCAATCCTTACCTGAAATCAGCTTTTGGCAATACCTATAATCTTAATTCGAACTACAACACACAAAAGTTCAATGAAAAAAACACGTATACGGCCGGGCTTAATTTGGGCTATACCAATGTAAAGAATTCTATTTCTGACAGTAGTTTTCTTAATAAAAACGGCGGTCGTAAATCCTATCTCATTAATATTGATAACCGGCAGTCTTACAGCGCGTCCCTTAACGGCAGCGCCTCCTTCCGCGTAAAAAAGAATATGTTCCAGGTTCGTTATAACGGCGGGTATAATGCTACAGCCGCCTATCAATACCTGAACACCAAAAAAGCTCCTTTTAAAAATGAAAACATCAACAACTCGTTAAACCTGTTTTATAGTGCACTCGAGGTTTTTAATATTACCATTGGCCAATCGCTCTCCAATAACAATACCGTGCAAACGGATACCCTGGGTCAGAAGTCCCAGTTAAAATCAAAAACCTACAGCACGCGGGCGAACTTCAATCTCACCGTACCAAAAAATTTTATGCTGAGCAGTAATATCAATTACCTCAACAATATTTCTGCCACTAATCAATCGGTGAAGGCCACCATCTGGAATGCGTCGGTAACCTATCGTTTTCTGAAAATGAAAACGGCGGAAGTGAAATTCTCCGTATTCGACATTCTGCATCAGAATAAAAACATCGACAATTTTGCCAATAACAATATGGTGCGGACCACCATCTCAAACGGCCTGCAGCAATTCTATATGCTATCGCTAACCTACTATCCAAGAAAGTTTGGCGGAAAGGCAAAGGGTGGCAACAAAAGAGCTGGCAACCAACAGCAGGGCAGCATGGGGCCATCATCAGCGCCAAAAGGCATGAGGGGCATGGGTGGCGGCCAGGGGCGGTTCCGGCGATAGGAGTCTCTTTAAATAAAACCACAGAGATAACGGAGGATTCAACCAGATGGCTCAACACTTTGGCATTAGAGCTCAATATCAGGTAGGAAATAATGGGGGTTTTATGCTTGTTTATGGCATTATGAAATGCCACGAATTCCAGCGCCCCTGCGGGAATGATTTCCAATGACAACCAAGCGTCGCTATTACTGTTATTTTATTTAACCGCCAAGACGCTAATAAATTAAAAGCCTCGCGGCTTCGGCCTTAGCGCTTTTTGATTCGTGTCTGTTCTTGAAAAACGAGCATCAGATAATTCATTCGTGCCTGCCCGCCCGGTTCAGGCGGGTATTTGTGGCAGCTTAAAATTTATAGCTCAGTTGTCCTACTCCTGTTTCGTCAACTTTTCCGAATTCTCAGCGAACTGCAGCTTATCAATAAACTCCTGGATCTCGCCATTCATAAAAGCATCCAGGTTGTAGGAGGTCAGGTTAATACGGTGGTCCGTAACCCGGCCCTGCGGGTAGTTGTAAGTTCGTATCTTGGCACTGCGGTCGCCGGAGCTTACCAGGCTTTTCCGGTGACGGGATATTTCTTCTTCTTGTTTGCGTACCTGCTCTTCATATAATTTGGTGCGCATCATCTGCATCGCCTTTTCGCGGTTACCCAACTGGGTACGTTCGGTCTGACAAATAACCACGGTTCCCGTTGGAATATGCGTCAGCATCACCTTGGTTTCCACTTTATTTACGTTCTGGCCGCCGGCGCCCCCGCTCCGGGAAGTTTCCATCTTCACCTCGCTTTCCTTCAGTTCAAAATCGATCTCCTCGGCTTCGGGCATCACAGCAACGGTGGCCGCCGAAGTGTGTACCCGGCCCTGCGTTTCCGTATTGGGCACGCGCTGCACCCGGTGCACGCCGCTTTCAAACTTCAAGGTGCCATATACATCATCGCCCGTCACCTCCAGTTGCACTTCTTTGTAGCCGCCTACCGTTCCTTCACTTTCGCTCAGCACGGCCGTTTTAAACCCATGCCGCTCGCAATATTTAATATACATCCGCAACAGGTCACCGGCAAACAGGCTGGCTTCATCACCACCCGTTCCGGCGCGCACCTCCATGATCACATTCTTCTCATCCTGCGGGTCTTTCGGGATCAGCAATTGGCGGATATGGCTTTCCATTGCCTCCTTTTTTTCCTCCAGGCCGGTAACCTCTTCCTTCGCCAGCTCGCGCAGCTCTTCATCATCGCCGTTCAGCGCCTCCTTATTAAAGGCCAGGTCATCCAGCAATCCTTTATAATCATTATAAGCAATAACGATCTTTTCCAGGCTGCGGTACTCCTTACTGGTTGCCGCAAATTTTTTATTATTGCCCACAATTTCAGGGTTCGTCAGGGCAACCCCCAATTGATCGTACCGCGCTTTTATAGCTTCCAGTTTATCTAACATCAGAAAAGTTTATTTTTGAACCCGACAACTATCGGAGGGGCGCAAAGTTAGCTAAAAAGAGGGGTATTTATTGAATACCGGCAGCAGAATATATGGCGGCTTCCTGGAGCCTGTCCCGCCCAAAAGCGGGATCGCAAGCTCTTCAGCAACGGAATATAGGGGAGCTGATTAAGCAATAATTAGCCGGAAATACGGAAAGATCTTGTTTTTTAATTACCGCTTGCCCGCCTTCCCGGCAAAAAATATGTTTTAATGAACTTTATAAAATTAACGGCAGATAGAATTTTCGACGGATATGGCTTTAAAGAAAATTCCGTTTTAATAGTAACCAACGACGGCACCATAGAAGCAGTCGTTCCCACTGCCGAAGCCGGCGACGCTATTAAAAAAGTAAACGGACTATTGAGCCCGGGTTTTATCAATTGCCATTGCCACCTGGAACTAAGCCACATGAAGGGAATGATTGAAGAACATACCGGACTGTTAAAGTTTGTAAATCAGGTGGTTAGACAAAGAAACACCCATCCGGAGCAAATTCCAACAGCCATTGAGCAGGCGGAAGCGACGATGCTCAAAAACGGGATCGTTGCCGTGGGCGATATTTGCAACACCACCGATACCCTTTTCCAAAAAGCAAAACGCAAGCTCTATTATCATAATTTTATAGAGGTCATCGGGTTTGAACCGGCACAGGCGGCAGAAAATTTTCAAACCTATAAAAAGGTTTACGACGATTATCAGCAGGTGTTCCATCCCCGCCAGCTTTCCCTAACCCCACACGCACCTTACTCGGTTTCAACACCCCTTTGGAAGCTGTTGAGCGATTTTCCGGGCAACCACTTGCTCAGCATTCATAACCAGGAAACTGCCGATGAGGATGAATGGTTCCGCAGCGGCGCCGGGGGTTTTAAAGATTTATATGAACGCCTCCAATTGCAACAGGCGCCGGTGATGCCTTCTGGCAAAACAAGCCTGCAAACCTATGGTGCTTATTTAAAAAGAGAACAGCAGTTATTGTTCATTCACAATGTTTTTACCACTGCTGCAGATATTCAATACGCCAAAAGCCGCTTCCCTGCGGCGTTCTGGTGCTTGTGCCCCAATGCCAACTATTATATCAGCAACCTGCTACCCGATATCCCGATGTTTATAGAACAACAAGCCTCCCTTGTTTTGGGAACGGATAGCCTGGCCTCCAACTACGACTTAAATATCTGGAGCGAGCTGCTGCGCATACAGAAACATTTCCCGCAGCTCACCATCGACCAGATGCTGCCCTGGGCTACCATCAACGGAGCAAGAGCGCTTAAAATTGATCATCTGTACGGCAGCTTTGAAAAAGGGAAAAAGCCTGGGGTGGTACAGGTGGCGGGCAACGAGATCACCAGGATTTATTAAGGTTACAGGTCGCAAGTCTCAAGTTTTAGGTTCGGGCGTTTAGCATTTTGCGTTCTGCATTATGCGTTGAGCGTTGATCATTCTCACGCTCTCACGCTCTTCGAGACTTGTAGTCTCGAAGCCTTATTCTATCGCTTTTAGCGATAAAAAATCGGTCTACCGCAGGATCTCCCTCAGCACCGGCAACGATTTCAATCGCCCAAAATCCGGTATATGCAGGGAATAATACTGTTCCATCGCCGCCAGTATATGCCCGCGCACAGACGCGTTTATTTGTATTTCTACCAGTTCTTCCGGTCGTCGCACCCGCAGTAGTTCGGCTACCACCTGCGCATAGCGGGCTTCCAGGTAAAACGGATGCGCCGGCAAAGCGATTGTAAAAACGCCATCCCGGAGGTCAAACAATGCGTCAGCCTGTTCCCCTGCCTCCTGCCGGTGCCTTGGCATAAACCCAAAAAAGTTCGTCAGGTGCACGGCAAAGAACACGGGAAAATTAGCCATAACTGCATCAGAACAATCGTTTAAGTGATTCCAGCTATCTTCAATAAAAGCAAAAAGATCGGGATTGTTTTCAGGCTCTTTCAGGCAATTCGTCAGCAACTCCGTCATGTATAAGGCTACGCCATTCTTTAATACATCAGTAAACAGGTGGGCATGAACGGCCACCCATTTATATTCTTTAATACGGTTCAGTTGTTTAAACTCGTTATAATAAACCACCAGGTCCAGCAATGCCGCAGGCTGAAAAAAATTGGCCTTTGTATTTCCCTTTTTTGAAACGGTACGAACGCCATTAACCAGATACGATTGCAAGCCAAAAAGCTCGGTATAAACCGAAACGATCACACTGGTTTCCCCGTATTTAACCGTTTTCAGCACAAGCCCTTTTGTTTTATGCAACAGATCTGTCAATTCGCCTTACCATTTTATGCATTGCAAGGTAGGTTTTTTACAACCGGGGAATGCAGGAATAGTTCAAATTATTAACAATTAACATATTAAGATAAAGTATTCGTTATCAAAATATTGAAGCTGAATGCGCAACGCTCAATGCTGAACGCTCAACGCGAAACGGATCTCCGATTGACCATTGACTATTGACTATTTGGTTGTCGTTTGGAAACTTCCATTATTGAAACCCAATCTGCTTTTACATTTCTTATTCAAAATTTCTTATGCTGTGTTTCCCAGAATCCCGCATCCAACGTCCAGCATCCAAAAACCTGCAACCTGTAGCCAAATTGATAATTGGTGCGTCCCAAACCGTCTATTTTTTGTTTCTTTGCAGCTCATTTTAAAGCATTGGAGTCCTATGTGGAAGCGTATCGGCAGTTTTATTCTTAAAAACCGCGTCATTCTTTTAATAATACTGGCAGTTGCAACCGGAATAGCAGGATATTGGGCCAGTAAAGTCGGTTTAAGCTATGAGTTCTCAAAAGCCATACCCACCAATAACCCCGTAAATATTGCCTACCAGGAATTTAAAAAGAAGTATGGCGAAGATGGTAATATGCTGGTAGTGGGCATTCAGACCGACCAGCTTTTTTCAGAAAAAATATTCAACCGGTATCAGCAGTTACAGGCGAACTTAAAAAAAGTACCGGGGGTGGAAGATATCATCAGCGTGCCCAATGCCATAGCGCTGGTAAAAGATGTTGCATCACAAAAACTAACGGTTCACAAAATATTCCCCTCCGGGGCACTCACCCAGGCGCAAATCGATTCCGGAGCCGGCGCCTTTCAGAATTTTCCATTTTACCAGGGATTTCTTTACAACCCGGCAACACATGCCTACCTGATGGGGTTGCGCATGAACAAGCAGGTTATCAACTCCGGTGCCCGTGACGCTGCAATTGCGGCGGTAAAAAAAGAAGTAGCTGCCTTCACTGCAGCCACCGGCATTGATGTGAAACTAAGCGGCCTGCCTTATATACGCACCGTCCTGGCCGCCCGTATCGCGCATGAAATGCGCTATTTCTTAATTGCGTCCATCGTGCTTTCTGCTGTCATCCTCCTCTTGTTCTTCCGTTCCTTCAGCTCCATGCTGTTATCACTTTCCGTGGTGATCATAGGAGTGCTATTCAGCATGGCCACCATGCATTTATTTGGATACAGTATTACCTTATTAACCGCACTGATACCACCACTCATTGTGGTCATCGGCATTCCTAACTGTATTTATTTCCTTAATAAATTTCATACCAGTTGGAGCGAGTTAACAGAAAACCTGTCGGATGCAACCATCCGGGCTAATAATAAAACGCTTAAAATGCAGGCGCTGGAGCATATGGTGAGCAAAATGGGGGTGGTTACCTTATTCTGTAACCTGGCCGCTGCCGTGGGTTTTGCCGTATTTGCGCTCACCAAAAGCGAGATCTTACAGGAATTTGGCGCCGTTGCCGGGATCAATATCATGCTGCTCTTTTTTATCTCCTTATTGCTGATCCCCGCAGTGCTCAGCTTTCTTCCCGCACCCAAAACCAGGCATACAAAATATTTACACAACGCCCGTCTAAACCGGTGGCTGGACCGGCTGGAAAAATGGTCCATTCACAACCGCAAAACCATATATGCTGCAACGGTAATCATTCTGGTCGTTGCCACTATGGGCATTTTCAGATTGCAAAGCAATGCGCATATGGTGGATGATGTACCGCAAAACGATAAAATTTACACAGACCTGAAATTCTTCGAGCGGAATTTTAAAGGAGTGATGCCGCTGGAGATCCTGGTAGATACCCGCAAAAAATTTGGCGTTACCCGTAATTTTAATAATCTGGTTAAAATTGATTCTTTAGCGCAATACCTGGCGTCACAGCCCGAAATAGCACGTCCCTTAAGCATTACAGAGGGTCTGAAATTTGCAAAACAGGCTTTTTATGAAGGCGATAGCACCAATTATTCAATGCCATCGGAATTTGACCTCCCCGGATTGGCCGAATACCTCAATATGAATAATAGTCCCGCTACAGGCGGCAAAACCGGTTCTACTTTCACAAAACTATTGTCCAGCTTTATGGATAGCAGCCGCCAGGAAGCCCGCATCAGTGTAAACATGGCAGACGTGGGATCGCACAAACTTCCGGGACTTATGGACGGTATAAAAAAACGGATCAGCGAATTGTTCCCGCCGGATAAATACAAAGTAACCCTCACCGGCACCACCATTACCTTCCTTGAAGGAGGACAATTTATTATCAATGGATTAAAGGAAAGTATTCTTTGGGCCTTCCTGCTGATCGCATTGTGTATGCTTTACCTGTTTAAATCAGTCCGTATCCTGTTCTGTTCGCTGATCCCGAATATCATTCCATTGGCGATTACCGCCGGTGTTATGGGATGGGCGGGCATTCCGCTAAAACCCAGTACGGTCCTTATTTTCAGCGTTGCCTTAGGTATTGCCATCGATATTACCATCCGCTTTTTGGTAAACTACAAACAGGAATTGCCCAATCATCAAAACCAGATAGAAGCCACCGTGGTGCAAACCATTCATAGCACCGGTATTAGTATTTTGTATACCTCTATGGTGTTGATAGCCGGGTTCATTATCTTTTGCTTCAGCAATTTTGGTGGTACCCAGGCCCTGGGCTGGTTAACCTCATTAACATTGATCACCGCCACTTTTACCAATCTGATTTTGCTGCCGGCACTGCTGATCAGCTTCTCAAAAAAGCAGCAGGGGAAGCGGTAAGAGGGTAAAACAATACCACATTTGACCAGCGAGGCATTGTTGTTTTTTTGCTTCACCTGGCCAGCGGATGTATCGGTTAACTTAGACTAATAATGAACAGGTATCAAAATTATCATAATGGACTTATGGATTCTCCTTCATTGTGATCAAAGCAGGCGGGGTGCTCGTTAGCTAAGAGCAATAGCAGGCCTGGGCTTGCTTTCGAAATGGATTGTGCCGATGGCAGTCAATCTCCTATATTTGGCTCATTACTTCGGAATAAATTCCGAAGTTACCTGAAGAACGCAAGCCTCTGGCTTTCTGTCACATTGAGCATATGATTAAACTAGTTGAAACCTCCAGTCAGTAAACGTTGAAGAGGCGTAGCCTCGGTTTAATGGGTTAACAAGGAACTTTAGTTTCTTGTTAAAAGCGCGCAACTAAAAGTAGAGAGCCATCGGCTCGGCCTATAAGTTGATCCTGCAGCGATACCCCATTAGTCAATCAGCATCACAAGTATTTTAATAAAATTGATACCGGTTTATTAAATAACTCAGCATGACAGCGTTTCTTAATGTTTAATTGGAATAAGAATCAGTTGCAGCCGTTGTCAATATTCTTTTATCACTCCGCTTCTGACTATAAAATTTTAACTCAATGTGTTTGTATGTCAGGGAAGACACAAAATAAATTAACAGATAGTTGAGTATAAACAAATAAGAATATGCCGTTGGCGGAAATTTTAAGATCCGGATGAATAATACGTTAAACAGGCTGATGAGCAATGCGTGGGTCATGTAAATGGAATAAGAATATTTACCAACTTTTCCAAGGACTTTTATCTTTTTCATCCCCCCGGATATAAACCCTTTCTCAAATGAAAATATATAAATGCACAAAAAAAATATCAGCTCATATATTAGCCCAACGGGTTTTAATAATGTACCATAATAGATACTTAAACAAACCAATACCAGCGCTACCGTTTCTGCAACAGAAAAGAAAACACCCGAAACCTTAAACATAAATTCTTTTGTTCGCAGAAAAAAAAGAAGACAAAGCAATCCGGTAAAGAACCCTATAATACCACGCAGAAAACCATAATCAAAAGTGTAATTCAGTTTAATCCCTTTAGTGATATAAATAAATGAAAAAGTTGCCAGCAACAATATTATAGAATAGGCAACGGCCCGCATCTTATAAAACTTAGGTTTATTGATTGCAAGCAGCAGCCAACCAAATATAAAATAGGCCGCCATTTCGGCGCTGATAGACCAACTGGGGATATTCCAACTCACATCCTTTACATGAAAAACGGGAAATGAATTGAGCAAAAACAGAGAAGAGATGAACGTGTAGAGATTATTTTCCGAATGAAGATTGTTTACGTGTATTTTATTCGCCAAAAGGTGCTTGGCGACTTCCATCATCAAAAATGCCAGCAACATCACAAAATGCAGCGGGTAAATGCGTAGTACTCTTTTCTTAAAAAATTTGCCTAACTCCTTTGTGGATGCAAGGTGTTCATAACTATAACCAATTACAAATCCGCTAAGTACAAAAAAGAAATCTACAAACATATCGGAGTTGTATACGAATCCGTTATTAATGATCGCCGTTTGGCTAAATGCACTTAGATGGTAGAGAAATACAAAAGACGCGAACAAGCCGCGAAAAATGTCCAATACTTGAAAACGATATTTCATTCAGGATATTTAACTTTTCAAATTTAGGGAGTTTGTAACTAAAAAATAGGGCGCTGAAATTTTAATGCGCAAATTATCATAATGAACCGGCATCAAAATTATCATAATGAGCGTAGGCTCCCCGCTCCCATTGCTATTAATTGGGTATGGCGGCAGACAATTGAGAAAACAGGCAGGGTTCCTGCAGCCCGGCATTATTTCCAAACTCAAATGGATCGTGCCGATGGTACTTAATTCTCGGCTCAGCTCTTCAATCCCGAATTTATTCCGGATTTGCCTGATGAACAAGCCCCTGACTTTCCGTGGCATAAGGAATGTCATTGTACCGGACCAGAGCTCACCCCACCAATGAACATACAAGAGGCGTGGCCTCGGTTTAATAGGTTAACAAGGGCCTTCAGTTCCTTATTAACCTGTGCGTAAGTAGAACCAGAGAGCCATAGGCCCGTCCGACCGGTCTATCCGGGCGGGCCCGGCTTATATATCGGTCCGGCAATACTATCCTTTGCAATCAACATGCCCATGGGTTTTTAATAAAATTGATGGCGGGTTATTATCAATCTGTTAAACCGCTAATGGATGCGTTTGCCCCATAAAAAGCGACCCCGCAACTGAAATCAGTGCGGGGTCGCTATATCTGTAGTATTTTAACCGGTTATTTTTTTGCCGGGGTCTTCGCCGGAACTTTTGCCGGAGCTTTAGTACCACTTGCCGGAGCTGCACCACCGGCAGGAGCGCCAGCGCCCTGGTCAACCTTAATGCCCAGCTTTTGCGCTACAGCAAGAGAAATATTATCTGCTTCCGGTGCAACAATAAAGGCGCCTATTTGCAAAACATAGGCATACCCTTTTTCTTTTGCTACGGCTGTAATGGCCTGGTGCACTTTGTTATATAAAGGCGCTAATAGTTGTTGTTGCTTTTGCTGGTTAAGTTCGCCTGCAATCTGCTGCCAGCCCATTAAAGTATTCTGTATTGGCGCCATCTCTTTCTCAAGTGTAGCTTTAACGGATGCCGATGTTTTAGCATCTTTGTAGACGCTGTCCTTATCATGTAATTCTTTCGACAAACGGGTATATTCACCGCCGATTGAATCTTGTTGAAATGTTTGCATTGTCTTTTGCACAGTCTGTATTTCAGGCAGGCTATACACCAAACCATCCATATCCACGGCGGCGATCTTTTGTGCTGAAGCCGATAAGCCTGTGATAACCAACCCTGCTGCTAAAGCAAGAACTTTTATTCTTTTCATTTACTTTTTTTTGTTTGTCCGTTCCATTGTTGCGGGCGGGACGGGTTTATAATTTTTGTTGTTTGTTTATGATGATTGAACCAAAGGAAGCGTTGCCTATTTTCCTGTCAATAATTTCAGCACAGCGTCACTTTTATCCAATTTTGGGTCGGCAAATATAATAGATTTTCCCTCACTTTTATCCAAAACCAAATCATAGCCGTTATCCATAACCAATTTCTGTACCGCTCTGTTTACCTTCTCCTGCAGGGGCTGCATCGCCTCCTGGCGTTTCTTAAACAGGTCGCCTTCAAAGCCAAAGCGCTTCTTTTGCAGATCCCGCAATTCCTTTTCCTTATTAAAAAGATCGGCTTCTTTCTTCTTCCGGGCATCTGCACTTAGCATACTTTGCTGGGAATCATATTCATCATAAGCCTTATCCAGGATGGCTTGTTTGCTGTCGATCTCTTTTTGCCAATCCGCAGCGGCCGCATTTACTGCTGTCTGCACCTGTTTATATTCCGGCATTTTATCAAAAATATAACGGGTGTCAATAATAATATATTTCTGAGCGGTGGCTGATGTCGCAAATGCAGCTAATGCAATAAGCAGCGTAAACAGTTGTTTCATATACAAATACAATTTTCTATAAAAAATCGTTAAAAGGAGGATTATTCCGGCTCAAACCCAAGCATAAAGGTAAACTTACCGGCGTTTTTAAGCCCTTGTCCGGGTGCGAGGCGATCCAGCCCGATACCATAGTCAAACCCAAGCAAACCAAACATCGGCAGATAAAAACGCATACCCAAACCAGCAGCCCGGCGCAGGCGGAAGGGGTTATAGTCCTTATAATCGCGCCAGCCATTTGCCGCTTCAAAGAACGCCAATCCGTAGATAGTACTGCTGGGGTTTGTAACCAGCGGATACCGCAACTCTGCCTGGTATTTATTAAAGATAGTAAACAGGTTATTATAGATGCTGGAGCTTCCGTTATCCGGATTTACACGAGGGTCCGAGTTGGTAAAGATCGGGTAACCGCGCAAGGCAATGATGTCAAACCCTGTTAAGGAATAAGTGGTATTCATGCCCGCGTCACCCAACTGGAAACGCTCAAATGGTGAGTAATCCAGGTTTTTGTTATACCGGCCCATAAAACCGTATTTGGCTGCCAGCTTCAATACAAACTGCCGGTTTTTATCATCGCCTTTAGGCCGTCCCAGCGGAACATACCAGGTGGCGCCAAAACGCCATTTATGGTATTCTACATTTTCATACTCCCTCCCTGCTTTATATGAGCCACCCCATAAAGAATACGGAGGTGTGGCCTGCACGCTTGCCGTCAGCTCACTACCACTTCTGGGGAAGATAGGATCCGATACGGAATTGCGGGTAAGCATAATCTTAAAGCTCAGGTTATTGGATTTACCGGTCTGAAACGGCAATCCGTACTGCAAGCCCATATTCCTCACATCATATCGCGTAAAAGAAGCGATGTAGTTGATCGTGAAAAAGTCATCGGGCCATTTCAATTGTTTACCCAAACCAACGCTAACGCCGTTAACGGTTAAGGAAGAAGTATCAGAGAAGATATAACGGTTGGTACTATAGTCATACCCACCCATGTGGTACTTACTGTTATTATAGGATATCGTCAGCGAATTCCTTTTCTTTCCGCCCAGCCAGGGTTCTGTAAACGAGGCGTTGTAAGAGCGGTAAATTTTACCGTTCGACTGAACGCGCAGGCTCAGCTTTTGTCCATCCCCCACGGGCAACGGATCCCAGGCTTCTTTTTTCCAGATATTACGGATGGAAAAGTTATTGAAGGTTACCCCCAGGGTGCCGGTCAAACCAATACCGCCGCCCCATCCGGCGGAAAGCTCCAACTGGTCGGAGGATTTTTCTTTCAGCTTCCAGTTAATGTCAACCGTTCCATCCGCCTGGTTGGGCACCGGTTGCGGATTGATCGATTCCTGTTCAAAAAAGTTCAGGGTATTCAGTTCACGGATAGAGCGCATCAGGTCGGTCCGGCTGAACAATTCACCGGGGATCGTCCGCAGTTCCCGGCGGATCACATGGTCCTTGGTGCGTTCATTCCCCATGATATTTACGTTCTTGATGCGGGCAATAGGGCCTTCAACCATACGGATCTCATAATCGATAGTGTCGTTATATATCTTTGTTTCCCAGGGAGTTATATTAAAGAAAAGATACCCCTTGTCATTATACAATGTGGTAATATCATACTGATCCTGGCTGGGCTCAAGCCCCAGGCGCTTGTTCAGAATGGTAGCGTTATAAATATCGCCTTTATTGATCTTAAGTATTGCGTTCAGCACCGTATCACTAAACTCTTTATTTCCCTTCCAGGTGATGTTCCCAAAATAGTATTTATGTCCTTCCATTACCTTCAGGTCCACATACATTTTGTTATTCTGGATCACCTGGGTATCGGCAAGGATCTGGGCATCGCGGTAGCCCTTGGAGTTAAAGTACTTCAGCACTTTATCCTTATCCTCATCATATTTCTTCGGATTGAATTTGGAGGAGCTGAAAAATTTAAACCGGAAATACGGATCCAGTACTTTTAAGGTTTTGGTGCCGGTTAAAAAGCCCCAATCCTTCATATATTCATTAAAGGAATAGATCTGCTTGGGACCATAAGGGCTTACATAAGAAGAAGGATACAGGGACATCCGGGTCATTTCCTTGGTGCCCTTCATCTGCTTTTTCAGCTTGGCCGACTCAACATTATCATTGCCAAAAAAGTTAATTTCATCAATTTTTACTTTCTTGCCTTTGTCTATTTTAATAGTAAGCGCGCTGGAGTTTTTATAAACGGGATCAGGTGTTTCCACCAGCGTCGTATTGATATCATAAAAACCTTTTTCTTCAAAATAGGTTTTTACCACCTGTTTAATATTTTGCCGGGTATTTTCGGAGAGGATCGATTGTTTTACCAGGCCGATCTTCTTTGTCAGTTCCTCGATTTCTGTTTTTTTAACCCCCTCAAACTTAAAGCTTCCCAGGCGCGGGCGCTCCAGGATGGCTATTTCCACTCCTACTTTATCATTATCAACACTGGTAATATAAACTTCCACATTGGCGAAAAGCTTTTGTTTCCAAAGGTTATTGATAGCACGGGCAAAAATATCAGAACCGGGATATACAAACTTTTGCCCTTTTTGGAGCCCCGCAACTGATAAAACAATAGTAGAATCCAGATAAGTTACACCGGTGATTTTTACATTAGACAGCGTATATTCTTTTTGTTGTGAGCTTTGAAGAAATTCCTCAATCCTCGGATCAACCGAAGTTACCGGAGTAGAATCAACCTGTGAAAAAGCATGATTAGCCGCAAAAATAGATATAGTTACAATGCAAATTCTGTAAATAAAAAAGCGCATATAAAGGTTAAAGTATTACGGTAATCAATTTTGTTGTGCAAAGCAGGAGTCTACCAATTTCTCATTCAACCCTTCCACCCCATTGCGGCGGCAAATTAACGGTAAAATTTGGAAACTGTATGTTAAAAAGAACCTGTATTTGTGGTAATAGCAGCTTTTAGTAAACTAATCGGGTGCTATTCTGTTACCTGAGCCGATGTTTTGCCGAATCTACGCTCCCGGTTTTGATAGTCAATGATCGCTTCGTAAAGGTTTGCTTTTCTGAAATCGGGCCAGCGCACCTCGGTGAAGTGGAGTTCGGCATAAGCCAACTGGTACAATAAGAAATTGCTGATCCGGTATTCGCCGCCGGTACGGATCATCAGTTCCGGGTCGGGAAATCCGTAGGTGCAAAGATGTTGCTGCAGGGTATCCTGGGTGATATTTTCCAGCTTCAGCCCGCCGCGGCTTACTTCCCCCGCTATTTCCTTTACCGCATTAAGGAGCTCCCAGCGACCACTGTAGCTTAATGCCATTACCAGGTTCAGCCCCCTGTTTCCTGCGGTCATCTCTAACGCCTCATTTAGCTCCTGGCGGGCGTAATCCGGCAGCATGCTCATATCACCGATCACTTGCAGGCGGATGTTGTTTTTATGCAGTACTTCTGCTTCTTTCCGGATGGTAGCCACCAGCAATTCCATCAGCCCTGTTACCTCGTATTGGGGCCGGTCCCAGTTTTCTGTGCTAAAGGCATAAAGAGTGAGGTAGCCAATGCCCAGTTCCGCGCACCCTTCCACAATATCCCGCACACTCTCGACCCCATGATAATGCCCAAACAGGCGATCCTGCCCCTGCTCCTGCGCCCACCGCCCGTTCCCATCCATTATAATAGCTATATGACGGGGCAGGCGGTCCTTATCTATTTTGTCTGCTAAATCTGACATACTGGATGCAAAGTAAATTTAAAATGTAGAATAATAAACGAAAAATGTAGAAGTTAAAAGCGGGATCCGTCTGTTAGCAGCAACTTTTAACTTTTACATTCAATATTTTACATTTTAAATTTTTATATCAGATTGCTTGCTGCCAGGTATTCCGCTACCTGTACAGCGTTCGTTGCGGCACCCTTACGTAAATTATCGCTCACCACCCACAGATTGAGGGTTTTGGGTTGCGATTCGTCCCGGCGGATACGCCCCACGAACACTTCATCCTTTTCATGCGCATCCTTAGGCATGGGGTACTGTTGGCTGGCCAGGTCATCTACCACTACTACCCCAGGGGCTGTTTCCAGTAAATTGCGCACATCGGCAAGGTCAAATTCATTTTCAAATTCGATATTTACCGCTTCGCTGTGGCCGCCCATTACCGGTATACGAACGGTGGTTGCCGTTACCCGGATGGAATCATCGCGCATGATCTTTTTGGTTTCATTAACCATTTTCATCTCTTCCTTGGTATAGCCGTTGTCCACAAACACATCTATTTGCGGGATCACATTCAAATCGATGGGATATTTATACGCCATTTCGTAATCCCCTGTTGCGCCGGCCACTTCCTGCTGCCGTTCTCCTTTTAGCTGGCTCACCGCCTTTACGCCGGTACCGGTAACACTCTGGTAAGTAGAAACCACAATGCGTTTTGCATTATAGGCTTTATGCAGCGGCGCCAGGGCCACCACCATTTGAATAGTAGAGCAATTGGGGTTGGCAATTATTTTATCATTGCTGGTCAATATATCAGCATTGATCTCCGGAACCACCAATGGTACTTTAGGGTCCATCCGCCATGCGGAAGAGTTGTCAATAACCGTTATGCCGGCTGCTGCAAATTTCGGAGCCCACTCGGCAGAAGTGCTGCCGCCTGCTGAAAACAGCGCCACATCCGGCTTGGCAGCAATGGCGTCTTCCATACTTACGACTTTATATTGTTTGCCTTTAAATGCTACTTCCTTACCCACACTTTTTGCTGAAGCAACGGGAACTAATTCAGATACAGGAAAATTTCTTTCTGCCAAAACCTGCAACATTTTGGTGCCCACCAAACCTGTGGCACCCACAACGGCTACTTTCATTGTTGTTTTACGCGTTTTATGTTAAAAAAAAGCCTTCCGGATTTACGGAAGGCCTGTTAAAATTTATGTTGACCACACAAACACCACGACCTTCCACTAGGGACACTTTTTTGTAGTTTTTGTATGTTTCATCTTAATTGCCATCAGAACAAAAATAGACAGAGAATAATTATTCTCCAAAAAAACCTGAACACCGGTGCCGTTTTGGAAACCGCACCGGTATTCAAAACGCTACAGAGAAAGCTCTGTTTCAAAATGGGTCAATTCTTTAAAAAGCCGGATCCGGTCGTTCAGTTCCTCTTTTGTAAGCTCCCTGAGCCTGGTATTGCCAAACTTTTCAACGCAGAAGCTGGCCAGGGCAGAGCCCGCAATGATCGCCTTTTTCATGTTCTGGAAACTGATATCATTGGTTTTAGCCAGATAGCCGATAAAACCACCGGCGAAAGTATCGCCAGCGCCGGTGGGGTCAAATACATCTTCGAGCGGAAAAGCCGGGGCAAAAAAGACCTTTTCTTCATAAAACAACAAAGCGCCGTTTTCTCCTTTTTTGATAATCAAATACTTAGGGCCCATTTCCCGGATCTTTTTGGCCGCTTTTATAAGCGAATGCTGCTGCGTTAACTGCCGGGCTTCAGAATCATTTACCATCAGCAGATCCACTTTTTTTAGTACCACTTCCAGGTCGGGCAGGGCGGTTTCCATCCAAAAGTTCATTGTATCCAGCACCACCAGTTTTGGCTTTTGTTTCAATTGCTCAATAACGCTGATCTGTATTTTTGGCATCAGGTTGCCCAGCATCAGGAATTCGGCGCCCTGGTAGCTGTCCGGCACCTTCGGATCAAAATCGGCCAGCACATTCAGATCGGTAACCAGGGTATCTCTTGAATTCATGTCCTCATGATAGCGCCCGCTCCAGAAGAACGATTTTTTATCGGCCACCTTTTCAACCCCTTCCAACTGCACTCCTCTTTCCTCAAGCGATCCCAATTCCTCTTCCGGAAAATCATAGCCAATAATGGAAAGCTGCTGAACGGGTTTTACAAAGTAGCTCGCTGCATAAGCCGCGTATAGTGCCGAGCCACCTACAATTTTGTTCGTTTTCCCAAAGGGCGTTTCAATGGCGTCAAAAGCCATCGTTCCAACTGTTATTACTGACATGAAATTTGTTTTTTGTTAAAAATACGGCGGCAAAGGTAGCCGAAACCTGTATATTTTGATGCTGATATATCATTAAAAAACCATAGTTTTGAAACATGGCTACCACAACTCGCAAACGTTCGTCAAAGAAAGAAGAAATTTTGAAAACTGCGGCCCGCATGTTCCGCGAAAAAGGTTATACCGGAACGTCTATGCGCGACCTGGCGGAAAAAATCGGTATTGAGGCGGCCAGTCTTTATAACCATATACAATCAAAGGGAGAGATCCTTGATGAGATCGTTTTTTCGATAGCCCGGGATTGCCAGGAGCAACTGGAAAATATGAACGCATCGGAGACGGCCCTGCAACGGATAGAATCACTGATCCGTTTTCATACCAAAATGATGATCGACCATTTTGAGTCTTACTCTGTGATGGTAAGCGAATGGATTCACCTGGAAGAGGATAAATTAAGCGAGTTTGTCAGTGATCGCCGCCGTTATGTAAAAAAGATTGAAACCATTGTTCAGGAAGGGATCGATAATAAAGAATTCAAACCGGTTTCTCCTTATGTAGTGGTATTGAACATTCTTTCTTCCGTACGGGGGTTGGAATTCTGGCAAAAAAGCGCCAAAACCCATACTGCAGAAGAAATAGAGGAGAATATGGTGAAGCACCTGATAGGTGGCCTGAAATTATAAAGATACAGACCTCCCGATCAACCCTTAAGGCCATTAAGGGAAGGGGTTAATGAACCTTAACCTCTTAGTGGTTTTGTTAGATCTATGTAAGTCCATTTCCCCCTGACAATAATTTTCTTGGCAACGATATTTGATATTCATAAGGAATTCTTTAAACTCCTGGGATATTCCATGAGTTATATAGAATTTTTTGGTGTGCTTACCGGCCTGGCCGCTACCTGGCTTTCTGCAAAGGCCCGGATCAGCAGTTGGCCCATGGGTATCGTCAATGTGACGCTTTCCTTTATTCTTTACTACCAGGTACAATTGTACCCCGATATGCTGCTGCAGGTATTTTTCTTTATTACCAATGTGGTGGGCTGGTGGCGATGGTCGCACCCCAGGGAAGGCGAAGCTGATACAAAAAAAGAACTGAAGGTAAGCTATATGAACCGGCGCGACCGGATCCTTACCGTCTCCGCTACCCTGGCGGGTACTTTGCTGCTGGGCAATTTTGCCGCGCGTTTACATGAATGGCTCCCCGGGTTGTTCTCTGCGCCCAGCGCATATCCCTTTGTTGATTCCTTTATTATGGTTTTGAGTATTCTTGCCACTTTTTATATGATCCAGAAAAAGATAGAATGCTGGGTCATCTGGCTGTTGGTTGACCTGGTAGCTGCGGTTCTATACTACGTCAAGGGTATCAAATTCTACAGTTTGGAGTATTTTATTTTTAGCGGAATTGTTGCCTTCGGCCTGTTGCATTGGATAAAGGAGTATAGAAGTTATCGCTCACCGTTTTCAATTCAGCAGGGCGATTAAAAAGCATCCCAGGCCGGCGGGGCAGTGAACGGCAAGCCAAAGGCAATATCTTCCTGCCTTTCCAACAATGCAGTTCATAAACACCGGATTGTCAAAAATATTTGTCACACTACTGTAAGTTGGCGTATTTATTGTTACTTTTAGTAATAAAAACATTAATATGAAAAAGATAGTTATTGGCGCTTCTATTGTTCTTCTGGCGGTAGCCTGTTCGCCAAAGGCATCTCCTTCCGCTACGGCGGCTACCATACCCGAGGCCAGTGCCATAAGCAGTGACGCGACCACTGTTAGCGCGGGGCAAACGATCTTCACCACAAAATGTACCAAATGCCATAAGGCTAAAACAGAGGTTGTGGCATCTAAATCTTACGAAGATCTGCGACCCATATTAGCCGCAATGGTTAAAAAAGCGAAGCTATCTAACGATGAAATACAGCAGGTCTCTTCGTATGTTTATGCCAATTCAAAAAAATAACCATTCTTTCTAAAATGATTTACCTCCTTTAACGGGAGGTTTTTTATTTTTGCCTACCCTTAAATTTTCTCCAAAATATGAAGAGACTTTTATTACTGTGTGTGTTGTGTACCGGAATCGCGGTTATTTACAGTTGTTCACATAAAGCGGCCCCCACCATTCCCAGCCGGCCGGTTGAAGCGGTCACGGGCAATAAACCAGATACCGCTGATTTTGCGTCGAGCAACCCACTGGTGGCCGGTAAGGCTATTTTTGAAGTAAAATGCACCAAATGCCATCAGAAGAAAAATACCGGCGACTGGACGGAGGAAGAATGGAAACCTATTCTGAATTCAATGGTTAAAAAAGCCAAACTGAACGACCTCCAGGTTTCGCAGGTGACACAATATGTGAACGCCAACGCGAAAAAATCGTAGTTTTTACTTTACAAGTATCGATCGAAAGGCGGCCGAATCTCCATTAAAGACATTAAAATCAACAGCAGTAGCAATGCCGTTTACCCGACCGGCATTGTTATGCTGCCAGATTAGCCAATCACGTTTGATCTTCGGTTTTCTTTTTTCGAAATAGTGCGCCACCCATAAGGGATAGGCATCAAAATCTTTTCCAAGATATTTTTCGTAAAATTCGGGATTGGTATAAAGTATTGGTCTGATCTTATAGTGCTGTTCCACCAATTGCAGCCATATTTTAACCCCGGCGCGTATCTGACCCGCTGCGAGGTTATTGGCTTGTTCCACATCCAGCACCGGCGGAAGGTCGCCGCGGGATAAAGTCACATTCTTAATAAAGTTCACCGCCTGCTTCCGCGCATCTTTTGACGGAATAAAATAATGATACGGGCCGCGGATCATCCTGGCCTGGCGTGCGCGGCTCCAGTTTTTTTTAAACTGTTCGTCCGAATCCTCTTCCCCCTCTGTGGCTTTTATAAAGGCAAAACCGATTTTTAAACTATCGACGCGCATTGCTTTTACTTCGGTCCAAAGAATGGTTTGCTGATAACGTGATACGTCAATACCATGTATGGGATAGTCTACCGGGATATCGATACCAAACTGGGGGTAGCGCTTTACTTCCACATCAAATCTGCGGGACCAGTCCAGCATAAAAAAGACTCCCAGCAACAATGCCAGCGCAAACAGCGCTAACAACAACCGCCATTGGTCGGGAGATAGCCCTTTTTTGCGTTTTCTTCTTTTTCTTTTGGTTGCCATAAAAATGCCAGACTTCAATTATTAAGTCTGGCAAAAATATCTGTTTCGTGTCCAGTGCGCGCTATCTCCTGTTAAATTTTGTCTTAAAAACGCTTTTCCTGTTTTCAATGTCATCCAACGCTGCTTCCACAACGGGAAGCCGGGTTATTTTTACAAGGCCTTCGGTTCCGGTTTCATAATCAAATGCAGAGCTGTAAATAAAATCGGCCGGATAACGGACGATGCGTTGCTGAACAGGGATGGTATGAATGAGGCTCAGGTGCTCGGCAATACTTTCGGGACGGTTTAAATCAAGGACCTGCATTTCTTTCACCTGTTTCCATATTGCCAGTTTCTTAAATGTTTTAAACAGGCCTGTATTTTTTCGAAAATGTTCAATAAGCCATTCCTGTCGTTCCAAAGGCTCGTCGCCAACAGCTTCCATCACTTTTTCGGTAGTAAATTCTTTAAAACTCTCCCGCAGTTCCCCGAAGGAACTATTTTTTTGCGTTTTGCAAATCATATAGAGTTTGTTGGGCATCAGGCACCAACCATAAACAATAAGCCCTTTACTATTGATATAATAATTAAGAGAATGCACAGCGATCTGTTTATACACCGGCCTGATAAAAATATCGATCAGATCTGCTGTTTCAAGTGTAAGAGAATAACACCCATGCTCATCCATTGCTATAACCCGCTCATTATTCATGATAATTGCCGTCTTAACATCATAAAAACTCGTCCTATTCGTTTTAAGAAATATTTATTAAACGTTAGTCGTTTTTTACACGGCAAAACTTGTTCCAATTATGCTAAAATGGGGCGTTTTTTTCCCACTTAGGTGCAGGAAGGGCGTCTTTAGCATCTATTCTGCTAAAAATCAATGTGTAAGAACTCTGGGTGTTTACTATTTATTTTAGTTTTTGCTTAAGATTTTAAGCCGCGCGTAGTTGAGCAGAATTTTCTTTTCGCCGTTGCTGTCAAATTTAATTACAGCCATTTTATTATGTTGGTTCCCTTCCAGTTTCAGCACTTCGCCAAAACCGAATTTCTGGTGCTCCACCCGTTGGCCTACGGCGATATCGCTACTATCGCTGGCCTGAAAATCGACCGAAGGCTTGTGCTCCACTACTTTTTTTGCTTCGGGTTTGGAGCCCAGGTACTCCGGTACGGTTTTTTTTGATGGAGCAGGACCAAATTTTGTGGCAGCATCGAAACGACTACTGCCCCATCCGCCGCTCATGCGTTCATAAGCAGCGCCGGTATTTCCATAGCCAAATGAGCTCTGCCTGGTGCCGCCACCGGAATAGCTATTGTCGATATATTCCGGGGGCAGCTCACTGATAAACCGGCTGGGATCGTTTTGCACCAGCGATCCGAATTTGTAGCGCGTATTGGCATAAGAGATCCATAGTTTTTCCTTGGCCCTTGTTACTACCACATAGAACAAACGACGTTCTTCCTCCAGTTCCTCCCTGGTGTTAATGCTCATGGCATTAGGAAACAACATTTCCTCCAGACCTGCGGCAAATACACAGGCAAACTCAAGCCCTTTGGCTGCGTGAATGGTCATCAGTTTTACCGTATCCGCGTCAGGATCCTTATTATCTGAATCTGTCAATAGGGTGATCTGCTGCAGATAGGCGCCCAGGCTTTTATCTACTACTTCCCCTTCGTCGTTGTCCGGGCTTTCGACCCATTCTTTGATTGAATTGAGCAGCTCCTGGATATTTTCATAGCGTTGCAACCCCTCGGTGCTTTTATCATTGAACAGTTCTTTTACCAGGTTCGTTTGCTTGCCTACATGAAAAGCCACGTCGTAGGCATTGTGCTGTTTCAGCATACTGGCACAACTTCTGATCAGGATCACGAAATCCTGAATGATACCCAATGTGCCGGACCGGAAGCCAAACTGATCTGCTTTTTCCAGTACTTCCCACATGGTAATATTATGGGTATTGGCGGCCAGCAATATTTTGTCGATCGTTGTTTTGCCGATACCGCGCACCGGATAGTTGATGATACGTTTTAACGCTTCTTCATCACGCGGGTTTACGATCAGCCGCAGATACCCCACCAGGTCTTTGATCTCTTTGCGCTGGTAAAAACTAATACCTCCGTACATAGTGTAAGCAATCCCCATGCGCCTTAAGGATTCCTCGAAGGCGCGGCTTTGTGCATTCGTGCGATAAAGAATGGCAAAATCCTTGTTGGAGAAATGGTTCCGCAGCTTCTGCTCCTGGATCGTATCTGCCACAAATTTTCCCTCATCGTTATCTGTCATCGTTTGCACGATCCTTATCTTCTCCCCGCCCTGATTCTCGGTAAACAGCACTTTTGGGATTTGCGCTTTGTTGTTCCGTATCACTTCGTTGGCAACATGTATGATATTTTGGGTACTGCGGTAATTCTGTTCCAGTTTTACCACTTTTACCTCATCATAATCTTTCTGAAACTGCAGGATATTCTGAATAGTAGCGCCGCGAAAGCTGTAAATGCTTTGCGCATCATCCCCCACCACGCACACATTCTCGTTCATGGCCCCTAACAATTTTACAATCTCATATTGTGCGGGGTTGGTATCCTGGTACTCATCAATCATAATATACCGGAACTTGTGCTGGTATTTGCTTAGTACGTCCGGAAAGGTTTTCAGCAATTCATAGAACTTCAGCAACAGGTCATCAAAATCCATCGCCCCGTTTTTGAAGCAGCGTTTGCAATACGCATCATATATTTTGGCAATGGCCGGGCGGTTGGCCCGCATATCTTCCTGCTGCAGGTAATAGTCGTTCACATAATCCAGGGGTGTAACCAGGGCATTCTTTGCCGAAGAGATCCGATTATATATAGTGGCGGGCTTATACAGTTTGTCATCCAGTTGCATTTCATTAATAACGGTTTTTACCACGCTTTTGGCATCGTCCGTGTCATAAATGGTAAAACTATTGGGATACCCGATGCGATGCGCCTCTGCGCGCAACACTCTTGCAAATACACTGTGAAAGGTTCCGATATAAAGATTCCGCGCATCATTGTTGCCAAGGATGCGTTCCACCCGCTCCTTCATCTCGCGTGCGGCTTTATTGGTAAAGGTCAGCGCCAGGATGTGAAAGGCATCCACCCCTTTTGCCATTAAATGGGCAATGCGGGTGGTGAGTACTTTTGTTTTTCCGCTGCCCGCACCGGCTATAATCATCAACGGGCCATCCGTGTACAGTACGGCCTCTTTCTGTCGTTCATTCAATCCAGCTAAATAATCCTGCATGGGCGCAAGGTACGTCAGAGAATTGAGAATTTGAGTTGCAGGTTCCAGGTTTATGGTTACAGGAAACGGCAGAATACTTAACGCAAAATGCTGAATGCAACACGCAGTGCTATAGCTGATAGCCAGTAAAGGCATTGCGCGTTAGGCGTTTAGCATTAAGCATACCTTTATTTCTCTTTAGCTAACAATGCATTCACTTTTTCCCAGAGTTCCGGTATGCGTTTAACCCAAACCAATTCCTTTCGTTTTTCCTGCGCCGGAATAGCGGGACTGCCAAAATATACCTGGTTACCTTTTAATGATGAAGGCACTCCGCTTTGGGCAAACACCACGGCTCCTTTACCAACGGTAAGGGTTTTGCTCACGCCCACCTGGCCCCAGAGGATCACTTCATCTTCAATAACCGTAGCCCCGGCAATACCTACCTGCGACGCAAAAAGACAATTTTTACCTACCAGCGTATCGTGCCCGATGTGTACCTGGTTATCCATTTTTGTTCCGGCACCTATACGCGTAACACCCGTTACCCCGCGATCTATCGTACAGCCGGCTCCTATTTCCACCCCTCCTTCTATTTCTACCGTACCGCAACTCGTCATTCGCTTATAGTGTATGGGGCGGTTTGCTTTTTTATTATAATAAAACGCATTGCTTCCGATAACGGTTCCGCTTTGTATCACCACATCATCGCCAATACTACAATCATCCAGTATGGTAACATTAGGATAAATGATGCAGTTTTTTCCAACCGTCACGTGGTTGCCCAAATACACGTTGGGCATGATCACCGACCCTGTTCCCACCTGCGCGCTTTCAGCCCGCAGTTCCATAGAAGGGCGAAAGGGATAGTAGGTTTCCACGATCTTCAAATAGGCCTCAAAAGGTTCTTCAACAATTAACAACGCCTTACCTTCGGGGATCGCCTGTTCCGCATTTATAATGATGAAGCTTGCAGCAGAATTTATTGCAGTCGCATAGTATTTCGGATGATCAACAAACACCAGGTCTCCTTCGGCTACCTGGTGTATTTCATTAATACCTTTTGCCGCAGCCTTTTCATTGCCGGTTATTTTCGCATCTATCAATGCTGCTATTTCCGATAAGGGCACAGGATTTTTAAATCGCATATCTTTTTTTTCAAAGTTAGGTAAGTGTTTGTTGAAGCGTGCATCCCCGCCTGTTTTCCTGTTTTTTACTAGAAAGAAGATGCGGATTTAAAAAAAATTTTAAGCACATTGATAAATAAAAACAACCGGCCTTCAAATCATTACTTGTATGCACTCGCAAATCAACAACAGCTCATCAAAGAAAAACCAATCGGCTGAAACGCTTCATTCATCAATACTTCAGCTACTACAGCTATCAACAGCCCTGTGGCTGCCCTTACAAATACAACACTACTTCTTTACAACATCTGTCTTTCTCGGGTCATACATATCCACACCAGCACTTAATAATGTGAATAAAATTTATGAGAAATAATTTTTATTACGACAAAATAATAATTAATATTGTGGTGGGAATTTACCTTCCCATACTTACTAACCCATCTTTATAAAATAATCCCTTCTCTTTCGGAGGGATTTTTTTATGTCCTGTCAATTTCCCGCGCAGGTTTTATTTTTTTAAAACAGCTTCGCGAATAGTTATCTTTACAAAAATCACAGTATGTTTAAATCAATGACGGGCTTTGGCCGCGCCGAAAAAACGATTGGCAAAAAGACCTTTATGGTCGACATCAAATCATTAAACGGTAAACAATTTGATCTGTCATTGAGGTTGCCTGCTCTTTTAAAACCATTCGAATTCAATATCCGCAAAACGATGTCTGAAGGGCTCAGCCGGGGGAGTGTGGAGTGCAGCGTCAGCTTAAAAGATACGGGGGACGCCAAACCGGTAGCGATCAATACTGATCTGGCCAGGGCTTATTATCATTCCTTGTTTGACCTTTCCAAAGAACTGGGCATCGACACTTCTAATATTCTTAATGTTCTTATTAAACTGCCTGAAGTAATAACCCCGAGCAGTGAATCCTTATCTGAAGACGACGCCGCTGCCTTCAATCAGCTTCTTAAAGAAGCTATTGCCGATCTGAACGCACACCGCGTCAGCGAAGGAAAGATCCTGGAAACAGAACTTACGGACCGCATCCGGAATATTGCCACGTTACAAAAAGATATCGCGCTCCTGGATCCCGCACGCAAGGACATGATCCGGGAAGGCATTGTTAAACTGCTTGATGAAAAAGTAGGTAAAGATAATTTTGATGCCAACCGGCTGGAGCAGGAATTAATTTATTATATTGAAAAAATCGATATAACCGAAGAAATGGTGCGACTGAAAAACCATTGCGATTATTTTATGGAGATCGTCAATGAACCTTCCGACATCAAAGGGAAAAAATTGTCTTTTATATTACAGGAAGTGGGCAGGGAAATAAATACTACCGGGTCCAAAGCCTATAACTCCAGTATCCAGAAACTGGTGGTTATGATGAAAGACGAATTAGAGAAAGCGAAAGAGCAGGTATTGAACGTACTTTAGCACCGGCTTTTAGCTAGATTTGTAAAAAATGTACCTGGATGCGCAGCCTTGTTTACTTACTGGTCTTTTTTATTATTTGCGGGCTTTTTTCCTGTGGACAGGTGGTGGTGAACGAGCGGATAGCCGATATACCGGCTCATAAATGGCAACAGCAACGTGCGGCCATCGTAGACCTGGATGTAAAAGAAACAGCTCCTTACCAACTCTATTTTATTTTCAGGCATACGGAGCAATACCCATACAATAATATAGTAGCAAAAGTTACGATAAAAGACACGTTGAACAAGGTAGTTACGGCCCTCACGGTGAATGCCCCCCTTACCGCTTCTTCAGGAAAATGGGAGGGCAACGCGGTGGATGACCTGTATGATCATTTCATAAAACTGAACACGATCGTTCCTTTAAGAAAAGGCCGGTATCATTTTATAATCACCCAACTGATGAAGGACGACCCGTTGCCCTTTGTATTAAATGCCGGTATCGCGATTGAAAAACAACAATAATGGAACAGCGACTTAAAAAGAACCGGGGAAAAACAAGGTTCATCTTTTACCTGCTGGTCGTTTACATCCTGGCCGCCCTGGTATGGCTGTTTATTCTGCTGGAAATACAGAACCGCGAATTACACAAGGCCAGGATCGAACATCTGAACACCGCTATCACCGATGCCTCCTCACCTGCCTATCAAATACGACGGGCGAAGATCGAAGCAGATTATGAGCGCAGCCATGTTAAGTATGCGGGGGAAGGGATCGTTTTTCTGGGTTTAATATTATGGGGGGCGCTCTTTGTGTATCGTTATATTACGCAGCAATCCAGGCTGCAGCAGCAGCAGCAGAATTTTACTATGGCCGTAACCCATGAATTAAAAACACCCATCGCTGTGGCCAAACTAAACCTTGAAACGCTTTTAAAACGTAATCTTGATGAGGAACGCCGTCGTAAACTCATCGCAATGACGCTGGAAGAAACGGCCCGGCTTAACTTTCTTACCAATAATATTCTCATATCTTCCCAGTTGGAAGATCATGACCATAAAATAAATAAAGAAGAGCTGAATTTTTCGGGATTGGTGGCCGACCGGGTGGCCGAATTTGTACAACGCTTTCCGGACCGCCATTTTGAAGCTGCTATCCAACCCGAAGTGGATATTTTGGGCGATGCGCTTTTACTGCAGATACTGGTTAATAATCTTATAGAAAATGCGGTAAAATACTGCCCCAAAGAGAGCCGGATCCTGATACAGTTAGACAAACAGCCGCCATCAATCATTATGGCCGTTGCCGATGAAGGGCCCGGTATACCTGATGAGGAGAAAAAGAAGATTTTTACAAAATTTTACCGGATCGGTAATGAAGCCACCCGGAAAAAACAAGGTACAGGTCTGGGTTTGTATCTATGCAGCAAAATAGCAAAGGATCACAATGCAGACATTTCAGTGACAAATCATGAACCTAACGGGAGTAATTTTGCCGTCAGATTTCCTATTAGTAGTTAGATAAAAGAATTTAAGAACATGAATGGCGATAAAGCAGCTACTATCTTGTTGGTAGAAGATGAAGAGAATTTGCACGAGGCGTTAAAACTAAACCTTGAACTGGAGAATTATGCCGTAACATCGGCTTTTGACGGTGTGCAGGCGCTGGATGCAATAAAGAATGAATACTTTAATTTAGTGATCCTCGACATTATGCTTCCGGAGATGGACGGCATTGCCGTGGCAGAAACCATCCGGCTAACCAATACGGAGCTGCCTATTCTGATGTTGAGCGCAAAGAATACCAGTAACGATAAAGTGTTAGGCTTAAAGAAAGGTGCGGATGATTATCTGACCAAACCCTTTAACCTGGAAGAGTTGTTATTAAGGATCCAAAAACTCATCAACAAAAATCAACGCCTGCAGGAACGAAGCACGGTTGGTAACTCCTATACCTTCGGCGATAACATTATCGACTTTAAGGCGCAGGAAGCCGTTACCAAATACGCAGGAAAAATACAGCTCAGCAAAAAAGAAGCCATGCTGCTGAAGCTGCTTATTGAAAACAAGAATGAAGTGGTACCCCGCGAAAAAATATTGCAATCGGTGTGGGGCTACAATGTTTATCCCACCACGCGCACCATCGACAACTTTATTCTCAACTTCAGGAAATATTTTGAAAAAGACAGCCGCAACCCCGAGTTCTTCCACTCTGTAAGGGGTGTTGGATATAAGTACACAGAATAATTCCGGCCACGAATGCACTCAGATAGACTTAGGCAACGACTGCACTAATAAAACAACTACGCTATCTGCAAAACGATGAACACGAATCTGCCTTCGACGCATGGCATTCGTGTTTATTTACTTTGAAGACGACGCAACAGCTAATTCATTCGTGCCTGCCCGTCCGTTCAGGCGGGTATTGGTGGCAGTTTTAGATTTATGCTTTCGCCTTGATGAACGGCGCCCTTTTCATTGCAGAATCAGCTACATTTGCAATCATTCATAACGAAAAATAATTCAAAATGAAGCATTGCCGGTTGTATATACCTTTGCTTGCGCTATTCCTGATCCCATACCTTGCTACTGCACAGTATAAAAGCAACCTGTCTGCAAAAAAGTGGGTAGACAGCGTTTATAAAAGTCTGAGTAAAGACCAGCGTATTGCACAACTGATCATTGTAAGGGCCCATTCAAACCTGGGGCCCGACCATATTGCAAAAGTCACTGACGACGTCAAAAAATATAATGTAGGCGCGCTTTGCTTTTTCCAGGGCGGTCCCATCCGCCAGGCCAACCTTACCAACTATTACCAGTCTCTGGCAAAAACGCCACTGATGATCACCATTGACGGTGAGTACGGTTTGGGTATGCGCCTGGATAGTGTAATTAAATTTCCTTATCAGATGACGCTGGGCGCAATGGGTGATACTTCCCTGGTATTTGAAATGGGACGTGCGGTGGGCCTTCAGCACAAACGCCTGGGCGTGCAAGTGAATTACGCTCCTGACGTTGACATCAACAATAACCCCAATAATCCGGTTATCGGTTTTCGCTCTTTTGGAGAAGATAAATATAAAGTGGCGGCAATGGGCATCGCCTATATGAAAGGCATGCAGGACGCAGGGATCATGGCCTGCGCCAAACACTTTCCCGGGCACGGCGACGTAGCGGTAGACTCGCATCTGGATCTGCCGGTGATCAATAAAACATTGGATCAGTTGCAGGAACTGGAGCTTTATCCCTTTAAACAACTCATTAAAGCCGGTGTGCAAAGCGTAATGGTCGGGCACCTTTTTGTTCCATCCATCGACAATACACCGCACCATGCAACTTCTATTTCAAAGAATGCTGTAACCGGCTTGCTAAAAAACACCCTCGGCTTTAACGGGCTGGTATTTACTGATGCACTCGAAATGAAAGGCGTGGCAAAATATTTCCCCGGGAATACCATTGCCGTTGAGTCGTTGATAGCAGGCAACGATATGCTTTGCCTCCCCGAAAGTGTGGCCGGAACCATTAGCGCTGTTAATGACGCCATTAAAAAACGCAGGTTGCGCCGGAAGGATATCGAAGCCAAAGTCAAAAAGGTATTACTGGCCAAATATAATCTTGGCTTAAACCAATGGCAGCCGGTCTCCATAGAAAACCTCACCAATGAATTAAACAGCAGTACCAATAGCATCCGTCAAAAAGTTGCAGAAAAAGCATTGACCGTTGTTAATTTGATCAACCCCGATGGGTTCCGAAACGATTTTTTCTCGCTGCCTTTAAAAGGTAAAAAGATCGCTTATGTAGCGTTTACCAATAATGAAAAAACGGTGCTGGCAAATCGTTTGCAAAGCGATCTGAATGCCGACATATACTATATTCATTACAATGATTCGCCTGGTAAAGGAGGTTCGGTCGTGAAAAATATTATTGAAGGAAAATACGATGCGGTTATCCTCGGTTTTCATGACGTCAATCTCAGAAAAGGAGCCAACAATTACGGGATTTCTCAAAATGCGCTTCAGAACTGGCAGGTATTGAATAAGGAAAACGCAGTCACCATGGTATTTGGCAACCCCCTATCCTTAAGCAATTTCTGCACGGCAAAATCGCTGGTGGGTGCCTATGAAGATGACGCTATTTTTCAAAACACCGCCGCAGACTGGCTGGAATCGAAATTTGTGGCTACCGGAACACTGCCCGTTTCCGTTTGCAACTGGAAATACGGCACCGGCATGGTGCTGAAAAATACAGCAACCGGGGGCATGCGTCCGATCGATGACGCTCGCTTTGCGCCTATAGATTCCATCGCCGAAGCCGGTATCCAACAAAAAGCCTACCCGGGTTGTGTGGTATTGGCCGCCAAAGACGGCAAAATTGTTTTTCATAAGGCCTTTGGCAATTATGAATATGATAGCACCCACCCAATGCAGCTCAACAGTATTTTTGACCTGGCCTCCGTTACAAAAGTTTCCGCTACTACGGTTTCTGTAATGAAATTGTACGAAGAAGGCAAAATAGATCTTAAAAAACGGCTGGAAGATTATCTTCCCTGGACCAAAAAAACCAACAAAGCCAAACTAACCCTGGAGGATATCATCCTGCACCAGGCGGGGATGGTTCCTTTCATCGCTTTTTATAAAAAAACACTGAATGCCGATGGGTCGGTAAGAAGCGACCTGTACCGTTCCGTTCGCTCAGAAGGATTTACCACGCAGGTGGCACGGAATCTTTATTTAAGAGATGATTATAAGGATACCATCTGGAGGGAAATACTGGAGAGCCCGGTTATTCCCCCCGGGCAAAAATATATTTACAGTGATAATGATTTTTGGTTCCTGGGCAAGATTGTGGAAGCCGTTACCAAAATGCCGCTGGAAACCTATGTGCAAAAAACCTTTTACCAACCGATGCACATGACCACTACCGGGTTTCACCCCTTAGAGCGTTTTCCATTGGAAGCGATTGTACCTACAGAAAAGGAAACGCATTTCCGCAACCAGCTCATACAAGGCACGGTGCATGACGAAGGATCTGCCTTGGGGGGCGGTGTCGCCGGTCATGCCGGTCTGTTTTCCGACGCCTATGATCTCGGCAAATTATACCAGATGCTGTTAAACGGCGGCGAGCTGAACGGTCATAGGTTCTTAAAAAGAGAAACTATACAATATTTTTCGGCCTATCATAGTTCTATCAGCCGCAGAGGTTATGGTTTCGATAAGCCAGAAAAGGACAATGCCACCAGCAGCGACCCCTATCCCAGTAAATACGCCTCGCCACAGGCCTATGGTCATACCGGATTTACCGGCACCTGCGTTTGGGTAGATCCCAAATATAACATAGTGTATATTTTCTTGTCGAACCGGGTATATCCAACCCGGGAAAATCCGCGGCTCAGCAGTTTAAGTATCCGGCGAAGCATACTCGATGCCATTTATAAGGCCGTTGTTCCCAATTTATAGAGGGCTTTTGATCACTTTGGTATACTCTTTGCGTGCTATAGTGCGTTTAAATCCTAGTATCAATGAAAAAAATAATATTTCTTGCAGTCATTGCATTTGCCTGTGGGACTGCAACTGCGCAAAGCAATTACCGGCAGGCAATTGGTATCCGTTTCAGTTCCAATGTTTATTATGACGCTGCCGCTGTGTCCTATAAGTTTTTTGTTTCAAACCCGGGTGCCATCGAATTGAACTTGGGGGTGGGTGATCGCCGTTATTGGGATAACAACGATTACCGGCATGCGCGGGGCGTAAATTTTGCAGGTACTTATCAGCATCATTTCCAAATTAAACCGGTTCCGGGATTGAAATGGTTCGTTGGCGGCGGGTTGGTATTATTTAATACCAGCGCCAATGCGCCTGACTACGATGGATTTGGAGCGGGTATTTACCCAACCGGAGGCATTGATTATAAATTTGCCAGAATACCATTGAATTTGTCTGCGGATGTGCGGCCCATTATTCACATCACAGCGCCAAGCGCCTTCGAAACAGTGTATCCCACAGTGGGCATTGCAGCACGGTACGCTTTTTAAACGTTCGTTATTAAATAGTCTGAAAGGGGTTGCTTTTGCAGCCCCTTTTTTAATTACGCCCCAACCTTTATTTTTGGGGCTTCGTGGAACCAGCAATTTCTAAAATACCTGATGGCATTGCAGACCGGTTTTTGAAATCGGGCACATGCGTTATTATTCCAACCTATAATAATGCGTCCAGCATTGAACAGGTCGTCAGGGACGTGTTGCGCTATACGCAACAGATCATTATTGTAAATGATGGTTCAACAGACATAACGCCGGAAATCTTAAAAAACTTTCCGCAACTGACTGTACTATCCTACAACCCCAATAAGGGCAAAGGCATGGCCCTCAGAACCGGTTTTAACAAGGCAATAGCATTGGGTTATAACTATGCCATCACCATTGATTCAGACGGGCAGCATTTTGCAAAAGACCTGCCTTTATTTCTTGACAAACTGGAAACGGAAGGCCCGGCCCTGATCATGGGAAGCCGCAATATGGCCGGCACCGCTCATGTGCCAGGCAAAAGCAGTTTCGGGCATAAGTTCTCCAATTTTTGGTACAAGGTAGAAACAGGTATCGATTGCCCGGATACACAGACCGGCTACCGGCTATACCCCCTCAAACCCATTGGCGACCTGCGGCTGTTTACACGCAAATATGAATTGGAGATAGAGGTGATCGTGCGACTGGCCTGGGGGGGCGTAAAAGTTTCCTCGGTTCCGATTTCCGTATATTACCCGCCAAAAGAAGAGCGCATTACGCATTTCAGACCATTCAAGGATTTTAGCCGGATCAGCGTGCTAAACACTATTCTGGTGCTCATTGCTTTTTTATATATCAAGCCCCGGGATTTTTTCCGGCGCTTTACAAGGAAAAACTGGAAGCAGGAATTGAAGCGCCTGCTCCTCAACCCCAATGAATCTATAACTACAAAAGCAAATTCTATCGCTTTTGGGGGCTTTATGGGCATTATACCCATTTGGGGGTTCCAGTTGCTGGTGGGCATTGCTCTGGCTCATCTGATGAAATTAAACAAAACGCTGGTGGTAACGGCCGCTCATATCAGCATTCCGCCACTGATCCCTTTCGTTGTTTTTTTGAGTTACAAAATGGGAAAACCTTTTATGGGCGCCAGGGCGGTAGACATATCCTTCAACAAACAATTGACGCTTAAATACATTGGCGAGAACCTGGAACAATATCTTTATGGAAGTGTTACCCTGGCTGTTGTTGTGGGTATCCTTTTCTGGGTGGTCACCTTTTTCTTTTTAGAATTTAAACGAAGTAATAAACGAATACCGGCAAACGGAAAAGCTGAATAATCGCCAATGCAATCCTTTTTTATTTCCATATATGATTTTTTCAACACCCGAAAAGCCTTGCTTTATTCGTTGTTCTTCGGTACCCTTGGGCTGTTTTTGTTTTTCGCCTCCCGCATAAAATTTGTGGAAGATGTGTATGCCATCATTCCCAAAGACAAAAAAACGGAAAAGCTTACCCAGGTTTTTGAAAACTCCAAATTTGCAGACAAACTGGCGATCATGGTATCATTGAAAGATACGAATCGCGTGGAAGCCGATAGTCTCGTTACCTACACAGATGCGCTGGCAGTAGCCTTACAGGAAAAGGCAAAGCCGTTTATCAAAAACAATAAATACAAAATAGAAGACGACTTCACGATAGAGCTGTTTCAAACGATCCAGGAGCACCTACCTGTTTTTCTTTCCGAAAAAGATTATGCTAAAATTGATACACTAATACAACCCGCCACGTTAAAAACAACGCTGGCAAATGATATTAAATTATTGAGCACGCCAACAGGATTTGCTGTTAACAATATCATCAGCAATGACCCCAGCGGTATTTCCTTCCTGGCATTAAAAAAATTACAACAACTACAGCTCGATGATAATTTTGAGTTATACGATAACCACATCATCACCAGGGATAATAAAACGATGATGTTATTTATTACCCCCGTTTATCCGGCCGGCAATACCGGTAAGAATAAACAGTTTTTTGACATCCTGCAACACACAATAGATTCGCTGCAAAAAACATTTCCGCATATTCAGCCTTACTATTTTGGCGGGGCCGCTGTTTCAGAAGGAAATGCTGCACAGCTCCGGAAAGATACGATCCTTACCCAAACCCTCACCATCCTGTTCCTCGTTTGCTTCATTGCGTTGTATTTCAGAAAAAAGCGCGCACCATTCCTCATTTTGGTGCCGGTTGTTTACGGCGCCGCTTTTTCACTGGCGCTTATTTATCTGCTTAAAGGGAGTATTTCAGTCATTGCCCTGGGCACTGGTTCTATTGTATTGGGGATCGTTGTCAATTATTCGCTACATGTATTTAATCATTACCGCCATACCGGCGCCATCCGGCAGGTAATAAAAGACCTTTCCTTTCCGCTCACCATCGGCAGCTTCACTACCATAGCCGGCTTTTTGTCCCTGCACTATGCAACTTCTGAGATGCTTAAAGACCTGGGATTATTTGCCGGCTTTAGTCTGATCGGCGCAGTCCTTTGTTCGCTTATTTTCTTACCGCATTTCTTAGGCAGGCCCGATGAAACCCGCACCGTACGGCGTTCCTGGCTCGACCGTGTGGCCACCCTAAAATTTGAATCTAACTACTGGCTGGTTGGCGGCATCTTCATCGGCACCCTCGTTTTTTTGTTCTACGTGAACAAAGTGCGTTTTGAACCGGATATGATGCAGCTCAACTATATGTCGAAGGAGCTAAAACGTTCCGAAGCCAAACTCAACAGCATCAGCGGCGCCGCATTAAAATCTGTCTATCTTGTAACAGAAGGAAATAATTTAGATCGGGCACTGATAAAAAACGAGCAACTGCAACATACGATCGACAGCTTTAAAAATATCGGCCAGATCAATACCGAAGCGGGTGTTTCCGTTTTATTTCTTTCAGACTCTTTACAAAAACAACGTATTGAGCGCTGGAACCAATACTGGACGCCTGAAAAAAAACAGCAGCTTCTTACCGCAATAAAAGAACAGGGAACCTCATTAGGTTTTAAGGCGGGTGCTTTCAATAATTTTCAACAGTTGTTAAACAACAATTTTACACCGCTTGACAACAGCCAGTTGCAGAGCATCCGTAATAATTATCTGGATGATTATATTACCGAAAAGCCCGGGCAGGCATCTGTTGTAACGCTTTTAAAAGTTCCGGAGCAATACAAACAACCCGTGATCAATGCGCTTGAAAAAGAAAACGGAGCCATTGTTTTAGACCGGCAGTACCTGACCAACCGGCTAACGCAAATGGTCAATGACGACTTTAACCGTATTGCCTGGATCGTTTCTATCCTGGTTGCCGCCGCCTTGTTACTGACCTATGGACGGATCGAGTTAATGCTGATCTCTTTTATCCCGATGCTCATCAGTTGGGTATGGATACTGGGCATTATGGCGCTTACTGATATTAAATTCAATATTGTAAATATTATTGTCTCTGCCCTCATATTCGGACTAGGCGATGATTACAGCCTTTTTGTAATGGACGGGCTGCTTTCAGAATATAAAACCGGGAAAAAAATCCTGGAGTCTTACAAATCATCGATCCTGCTTTCGGCGATCACCACTATTGCTGGTCTGGGCGTTCTAGGCTTTGCCAAACATCCGGCCCTTCGTTCTATTGCCTTTATTTCCGTAACCGGTATTTTATGTGTGGTGCTGATGTCGCAGATTTTAATCCCCTTCCTGTTCAACATTTTTATCACCAGCCGGATAAAGAAAAAATTTCATCCCTGGACGCTGTGGAGCTGGCATCGTTCTTCTTTTTCCTTTGTGTATTTTGCTTCAACAAGCCTGCTGTTAACGATCGTGGGGTTCTTTTTGGTAAAACTGAATCCCTTCAATAAAGAAAAAGGCAAATACATTTATCACATTTTGCTATCCAAATTCTGCATGTCCGTTTTATACATCATGGGGAATTTCAGAAAAAAAATAATCAATCCGGAACAGGAGCGCTTTACCAAACCAGCAGTGGTTATCGCCAACCACCAGTCGTTCCTGGACATCCTGAAAATGGCGATGCTCAATCCCCGCCTGATCTTATTAACCAATCAGTGGGTTTGGAAATCTCCTGTTTTTGGATGGGCCATCCGCATGGCCGATTTTTATCCCGTCGCCAATGGGATCGAGAACAGTGTACCGTTGTTGAAAACACTTACCGACAAAGGATATTCGATCGTTGTATTTCCCGAAGGAACCCGCAGTATACGGCCGCCCATGAAACGCTTTCATAAAGGCGCTTTTTACCTGGCGGAAAAATTGCAGCTCGATATTGTTCCCGTTATGCTGCACGGGCTGGGCTATACCATGACTAAGGGTGATTATCTTTTAAAGAACGGACCCATTACCGCCCAATACCTGCCCAGGATAAAGACCGGCGACACCAGGTGGGGAACCCATTACCAGGAGCGTACTAAATCCATCTCAAAATATTTTAAAGAACAACATACCCAATTAACCAAAGAGCTGGAACAACCGCGCTATTTCAAAGAGCACCTGTTCTTTAACTACATTTATAAAGGACCGGTACTGGAATGGTATTTAAAAATCAAACTCCGGCTTGAAAATTATTACCAGCAATTTCATGAACTACTGCCAATGGAGGGCAAGATCCTGGACCTGGGTTGTGGATATGGTTTTATGAGTTATATCCTATACTGGGGCAGCCAGGAAAAGCGTAGTATTACCGGGGTGGATTATGATGAAGAAAAGATTGATACGGCGAATCATTGTTTCAGCAAAACAAATGATATTCATTTTATTTGTTCTGACATCAGCACTTTTACATTTGAGAGATATAATGGCATTGTGATCAGCGACGTATTACATTACCTGCAACCCCGGCAACAGGCGGCGGTCATTCAAAAAGCCATTGACAGTCTGTTGCCGGGCGGTGTGCTGGTGATCCGCGATGGCGATAAAGATCTTAAGGAAAAGCATAAAGGCACCCGACTGACCGAATTCTTTTCCACCAAAGTTTTTACATTCAATAAAACAGCAAACAAGCTCTCCTTTCTTTCAGGAAAAACAATTGAAGCGGTTGCAGAAAAAAATGAGCTTTCTTTGGAAAGGATCGATCAGACAAAATATACATCGAATGTGATATGGGTACTGCGGAAAACACAAAATTTGTAATACCTTGTTTATTAATACAATAGAAATGTTTTGCTTCAATAAACCACAATCATCCTAGCAAATTTAATATTTTGTGTTAAATTTGCTAGGATGATTAAACGCAGGCTGGAAACACAACTCCAAAAAATTCTGAAGCGTAGTGCCTCAGTGGCCCTTATGGGTCCGCGACAAGTGGGCAAAACCACGCTTGCATTAGATTTAGCCAAGACCCAGCCAGCCATTTACCTGGATCTCGAAGACCCGCTGGACATAGAAAAAATAAAAGATGTAGCGTCTTTTTACACTGCAAATACCAGGAAACTCGTCATTTTGGATGAGGTTCAGCGGACCCCTGAAATCTTTGGTCAACTCCGTGGCATTATAGACAGGGAAAGAAGAAAAGGAAATAAAACGGGGCTGTTCCTGTTCCTTGGTTCCGCATCGCTGGACCTGTTACAACAATCCGGTGAGTCCCTGGCTGGCAGAATTGCCTATGCGGAACTATATGGTATTGACGTACTGGAATACGCAGCGGACGATCAGGAGTTACTAAACCGTTTGTGGTTACGGGGCGGATTTCCGGAAAGTCTTTTGGCCGACAGTGACAACGACAGTCTTCATTGGCGGCGCGACTTCATAAGAACTTACCTGGAACGTGATATTCCGCAGTTAGGCCCACGCATTCCTGCACAAACATTAGAACGCTTCTGGACAATGCTGACACATAATCAATCCGGCATATGGAACGCCTCACAGTTAGCTCGGAACCTGGAAGTTTCGAGTGTCACTATTGGGCGCTATCTTGACCTTATGGTGGATCTTTTACTGGTACGAAGATTACAACCCTGGACTTTTAATATAGGCAAACGGCTGGTACGTGCGCCCAAAATTATGGTCAGGGACAGTGGCATTACACATGCGCTCCTTAACATATCCCGATATAACGACCTCCTGGGGCACCCGGTAGTTGGAGCAAGCTGGGAGGCATTTATTGTTGAAAATCTCCTGTCTGTGGCCCCTTCCAATGCACAACCCTATTACTATCGCACCTCGGCCGGGGCAGAGATCGATCTGGTATTGGAATTTTCGGGAAAAGAAAAATGGGCTATTGAAATCAAACGCAATTCCGTACCCAAACTGTCCAAAGGCTTTCATATTGCCTGTGATGATATTAAAGCGGATAAGCGATTTGTGGTCTATTCCGGTAGAGATCAATTTTCCTTAGGCCATGACATCATTGCAATACCATTACCAGATTTGATGAAAGAACTATTAGCTTATCATGATTCTCAGTCATAAACCTCCACAGCCAACAGCAAAAGATTTGAATTTGATTACCTTCCAGCTTAATATTCATGTACTTTGACGTTGTAATCATAGGAAGCGGTCTGGGCGGGCTTTTATGCGGCAGCATATTGGCCAAAAAAGGCATGCATGTTTGCATTATTGAAAAGAACAAGCAACTGGGGGGCAACCTGCAAACCTTTTCGCGCAACAAACAAATCTTCGATACGGGTGTGCATTATATTGGCGGACTGGAGAAAGGGCAGAACTTATACCAGGTGTTTAAATATGCTGGTATTATGGATAAGCTACGCCTGGAAAAAATGGACGAAGCCTTTGACCATTTCCTGCTGGAGCATGACCCAAAAGAATATGTTCAGAGCCAGGGGTATGATGCGTTTATAAAAAACCTTGGGGTCGATTTCCCTGAAGAAAAGGAAGCGATCATCCATTATTGCAACCTCGTAAAAGATACCTGCAACCGGTTTCCTTTGTACCGGTTAACAATGCATAGCACCGCTTCAAAAGACGCCATCCTATCGCTCAGTGCAAAGGCAGTAATTGAATCCGTTACTTCCAATAAAAAATTACAGGCGGTATTGGCCGGCAATAATTTATTGTATTCCGGCGTTGCCGGTAAAACACCCTTCCATGTACATGCGCTTATTGTAAACAGTTATATCGAAAGCAGTTGGAAATGTGTGGACGGAGGCTCGCAAATTGCAAAGCTGCTGGGCGCGGAAATAAAAAAACATAAAGGAACGATCATCCGCAATTGTACCGTAAACCGGATCGTGGAAGAAGCCGGGAAGATCACGCATATTGAAACAGAAGATGGCAGGCGCTTTTCCGCCAGTTATTTTATTTCAAACATGAGCCCGGCTGCTACTTTAAGCAGTACGCACTCTGCTCATTTAAAAGTAATCTATCGAAAACGGATTTTGGGTCTGGAAAATACGATCAGTTCTTTCTCCTTACATATCGTTTTAAAACCGTATTCCGTTCTGTATAAAAATCATAATTATTATTATCACAAAGAAGGGCATTTGTGGAATATGAATGATTATACTACAGCCGACTGGCCGCTGGGCTACGGGTTATACTATACAGCAGACAGAAAAAATAAAACATATGCCGCCTCGGTATCAATCCTGACCCCTATGTGGTTCAAAAATGTGGAACAGTGGCAGCACACTTATAACCGCGCCGGAAAAGAAAGCGAAAGAGGTGCCGCATACGAAACCTTTAAAAAACAAAAAACGGATCAACTACTTGCGTTGGTAAATGAACGTTTTCCTGAGATCGTCGATAATGCAGCCCATATTTATGCCGCCACGCCACTGACCAACCGCGATTATATTGGTATTGCCGATGGATCAATGTACGGCATACAAAAAGATTTTACCGACCCGCTAAAAACGGTCATCAGCCCGCGTACCAGAATACCCAACCTGTTTTTAACAGGTCAGAACCTGAATTTGCATGGAATTTTAGGAACTTCGCTGTCTGCGGTGTTAACCTGTACCCTGTTGCTCAATGATAACACCCTGGTTGATAAAATAAGAAATGCTTAAAAAAAGTAAATTTTTACGAAGATTATTACGAGTACTGGCAGTGATCGTTTTACTGTTCGGCCTGCTATTCGCCTACCTGGTGTGGGTATCTGATATCCCTGAACCCAAAATAAAAGACACCGCTGCATTACAATTGCAGCGCCAGCAACCTGATAGCGGTTTATACACGATCGGGAATAACTGGTTCCGCAAAAGCAACTCCGGTCTTTACGAATTATATATAAAGGGTGCTCCTTTTGAGCGGGGCGTCATTAATGGCAAATTAAGTAAAGAGTTGGTACAGTTGCAGGAGGATTATTTCAGCGAGCAGATCAACCGTATGGTGCCATCGAATTTTTATCGTCACTTCCTGAAATATTTTATCGGCTGGTTCAACCGCAAACTTCCGGATTATGTTGCGGATGAATATAAAGACGAGATCTTTGGTATATCCCGATCAGCCTCTGATAACTATGGCTATATCGGCGATAAATACCAGCGTATTTTAAACTATCATTCTGCGCACGACATTGGCCATGCCCTTCAAAACCTCGCATTGGTAGGCTGTACCTCTTTTGGTACCTGGGGTACGGCCTCCGCCGACAGCACTATGATCATCGGGCGCAATTTTGACTTTTATGTGGGTGATGATTTTGCAAAAAATAAGATCGTCGAATTTGTTAACCCCTCTGCCGGGTATAAATTCATGAGCGTTACCTGGGGGGGCTTTATCGGTGTGGTATCCGGGATGAATGAAAAGGGATTGACGGTTACGATCAATGCCGCAAAAAGCAGTGTTCCTAGTGGTGCAGCCACCCCGGTATCGCTGGTTGCCCGCGAAGTGATCCAATATGCAAAAAACATAGATGAAGCCATCGCCATCGCACGCAAGCGGAAAATGTTTGTGTCCGAATCGTTCCTGGTGGGGTCTGCGGCAGACAATAAGGCGGTGATCATAGAAAAGACCCCGGATTCCCTGGCCGTTTATGATCCCCGTAAAAATTCCATTCTTTGCACGAACCATTTCCAGAGTAATGCCTTCTGGAATTCGAAACCCAACAAAGAAATGCGGGAGAAAAGCTCATCGGTTTACCGCTACAACCGCCTAAACCAGTTGCTTTCCGAAAACGGAAAAAACTCTGTCCAAAAAACGATTAATATTCTCCGTGATTTCAGGGGAATGAACAACGCCGATATCGGGCTGGGTAATGAAAAAGCGGTCAACCAGTTTATCGCGCATCATTCTATTGTTTTTGAACCACAGAAATTACTGGTTTGGGTCTCTACCGCTCCCTGGCAGTTGGGACCTTATGTTTGTTATGATCTGAAAAAGATCTTTTCACTTCAGGGACTTAGTAAAAATATTGAAGTAAACGAATCCGCGTTAACAATCCCTGCCGATTCATTTATTTACACGCCGGCCTTTAAACGGTTTGAGCAATTTCGTGCTTTGCGTGCCAGGGTCCAGAATGGGGAACAAATCAATCCCGATAGCCTGGTAGCCGACAATCCCACTTTTTACAATAGTTATATTTTGGCGGGCGATTATTGTTTTAAAAACAGGCTTTATTCAAAAGCAGCGCAGTTCTATCAAAAGGCTTTAACCCTGGAAATTGCCAATCACGGGGAACGGGAGCATGCCGAGAAAATGCTCAAAAAAGCAAGAGAGAAAACAGCAGGATAACTACCCTTTTCTTAGTACAGGAACCATGCGCCCAATCCCACGAACAAACCTAAAATAATAATGCCTGAAAATAACAATGCCACGGATTCCTTTAAAACCGCGCGTCCAAAACCATCGCCGAAAAAGCGCTTCATTGCCAGTGCCATGTACACAAACAGGTAAAAGATAATCCCCGTCCAAAGATAACCGGTAATAGCAGCAACCACAGTATTGGGAAATGCCAGACTTGTTAACAGATCAGCAAGCGTTGCCACCAGTAAAACAATATAGATATAAGAATAATTATAAACGGAAAAAATAAAATTGTCGGCATAGGATCTTTTTGTTTTTCTGCGATGCAGCACCCAAAGAAAAAAGGCAAAAAAAGGCAGGCTTACAAAAAACAATTGCGGTAGCTTATGCTTAATCTTTTCCGGCAGCTCCCTCAATAACTCATCCTGGTCGCCTTCATATTCCTCTTTACTTTTTTGTGCCACCTTATTAACAACCCCTTCAGCAAAGCGCCGGGCCCCATTGATAACCGGGTTATCTACGCCCTCCCTTTTAAGCGTATCAAACACCCCTTTGACAGTCGGTTTCTGTGCGGCCTTTTCATTAAGTTCTTTTTCTTTTGCAATAAATTGATATAAGGAATCGGCAAATACCACCCCCGGTTTACCTTTAAAATACGCTTGCTCTTTTTCTATCCGGTATAGTCTTGCCGGGTAGTTTTCGGCGGCAGCGGTTTCTTTCTCCTGCTTATTATTAATAAAAGCAATAATAAAAAAAATCGTTGACGCAAAAACATACAAACGTATCGGCTCCAGATGGCGCTTACGTTTGCCTTCCATATACTCCCGTGCAACCAGACCTGGTTTAAAGAAAAGCATTTTTAATGTACTCCAGAACTTTCCGTCATAATGAAACAGGTCCTGTATATAGTGTAAAATAAAATGCCATCCGGAATCGTGTATTTGCAGATTCTCCTGGCCGCAATTGCCGCAAAACCGGTTGTCAGTTGTTGCGCCGCAATTCAAACAGGAAGGATCATTTCTCAATCTTTTGTGCATAGCAGACGGATCCGTGTTTAACTAATAAAAAATAATATAAGGTAGGCGGCGGCTATAACTAATACTCCTGCAGCGGCGGTTAACAATAAACATAAGGTTTGCTTAAATAGTGCGCGCCGGAAGCTTTCGCCAAAAAAGAGTTTCATAGCAAGGGTAAAATAAAAAAACAGATAAAAAAAGATACCGGCCGCCAGCCAGTTCCTGGTAAGGCGTGCCGCATTTTCATTCGTAATACGATATCCCACTGCCGTTAATACTATACCCGCCAGCATAATGATAAACACAAAGGAATAATAGTAAATGGAAAACGCCAGATTTTCGCCATAGGTCTTCCGGGTGTTACGCCGGTGCAGCAACCATAGAAAAAAAGCAAAAAAAGGAAGGCTTGCAAAAACAACTTTCGGAAGATTATGAAGAAACCGATCTACAACCGCTTGTTGCATCTTCTGTTCATCCCCCCCGTATTCTTCTGCAGCTTTCTTCTGTTTCATTCGGTCAAACAAACTTTTCGAATCCTGTGCTTGCTGTTGTAAAATATCTTTCTGCTCTTTTATAGTATCTGCAATGGACGCCGCATAATCTGAATCGATCTCTTTACCCACCTCTGCAGACGTTAAAGAATCTGCTCCCGCTTTTAATGCTTTGCCAATCGCTTCTTTCCGTTCCCATTTTTGATTTTCATCGGCAACGGCTTTATAAAGGGAATCAGCAAAACCAAATGCAGGTGTTCCTTTCAGGTATTCTTTTTCTTTATCAAGGTTGTTTAACCGGACACTATATTCCTTCCTTACCCTCTTAGTCTCATCCTGGTGCTGCGGTATCAAAAAAAACAAAAGGAAGAAAACAGTCGACACAAAAACATATAACCGCACGGGATCCAGGTTGGCGAAACGCTTTCCCTGGCAAAATTCTTTGGCTACCTGCCCTGGCTTTATAAAAAGATTTTTTATGGTATGCCAGAACTTTCCATCATAATGAAACAGATCCTGGAAGTAATGTGATATATAATGCCAGGTAGAATCGTGCAATTGGAGATTTTCCTGTCCGCAGTGGGTGCAAAATAACTGTTCAACCGTGTTTCCGCAGTTCAGGCAATTGTTCTCAGCCCTGTGTTTTTTATGCATAAAAGCCTTTGAGCTGGTAAAATAGGAATAAAGATACAAACACTGCAATTTTTTCAGGCGGGGCATCATCAAAAGATTGGTCAGGGCCAATTCCCAAAAGTTTTTTACTTTTACGGCAGCAAATTCACTGTGAAGTATGAAAATAACAAGCAAATTCTGGTTTATTACGCTCATGATAGGGGTTGCTGCAATAAGCCGCATCCTTCCCCATCCTTATAATTTTACGCCCCTGGTAGCCATTTCCCTGTTTGGCGGGGCCAACTTTGAAAAAAAATGGCAGGCCTATTTAATCCCGCTCCTGGCCTATTTATTCTCGGACCTGGTGTTAAATATGATCGGTATCAAAGGGTTTTACGGGGTAACCCAACTGTTTGTTTACGGCGGAATGATTTTGGTTGCAGCATTGGGCACCACCATGCATACGGCAAAGACAGTTAAGGTATTAGGCTATTCCTTTTCGGGGTCGGCCATTTTCTGGTTGGTTTCTAATTTCGGCGTTTGGTTTGCCAATGGCATTACAAGCGGCCCAACACATGAGGCCGGGCTTACGCTGGGAATGACCTATCTGCGGGCGCTTCCATTCTATAATCAGTTCAGCAACCAATTATTTTTGGGTCAGTTTGCGGGTGATCTTTTTTATTGTATTGTATTATTTGGCATATTCGGCCTGGCACAAAAAAAGCTGCCTTTATTGAAGTATTCAAAAGCCTGATATATAAACTCCGAATCATGAAAGCATGAATTCTTTAACGATTCATGCTTTTTTTATGCGCAAACGGTTGCAACGGTTATATTTGAGAACAATAAAATGCCTATTTTTAGAACCAAAATTCATTTAATAAACGATTTGTAATGACAGATACCGCTTCAGTATCCAAAAATAATATTGCTTTGCCGCTGGCAACCATTTGCGCGCTATTTTTTATTTTCGGATTTGTAACCTGGGCCAACGGCACCCTCATCCCCTTCTTTAAATTATCTTTTGGCCTGTCCGACATCCAGGCCTTCCTGGTAACTTTTTCTTCCTATATGGCCTATTTTTTCCTGGCGCTTCCCTCTTCGTGGATCTTAAAGAAAACTGGCTTTAAAAACGGGATCATCGTCGGGTTGGTAGTGCTGGCGCTGGGATCGCTTATTTTTATCCCCGCAGCAAAATCAAGATCTTTTGAATTATTCCTGACCGGTATCTTTGTTCAGGGGGCTGCGCTAGCGTTGCTGCAAACAGCATCCAACCCCTATCTTTCCATCATCGGCCCCATTGAAAGCGCGGCAAAGCGCATCAGTATGGCAGGTATCTGTAACAAATTTGCGGGGATGCTGGTTCCGGTTATTATGGGCACCCTGTTCCTGAAAAACGCCGCCGAAACAGAAGCAAAGATCGCCGCCGCAACCGGTTCCGAAAAAGAACAGCTTTTATCGGATGTGCTCAGTCGTGTAAATACTCCTTATATTGTTTTGGCAATCGTTTTTATCCTGTTTGCTGTTTTAGTACGCTCGCTGCACCTTCCCGAAGTGCACCCTGAGGAAGATGTGGTAGATACTACCAGCGGCGAAGTGATCCATCATAGGAGCATCTTTCAATTTCCCCATTTATTCCTTGGAGCCCTTTGTATTTTCGTATATGTGGGGGCGGAGGTGATGGCCGGAGACATTATTGGCGTTTACGGAAAACAACTCGGCATCAGTCCGGATGTTGCAAAATACTTTACCACGCTCACTTTAAGCGGCATGCTGGTGGGGTACATCGTGGGTATATTTACCATACCCAAGGTACTATCCCAGCAAACAGCATTGCGGATCTGCGCTATCTTGGGGATCATATTCTCCGTTGCAGCCTATGCTACATCAGGCTATGCATCGGTTGTTTTCATCGCATTATTAGGATTGGCAAATTCATTAATGTGGCCGGCTATTTTCCCTTTGGGGATCAGCCATTTAGGTAAATTCACCAAGATTGGTTCGGCCATTATGATCATGGGGATTGCCGGCGGAGCTATTTTACCGCTCCTTTATGGCTTTTTAAAAGACCACCTGCAGATCAACTTCCAGTTGGCATATTTTATTGCAGTATTACCATGCTATCTCTACATACTGTATTTCGCGGTAAGCGGACATAAAGTAGGGTTGCACCGGCTGAAAAAATAGTTTTGAAAACAGGAACGGACCTGTGAGGTTTTTGAAACCTCACAGGTCTTGTTATTTGGACGCAAACAACAACTCACAGGGTTTTAACCCCGTAAGCCGTTTAAAAGCGGTGCTGAAATGAGAAATGGAGGAGTACCCCAGCATCATGGAAACATCGGTTACGCTCAGGCCTTTTTCGTACAACAGGTATTTGGCGTGTTCCATGCGCTGGTTCTGGTAAAAGTCGAAAATAGTAGTGCCGTATAATTCTTTAAATCCCTTTTTAAGGTAGCATTCATTCATCGCTACTTTACGGCTTAGCTCCTTAATAGTTATGGGCTCGCCAATATGTTCGATCAAAATTTCCCGGGCCTGCTCTATTTTATTTTTATCGGCATCATTTGATAAAAATTTACAGTTGATCACTTCTAACGCCTGCTCATCGGTCATGGAATCCATTGTCAACAGCAAAAGCATCTGCAACTGGGCGTTTACATATATATTTTCCAGGGTACCATTATAATTATGCTCCAACAGCCCTTCAATAACGGTTTTTGTTTTGCAACAAAGAGGAAGGCTGCGGGTAAAGGAAACTTTATGTTTAAACTTAAGCAGCGAATCGCTAAAGCTGTTGCTGGTCCTGGATTTTATAAACTGTGCCAACTGTGCCGGCGAAAACTGCACCTGCACTATATTAATGCTATTACCACTGTTAACGCAGCTTTTAGCATTGCCTTTGGAGCACTTGCTGCATTGCTCGTTTGAGCAATAGGTGTTTCCCGCAACACAAAATTTTAATTGCAGGTTATTTTTTTGGGGTTCCTGCCGGTTATATTGGTAGGCCAGCAGGCCTATATCTTCTGTTAAAATATTGCTATTTCGGGCATATCTTTTTATCTCGTATTGCACCGCACCCGGGATCTGATGCACCTTGTGCGAGATCAGGTCCGCAGTGGAATGATAATCCAAGTCTTTGAAATTGAATCGAGTAATTTCTTCCGTATTGCCCATAACCGGCGTCAAAGATATGGCAAACGCCTTTGGCAAATGTCAACCGTTCGTAATAATAACTGATTTGCAACCTATTACTAAAAAAAATAATTACACTTATTAGCCGAATGTCTAAATTTGCGCCATATTTAAATTCAGTCTGATCCCGTAATAAATGATTCATTTTAATTCTTATATACATCCGGATGCGAAAGTTGCGCGCAACGTAAAAATCGATCCCTTTACCGTGATCCACCAGGATGTAGAGATTGGTGAAGGCACCTGGATCGGTTCCAACGTAACCATACTGGAAGGCACGCGCGTTGGTAAAAACTGCAAAATATTCCCGGGTGCTGTTATTGGTTCTGAGCCACAGGACAAGAAATTCAACGGGGAAAAAACCATTGTTGAAATAGGCGATGATTGCGTGATCCGCGAATTTGTAACCATCCACCGCGGCACAGCCGACCGCTGGAAAACCGTGGTGGGCAAAGGATGCTGGATCCTGGCCTATAGCCATATCGGGCACGACTGCGTTATTGGCGATTATTGCACCCTCAGTAACAGCACCCAGATTGCCGGGCATGTTATCCTGGGTAACCACGTGGGTTTTGGAGGGGTGTGCGCCGTGCATCAGTTTGTAAAAATCGGCTCTTTTGCTTTCATTAGCGGCGGTTCGCTGGTAAGCAAGGATGTTCCTCCTTATATTAAAGCAGCCCGTCAGCCCCTGAGCTATGCCGGTATCAATTCTGTTGGTTTAAAAAGAAACGGCTATTCAGTTGATAAGGTCAATAATATCCTGGACATTTACCGCGTTCTTTATAACCGGGGGTTAAACGTAACCCAGGCCGTACAGTTGTTGGAAGAAGAGTTTCCCGTTACCGACGAAAGAGACGAGATCCTTACTTTTGTACAGGAAAGTACCCGGGGCATTATTAAACGGTATACCAAAGGAAATGGCGATGACGATAGCCTTGAATAAGGCTGGAAAGCGGTTTAACCGCGACTGGATCTTCAGAAACCTCACCCATCAGTTTGAATCGGGCAACAGTTATGCTGTCATCGGGGCCAATGGGTCCGGCAAAAGCACTTTATTGCAAGCCATCAGCGGGGCAATACTGCTCAACGAAGGCAATTGCCAATGGGCCAGCGCCTCAAAGATCCCCGCGGACAAAATTTACCAATACATTTCCTATTGCGCGCCCTACCTGGAGATCGTCGAAGAAATGACGCTGCATGAGTTTTTAAGTTTTCATGAACAGTTCAAGCCCTTTGTTCCGGGCATCGGCCCTGAGCAGATCATTGCCGAGATCGGGATGGAAGCCGCGCAGCATAAGCGTATTGCCCAGTTTTCCAGTGGCATGAAACAACGAGCAAAGTTGGCGCAATGTATTTATGCTGATGCACCCATTGTTCTGCTCGACGAGCCCTGCACCAACCTGGACCGGCAGGGAATAGAACTGTATTACACATTGATCGAAAAGTACTGCAAAAAACGACTGGTACTGGTGGGCAGCAACGACGAAACGGAATATCGTTTCTGCAATAACCAGTTGAATATCATGGACTATAAGTAACGATTAAACCATTAAGGATTAAGAATTGCGTTAAGTTCTTCTCTTTATCTTAATGGTTGTACAAGCCGGCTTCAGTGCTGCTATTATCACCTGTTGTCCCGATAGCTATCGGGATCCACTGCAACGTCCGGTATAAATCCGGGCAGCTATTCGAAACTTGTAGTTTCGAATCCCTTATTCTATTGCCTTTGGCAATTGCAACCGCTGGCTTATGTATTGCTGGCCGGCTAACCATTAAGAATTAGGGCCCATTAAGCCATTTCTTAATCAGCTAATGGTTGTATAAGCCGGCTCCAGTGCTGCTATCATCACCTGTTGTCCCGATAGCTATCGGGACCCACTTCATCGTCCTTGCAATGCCGGGTCGTGAACCAGGCATCCGCTTCCCAAAAAACAGGGAATCATTAGAACCAGCCGCGACGCTGGTTTTTGGCAGCTTGCAGGGGATAAAAGCGACCAAACCTCCGAAAAAAGAAATGGAACTTGGATATAGGATGCGGTTGCCGGCAAAAAATGAACTTTATTTCTTATTTTGAATTCAGAATGAGGGGAATATATCTGCTTATATTTTTTATTTTAAACTCCTTTTTTTTAATGGGGCAAACCCTTCCGGTTTCCGATTGGGTAAAAAGGCTGGAGGATAACAGCAAATCGCAGGTCATCCGGCATTATTCGGTTTACTATGATATTACCAAAATTGATTCCGCTTCAAGGATCAGGGCCGCTATCTCTATAGAAAAAGCATGTTCTAAAGGAAACAAGCGGCTAAGGCTTTTGGGCCGGTCGGTAAAAGCAAAACTGTTTTTCTATTATCTTAAAGAGGGCGATTCGCTGTACGCGTCACAAATGAAGGCATGCCTGAATGAGGCCGTTGAAATGGAGGATCCCTATTTGCAGGCCGAATTTGGCCGCTGGTACGCCGAAATGCTGAATTCGATGAACCAGACAGAACTGGCTGTTCAATATGCCACCACTTCATTACAGTTGCATCATTACCTGGGCCTGGAAAACTTTGCAGCAGTAAGTATTTTTTACATGTGGCTGGGCGAAGCCCTGTTGGTTGCCGGTTACCCGGGAGATGCGATCGATTACCTGCGCACCGGTTTAAGGCTCGCGGACACACTGGTAAAGCCGTTCCGTTTTATGTACACCTACAATAACCTGGGGCTGGCCTACCGGAAACTGGAAAAACATGATTCGGCGCTTTTTTATTTTGAAAAGCTCCGGAAATATTGCATGGAGATCAAAAAACCCGCCTGGCAGGAAATAGCGTATAAGAACCGCCTGCCTTCCTTTGTAGCACTGGGTATGCTGGACAGCGCAAAAATAGTGGATGCCCGCCTTTTTGAAATTGCCAAACACAGTAAAGAGCCGGATGATTCTTTGATTGCTTATGAAATGATGGGTAAAATAGCAATGAAGGAAAAGGACTTTCAAAAAGCCATTCCAGCCCTGTTAAAAAGCGCAGCGCTGAACAAGGGTAGAAATAAAGAATTATTGAACCGGGTGTATGAATCGTTAGCGGCTTGTTATGAAACCATCGGGCAGCCTGCCAAAGCATATTCCTATTCTAAATGGGAACGTATTTATAATGACAGTGTAAGCCGTACCAGGGAACTGAGCAACAACCGCTATATTTTTATAAAAGCAGCCTATGAAAAAGAGCAACTGGCATTAAAGAGCATGACGGAAGAAAAACGCGAGGCCATTAATAAAAGAAATACCGGCATTGCGCTACTTGTTTTTATGGCAGCCCTGGCGGCAGGGTGGCTGAACCGAAGGCGGAAAAAAGCAGAAAAGCACCAGCAGTTGGCGGCCAAAGAACTGGAACGGTTCAAAGAAGAGGTCATCAAAAAGAATAGCCGGATCGAAGAGCTGCAGACAAGCATCGAACAGCAGCAACATCAGCAACAGGATGCGCAAACCATCGAAGAACTGAGCCACCAAATGATACTCACCGAAACGGACTGGCAGCATTTCAAATCGCTTTTTGAAAAAACACATCCCGCATTTTTTAAAATGCTCCGCGACAAAGCGCCCGGCATTACCGAAGCCGAACAACGGATGGCTGCTTTAATAAAGATCCGGCTCAATACAAAACAGATAGCAGCCATGCAGGGCATTGGCGTTGACAGTGTGCACAAAACCCGTCAGCGCCTGCGGCAACGTTTTGGCACCACTTCTACCAATGAACTGGAAACAATTATTGCTGCGATCTGACAATCATCTTATTATCAGTCATTCAATGCTCCTGACAGGATTTTGACAGGTGACTGACAGGCAATTGCCAGCCAAAAAACTTGCAAATCGGTTCACCCCAGCGGTAAATTAGGTGAAAGCTACCATGCGCTTTATTAAAAAATACAGCAGCCTGATTATTATACTGCTGCTTATACTGGTGTTGATCCTGCTGCTTATCATTTTTACAAATATGCATTTGGCGGCAATCAACCGGGAAATAAAGAGGATTTCGGAGCATTAATATTTTTAAAATAAACAACGATTATTATGAAAAAGCTTTTACTGGGCCTATTTTCCGTTACGTTGGTAACGGCATGTCAAAAAGACGCCACCACCCACCAGCAGCAGAGGATAATTACAACCGTTGCCGTAAAGAACAATGCTTCAAAGATTTCTATTTGCCATCATGATGTAACAACAAACACCTGGCAAACAATCACCATCAGTATTGCGGCATGGCCCGATCATGCCGGCCACGGCGACGTAAGGTTAGATGATCAGGATAACGATGGATATGTGCCCACCAACAAATGTGGATATGGGCAAATGGGCGACTGCGATGACAATAATGCCGCCATTCACCCCGGCGCTACCGAAATAATCGGAGACGGCATCGATCAAAATTGTAACGGCATGGCTGATGATTTGCCTTTAGGAGGCGATTACCAGGGTGGTAAGATTGCTTATGTTCTAAAATCCGGTGATCCCGGTTATGATGCCAATACGCCACATGGGTTGATCGCTGCTCCTTCGGACCAGGGTTCAGGCATTCCATGGGCCCCCATCGCACCCTTTGCCTTTTTAGGCACCAGCGATGCGCTAGGTACCGGCGCCGCCAATACAAAGAAAATTGTTGACTATTACGGCGATGGTAACTATGCTGCCAAACTGTGCGCCGACCTGGTGTTGAATGGCCATGATGATTGGTATTTACCAAGTCTTGCCGAGCTGAATATACTTTACGTAAATCGTTTTGCCATTGGCGGGTTTGACACCAATACCAACGATATTCCCAATAGCTATTGGAGTTCTACGGAGTCAGACTATACTTCCGCCTGGTTCAAATTCTTCAACTTTGGATATCAGACCACTGTAACCAAGTACGATTCTTACCGGCATAATGTTCGTGCCATCCGGTCGTTTTAGTTGCAATACCATGTTTTACCTTAAATTTTTCACCCGGTCTTTGTGTAATTTTCCGGATGAAAAATTTAATGTACGTTTGTGCGCATGAACAGACCCATTCGTGTTTTGGTGGCTAAAATTGGTTTGGATGGCCACGATCGGGGCGCTAAGGTTATTGCTACCGCGCTGCGCGATGCAGGCATGGAAGTGATTTATACCGGTTTACGCCAAACCCCCGAAATGGTAGTGAATGCAGCCCTACAGGAAGATGTGGATGTTATCGGCGTCAGTATCCTCAGCGGCGCCCATATGACGGTCTTCCCAAAAGTCATCGACTTAATGCAGCAAAAACAAATGAACGACGTGCTGCTGATCGGCGGAGGTATTGTACCAGAAGATGATGCCGCAAAACTGCTGAACCTGGGCGTCGGAAAAATATTCGCCCCTGGCAGCACCACGCAATCCATTGCAGATTATATTAAAACAGACGTGGCCCAAAAAAGAAGTTTCTAGTCTGATGTTTGAGGTTAACATCAAACAAAAAACCTCAAACCAGAAACCTTTAATACGCTCTCGCAAACAATACCCGCTCTTTCGACGGCTTTCCTGAAAAGATACAGACACCGTCTTCCTGGGGATTATCCAGTGGAATACAGCGGATCGTTGCCTTTGTTTTTTCTTTGATGGCTTCCTCGGTTTCAGCGGTGCCATCCCAATGCGCAGATACAAAGCCGCCTTTTTCATCCAGCACTTTTACAAAATCACCCCAGGTATCCACTTTGGTAATGCTTTCTTCCATGAATTTGCGGGCCCGCTGCAGCATCTCAAACTGTATTTTTATCAATAGCCCGTCTACATACTGGGAAATGCCATCCAGGTTCACGGTTTCTTTTTCCCTCGTGTCACGCCGTGCCACTTCAATTTTATGGTTCTCCAGGTCACGCGCGCCCAATACCAGGCGCACCGGAACACCTTTCATTTCATACTCGGCAAATTTCCATCCCGGCCGGTTGTTATCGTTATCATCATATTTTGCCCGGATACCCTTGCTTTTAAGATCTTCCAGGATCTCCTTTGCCTTCGCATCAATCAGGTCCTTCTGTTCCGGTCCTTTGTAAATAGGAATGATCACTGCCTGCAAAGGAGCGATCCGCGGGGGCAGTACCAACCCTTCATCATCGCCATGCGCCATGATCAGCGCGCCTACTAATCGCGTGCTTACACCCCAACTGGTGGCCCAAACATACTCCTGCTGGTTGTCTTTATTCAGGAATTTTACATCAAATGCTTTTGCAAAATTCTGTCCCAGAAAGTGGGAGGTGCCTGCCTGCAATGCTTTTCCATCCTGCATCAGGGATTCTATACAATAGGTATCTTCTGCACCGGCAAAACGCTCGCTGGCGGTTTTCACACCCTTTATTACCGGCAGCGCCATAAACTCTTCGGCGAAAGTAGCGTATACCTCCAGCATTTTACGCGCTTCTTCAACCGCTTCCTCACGGGTAGCGTGTGCCGTGTGCCCTTCCTGCCATAAAAATTCGGCTGTACGTAAAAATAACCGGGTGCGCATTTCCCAACGCACCACATTCGCCCATTGGTTGATCAAAAGCGGCAGATCGCGGTACGACTGGATCCAGTCTTTATACGTGCTCCAGATAATGGTTTCACTGGTAGGCCGTACGATCAGCTCTTCTTCCAGTTTTGCTTCGGGGTCTACTACTACCCCCTTTCCATCCGGGTCGTTTTTCAGCCGGTAATGCGTTACTACGGCGCATTCTTTTGCAAAACCTTCCACATGGGCGGCCTCCTTGCTTAAAAAGCTTTTTGGGATGAACAGCGGGAAATAAGCATTTACGTGGCCGGTATCTTTAAACATCTTATCCAATGCATCGCGCATATGCTCCCAAAGGGTAAATCCGTAAGGTTTTATAACCATACATCCGCGTACGGCAGAATAATCGGCCAGCCCGCCTTTTATTACCAGGTCATTATACCATTGCGAATAGTCTGCTGCTCTTGAAGTAACTTCCTTGCTCATGTGTTGCTATTAAAAATAAAATTGTTGCGTTTTCCGCAGTTTTTCCGTCATTTATCTATGTAAAAACAACTTATTTTGCATCCAATTTAACAAAGGATACGTCATTATTAACTTAACTTTACACAGAATTGCAAAGGTATATCTAAAACATTAAGAATTAACTGCAATTGCCTGTTAAAAATTGAAACGAGAATATTAAAATACCCGCCAAAATGAATCTTAAAACACTTTTCTCTCTGTTGGCGTTTACACTGCTTCTGGGTAGCTGCGCAACCGCTTATAAAATCGGGCAAACGCCGGATGATGTATACAACTCCCCTGCCCCGCCGGCTGATGAATATGCGAACGTACAGAAACAGGACAATAAGCGTTACCGCGATTATGAATCCTATGATGAGGAGGATGATTATGCAGATTATGATGATCGCTACCTGCGCATGAAAGTCCGCAACCGTTATTTATGGTCGGATCTTAATGACTGGTATTATTATGGTAACCGCTATGATTTCAGCTATTATAACAACTGGAATTACTGGAACGATCCGTTTTACTGGAATAGCCCCTGGTCACCGGTGGGCTACTGGAATATGTATTATAACCCCTATTATCCCGGCTGGGGTTGGGGCGGCGGTTTTGGATTAGGCTATGCCTGGGGATGGGGTGGTTATTACAGCCCCTGGTACGCTGGCTGGTATGGCGGATTTGGCTGGGGAGGCGGTTGGTATGATCCCTGGTACACCGGATGGTGGGGCAGCCCTTACTATTATGGCTACGGACCGGGCGTTATCGTTGGCAGCAGGGTTAACTACCAGCAAAGACGCACCAATTTAAACACATACAACCCCTCAATACTTAACGGTGGGCGTGGATCGGGTGTTCAGGCTGATGCCACACGGAGGATACTAAGTAATGCAAACGGGGTTTTAAGAGAAACCTCCGGCGGTACCACCACTACCCGCAGAACCACTGGCAATTATGGTGGCTCCTTTAGCACGTATGGGGTACGCACCAATAGCAGCGTTAATACCAATCCTGCTAACTCCAGCTCCCAGGGACGGGCCGATGCGCTGCGCGAACGTTTCAGTCAAAATACAACTACTAACAGAACTGTTGAAAGATATAACCCACCCACCCGTTCCACAGATTACAACAGGTCAGCCATGGATACGCGCTCTTCAACACCCTCCTATTCACCACCGGCTTCATCAGGCGGCAGTGGGGGCAGCAGCGGCGGAAGCAGCGGTGGCGGAAGTGGCAGAAGATTTTAATATTTAAAACTACTATTGATGAAGAAAATCATATTGGCTGGTTTGTTGTTAACCGCTGCAAACTATCTTATGGCGCAGACTCCTGAAGATGCCCTGCGTTATTCCTGGTATCCTGCTCAGGGATCGGCCCGTGTTCAGGCCCTTGGGGGCGCCAGCGGCTCTATCGGCGGCGAAATTTCCACCCTTTTTACCAACCCGGCAAACCTTGGATTCTATAAAACAGGTGATGCGGTCATTTCCGGTGGCATGAATGCCATCAGCAATACAGCTACTTATTACGGGCAAACGACGAAGGACTCCAAAGCAAGCGGTTTCCTGGGTACCAGCGGCATCGTCTTTGCCAACACCACCCGTGGCGACCGTGCCCTGAAAAGCTCTGCTTTTAGTATTGGCCTTACCCGTGTGGCGGATTTTAATAATCGTATTGAATACAACGGACTGAACCACAAAAGTTCCATGGCCGATATGTTCCTGCAGCGGATCCAGGGAGATGGGGGTGGGCTGGCCACTTATGATACCAAATTGGCTTACGACGTAAACTGGGTCACTAAAGATGCCAATGGCAATTATTTCTCACCCGCCGACGCAGTCGTTTCCAGCACCGGCATTTTGCAGGGAGGAACATTAAAAACCGAGGGAGGCATTACAGAAATAGCCGTTGGAGGTGCGGCGAATATTAATGATAAAGTTTATTTGGGAGGTTCTATAGGTATGCCAGTGCTTCGCTACAGAGCCACGAGGATCTTTACCGAGGCTGATCCCGACTTAGCAAATCAGACTAACGGATTTAACGGAGCAGAATTTGACGACTATCTCACTACAAAAGGTATGGGGATCAACCTGAAACTGGGCGCCGTATTTGCCCCGGTTCAGAACTTCCGGATCGGGCTTTCAGCTATTTCACCTACCTGGTACACGCTTACAGATACTTACGATGCTTACGCCTGGGCCAACACAGAAAACCTTCCGCAAAATGGCGGTCAGAACGATGTGGAGTCCCGACCCAACGAGGTTTCTGTTTATGATTACGCATTACAAACGCCCTATCGCCTGATGGGTAGTTTTACTTATCTTTTTGGAAACCTGAATAATGTAAGCAGCCAAAAGGGGCTGGTTACTGCCGATGTTGAGTACGTAAATTATATGTCGTCCCGGTTCCGGACCGTATCCAGCAATAACGGCTCTTCCGATGTTTCCTATTTCGATGGGCTGAATACGGCAATTGGCAATGCATATAAAGGAGCCGTAAATGCGCGGCTGGGCGCCGAATTAAAATTCAACACTTTTATGGCCCGTGTGGGCGGCGCTTATTATGGCAATCCTTATAAAGATCTTGCAGGTGAAAAAGGAAACGTTTACCAGGGTACCGCGGGCCTGGGTTATCGTAACCACGGTTTCTTTATTGATCTGGGCTATGTGTACACTGCTAAAACAGATGTGTACTATCCCTACCGCCTTGAAAACAGGAACAGCTTTGATCCGGCAAATATTAAGTCGAATGGCTCAAGAGTTGTGCTGACGCTTGGTGTAAAAATCTGAGATGTGTTTTAAATTTGGTTATAGAGGCCTCCCGATTTTTCGGGAGGTTTTTTTAGGCCTATAAGGTTTTGGAAACCTTATTGGTCTTGCGTCGCCTAACGCCCGAACATCTTCTCAATCTGCTCTTGTTTAAATTCAAGATAGGTGGGATTTCCATCTGGGGAGGTATTATAGGGTTCGCACTGGAACAGGTCGGTAACCAGCCCTCGTAATTCGCGCTCGGTTAATCTTGTGCCTTTTTTAACCGCCCGCTGCCGCGCCAGGGAGCGGATCAGTTTTTCCCTGTTGGAAACCCGGATATCGCTGTTAAAATGTTTGTATTGTTCCAGGGTAAAATCGATCAGATGCTTGGGATCGGTATCGTCCAGGTCAGCGGGGGTTCCCTGTACCACAAAACTGTTGTTCCCAAAAGGTTCGATCTGGTAGCCCAGCAGCAAAAGATCTGGTAATAGTTCGTTTAGTAAAACTGTATCGGTTGGCGTCAATTCCAGCGTAACCGGGAACATCGATTGCTGCACTACAACAGGGGTGCCGGCGGCAGCCTGTTTCATCTGGTTATACAGCACCCGCTCGTGCGCCGCCTGCTGATCGATCAATAAAAAACTGCGCTCAACCGGCATGATGATATAGGAATTCAATACCTGTTCCAGGTGAGTATCATCATCTACTTCTATAGCACTTTTCTTTTTTTGGATTGCCAGGTATTGCTGTTCGCTCTTTTCATAGTCGAACACAGCTTCTTCCTGCTTAACAGGCTCATAAAATTCTTTCCAGCTTTTTAATTCCCCTGCTGATGGCTTCTCAATAAAATGCGCCTGGTTTTTCTGCGTAAACCCTTTGTATAAGGAACCTCCTGAGATCTGTTCTTTTTTTTCCGTCGTAAAAGGTTGACTTACAGAAGGCAACTGTTGAATAGACGCATCCAGATCAAAATCAAGGGTGGGGGTAATGCTGAACTGTGCCAAAGCATGTTTTATCGCAGCCTGCACAAAAGCATATACGATCTTCTCATCTTCAAATTTTATTTCCTGTTTGGTCGGATGCACATTTACATCCACTTGAGTGGGATCCAGGTCGATAAATAAAACATACATCGGAAAACTATCTGAAGGGATCAGTTCCTGGTAAGCGTTCATCACAGCATGGTTCAGGTAGGCGCTTCTAATAAACCGGTTGTTCACGAAAAAGTATTGGTCGCCTCTGGTCTTTTTTGCCGTTTCGGGCTTACCTGTAAAACCATGGATATTCATGTATGCCGTATTATCCGTAACCGCAACCATTTTAGCATTATAGTTATTGCCTAATAATTGCACGATGCGTTGCTTGAGGCCGGCCTGCGCTGCCGTCAGGCTTCCGGGCTCCAGGTGCATCAGTTGCTGCCCGTTACTGGTAAGCGTGAATTTAATATGCGGATAGGCCATGGTTACCCGTGTAAACTCATCTACGATATGCCGCATTTCGGCAGCATTGCTTTTCAGGAAATTACGGCGTGCCGGAACATTAAAAAACAGGTTTTTCATGGCGATGCTGGTACCGTTGGGCGTGGCAACAGGCTCTTGTCGTACCACCACACTGTTAGCCACTTCAATAAAAGTACCCGTTTCGTCCTCCGGCCGTTTTGTTTTTAGTTCCACCTGTGCCACGGCGGCAATAGAAGCCAGTGCCTCTCCGCGAAAACCCATGGTACGCACATGAAACAAATCATCGATATTGCGGATCTTGGAAGTGGCGTGCCGTTCAAAGCACATCCGGGCATCGGTTTCACTCATGCCACTACCATTATCAATCACCTGCAATAATGTTTTGCCTGCGTCTGTTACAATTAATTGGATGGAGGTAGCGCCCGCGTCTACGGCATTTTCCAGCAATTCTTTTACCGCGCTGGCAGGTCGCTGGATGACCTCGCCGGCTGCGATCTGGTTAGCAATATTATCGGGTAATAACAGGATCTTATCAGGCACTATTCACTATTTGTTGAACACGTAAAGGTACATTTAATACCAATGTTAGCGAGCAATAGTCCAAAGAATCAGAAAGAGATCGTTTTATGCAGCAGTTTTGATTTAAGTTTTGCCTTTTTAGAGTCCTGCAAAATAAATTTTTTCCCGTCTGAATAGTAAGTGATCACTTCTTTATCAGCCGGATTAATGATAAAATATTCTTTTACTCCAAAGGTTTCATACAGGTGTTTTTTTACCTGCAGATCGTGCTTTTTGTTGCCGAACAGCACTTCCACTACCAGGTCTGGCGCGCCTTTTACCCTGCCGTCTTTGACCATAGAAAGGTTTTTTTTGGCAATAAAAAGATATCCGGCTGTACCACATTATTATAACCGAGATAGACATCTACGGGGGAAAAGACACATTCCCCCAAATCATTTTCCGTTATGTAGACATTCAAAAAGGTGAATAGTTTACCTAATATCTGTTGGTGTTCAAAGGTTGGCGCGGGTGACATATAGAGCACATTATTAATTACTTCCGCCAACGTCCCTTCCGGAAGCATTTCATATACTTCTATAGCAGTGCGTGGCGGCATTTGATAATTTTTATTTGTCATATCAGCAAGTTATAAAATAACCCCGAGTAAAGATATCCGAAAGATATATTGTCATTTCAGCACCGTTTTTATCCAGTCACGCATCTGCTGAAGCGCATCCAAAGAAAAGGTTTCTTCCAAAAACAACGGTTCTTCTGCATCACACAGCTTGCAATGTTGAAAATTATGGTTTAACCCGGTAAGCAGCACTGACTTATTATTGGCAATTTTTTTATTTACGTGCTCATCGAATACTTTTTTATTTATGGGCCCGTTAACCAACAGGTCTTTTTCGCAAAACAAGCCCAGCACGGGTACCTTCAACTGCTGCAACGTAATACCCGGATCATACCTTTTTAGAAACTTTATGCGATTACTAACAAGCTTCGCGTAATAATCATTGAGAACTTTCATCTTTCTGATATTCCCGGGAAGCGATTGTGCGACCAGGGCAGTATATTTTTTATGAAAGACCGCCGTATCATCATTAGCATAATATAAATTGAGCGCTTTGGTGTAAAACCCCGAAACCTTATCTTTTACCTCGGCGGTAGCTTTGACGTTTGCTACTATATCATGAACCTGATCGTACATTATTTTTTTAAAAGGCTGTGTAGGTGCAGCCAGAGATACGATAAACTTCACCCTGTTATCCTCAGCGCCCAGCAACTCGGCAACCATTCCGCCTTCACTATGACCAATAAGACCGATCCTGGAAGTATCTATTGCTTTTTGAGCAGCCAAAAAATTAATGGCAGCCTTTGCATCGCTCGCCAGATCTTTTAATGTTGTATTCTCAAATCTGCCGGTCGATCCGTTCACACCCCTGTCGTTAAACCGCAGCACCGCTATTCCCTGTTTGGTAAAATAATCCGCCAGCACTGCAAAAGGCCGATGGCCGCCGTATGAGTAATTTTTATCATCCTTTTCACTGCCGGTCAACAGGATCACTGCCGGGTGCTTTTTTGCTGTATCAGGCGGAAGGGTTAAAATCCCCGTTAATTTAATACCGGCTGCTGCATTGGGGTAACTCACCAGCATACTTACGTAAGGGAATGGAGGAAGCGGTGTCTGCGGCTTGGACAGATTGGGAGCCTTAGCCACCCGCACCAACCGGGCTGGATAGCTTTTTTTAAACCGGATAGTTCCTTTAATAAGCGAATCATTGATATAACTTCCCCTGAAAAGTCCGTCTTCCTTTTCACCACCGATATAAAGCCGGTTATTTTTAAAGCTGACACTAACTGCTTTCAGTATTTTGTCATCAAAAATATTCGTTCTGAAAAAACACTGGTAAGCGCCCTGGTATTTTGACAGTTCTATAAAAACCTTAAAAACGCCTTTGTCTGTCTGCGTCTCAGCAAACCATAAACCTTTTATATCCTGCGCTTTTATAAACAAGCCCTGCATCACCAGAACGATCAGTAATAATATCGATTTCATAATCTAATTTACCCCGGAAGTCAATAATAGTGCATATTTTTGTTCGATACTGTTAAAATATTATCATGACAAAAGGACCTGTTTCTCAGTTTATTGAACACCATTACAGACATTTTAACGCTGCGGCATTAATGGACGCAGCCAAAGGATATGAAGCCCACATGAACGCGGGGGGTAAAATGATGATCACTCTTGCGGGCGCCATGAGCACCGCCGAACTGGGCATCTCTCTCGCCGAAATGATCCGGCAGGATAAAGTGCAGATCATTTCCTGCACGGGCGCTAACCTGGAAGAAGATGTAATGAACCTGGTAGCCCACTCCCATTATAAACGCGTGCCTAATTACCGCGATCTGACGCCCAAAGAGGAATGGGACCTGCTGGAAAATCATTATAACCGGGTAACCGATACGTGCATTCCGGAAGAAGAGGCTTTTCGCCGCCTGCAAAAACATCTGTACCAGCAATGGAAAGACGCTGAAGCAAAAGGCGAACGGTATTTCCCGCACGAGTTTTTATATAAAACGGTTTTAAGCGGCGACCTGGAACAATATTATGAAATTGATCCGAAAGACAGTTGGATTGTTGCTGCCGCCCAAAAAAATATCCCGATCGTAGTTCCGGGATGGGAAGACAGTACTACCGGGAATATTTTTGCCAGTTATGTGATAAAGAATGAATTAAAAGCCAGCACAGTTAAAAGCGGGATCGAATATATGACCTGGCTGGCCGACTGGTACCGCAATAACAGCGGTGGCAAAGGGGTGGGTTTCTTCCAGATTGCCGGAGGCATTGCAGGGGATTTCCCAATTTGCGTAGTACCTATGATGTACCAGGACCTGGAATGGCATGATGTTCCGTTCTGGAGCTATTTCTGCCAGATCAGCGACAGCACAACTTCCTACGGATCTTATTCCGGCGCTGTTCCCAATGAAAAGATCACCTGGGGAAAACTGGATATTGATACCCCAAAATTCATCGTGGAAAGCGATGCTACCATAGTAGCTCCACTGATGTTCGCATGGATTCTGGGTTGGTAATCAAAAAAAGAACCTTATATAAAAAAAGAGCGATTAAATCGCTCTTTTTTTATTCCTTATCGTGCTGTTTCCGGCAATTTTAAATCGCGCTTGAGCATATCGTCGCGGTTAGCCATTTCCCAGGCGGTGTAAAAGATCATTTGCGCTCTTTTTGCCATTAAGGGGAAATTTATTTTGTCCACGGTGTCTGTAATTTTATGATAATCAGCCTTTAACATACCATCGTAAAAAAACAGGATCGGCACTCCTTTCCGGGCAAAGTTAAAATGGTCGCTCCGGTAATAAATGCGCTCAGGATCTGCAGGATCGTCAAATTTATAATCCAGCGTCAGCTTTGTATATTTATTATTCATGGCTTCATTGATCACGGGCAGATCGGTGCTTAATTTATCATGCCCGATCACATAAATGTAATTGAGCGTGTCGGCCGATTTTCTTTCCGTGTCAACGCGTCCGATCATATCAATGTTCAGATCAGCAGTTGTTTTGTCTAAAGGATAAATGGGATTTTCAGAATAATATTCAGATCCCCACAACCCTTTTTCTTCTCCGCTTACTGTCATGAAAACAAGAGTCCGCCTGGGCCCCTTACCTGCTTTTTTTGCCCGGGCAAAGGCCTCTGCCATCGTTAAAACACTAACGGTTCCCGAGCCATCATCGTCCGCTCCATAAAAAATATTGCCCGCAGCATCCTTACCCAGATGATCATAATGCGCTGTAATAAAAAGATATTCATTCTTCTTATCGGTCCCTTCAATAACCCCCAAAACATTCGATGCAGTAGCTACATTCTTTTGCACCTCATAGTCCAGGGTCATGACAGCATTTTTTACTTCCGGCGGCGCCTGGCCATTGTCTAACGCAGCGGTAACATCTTCAAAAGAATATCCGCTGGTTTTTTCCACTACATTCTTCCCGATAAAAAATACGGGAGGTTGTGCCGTTGCGCTCTTTTTTACCCAGGACGGACGGTAGCTAACCTTGCTTTTAAACCGGGGCGGAATGGCGTCAACAGCTACCAAAACTGCTGCAGCGCCCTTTTTTAAAGCATTGCCTATTTTTACCATCAAGGCAGTGGAAGCCATGCGTCCTTCCTGCGAGGGAGTGAACCCTTTGGGCGCTCCGGCAAAAACCACTACCAGTTTGCCTTTTACATCAATACCCGCATAATCATCCCGGCCTTTATCTACAATGCCGTAACCCGTAAATGCATAGTTGTCAAATTTCAAATGAACGCTTTCTCCATTCGTAAACAGGGGCGCCACCTCATCAGCGTTAAAGCTGTTGTCGCCTATTTTCAGCTCCAGTTTTGCCAGTGAGTCTTTTGTCAGTTGATAGGTTTGCCGGTAACTGCCTTGGTTGCCCGCGGTCAGCCCCTGCCCTTTGAATTGCGCGGTGATATAGTCTGCAGCCCGTTCCAACCCCGGCGAAGGTGTATTACGCCCTTCCATTGCCGCGCTTGCAATTACAGACAAATGTTTTTTTAATACTTCAGGAGTAATGCCTTTTGCAAAAGCAGACGGGTCCGCCATTTTTTGTGCACCCGCAATCAGGCCCGTAAACAATGCGGCGGCAAAAAAAGATTGTTTTATCATATGTTTTCTATTATACAATTTTTCTCCGCAACAAATGCGGCAAGCAGTAATTTTTAACAGATCAGCAGCTTATTTTAGACACCCGGCCTTCATGTCGTCCGCCTTCAAAATCAGTGGCAATAAAGGTTTCCACCAGCTCTTCCGCAACCGGTTCGGTAACAAACCGTGCGGGTATACAAAGGATATTGGCGTTATTGTGCTTACGGGCCAATTCCGCGATCTCTTTATCCCAGCAAATAGCCGCCCGGATGCCCTGGTGTTTATTCGCCGTAATGGCCACGCCATTGGCGCTGCCGCAAAGAAGGATTCCAAAAGCGAATGTCCCGCCTTCAACGGCGGTAGCTACAGGATGTGCAAAGTCCGGGTAATCTACTGAATCGGTGGTATCCGTACCAAAATCCTGAAACAATAGTCCCTTGCCTTCCATGAAAGAGATCAGCAGTTGCTTATATTCAAATCCTGCATGATCCGCACCTATGGCTATCGGTTTTTTGAGGTCAAAATGTGTATCCATGATTTTACAATTTTGCTAGCTCCATTCCTCGTTCTCTTTTTCAGCGTCCTGCTTTTGTACTTTGGCGGCTACAGAAATACTTGCTTCATATAATAAATAGAGCGGAATGGTTACGATGGTTAAACTGAACGGGTCGGTGGATGGCGTAATAATTGCTGCCGCCGTAATAATAACAACAAAGGCGTGCCGCCTGTATTTGCGCAGGAATTGTGCCGTTACAATCCCGATCTTCGCCAGCAGCAACACCAGTAAAGGCATCTGGAATAGCAGTCCTATACCTACTGTTGTATAAATAAGATTCTCGAGGTAGTCAGAGAACAAGGGTATGATCACGATCTCGGGGCTCAGCTTGTAATTGAAATAAAAATTGACCATGAATGGGGTCAGGATCAGGTACCCGAAAACCACCCCTATAAAAAACAGGATCGCCACCCAGAAAATGATCCCCGATGTTTGCCTTCTTTCCTTTTCCGACAGCGCCGGGCGTACGAACTTCCATAGCTCCCAAAATACATAGGGGAAGGCTACAATGAAGCCCCCCACAAAGGCGATGGTAAACGAGGAAATAAACTGCGCCGTCATGGCCGTTTCCTGAAATTTGACATCAGCCGCATTTAAGCAAAGCGAAGCCACATGCAGTTTTTGCCCCAGCCAGCAAAACCATTTTGCCGCTATAAAATCCGGCTTGGTGGGCGCCATAATGATGCGATCAACAATATCATTAATAAAAATGAAAATCACGATAGCGCAAATCAGAATTGCAATAATAGAGCGGATCAAATGCCACCTTAAAACTTCCAGGTGATCAATAAAAGACATTTCCTCCTCACTACCACTACTCCTTTTCTTTAAAAAATCCAGTAAAGCCATTGTTTATAAAAATGAGGACAAAGATGCAGATAAAAAACACAATATCATGGCTTTTGTTCAGGCTATTTTAGTTTTTTCATTTTTACCATCTCAATCCGTGTGTCGCTAACAGCCAGAATATCAAATTCAAAATCACCGATTATAATCCGTTCCTTCTGTGCCGGGATGGTTTCATAAAAATTAATGATATACCCCGAAAGGGTCTCCGATTCCCCTACGTTGATAAAATAAAATCCGTATTTTTTTTCAATATAATCCAGCTCCAAACGACCTGAAAAGATATACTCATCTTCCGAGATCCGTTTTTCTACAAAAAGCTGGGTGTCGTACTCATCCCAGATCTCCCCGAAAAGCTCTTCCAGCAGGTCTTCCATGGTAATAACACCCGCTGTTCCGCCAAATTCATCCACCACCCAGGCAATGCTTTTTGATTCCTTGCTGAATTTATTAATAAGCCCCACCGCCGTCATACTTTCGGGCACGGCAATAATAGGGATCAATATCGAATCAATGTCTGCCGGCTTCTTAAACAGATCCAGCTCATGCACAAAGCCCAGGATATTGTCGATATTTGACTCGTAAACAATGATGCGGCTGCGCTTGGTGTCGATAAATTTTTCCGCAAGTGCCTCTACCGGACTGTTAATTTCAATAGCCACGATCTCTTTGCGCGGCACCATGCTTTGCCGGATCTTTATATTGGCCAATTCCTGTGCATTCTCCAAAAGATGCGTGCTGGTTTCTTCCCGTTGGGTTTGCCTGCTGTCCCGGAACATAAATTGCAGGTCATTGCGGGCAAAGGGTGATTTGTTTTTATCGAGCCGCACATTGAACACATATTTCAGGATCCAATTGGACAGGCGGAACAGGGCCGCCGTGATCGGGTACAGCAGCCACATAAAAAAATTGATAATAACCGCCAGTGAACTGAGCAAAGAAGTGCTGTTGGCCCTGAAAACAGCCCTGGGTATGAATTCCACGAAGATGAGAACAATCAGCGTGTTAAAAACGATCTCAAAAACGATCTGCCAGAAACGGGAATCGATCCCGATCCGTACCCAGAAAGGGATCAATACTTCGCTGGTTTGCAGCACAAAAATGGTTAGCGCCGTAATATAGCCAATAACCGATGTGCCCCAGAAAATAGCCGGGGTATCCACAAATTTGCCTACGAGGCGCCCTGTTAAACTACCCTGCTTCCGTTTTAATTCAATACTTAACCGGCTGGCGCTGAAAAAAGCCATCTCCACGCCTGCAAAGAAGATCATGAATAATAACGAAGCAATCCATATGATTAACTGCCATTCCATAAGATAAAGATATGTAAAACTGCTATTTTATATTTTTGTTCCCCATCAGATTTCCAGGAATTTCTTTACAATCGACTCCGTTTCCGCACAAGCCTCTTCAAAATCATCGTTCACCACTACTTTATTAAAATGGCTCATAAAGGAAAGCTCATATTCGGCCTTGTTCAGCCGGGTTTGCAGCGAATCTTCGCTTTCACTGCCTCTTGAGATCAGCCTGCGACGCAACTCCTTTACAGAAGGCGGTTCTATGAATATGGAAAGGCTTTGCCCGGGGTATTGTTGTTGCACATGAATGGCCCCTTTTACGTCAATATCCAGCAAGGGGCACCGATGCAATTTCCACAGCCGGCTCAGCTCGCTTTTCAACGTACCGTAATATTTGCCTTCATACACCATCTCCCACTCAACAAACTCATTATTTTTTATTTTTTCCTGAAAGGCTTCCGGGCTCATGAAATAATAATCGGCACCATTGGTTTCCCCCGCCCGCATGGGCCTTGTGGCTGCGGAAATTGAAAAGGCCAACTGCGGGAGCTGCTGCAGCAGGTAACGGGTAATGGAGGTTTTGCCTGCCCCCGATGGTGCTGTGAGAATAACGATCTTGTGGGCGCTATCACTGGCGTCAGCGGCTACAGGAAAATAAAGAAAAGTGTGTTTGCTAAAATTCATGTGTCTGCAAAATACTAAAGAAATGTAAAATGCAAAATAATCAATAAGAAATGTAAAATAAGGAACGGGATTCGCCGCAGATCAGACGTTTTCATTATTGAAAGAAAAGATAAGCTACGGGCGCCCCGTCTTCAACAGCGGGATTTTTCGCCCTCCCCATTCCCGGACACAAAAAAGCCTGCACCGAAAAGCGTGCAGGCCGTAATATGCTCTTTATTAATTCTTTATCTAAAACCCTTTATCGCTGGTTTCGTATTTGCTCAGGTTGGGGCATTCCTGGGTAGCCTGTTTATCAACCAAAATATAAAAGGTAGGGATCTTTTTTGTAAGCCATTTATCCAATACTTCCCCCTTTTTTTGCTCCAGCGCCAGATCCGAGATCTTGGAGTAATCGTCTACCAGGTTGAGGCGGTGCGGTGCGGTTTTTGATTTAAGATAAACCAAACGAACGCCCTTCTTTCCCTGGTCATTAGTAAAAGTAACCGGTTTGGAGATATCCCCCACTTTCATATCCTTGATGGTAGTAACCATATCCTTATCCAGCGCATCAATGGTAACATAAGTAGAACCGTCTTTATTCAGAATAAAGGGGCCGTAATTTTTTACATTCTCGTCATCACTATATTTATACGCAGCATCTTTGAAGCTGATCTTCTTTTCATCAACCTCTGCTCGAACACTATCCAGTTTTTTGCGGGCAACAGCCAGTTCATTATCCGTAACCGGCGGAATACGCAGGATCATTTTTAACTTTGCAATATCACCCCGGCGGCTAACCTGTTGGATCAGGAAATACCCAAAACGGTTCGATTTTACAGGAACTGAGATTTCCCCTGTTTTCAATCGAAAGGCCGTTGACAGGAAGACGGGATCCCAGGTAGATTTATCGGAACGGTTTACTTCAATTGCACCACCCCGTTCTGCAGTAACCCGGTCTTCCGATACCCGTTTTGCCAGCGCATCAAAAGTAACAGCGCCGGATTCGATCTGCTTTTTATAGCCCAGCATTTCATTGTAAATATAATCCTCCACGTCTTTAGAAGCGGATGGCAATAGTACAATCTGTCCTACCTCCAATTCCGATTCCAGAAAAGGGAGACTATCTTTTGGTATTTTATCAAAATAGGCTTTTACCTCTGTTGGCGTAATGTGCACATCATTTACCACTTTGCTGCGCATCTTATCGCTCAGCATCTGTTCCTTAATAAAGGGACGCTGGTCGTCTTTCAACTGATATACCGTTTTACCCGCCACTTCTTCCAATGCCGACTGGCTTCCAAACTGGCTGATCCAGCCGCGTACGCGCATGTCCATTTGCGCTTCTACATCTTCATCCGTTAAGGGGAGCGAATCTCTTTCGGCCTGCAGGGCCAGAATTTTCTGAAGCAGGGCATGTTCCATAATGATACAAGGCGCATTCTCAGGAAGTTTTTCCCCGTTTCTGGCGGCATCGGCCACAGCAGATTGAATATCGGATTGCAAAATAATCCGGTCGCCCACCACACCGATTATTCTATCGGCAACAGCCTTGTGAGCCTGACCCTGGGCAGTAGCTATAAAAGTAAACAGGAGGGATAAAGCAGTTAAAAAGCTTTTTAGTCCTTTATTCATATAAAACATAGTTCAAAAATAAACCCGCATGGAGAATCCCGGTTCATCCATGTATTATTTAACAAAAGTTTCTCGCTGCTCTTTATGGGCCGGGCAGCAGTAATCCTATGAATCTTTCTTGCGTCGCACTATTCAGCGTCCGGTTCTCTGCTCAGCTATTCCTGCCGGATAATACAGCGATCGAAATGACGGATATTACTATTGTTAAGTTAATCGTGAAATGTCATCCCGGTACTACACGCTATTTCGCAATCGGTCTGATATTATAATGTTCTCTTGATCTCTTCCAGTTCGTAGGCTTCCACCACATCCCCGGTTTTGATATCATTATAATTCTTAATGGTTAATCCGCACTCCATGCCAGTCAGTACTTCCTTCGCATCGTCTTTAAAACGTTTTAAAGAGCCCAGTTCAGCCGTTGCGTTTTCTCCAACCGGGTAAATTACAATACCATCGCGGATCAGGCGGATCTTGTTATCCCGCTTAATACGGCCATCCAGCACATAACATCCGGCAACCACTGCCTTATCAAATTTAAATACTTCTCTTATTTCAACGTTACCGACAATCTTCTCCTTAACCGTAGGCTCCAGCATTCCCTCCATAGCGCTCTTCACTTCTTCAATTGCGTTATAGATGATCGAGTACATCTTAATTTCAATACCCGCATTATTGGCCAACTGGGATGCCTGCTGCGACGGACGAACATTAAAGGCGATCACGATAGCGTCAGAGGCTTCCGCCAGCACGATATCGCTTTCGTTGATCTGTCCCACACCTTTGTGAATAACATTTACCAGGATCTCCTCAGTAGAAAGTTTCTGCAACGAATCACTCAGCGCTTCCACGGAACCATCCACATCCCCCTTAATGATCACATTCAGCTCTTTAAAGCTACCCAATGCCAGGCGGCGACCGATCTCATCGAGAGTAATATGTTTCTTGGTGCGCATGCCCTGCTCACGCAGGATCTGGGAACGGCGGTTGGCAATACTTTTTGCCTCCGATTCTTCATCGTATACTTTGAATTTCTCACCAGCCTGGGGCGCTCCGTTCAGGCCCAGCACAACTGCCGGAGCAGACGGCCCTGCCTCATCCTGTTTTTTATTCCGCTCGTTGAACATCGCTTTCACGCGGCCAAAATACTGTCCGCTCACCAATATGTCACCGCTGCGCAGGGTTCCGTTTTCCACCAGTAAGGTGGCCACATAACCGCGCCCTTTATCCAGGGTAGCTTCGATAATAGTACCGGTAGCTTCACGGTCCGGGTTGGCTTTCAGATCCAGCAGCTCGGCTTCCAGCAATATTTTTTCCAGCAGTTTGTCAACGTTCAATCCCTGTTTGGCGCTCAGTTCCTGGCTTTGGTATTTTCCGCCCCATTCTTCCACCAAAATATTCATCTGCGATAATTGCTCATAAATTTTCTGGGGGTTGGCGCCATCTTTATCAATCTTATTAATAGCAAAGATCATGGGCACACCGGCTGCCTGGGCGTGGCTGATCGCCTCCCTTGTTTGTGGCATCACGGCATCATCTGCTGCCACCACAATAACGGCAATATCCGTAACCTTGGCACCCCGGGCACGCATGGCGGTAAAGGCTTCGTGACCTGGTGTATCCAGGAAGGTAATTTCTTTGTCTTCGGCCACTTTTACGCGGTAGGCTCCAATGTGCTGGGTAATCCCCCCGGCCTCACCGGCAACCACATTGGCGTTCCGTATATAATCCAGCAAGGATGTTTTACCATGGTCTACGTGCCCCATTATGGTCACGATCGGGCTTCTGGGCACCAGTTCGCTTTCATCATCTTCCTCTTCCTCATCCTCCTCCATTTCCATTTGCTGCTCCATATCAATAAAGGCAACATCGAAACCGAATTCGCTGGCTACCAATTCGATCACTTCCGCATCCAGGCGCTGGTTAATGGATACCATGATCCCCAGGCTCATACACTTACTGATCACATCAGCGAAGCTTACGTTCATCAGGTTCGCCAGTTCGCTTACGCTGATGAATTCCGTTACTCGTAATGTTTTGTCAATTCCTTCCTCCTCTGCTGCTTCTGCCGCTTCATTGCGTTTATCCCTGCGTGCTTTTGCCCGCATACTTTTTTGCTTATTGCTGCTTCCGCCACTCAACTTGGCCTGCGTTTCCCGTATTTTTTCCTGGATCTCTTTTTCGTCGATCTGCTTTTCTTCACGGTGCGGCTTATGCCGGTCCCTGAAGTTGCCCCTGCCGTGATGCTGACCACCACCAAACTGGCCCTGACCCGGATGACGACCATCCGTGCGCGGACCACCATGACCGGGGCCCCTGCGCTGGTCGGTATCTGCTGCAGGTTTTACTTCTTTCTTTTCGATCGGGATGCGTTTGCGCTTCCGCTTTTCATCGCGTTTCGGACGGGTGTCATTGTCAACCGGCAGTTCAATCTTTCCAAGAATTTTGGGTCCTTCAATCTTTTCTGCCTGTATGTTAGAGAGCTGCACCGGCTCCGGTTGTTGTTGTTCCGCTACAACCGGGGTTTCCACCGGCGGCACCGTTTCTTCGGGCTTAACCACCTCTTTTTCCGCAACCGGTTCTGCTGCCTTCTGGGGCGCTTCAACCGGGGTCTCCGTTTCGGGCTGTGGTTCTACTGCGGGCGGCTCTTTTTTAGCAGCGCGTTTAGGTCTTGTGGAAGAATCGATCGCCGACAGATCTATTTTGCTGATGATTTTCGGACCTTCGATGTCCCGGCCCTGTACTTTCGGCCTTACTTCCTCGGGTGTCTCTTTTGTTTCTTCAACCGGGGTTTCTTCAACCGGTTGCGGCGCAGGCACTTCGGCTACCGGCGCTTCCTGGATCGTTTCCTTTACTTCCGGCGCTTCCGCTGGCTCCTGTTCAACCGCAGGAGTTGCCACAGGCGCCGCCAACTCTTCATCCCGGCGCTTTCTGCCTTCCCCACCCAATCCTTTGGGCAATTCAACCTGGTCGCTGATATTTTTCGCAGCTTTATCGCCATGAAACCCCTGCTGCAATGATGCGTACATGGCTTCCGTTAACTTCGAGGTCGGTTTCAGGTCGTCTTTTTCAAACCCTTTGCCTACCAAAAAGTCTATAAGCGTATCCTGGCCAATGTTAAATTCTTTAGCCGCTTGTAATAATCTTGGAAGTTTTTTTTCTGTCATAAATATTTTTCCATCCCGCCATGGCGGAACATTTAATTTGTCATCCGCGCAAAATCATACAAAATGCTGTTTATTCTCTTTCCAGCTCTTCCTGTAAAATTTTGCGAACATCTTCTACCGTTTCTTTTTCTAAGTCCGCTCTTTTTTCCAGTTCCGTAGGCGACATGCGCAATACGCTCCGGGCTGTATCGCAACCGATCTTCTTCAAGGCATCGATCACCCACTCGTCAATTTCATCTGCAAATTCTTCCAGGTCCACATCAAATTCCTCGTCCTCTTCTTCTGTATCGCGGTATACATCTAATTCATATTCTGTTAAATCAGAAGCCAGCTTAATATTTACGCCCCGCTTACCGATCGCCAGTGATACCTGGTCGGGTTTCAGGAAGATGCTGGCTCTTTTGTTTTCCTGGTCCAGGTTCATGCTGGTGATTTTTGCAGGGGTCAGTGAACGCTGGATCAGCAACTGGATATTGGTGGTCCAGTTGATCACATCAATATTCTCATTCTTCAGTTCCCGCACAATACCGTGGATCCGGCTTCCCTTCATACCTACGCAGGCGCCCACCGGATCGATGCGGTCATCATAGGATTCTACCGCAACTTTTGCGCGCTCTCCGGGCTCCCTTACAATTCTTCTGATGGTAATTAAGCCGTCAAAGATCTCGGGAACTTCTATTTCCAACAGTTTCGCCAGGAAATCAGGCGAAGTTCTGGAAAGTATGATTACCGGATTGTTATTTTTAAGATCCACGCGGGTTACTACTGCGCGAATATTCTCCCCTTTTTTAAAGTAATCCTGGGGGATCTGTTCGCTTTTGGGAAGGATCAGTTCATTGCCTTCTTCATCCAGCAGCAAGATCTCTTTTTTCCAAACCTGGTATACTTCTGCACTGATGATCTCCCCGATACGGTCTTCGTATTTTTTTGCCAGCACATTTTTCTTTAGATCGCTGATACGGCCGGCCAGCGTTTGCTTGGCGGCAAGGATCGCCCGGCGACCAAAGTCCACCAGGTCAATTTCTTCATACAGATCTTCTCCCACCTCATAATCCGGCTCCAGTTTAATGGCTTCAGAATAGGCAACCTGGGCCAGCGGATCTTCCACTTCGCCATCTTCCACAATGGTGCGATGCCTTACAATTTCAAGATCCCCTTTTTCCGCGTTTACGATTACGTCAAAGTTGTCGTCGGTACCATATTTCTTACGCAGTAAGGTCTTAAATACATCTTCCACCACTTTCATCATTGTGGGACGATCTATATTTTCTGCGTCTTTAAAATCCTGGAATGCCTCAATTAAATTAATACTTGCCATAATGAAGTACGATTTACCTTAGTGAAACCCAGCTCCCTGAGCTGTTTTTAAAATTTAATCTGAATTTTTGTTGTTTTTATTGTTGATAACGGAACCTCCTGTTCTGTTCTTTCCAATTTCTTTCCTTTGCCGCTGGTCACTTCCACTATTAATTCCGCTTCATTTGCCGCAAGCAGCTTTCCCTCAATTTTCTGTCCCTCCAGCGTTGTAATTTCCACATCCCGACCGATATTCTTTATAAATTGCCGGTGCAGCTTCAGAGGCTCGTCCAGCCCGGGGGAAGATACTTCCAGAGAAAAATCGCCGTCAGGAAAGTACCCTTCTGCCTCCATCTGCTTGTAAAGCGCCCGGTTATACTTTACCAGGTCATCAATACCCACTCCGTTATCGCCATCAATAAACACTTTAAAGTTATGGGTGGGCTTTACGCGGATATCTACCAAAAAATGAGACGGATTTTCGGTCAGCTGCGCAACTACTTTTTCTCGTACTATTTCAATTATTGTCTCTAAGTTCATATTCTGGAAAAAAGAAGAAGGGAACGCCTCCGTTCCCTCAAATTCCTTATCTGGCGCAAAATTAGGTTTTTTTATAGTAAAATGGGAAGTTTTTTAAAAATTTAAACCGGCGGTCCGACAACATTTTTTTCGGGAGCACGTTAATTGAGTATCTTTGAAATTAATTGATGCCAATGGTCCGAATTTTACTATATGCCCTGTTTTTTTACTTCCTTTACAATTTTATTGTAAAAGTTGCTTTCCCGGTTTATAAAACTACCAAACAGGTGAAAAAGCAGTTTTCTGATATGAAACAACAGTTTCAGCAGCAGGAACAACCCAATACTGCGGGCAGCGGTCAACCGGCAGCTAACCCCTCTGCTGCCCACAAGAAAGAACCGGCCGGGGAATATATCGATTTTGAGGAAGTAACGTAGTGTTACGTTAATCGTGAAGGGTGGTGAGACGATAAACGTAATGGCTTCACGTTTATCGCCCGCCTGACCGGACGGGCAGGTTTCAAGCCTCCCAACACTCCACTTTACAAATAACGGTTGTTAGCTGGTATGATCCTGGATGATCTTCCAGGCTCCATTTATTTTCTTAAAAAGAAGGGTGTAATGACCCTGGAGATCGCCCGCTTTTCTTTTTAAATGCCATTTTCCCACCACATTATAAAAATCCTTGCCTAAAGGCTGCACTTTTACAATCTCAAAATCGAGCACGCCCATATCCTCTTTTGAAGGATAGGATCTTTTATAATTATCGAGCGCATGCTGCCAGCCATAGGTTATGCCTTTTTTCCCAACAAATACCAGTGAATCACTTTTCCAATAAGTATCCATAAAGGCATCAATAGCGCCACTGTTCCAGCAGGTAATTTGTTTATTCAATACCTCCTTTATTAGCTTTTCATCCGAATTTTGAGAATAAGCATTAACAATCAACAAGTTGAATAAAAAAACAAAAATATATTTCATAAACCAGGGTTTCATTTTTATGTCAAAAGCCTAAGCCAATGATTGCCGGAAAGGCGGGAAGTTTTTTTACTCGCTTCCGGCTTACCGCCTCACCGCTTTCCGGGCAAATAAAACTTCTGTGAAAATCTGCGGAATCTGTGAGCCACTTAAATTTCACGCAAAGATGCAGCGGAACTCGTTAATAATGATCATGATCGCAATCCTCCGCATGTGCGTGGTTATGCCGGCGGCAAAACCGGTAATTGACTACGTGCGCGGCAATAATAAGTACCACCGCAGGGATCAGCAGTAAATTATGGTACACCAGGAAAATCTGCTTCAACACCAAAAACGCCATTCCCAGGGTAAATAAAGCCAATGGCAATACTTTATGATGATGCAAGCGGAACCCGTGCAAAAGCGAATAGACCCCAATAAGAAAAGCCAAAAGGATCATTCCGGCCTCAAAAGCCCTGTTTTCGATGATATTGTACCCAAATAAGGGCAAACTGGCCATAAATAACGGCAGTACAGCACAATGAACGGCACAAATAACTGAAGCCGAAATACCCAGCGCGTCCCAATTAATTTTTGATCGCATGTTGCAAAAATATAAAAAAAGAAACAATGTTGCAAATATTTAATCCTTCCCTCTTTCTAAACGATTTCATGGCTCATTTGTTAAACTGTTGAGATACATTTGCAATTATTTTATGAAGATGTCAAAGAAGGCGATTTTTTATACTTTATTTTTTGTGGCCTTGTCCATAGCATTTTATGCGGCGGCCGTTCATTTTATACCTGGTTTTAATTCAAGAAAACTGGAGCCTGTTAGCAAAGTGGGGCGGTTTAGCTTTACCGACCAGGACGGGCAGCCCTTTTCCAATAAAGATGTGGCAGGAAAGGTTTATGTGGCTGAATATTTTTTTACCACCTGCCCCGGTATCTGCCCGATAATGAACACAAATATGAAACAGGTTTATGAAAAATATAAGGGTGTTCCCGGCTTCCTCATTCTTTCACATACCTGTGACCCCGAAAAGGATTCTGCCGCCCGGTTAAAACATTATGCCGACTCCATGAAGGTGGATACCCGGCAATGGGTGTTCCTTACCGGCAGAAAAGACAGCCTGTATAAAATGGCGCGCCTGAGCTATACCATTGATGACCCCGCCAATAACCTGAATTCGGACCAGGACGATTTTTTACATACCCAGTTCTGGGCGCTGGTGGACCGCAAAGGCAATGTGCTAAAAATATACGACGGGTTGAAACAAAAAGAGATCAACCAACTGATAGCTGATATTGCTAATGAGCTTAAAGAACCTGATGATAAATAGTTGATCATGGATTCCATTATTCAAATACTAAAGCAAAATAATCTTAGCGTAACGGATGGCCGAAGAAAGATCCTTTCACTTTTTTTAAACAGTGACGGCGCGCTGGCGCACGCAGATATCGAAAAGAATACGGATAGCCATTTTGACCGCGTAACCGTGTACCGCACCCTTCAGTCCTTTGTTGACAAAGGGATCATTCATACGATTCCCACTTCAGACAACAGTATTAAATACGCTTTATGCAAGGACGATTGCAAAGAAGGGCATCATCATGACCAGCATATCCACCTGCTTTGTGCCAAATGCGGTAATACTTTTTGTCTGGATGATGTGGTAACGCCATCCGTACAACTTCCGCAGGGATATGTGATCAACCAGGTAGAAGTAGTAGTGAAAGGTGTTTGCAAAAATTGTAACCAATAAAAAAAGCCCTGATGTAGACACATCAGGACTTTTGATTAATGTTTTGATTAACTGTAAATTTACAACTTTTCGCCGTTTTTCCCAAATAAAAAACCTTACTCGCTGCGCCCGCCCACCAGGGAATACAACACGGAAGAGCCAATTGATAACAAAATACTGAAGATCAATGCCCACCAGAACCCGTCCACGTGTACCCCTTTAAAAAGGTTTGCGGTAAGCAATACCATAAAGGCATTGATGACCAGCAAAAACAAACCCATAGTAAGAATGGTAACCGGGATAGTGAGTATGACCAGAATGGGTTTTACGATTGCGTTTAAAATAGCTAGCACAAAAGCAAACAAAGCGGCTGTTTTAATATCAACAATTCTAACTCCGGGCAAAATTTTTTGAAGAAGGTATGCAATAAGCGCCGTAATAAGCACTTTTAATAGGAAGTTCATCGACTAAGATCTTTAATTAAGGTTAAAGATAGATAAATTGCGGAAGATCACATTCAATAACGGGAATAAAGTAACCAGTGTTATGCTGATCTCAAAATGACTCGAGTATCGGAAGGACATTTCACGATTGCCTTAACGCTAGAAAATGTAATTTCCATTTTGAAAAAAGAAAACCCTGTTTGTCATGACCTGGACATTTGTTAATACTCATTTTTTTAAAGAAGGAGCCGCCGTATTACAAACCAACGACCTTGCCCTGCAACGGGGCTATGGCGTTTTCGATTATCTGCGCACGGCCAATAATCAACCACTGTTTATCGATGATTACCTGGACCGTTTTTTTAATTCCGCCCAGCAATTATTTATTACCATCCCTTATAAAAAAGAAAAGGTAAAGCAATACATTTTTGAGCTCATCGCTAAAAACAATATTCCCGAAAGCGGCATCCGGATGCTGGCCACCGGCGGCTATTCGCCCGATGGCTACAGCCCCGTTACCGGTAACTTCGTTTTGCAGCAGCAACCCTTGCAAACGCCGGACAACGAAAAATTTGAACGGGGTATCCGCATTGTTACCTATGCCTATCAACGCGATTTCCCGGCGGTGAAGTCTACCAACTACCTGATGGGGGTTTGGCTGCAACAACAGTTAAAGGAACAGCATATCGACGATGTCCTTTATTTCCACCACGACATTATTTCGGAATTCCCAAGAGCAAATATATTTATCATTACAACCGATGGCCGGCTCCTCACGCCTGCTGCCAACATTTTGCAGGGCATTACCCGGAGGAAGGTGCTGGAACTAGCTCCTGAAATACTGCCGGTTGAAGAGCGTGATTTGTCAATAGCTGAATTAAAAAATGCCGCCGAGGTTTTTATGACCAGTACTACCCGGCGTATTTTGCCGGTGGTCGAAATTGACGGGATACAGATCGGTAACGGCCACGCCGGAAGGATCAGCACGCAATTATATAAACGTTTCCTGGATCTGGAGGCGGAAGTGTTACGGGATTAAGCCAAATCTATTTCCCCTTATTCGCCAGTTGTCCGCAGGCGGCATCAATGTCCTTACCACGGCTTCTGCGCAGGCGGGCATTCACTTTATGTTTTTCCAGGTATTGCATAAAAGCATCCACCTTTTCTTCAGCGGGCTTGGTGAATTTTGCAAATTCGATCGGGTTATATTCAATCAGATTTACCAGGTCGGCAGGCACCTGGCGGTAAATTTTGATCAGCTCATCAGCGTCCTCCAGCGAATCATTGAAATTATTAAAAAGGATATATTCAAAGGTGATCTCGTTCTTTGTTTGCTTATAGAAGTAGTTGAGCGCCTCAATCAATGATTGAATATTATTGGTATCATTGATCGGCATGATCTCGTGCCGTTTCTTATCATTGGCTGCGTGCAATGACAGGGCCAGTTTAAACTTCACTTTATCATCTCCCAGGTGTTTGATCTGTTTGGCAACGCCGGCCGTGGAAACCGTAATGCGCCGGGGGCTCATGCCCAGGCCATCCGGCGCGGAAATTTTATCAATCGCCGCCAATACGTTTTTATAATTCAGCAGGGGCTCGCCCATACCCATAAAAACGATATTGGTCAGTTTTTTATCAAATACTTCCAGCGATTGCTGGTTGATCAAGGCTACTTCATCATAAATTTCATCAAAACTCAGGTTGCGTTTCCGCTCCAGGTAACCGGTGGCGCAGAACTTGCAGCTCAGGCTGCATCCGATCTGGGAGCTGACGCATGCGGTCTTCCGTTCTTCCGTAGGAATTAAGACCCCTTCCGTCAGGTGTCCTTCAATGGTCCGGAAGCGCGATTTTATGGTGCCGTCGGAAGAATGTTGCGTGGTATCGATGCTCAGGGCTGGAAACGTAAAATCTTCACTCAATTGCTGGCGCAGGTCCTTGCTGATATTGCTCATGGCGTCAAAACTTTGCACGGGTTTTAGCCATAGCCAGTCATACACCTGCTTTGCCCGGAATTTTTTTTCCCCGACCGACAAAAAATAATCTTCCAGTTCCGCTAAACTCAGGGTGCGAATGTTTTGTTGCCTTTTGCTCATGGCGCAAAGATACCAAGGTTTTGGGGGTTTATAGTTTTATGTTTTTGGTTCAACCCGAAACAAGAAACGAAAAACAAGAAACGATTTTTATCTTTGCCGGATGAGGATTTTAATGGTCTGCCTGGGTAATATTTGCAGAAGTCCGCTGGCAGAGGGTATTTTACAGAAAAAAGCAGACGCGCTGGGGTTAAACTGGCAGGTAGACAGCGCCGGAACCAATGGCTATCATACCGGGGAGGCGCCGCACCGTTTTTCGCAAAAAGTAGCGCAACTGCATGGCCTGGACATAAGCCATCAGCGGGCCCGGGATTTTGTTCCGGAGGATTTTGAGCATTATGATAAAATTTATGCCATGGCGGGCGATGTGGTGCGCGATATCCGCTACCAGGCCGGCAGCAGATTTGATCCCGAAAAGATTGAACTGATCCTGAATACCCTGCATCCCGGAAAAAACGAAGATGTGCCCGATCCCTGGTATGGCGCTGAACCCGGATACCATGAAGTGTATGATATGCTGGATGAGGCCACAAATGAAATTATTAAGAAATACAAATAGCACATAGTTCATCGATCATGGTTCATAGCAGTGCAACCATGAACCATGAACCATGAACTATGAACCATAAACAATGAACTAAAGAAAATGAAACCATCCCTACCACAAGGAACAAGAGATTTTGATGCGGCAACGGTTCGCAAACGCAATTACATTTTTGATACGATAAAAACTGTTTTTGAATTATATGGGTTTCAGCCGCTGGAGACCCCGGCCATGGAGCACCTGGAAACCTTAATGGGTAAATACGGCGAAGAAGGCGATAAACTTATTTTTAAGATCTTAAACAACGGATTGGATAATGCTGAGAAAGCTGAGAAAGTGAAGGCCGGTTTTGAAAAGATACTGGAGGGAAAGTCCAGCACTGCCCTTACCGAGCGGGCTTTGCGTTATGACCTGACCATCCCCTTTGCCCGTTATGTGGCGATGAATTATAACCAGCTCACCATGCCATTCAGGCGATACCAGTTGCAGCCCGTTTGGCGTGCCGACCGGCCGCAGAAAGGCCGCTACCGTGAGTTCTATCAATGCGACGCTGACGTGGTAGGCAGCAAATCATTGTTGAACGAACTGGAACTGGTGGCAATGTATACCACCGTTTTTAACCGGTTAAACCTGCCGGTTGAAATACGACTGAATAACCGGAAAATATTGACAGCGCTTGCCGAACAGTGCGGCGGAGCAGATAAAATGACCACGATCGCCATTGCAATTGACAAGCTGGATAAGATCGGAATTGATAAAGTAAAGGAAGAACTGCAACAGCGCGGATTATCAGGAGAACAGATCGATCTGATCCAGCGCTTTTTGGAGATCAACGGCACCAATGAAGAGAAGCTGGCCACGCTGAAAGCTATTTTCTCGGGAAACGAAACAGGGGAGGCGGGGATCAGCGAGCTGGAATATATCATTGAAACGTCAAACGTCAAACGTCAAACGTCAGATATCAATAAATCAGACATCAGTCCCGATAGCTATCAGGATCAAACATTGGTAATTGATCCTACCCTTGCCCGCGGATTAAATTACTATACAGGAACCATATTCGAGGTAAAAGCGCTGAACGTAAAAATCGGCAGTATTGGCGGCGGCGGCCGGTATGATGACCTTACGGGGTTGTTTGGGGTGCCCAATGTGCCCGGCGTCGGCATTTCTTTTGGTGTAGACCGCATTTACGACGTGCTTACCGAGATTAACGGGTTTCCTGCCGATGTGCACACCGGAACCCGGGTGTTATTCTTTAATTTAGGTACAGCAGAAGCATTAAAGGCATTTGAGTTAATGCAGCAGTTAAGAGAAAAGGGCATTGCCGTTGAATTGTTTCATGAGCCTTCAAAATTTGATAAACAATTTAAATACGCGGAAAAGAAAGAGATCCCCTTTGTGGCGATTTTAGGCTCCAAAGAACTGGAATCGGGTGAGGTTGTTATAAAAAATCTGAAAACGGGCACCCAATCGCCGCTTGCTTTTGGTGCGATAACGGATTATTCTTTCGCCGGCTAAAAGAAGGTATATTTAGAAACCGCTAAAACCAATAAAACATGATAAAGATGAAAAACAAAGGGTTCTTCATTCTGGGAATATGCATTACCCTTTTTATTACTGCCTGTAACAAGGGAGGTAAAACAGGGTTACTCATTCCGAACGATGCCGGCCTGGCCATTCATATAGACCTGGCAGCGCTATCCTCCAAAGTGTCGTGGGCGGAATTGCAGCAAACCTCCTGGTTTACCGAAGCTTTTAATAAAGCAAAAGATTCCCTTGCCAAACAATTACTGCAAAATCCGGAGCTATCAGGGATCGATCCTAAAGGCAGCCTGGTATTTTTTTTAAAGCGAAGCGGAGCTAATGGTTATGTGGCGGTAGAAGGCAGTCTTAAAGATGCAGCCAAATTTTCTAAAATATTGGAACAAAGCAACCATGATATAAAAATAGCCAAAGACGGCGACCTCAGCTTTGCCGAGCTTGGCGACGATGAAAAATCGGTTATTTATTTCAACAATAAACTTTTCGTTTTTATTGCCGACGCTTCTGATCTGCAAAAGAAAGCCCCGGGCAGTTTTGGTTATACGCTGGGGAATACGGCAAAATACGGCATTGACAGTTTAAAAATATTTGCGAAAAACACCTTTGGGTTAAAAGGGGATAAATTGCTGGACAGCGACAAACGTTTTGAAGCATTAATTGCTGATAAAGCCGATATGCACTACTGGGTGAACTCCGGTGCCTTGTACAGTGGAATGCTGACCGGGGTTTTATCTATGATGAAATTCAGCGCCCTGCTGGATGGAAACATCGGAGCCGGAAAAGTGAATTTTGATAACGGCAAAATAACTATTGAGGGTAAAAATTATTACGGAAAGGAACTGGCGGATTTTGTGAAAAAGTATTCCGGAAGCAAAATAAACAGCGAAACGATCAGCCATTTACCTGAAGGTGACGTGCTGGGCGCTTTTGCGATGAATTTTCCAACCCAGGGGGTTTTAGATTTTATAAAACTGCTGGGCGTAGATGGATTTGCGAATGCAGGGCTTGCTAAAATCGGTATCAACCCATCGGACCTCACAAAAGCATTAAAAGGAGATTATACGGCTGCGTTGTCCAATGTTACTATTACCAGTGCACCTGATGCGATCACACTAAATAATGGCGAGCGGGTTCCTTACAATAAAGAAAAAACTTCATTTGATTTCGTCTTCGGCACTTCCGTTGGGGACCAGCCAGCCTTTCAGAAACTGATCGATGCTTTTAACAAAGAGGTAAAAGGCCAGTTGCCTCCATCTGACAGCAGCAATAAAACGATACAAAAACTGAGCGATAAATGGTTTGTCGTAAGCAATGCGCCGTCTGGTGTAGATGCATTTTTATCCGGCGGCAAAAGGCCTGACTATGCCCAATCCTTTCCGGGTCACACCTTAGCGGGTTATGTCAATCTTCAGAAAATTTTTCGGACTGCTATTGCCAATAGCAAGGACACCGCTTACAGGAAAAACCTGGAAATATCTTCCGGCTTCTGGAAGACCGTCAACTTCTTTTCTGACCTGAAAGGCGGTGAAACCACAAGCAAAGCGGTTATAGAGTTGGCAAACCCCAATGAAAATGCCCTGAAACAATTAAATAAATATGCCGACGAAATGTATCAGGCAGCACCGAAAAAACAATTGATTGACGAAGAAGCAGCAATAGTAGATACCGCTACTGCAGTGCCTGCACCGCCGCCGGCAGCTCCGATGCATCACAAACATTAATCTTTTATTTTTTTTGATGAAGCTTGAAATAAAAGATCTGTTACCGGAATATTTTGAAGAGGGACGGAAAGCCACATCTGAAGTATGGGGCAAAGAGCTTGTCTTTTCCAACGGGGACCTGGTGCATATAGTGGCCCCTTCCGGCACGGGCAAAACATCCCTCATTCATTTTTTATACAAGATGCGGGAACTATATACCGGTTCTATTTTTTATAACGGGAAGTCTTTAGTGGATCATGACAGGGAGGCCATCGCCGCCCTGCGAAAAGATCACCTGAGTATCGTATTCCAGGATATGCGTTTATTTGATGAGCAAACATTATTGGAGAACCTGGAGCTCAAACGGCAGTTAAACCCGTACCATGGTCCCGAACGGATTGTTGAAATGGCAAAAACTCTTGGTATCGATCATCGCTTAAATACGCCTGCAAAAAACTGTTCGTACGGCGAACAGCAGCGCGCAGTGATCATAAGGGCGCTATTACAGCCTTTCGATATGCTGCTAATGGATGAGCCGGTGAGCCATTTAGACAGTGCCAACGCCAAAAAAGCGATCGGGCTTATTTTAGAGGAAGTATCGTTGCGGAACGCCGGCATTATTTATGCGGAATTGGAACAAGCCGCTTTTTTTCCTGCAACTCATTTGTATCATTTATAAATCTTTATTGTGGCCGTATCTTTTAAGCCCATAAGACCTTTGTTACAGACGGGCACCAATACGACCTCCCGTTGGTTTTCGTATATCGGGTTAGGCATCGGCGTATTGCTGTTGCTTTGCTCGGTACAAATGTTCATCAACATACAACAATTACTAAAAAAAGGAAGCATCCGCAAGGATGGATTTGATTTTGTATCCATTACGAAAAACATTACCAACGAAACCATGGGGCAGCCGGAAAAGAATCTTTTTCAGTTGTCGGATATTGAGGAGGTAAAAAAGCAGCCCTTCATCGCGGGCGTATCGCCTTTGCTGGCCAACGATTTCCGCATACAATTAAGCGCGGGCAATGTAGTGCCCTTCAGCACTGACCTCTTCCTGGAAGCTCTGGATAACGATTTTATTGATACGCTGCCGCCCAGTTTTAAATGGCAGGAAGGGGAACGCAATATCCCGATCATTTTGTCGTCCGACTTTTTTGAGATCTATAATATTTTCGCCCCCGGCCAGGGGTTGCCGCAGCTTTCGAAAGAATCGGCCATGGGGATGCCCGTTGTTATTACCTGTTACGGCAGGGATAATGCGGTGAACTTTACCGGCAGGATCGTTGCGTTCAGCGACCGGGTAAACTCCGTGCTGGTGCCGAAAAACTTCCTGCAATGGGCCAATAAAACCTTCAGCACCGGGAACAGGGAACAGGCAAGCCGTTTGTTCTTAAAATTAAAAGACGTCAATGACCCGCAACTGGTCCGGTATCTTGATGCAAAGCATTATGTTGTCAACAAAGACAAAACCTTATTGGGGAGAAACAAAATAGTATTACAGGGCATCTTTAGCGCACTGGGTGTTTTTGGTCTGCTGGTGGTAGTGTTGGCGTTACTGTTGTTTTCTTTTTATCTGCAACTGGTGATCGCGCGCAGCCGGGAAAGCCTGCAGCTACTGTTAACATTGGGCTATTCACCCAGGTGGCTGGGCAAAAATGTATCCCGGCAGTTTATTCCCGTTTATATCATTATTGTAACAATGGCCCTTCTGCTTACGCAGTTAGTTCAATGGGCGTTTCACGAATTTGTGCTTTATAACCGCCCGGAACTGTCAACCCCTTTAAATTGGGTCGTGTTGGCCTTAGCCGTGTTATTAGTTCTCCTGGCGATGGGCACCAATGCCCGGATGGTAAGAAACCTCTTGTACAAATTGGCTTGAGCGCGATGGATGTTGCGCCAGGATTGTATTTCCTGGATGGCCCGCAGATTTTTGGCAGAATAAACCAATCTGCGCTACCCTGCGGAAATTTCTATCCGTTTGTCTCCTCTTTGGGTTTAGCTACTTCTTCTTTCACCATTGCTACTTCGCTTTTTTTCCCAAACTCAATACGGTACACCTGTATCAGCAGTATAAAATAACTGATGAACAGCGGCCCAAAGATCAGCCCCATTATACCAAATAATTTCAGGCCAAGGATCACCCCAAAAACGGTTATCAGCGGATGAATATTTCCTATTTTTTTAAGAATTGTAAAGCGCAATACATTATCGATTCCCCCTACAACGACCAGGCAATATAAGGTAAGCCAAATCCCGTTGGCTGTGTGACCGGTCGCAAATTGTACAATGCAGATGGGCACCCAAACGATCATCGTTCCCACGGCCGGCATCATAGAAGCTGCACCGGTTATCAGTCCCCACATCACGAAATCATTTACCCCAAAGACCCAGTAGCCGATCACGGCAACCAATCCCTGGCACAGCGCCAGAACGGGTATCCCCAGGGCATTAGAGCGTACCATCATCTTTGTTTCCTCCCAAAGGGTTTGGGTATTTTCATCACTGAAAGGGACAAATAAACGTACCCGTCGCTCCATGCCGCGCGCATTTACCTGCATAAAATACAGGATAAATAAGGCCGTAAAAATATTCACAACGATTTCGGCAACAGAATTGAGCAATCCCGGAAAATAGGCCGTCACTTTGCTAAGCGCACCTAATACTGCATCGTCCGAAAGATTGATGCGGTTCAGGATGGGTTTGGTAGCCAGGAAGTCTTTTATAGCATTATATTTTTCGATGATTACTTGTTTATTCGCCAGCAATCCGCTGATTTGCGGAATCATCACTTCAATGATCAGCCACAAGGGTAATGCCACGATTATAAGCGTCAGAAGCATAAGGAAAATACTGGCCAGCGGCCTTCTCCATTTTCTTTCTTCGGTAAGACGGAAATAGGTTTTGCGAAAAAGAATATAAAGCGTGATCGCGCCTAAAATGCCCGGAGTAAAATACCGCAGGTTAAAAAAGATCAGAAAGCCGATCAAACCGATCAGTAAAATCAGTATCAGTTGCCGGAGTATATTGTCATCGATTTTCTTAACATTCATAACCCTCATTTATAATCCTAAAAATAACTATATTTGTCTTGCTAATCCTTTCGGAAAACAAACCAGTTTGACGGGTAAAATTTACAATATCATAGAGTTCACGCAGCGAAGTGTTTATCTGACCGGGAAGGCCGGTACAGGAAAAACTACTTTTCTCAATGAATTTACAAAAAAAACAACGAAAAAATATATCGTTGCAGCGCCCACGGGCATTGCAGCCATTAATGCGGGTGGTGTTACCCTGCACTCCCTGTTCGGTTTACCCCTGACCACATTTGTTCCCACTATTGAACCCATCGATCGTAATGAAGCAATAAATATTCCACAATTAATTCCGCATTTTAAATACCGGAAAGAAAAGCTGAAATTATTACGGGCCCTGGAGATCCTGATCATTGACGAGGTGTCCATGCTGCGGGCCGATGTGCTGGATATGATCGACCTGGCTTTAAAAGCAGCCCGGCGCTCCTCGCTGCCTTTCGGGGGTGTTCAATTACTGCTGATCGGTGACCTGTATCAACTACCGCCGGTAGTAAAACAAAGTTCAGAAGGGTTGCTGAACCGTTATTATGCTTCTCCCTATTTTTTCGATTCAAAAGCGCTGCAATCGGCTCCTTTTATTACCGTGGAGCTGCAAACGATTTACCGGCAAAGTGATCCGCAGTTTATTAGCCTGTTGAACGCTATCCGCGACGGCGAAACGGAGCAGATCGACTTTAAGCTCCTGAACAACCGCTGCCTTCCGGAATTTGAGCCCAAAGAGGCTTATATATACCTGGTATCACATAATTATATGGCTGATACTATTAACGCAAAGCGATTAAAAGCATTGCCTGAAAAAGGGCGGCATTGTAAGGCCATTATTACCGGTGAGTTTAAGGAACATCTGTATCCCAACGACCCGGAACTATTGCTGAAACACGGCGCGCAGGTAATGTTTATAAGAAACGATGCTTCGGAAGAAAAAAAATATTTTAACGGCCGCCTCGCCAAAGTATTGAAGGTGGAAGAAGATAAGATCACTGTATTACCCGATGATGGTGCCACAGAAATAACCGTAGCGCGGGAAGTCTGGGAAAACAAGAAATACTACCTGGATGATAAAAAAGAAATAAAGGAAGATGTTGTTGGCCGCTACGAACAGTTTCCCCTGCGGCTCGCCTGGGCGGTTACCATTCACAAAAGCCAGGGGCTTACTTTTGACCGGGTCATTATCGACGCCGGCCAATCCTTTACCAATGGGCAGGTATATGTGGCCTTAAGCCGGTGCCGGACATTGGAGGGCATTGTGCTAAAATCCGCCATCAAAACCACGGCCATTTTTAAAGACACCCGTATTGCAGATTTTCATACCACAACAAATGCTTCCGAAAAAATTGAAGCCATTTACGAAGCTGAAAAAAATGATTTTGCCGTAAGCAAACTATTACGGGCGCTTGGTATTGCCTCCCTGCATACCGCAATAGAGCAATGGATCAATGCGGGTATGGAAAGTTATACCGCTGACCAGGAAGATTTTGTTACCGCAAGCGAACAAATTCAGCGCGCGGGCAATCAGCTCGAAACTGTTTTTACAAAATTCGAAGTATTTGTTGCAAAGCAGTCAAAAAGCAATGCGCCGGATAAATGGGAACGGATCACTGAAAAAAGCCGCGGCGCCGTTAATTATTTTTTTGAACAGGTGCATCAGCAACTATTCATTCCTTTAAAAGATCATTATTCCATTACAAAAAGCGTAAAAGGGTTAAAAACCTATAATGCGGCTGCCAAAGCTTTATTTGATGAATTGCAGGAATACCTGGGCAATCTTAAAACCATCCGTTTTTTAGATCAGACGCTGCTTACGGGCAGAGAGGACACTGTAATTGAGACGGCGGTGGTAAAGAAACCCTCCCATCTGATAAGTTACGAGTTACTGGAAGAAGGTAAAACAGTAACGGAAATTGCTGCGCTGCGCAACCTGGCTGAAAGCACCATCTATGGCCATTTTGCCAAAATAGCCACCACTGGTATCATGGATATGGAAAAGCTCTTTTCGCGGGAGCAGATCGATACTTTTAGCAGCCATTTTGCCGCGGGCCAATGGGCTTCCCTTACCGACGCCAAAGCAGCATTGCCGGCTTTTGAATTTCATGAACTGCGGTTGCTGATCAATCATTTCGCTTATTTTGATAAAAAGAGGCAACAAGGAATTACAGGAAAAAAATAGTCTCATCCCAAACATACATAACACAGTAAATGCTCCCGCAGCTATTGCCGGTTGACGCAGAAATACCGGCGTTGAATCCGCGCAATACGGTGCATTTTACGGGAATCTTTTCTGGCGAAGCTTACTCCCTGGTCACCACTAACCCCTCCCTCAAAATAGGTATGGGAACTGCTGCCGCGATGCCTTAACTTTATCAAAACATCGGTAATGCCTTTTAAAACAACGGTCCTCCTTGCCCTTTTAACTATAATAACTCTCTGCACAAATGCACAGCACAAACAGGTAACAGAGTTTACCAAAGGAGGGATTCTTCTTATAAAACTGGACAATGGGTTCACCTCGGGTTTAAAATCTTACACGCCCGACCTGTATACAGGCGGTCTTACGGCAAATCCACAGATAACCATTGTGCCGGATGTACTACGCCTGGGCGCCAATGCGGGTCTGATATACAACGACAAACATTTATCAGGTTTGTTTGGCCCGATGGCAACCCTGAAACTTACCGACATCAAAACGAAAAATTACGGAAGCCTGGCTAATATTCATCTTATTGCCGAGGCCAATTGGGGCACCAACCATCAGCAAATGGCCGGCGGCGGTATCGGTATTGAATTGCTGCAAAAGATCCAGGTAGGCGCCACCGTGCAAAGAGATTATCATTTGAATAACTGGTGGTTCCGGTCTTTCATCGGGTATCAGCTCAATTTCAGAAAAAAAATCGTAAACGAATTCAATTAAACTATGAACAAGGCATTAATCATCAGCGGCGGCGGTTCCAAGGGCGCTTTTGCCGTGGGAGTTATAAAAGACCTTATAACCACCTATCAATTAAATTTTGATACCGTTGTAGGCACCAGTACCGGTTCCCTGATTGCGCCACTTGCCGCTATGCAGCAACTGGATGTGCTGGAGCGTTTATATACCACTTTTAATACGGACGACCTGATCGAACATTACGATATCGGCGCCCGGGTGAAGCAGTCCTCGCTTTTTACCGCAAACGGTTTGGGAGCAAATGTAAAACAGATCTTTACGGATGATTTTTATGCTGCGCTTATAAAGGCCGGAAAAAAAATTTATCTGACCTCCACCTGTTTGCAATCGGGGGAGCTGGTAGTGTTCACCACCGATCCCGATCCCGCACCAGGCAGCTATTATACCGTGCAAAAAATTCAGAATGCCGATCACTTCCGGAAGGCCATCATGGCCTCTGCAAGTCAACCGGTATTTATGCCGCCCATCCATGTAAACGAAAACCTCGCGGTTAATCCCGGTTACCAGTTTGTTGACGGTGGCGTACGCGAATACGCCGGGGTCGGCATTGCGCTGGACACCGGGGCTACCGAATTATTTACTATTTTATTGGCTGCTAAAAATGAGGCGCCTGCTACTAACCAGTTCAGCGATCTTGTTCCTATTTTGATGCAAACGATTGATATTTTCATTACAGATGTCAGCGCCAACGATTTGTACGGACCCAGACAGCTCATAAATTTCATCAACTATATAAATGACACGCGGCAAAATATGCTTAGGGCGGGTGTACCTGCACATACCATCGACCAGTATTTTAGCAACCAGAATCCTGCTTATGCAAACCTGATCAACCGGGCGGCAATAAAATGGCATATTATACAACCCGATCAACCGTTGGGCGGTGGGCCCGGCGGGTTGGAATTTGATCCTGACGCGATGAGGCAAATGCTGGTAACAGGGCAAACAACTGCCGCTGCTTATGTAGCCGCATTAAAACCTGGAGAGGTGGATTGGGCGATTGGCAAACCCCAATTAGTGCCTGCCTGAGAAATCATCAGAAGAGTACGCCTGTTCTAAGCCGTCAATTGCGCGTCTGTTGAAATTTTTGTGTTGAGCAATTTGCTGATCGGACAATTGGCTTCGGCATCCTTTACCGCGGTTTCAAATTGCTCATTGCTGATCCCGGGGATGGTGGCGTTCACCTCCAAATGGCTTTCAGTGATCGCGCCGTTCTCCAGTGTGATCGTGCATTTGGTATTGATATTTGTTGCAGTGAACCCGGCTTCGTTCAACACAAAGCTCAATTTCATAGTGAAGCATCCGGCATGTGCCGCCGCCACTAACTCTTCCGGGTTTGTACCGGGGTTGCCGTCTTCAAATCTTGTCTTGTATGAATAATTAATATCCGTAAGAACGCCGGACTGTGTGGAGGTTTTACCACCCCCCTCTTTTCCGGTCCCCTGCCAGTTCGCTGTTGCAAAACGCTTCATAAATTTATTTTTTTATAATTATGAAAATGTAGGTTCAATTGCCGTCATCGACTCCTCCCTGTCTTCGGGCTCAATATATTCCAGGATAAAATTATTTTTCCCCTCCCCGATCATAATTCGCAAAAAACTCTGCTGCACCAGTTCTAAAACAGAAAGAAACAAAAAGATGGCGTGCACTTTTGTTTCGGCAACGTCAAAAAGCTTTTCAAAAGAAAGCGTTTTTGACCGGCCGGCTTCTTCCATCACCTGCTCACGGCTATTTTCCATGGAATAGTGATACCGCACAACAGTATGCACCGGCTTGTTCACCCGGTCCGAATAGCGCTGCATGGCTTTTTCAAACGCCTTCATCAGTTTGAACATCGTGATGGCGTGAATTTCGGTTCCTTCCCCGGCCTCTTCGCCTATTTCCGACAACTCTTTCTGGATATTCCCCCGTTTCACCATCAGCATCCGCATCGCCTCCATTTCTGCCATTTCCGCCGAAGCTTCTTTAAAACGTTTGTATTCGAGTATCTTATTTACCAACTCTTCCCTGGGGTCAATTTCATTTCCCAGTGCATCCACTTCTTTGCGGGGGATCAGCATTTTTGCTTTGATCCGCATCAGCGTGGAAACAAAAAGGATAAATTCGCTGGAAAGCTCAATATTCAGGAATTCCTGCTCTTTAATATAACTCAGGAAGTCATTGGTGATTTGCGTGATCGGGATATTATAGATATCCAATTCATCCCGTTCAATAAAAAACAGCAACAGGTCAAACGGACCTTCAAACTGCGAAAGCTTTATCTGGTAGGTAGTGCTCATTTCAATTCTTATTCTCCCGTGCTACAAATGTAACAAATATGGTGTGGACACTAAAAAGCGCCTCACTGAAATGAGGCGCTTTGTGAATAATTTGGGCAGATTTTTATTATTTTTTCAGCGCGTCCCTTATTTCGATCAAAAGTTTGTCTGTTGAAGAAGGCTCGGCAGGCGGTGGTGGCGGCGCATCTTTCTTCATTTTATTCATCGCTTTTACCATCCAGAAAATTACCAGCGCCAGCAACAGGAAGTTGATCGCAATGGTGATGAAGTTACCATAAGCAAAAATAGAAGTGTCTGCAATCTTCCGGGCTTCTTCCAGCTTGGTACCGGCAGGTACATTACCTTTCAGAACAACGTACAAACTGCTGAAGTCCGGTTTGCCGATGATGGCGCCCACAACAGGCATAATCAGGTCATCAATAATACTGGTAACAATTTTGCCAAAGGCTCCGCCGATGATCACACCGACAGCCAGGTCGACAGCATTGCCTTTTATTGCAAATTCTTTAAATTCTTTTAGCATTCCCATGTGGTAGATTTTTTAAGTTTTATAAATATGATTCGGGTACAGATTTAATTCAACCGTTTTCCTGCTAAAAGTAAACAAATAAGCCACATCTAAATGGCCATTATTTCCTTTTCTTTTGCTGCCAGGTGCTTATCAACAATGGCAATATATTTGTCTGTAAGCTGCTGGGCTATCGTTTCCGCATCTTTGGCGCCGTCTTCACTCAGCCCTTCTTTTTGTAATTTTTTAATGCCTTCTATCACGTCCCTGCGGGCGCCCCTGATCACAATTTTTGAATTTTCGCCTTCCCCCTGGGTTCTTTTTACCAATTCCCTCCTTCTTTCCTCGGTAAGCGGGGGCAGGAATAAACGGATATTAACGCCGTCGTTCTGCGGGTTGATCCCGATGTTTGCCGCTATGATCGCTCTTTCTATAGGTTGCAGCATGTTTTTTTCCCAGGGCTGAATATTGATCGTTCTGGCGTCCAGAACCGTAATGTTACCAACCTGGTTTACAGGCATGGGGGAACCGTAATAATCAACTGAAATTCCGTCTAATATTTGGGGGGTGGCTTTACCGGCACGAATTTTACCTAATTCCGATTCTAAATGGGTAAGTGCTTTTTTCATACCCTCTTCCGTAGCTCCAATTAACTTACTAACTTGTTCCTGCATAAAATCAATCATTTAAAGGTTGCAAATCTAATAAATGCAAACGAAACAACGGATAAACAAATAATGACAGGAGAGAATAGGATTTTAATGCACCTGCTCCTGAACGGATTCCTTGGTCTGAATACTTATCACCCTGGAATGTGTAGACTGCGACTGCCGCTCCAATTCCCGCGCCTGGTTCACAATATACCTGCGGTGTATAACCAGTTTCCGTTTTGGCAGCGTATAGTAAAGAACAGCCAATGCTGTAAAGGAGGTTCCAAACATGGTTAAAATAAGAACGGTATTCCCTAATGCTCTTGTAAAATAAGTAGCCAGCAGCAGCACAATATTTGCACTAACACATATAAGCGTTACCCGCGAATGCGTAAGCCCGCGGTCCAATAGCAGGTGATGTACATGGTTCCTATCTGGAGAAAAAGGGGAACGTCCCCTAATGATACGGTTACTAAACACCCTTATAGTATCCACCAATGGAACAATTAATATGGAAATACCCACGGCTACAGCCGAGGGAATGGGCAACAGCGCATCCGGCTGGCTGGCCACATTAATAAATTTCAATACCAAAACAGCCACTATCATTCCGACCAGTAATGAACCCGAATCTCCCATGAAAATCTTTGCGGGATGATAGTTAAAGATCAAAAAGCTGATCAGCGCAGCCGAAAGAGAAAAAGAAAAAGCTGCATAAGGGTACATATTGGCTAAGTAAAAATAGGTTCCGAAAAGCAGGGATGCCATCAACCCCAGGCTTCCTGAAAGCCCATCAATGCCATCAATAAGGTTATAAGCATTGATCACAAGAATGATCACAAAATAGGTTAGGGGAACACCAATAGTCGAAGGGACCTGCTCCACTCCGGCAAAACCATGAAGGCTTTGGATCTCTATTCCGCCCAAATGCACGATAATGGCTGCAGCAAGAATCTGGGCCAGGAATTTCTTTGTTGCCGACAGTGCAATGATGTCATCCTTTAGCCCGATAAAAAAGGTAATAACCGCCGCTGCGTAAAAATACCGGATCTCGGGGCTTTGGGATAGATTGATACAAAGCAGGCCGGCAAATAAAAATCCCAGAAAAACGCCTACCCCTCCCAGAGAGGCAATCGCATGCGTATGCAACTTGCGTTCATCGGGCATATCAAATAGTTTTTTCTTGTCAGCGATGAGGATAACAACGGGGATCGCGAGAAACGCAACTATAAAGGCTACTATAGCTGTTAACAGAATTTCCAGCATTCGATCAGGTTTATAGAAGGCAAAAGTAAGATTTCTATACAAGATAGCAATTTTTTCAAACCAGAATCTAAAATCAGCAAAAAAATCTTTATTGCAGAAATCAGTAATGCCAGGCAGGTTTTTCAAAAAAAAACCGCACTTTTGTTCTCTAAATTTATTCAATTTATGGCCACGTTACAGGAAATAGCCTCCCAGGTAAGAAGAGATATTGTCAGAATGGTTCATGGAGCCAACAGCGGTCACCCCGGAGGATCTTTAGGTTGTGCCGATTTTTTGACGGCCCTGTACTTTAAAGAAATGAGGATTACTCCATCTCCCTTTAGCATGGATGGAATAAATGAGGATCTTTTCTTCTTGTCAAACGGACATATTTCCCCGGTATTCTATTCGGTTTTAGCCCGCGTTGGGTATTTTGATATTAAAGAACTTTCAACATTCAGGAAGATCAACAGCCGCCTGCAGGGGCACCCTACTACGCACGAGCACCTTCCCGGCGTGCGCGTAGCCAGTGGTTCCCTGGGACAGGGCATGAGCGTGGCGATTGGTGCGGCACTAAGCAAAAAATTAAATAAAGACCCCTACCTAGTGTACTCCCTGCACGGAGATGGCGAATTGAATGAAGGACAGAACTGGGAAGCTATTATGTTTGCCGCTGCCCATAAGGTAGATAATCTTATTTCCACGGTTGACTGGAACGGCCAGCAGATCGACGGTCCTACAGACAAGGTGTTAAATATGGGCAACCTGGACGATAAATTCAGGGCTTTTGGCTGGGAAGTGCTGGAAATGAACGGCAATGATATGGATGAGGTAATAGCAACCATTGAAAAAGCCAAATCACTGACAGGGAAAGGTAAGCCTATTGCGATTATGATGCATACCATTATGGGCAAAGGCGTTGACTTTATGGAAAATGACCACGGCTGGCATGGCATTGCTCCTAATGATGAACAATTAGCAAAAGCATTGACGGAATTACCCGAAACCTTGGGTGATTATTAAGAATAAGTAAACCTATGAGGTTTTAGAAACCTCATAGGTTTATTCGCTTTTTAGCGAAAACTCCCTGCGCGAAGCCTTCCGGGCTGGCATCCAGGAGGCAATAAATGCAATAATAAACACCGTAAGCGCTACCAACAGGAAGTCGCGGATCTTTAATTCCACGGGGAAATAATCAATCAGGAAAGAGCCTCCCTGCAATGGAATGAGGTGAAACTGTTGTTGCAATACCACCATGATCAGCGCAAACACCATCCCGATACCCCCACCAATAAGCGCCAAAAGAAATCCCTCATTTAGAAATATTTTAAGAACAAAATTGCGATCCGCTCCCAATGCGTTCAAGACGCTGATATCTTTTTGCTTTTCCAGTACCAGCATGGTTAAAGCACCTACCATATTGAAGGCCGCCACAACTAATATTAAACTTAAAATGGCGTAGAACACCCAGCGCTCCAGGTTCATAATAGAATACAAACTTTGATTCTGCTGGTACCGGTTCTGAACGCTATACCCCCGTCCAAATAATTGTTGCAACGATCGCTGTACCGTTGGGGTGTAAGATGGGTTGGTGACGGCAATCTCAATCCCTGAATATTCATTTGCCTGCAGACCTGCTGCGTTCTTTAAAAAATCAATATTGGTAAGGGCATATTTAGTGTCAAAATCCTGCTGAATAAAAAACACTCCTGAACTGCGGATCGTATCGCTGCTGATATTTGATGCTTCATCAAGCGCCTCGGTTTCACCACGCCGGGGAATGTAGATCGTCATCGGCGCTGCTTCCGGGGTCCTTCGCACCGCCAGAGCGCTTTCCACTCCCGTACCAACTACTAGCAGCGGCCGGTCCGTTGTTCCTAAATCAAACCGACCACTTATTATATGGCCGGCAATATCATTTACAGAGGTAAACCGGCTATCGGCACCTTTCAGGGTCACCAGGGCCTGATTATCGCCGTTGCGAATGAGCGCTTTCTCCTCCACCACTAATGAAAAACTCTTTACCCCGGGAACTCCTCTCAATTGCTGCAATTGTTCGTTATTGAGCGTTAAGACCTTTCCGGTAGCCGGTGTTACTTTTATATCGGAATAAAAAGAAGAGTAAAGTGATTTGACCAGGCCTTCAAATCCATTAAAAACGCTCAGCACCAAAATCAGCGCAGCCGTGCCTATCATAATAGCCACGATGCAAATCCATGCAATGACATTAATTACATTAGTGGATTTTTTTGCTCTGAAATAACGCCAGGCGAATAAGAATTGCAATGATTAATTTTTATGCTGGATACTTGATACTCGATTCTGGATTCCCGAGTCCTGATGACTGACAACTGATACCTTAAAGCTAATAACTGCCTACTGCTCCGCCTCTCCGTTTTTTTTCCGTTCTTCTTCTATTTTTTTAAACAGGGCTTCCATTTTAAAGACATGATCCAGTGTGTCATCGCTATAAAATTTAAGCACCGGAATGTTGCGTAACTGATGTCGTACGGATGCCGCCAGCTCTTTTTTTATTTCATGATGCCGGTCTTCTATTCGCTTCAAGGCGGCCGCCGCGTCCTTTACCTGGAAAAAACTCAGGTAAAAACGGGCTTCCAGCAGGTCGGGTGTTACCTTTACACCGGAAACGGAAACCATTCCCCCATCGAGCATATTCAACCCAAGCTTCTGAAAAATGCTGTTTATTTCTTCATTCAGCAGCGCCGCTACCTGTTTTTGCCGTTTACTTTCCTCCATGATCTGTTGTTTCTATTCACTGTAAAATTAGTTACTTTGCGGGTTTAAACTAATAGAATGAAGAAATATTCGAGGGTTTTACATTATTTACGACCCTATACCGGCGGCGTACTGCTTTATTTTTTATTTACCATTCTCTCTATCGTTTTTGCACTTTTCAGCTTTGGGTTACTGCAGCCTTTTTTTGATATCATTTTTAACGGGAACAAATCGGCGCCTGCCGCCAATGGCAGTACCGACCGCCTTGCGGGCATAAAGGAACACTTTATTACACTGATCAACGGTGCCCATTTCACCCCTGTTCAATTGCTGGGTGTGATCTGCATTGTACTGGTTTTCGCTATTTTCCTGAAAAACCTGTTCCTGTATCTTTCTTCTTATGTGCTGAATCCCATAAAAAATAAGATTGTTAATAATTTCAGAGAAGATATCTACAATAAAATACTGCTATTGCCCATCGGCTATTTTACCGAACAGCGCAAGGGCGATCTTATCAGCCGGGTTACCAATGATGTAAATGAGGTGGAAGGCTCGGTGATCGGTGTTTTGGAAGGCTGGATCAAGGATCCTTTAAATATTATCCTGACGCTGGTGGCGCTTTTTGTCATCAGCCCGTTGCTTACGGGTGCAATCCTGGTCTGTATCCCCGTTATCGGTTTTATACTGGGACGCATTTCAAGGGCCTTAAAAAGGCAATCGAATGAAGCGGCCATAAAACAAGGCGAATCCTTATCGATTTTGGACGAAACCCTGAATGGTTTACGGGTTATTAAGGCCTTTAATGTCGAAAATGTATTAAGGGGACGTTTTGACCAGGTGAATGATGAACTGATGGACGCCAAAAACCGCATCAGCCGGCGCCGGGATATGGCGTCGCCGATGTCTGAATTTTTAGGCGTAATGGTATTTGTTGGGATTTTATGGTTTGGAGGACGGCTGATCCTGTCTAATAATATTGACCTGGGTGCCCCGGCATTTTTCGCTTACCTGGCGATGTTTTACAACCTGATCAACCCTGTAAAAACGTTATCCACTTCTTTTAGCAATCTCAATAAAGGAGCCGCCGCGATTACAAGAATCGAAGAAGTGCTGAACACGCCGGTAACAGTAGATGAAAATCCGAATGGGAAAAAACTGGAACATTTTGAGCAGCAGATCGAATTCCGGAATGTGGGGTTTGCTTATAATGAGCAGGTGATTCTGAGCAATATTGATCTGACCATCAAAAAAGGACAGACGGTTGCCCTGGTGGGATCTTCCGGTGCAGGAAAGTCAACCCTGGCCGACCTGGTGCCGCGTTTTCATGACGTTACCAGTGGTGAAGTTTTAATAGACGGCATTAATATCAAAGATTATTCGCTGCATTCGGTAAGAGAATTAATGAGCATCGTAACGCAGGAGCCAATCCTATTCAATGATTCTATTGCCAATAACATCGCCCTGGGGCATACCAGCGCCGCTAAAGCGGAAATAGAACAGGCTGCTAAAATTGCAAACGCGCATGATTTTATTATGCAGAAGGAAGCGCAATATGATACCAATATCGGCGACCGGGGCAGCAAGCTGAGCGGCGGAGAGCGCCAGCGGCTGACCATTGCACGGGCAGTTTTGAAAAACCCCCCGATCCTTATCCTGGATGAAGCCACTTCTTCCCTGGACACGGAAAGTGAGCGCCTGGTGCAGGACGCCATTAATAAAATGATGCAAAACCGCACCAGCATCGTGATTGCACACCGCCTGAGCACGATCCGCAATGCAGATGAGATCATTGTGCTGCAAAAGGGACGGATCGTTGAAAGAGGCACCCACAGCAGCCTGATCGAACAGAACGGCTTTTATAAAAAGCTTGTGGACATGCAAGAAGTGAAATAAATTACTGATTTGTAATTTCTTATTCCTTATTCAATATCGTTTCCTTAAGCACGGGATTCCAGGGAATGTAGAATAAGGAATATTGAGTAAAAAATATAGAGGGCATTACTTTAGTAACATTTAGTGTTCGTTCTTTTTGATGTTTTTAATCGAGGTAGAAAGCATCGGAGCCTACAGCCCTAAAATATTTTATACGGGGCCCCTTTATGGATTACCCCCAACGATATTTTCAGATTCTCTTAAGGAAACAGCATTGATTTGTAATTTCCTGTTTTTTATTTTCTGCTTATTAAAGTAGCCCCAGCGTATGCTGCATCCGCCGGATGGTTTCGTCCTTGCCCAGGATGGCGGCAATATCAAATACATGGGGGCCGAATTTGCCGCCTACCAGCATAATGCGTAGGGGCAGCATTACTTCTCCCGGTTTGATCTGGTTGGCCGCTGCGATTTCTTTAAAATTATTTTCCAATGTTTGCGCATCCCAAAACCCGGACAATTCATAATTACGGATCACCTCGTTAAAAAAAAGCTTTTTGGCCTCATTCCATTTGGGCTGAATCGCAGCCAGGTCAATCGTTTCGGGCGTTTTAAAGAAATAAGATACCTGATCATAGAAATCCGTAAGCAGGGTGGCACGGTCCTTAACCAATTCAATGATCTGCTGAAGTTGGTGGTCATCTGATACCGGTAAACCGTTTGCAGCTAATACCGTCTTTACCCTTTTTGTAAGCTCTTTGGGGTCCAGTTTCTTTATCCATTCATGGTTAAACCATTTGGCTTTTTCATAATCAAACTTTGCCCCGGCGCTGTGCACCCGGTCCATAGAGAATTTTTGAATGAGCGCTTCTAACGTGAACAATTCCTGCTCCGTACCGTCATTCCAGCCCAATACCGCCAGCAGGTTAATAAAAGCCTCCGGCAGAAATCCTTTTTCTTTAAATCCTTCTGTTAATTCGCCGGTCTTGGGATCAGCCCAGTTCATAGCAAACACCGGGAAGCCGTATTTAGCGCCATCCCGCTTGCTCAGTTTGCCCGCGGGGCCCAGTATCAGCGGGAAGTGGGCCCATTGCGGCATATTCTCGATACCAAATAAATACTTCCATAATAAAATATGCACCGGTGCACTGGGCAGCCATTCTTCTCCTCGAAATGCGTGTGAAATTTTCATCAGGTAGTCATCCACTACCACAGCCAGGTGGTAGGTGGGCATGCCATCCGCTTTCAGCAATACTTTATCATCCACCAGCGAGGTGTTGAAATTAACGGCGCCCCGGATCATATCTGTAAACCCTACGGTTTCATTTTCGGGCATTTTAATACGAATGACATGACGAATATTGTCTTTTAACAACTGTTCCACTTCGTCTTTTAACAACGTTAGTGAATTACGCATTTTACCCCGCACCTGGTGATCATACTGCGGAGAAGGATTTTGGTCTGTTTTATAATCCCTGCGCATTTGCTCCAATTCTTCTGGTGTGTCAAAAGCATAATACGCCTGTCCGTTTTCAACCAGTTGCTCTGCATATTTTCGATAAAGCTCTTTGCGCTCACTCTGCCGGTACGGACCATAAGCGCCGCCCTGTTGCACACTTTCATCCGGCACCAATCCCACCCATTCCAAACATTGAAATATATATTCCTCGGCGCCCGGTACAAAACGGGTCTGGTCGGTGTCCTCAATTCTTAAAATAAACGCACCGCCGTGTTGGCGCGCAAATAAATAATTATATAATACTGTTCTTACACCGCCCAAATGCAGTCCGCCGGTAGGCGAAGGTGCAAAACGCACTCTTACTTTTTTATCCGTTGTCATAGCCGGCAAAGGTAATTTAAAGTTTTTGGATGCTGGTCTCTGGTTTCTGGATGGCCTCGAGCATCCAGTATCGAGTATCAAGCATCAATAGCTTTACTTTTCCTGTTCCAATCCCCAATCAATGCCCTTTTCAACAGCGGGCACGCCTTCAGTGAGCCATTTTGCAGGTTTTGCACCTTTCAGCAGCCAATCAAAGAACTGTTGTTCGCGGATAGAAATATCTTTCCTGTTTTTCCGCTGCACCAGGTTATGCTCTTCCCCATTGTAGTTCAACATCCATGCTTTTTTACCCAGGCGCCGCATTCCGGTAAATAATTCTATTCCCTGGTACCAGGGCACGGCACCGTCGTTATCATTAGCCATGATCACTAGCGGAGTCGTTACTTTGGGCAGGTGAAACAAAGGAGAATTTTCGATATACAGATCGGGCTTTTGCCATAATGTGGCTCCAATACGGCTTTGCGTTTTTTCATATTGGAACTGCCGGTTGATGCCGCCCTTCCAACGTATACCGCCATAGGCACTCGTCATATTGGCTACCGGCGCTCCGGCCCAGGCCGCTGCAAACATAGGTGTCATCGTAACCAGTTGTGCCACTTGAATACCGCCCCAGCTTTGCCCCTGGATGCCCATATGTTTGGCATCGACCCATGAATGTTTGGTAAGATCTTTCGCACCGCTTACGATATAATCATAGGCGCTTCTTGCAGGGTGCCCAACGGTATAGGAAATATCAGGCGTCATTACGATATAACCCCGGCTTACAAAAAATGAAATATTGAGCCGGCTGGGTGTGGGTGCGGGGGGTACGTAACGATACAAATTGTCCGAAAGCTTTTCATAGAAATACAAGATAACCGGGTACTTTTTGGTGCTGTCAAAATTTTCCGGCTTATATAAAATACCTGTTGCCGGTTTCCCGGAAAATGTTTTCCAATAATACAAGGATGCGGTGCCCCAATTATATTCAGCCTGTTGCGGATTAGTGGCCGATAATTTTTGCTCTTTCTCATTCTGGTAAGCGTATACATCCGGTGATTGCGTATAGCTTTCCCGGGTATAAACGAATACCGGTGCGTCTTTTGCCTTGGCAGGCTGATCAAAGTAGCAGGCCTGCTCACTGAATCGTTGTGGTACAAAGAAATGATCGTCCCGTTTATGATTCAGCAGAATGGTGAGCCCGCTTTTTTTGCTGCGATTGTCAAATACATTCAACAGATTCATTTTTTCCAGGTCGATGTATTTCTCTTCCTTATCGGTTTGTACATACCGGTAGGTTGTCTTATTTTTCCTTCCATTTTTTGTGACATTTTCAGGGGATGTCTTCCCGGTAAGATCCACCCGCCAGATATCATAGCGGTCATAGATCAGCACATGCCGGCCACCTTTTTCCCAACCCATAATGCCATAGGGCGACGGGGCGTCCGGCACATCATTCTCCTCATTATATAGAGGAATTTTGATGGCACTGGTAAGATTGCGCGCAGCCTTTCCGTCAGAAATAAAATAATTCTTTTCGCGGTTGTCATACCAAAGAATATAATCGCCGGCAGGCGATAACCAGGACGCATTTATATCCCCGTCGAGATTTTGGATGATGGGAATATATTTGCCATCGGGTATTGCAATTTTATAAATATCCTTACGGGTATTGCCCATCCATTGGGATTCCACGCGCCGCCCGGTATCTGTAACCGCAACAAAATAGTTACCATCACTTTCGGTGGCCTCATAAACAGTTGGTAAATATTTACTGCCGATCTGGGTCATTTTGTTCCGGTCAAAATCGTACACCGCCAAATAACTTTTTTCAAGATCCCGCTTTTGATTTTCCAATTGGTAGGGCTGCAGGTAATCGTCTTTATAATTCCATACATCTACATTCACTTTATCAATATCTGCCAATGTGGTATCTTTTACCGGTTGTATGTTGGTTGTTCCGAACAGCACCCGATTCCCTGATTTGCTGAAGCTGATCTTACCAAACCCGCTCACCGTGCTTCCTTTCGGGAAATTTTTTGTAAGCGTATCTACTAATATCTGTGCACTATCCATCCCCTGTTTGAAGTACCATAGCTTATAGAACTTTCTTAACGCTTTTGGTTTCGCATCGCGTTCGGCAACAAAGGCAGCGCGGGTGCCGTCATCAGAGAGCGTCAGGCTTCTGAAATCATTTCCTCCGCGCAGCAAGGTATCCGATCGTTTTGTGTTTATGCCATAACGCACTAGCCGGGCGGTTCCGGCGGTATCTGCCAGGTTAAGGGTTTGTGCCAGTAATAAATCAGATCCCTTTTTATTAAACACATAATCACTTACGTTACTAAAGGTACGTTGCGATCCGTCCGCAGTGTTGATCAGTATTAATTGATTATTGCGCCCCTGGTTGGCCACACTGTCTTTTCCGCCTTCCCCTTTGGATGGCTTTAATGTAGTAACGAGGTATTGCAGGGAATCGATGATCTGCCGCAGGCTATCCTTACTTTTATCAGATTTATATAATTGCCTGGAAGGCTGCGGATTTTTTACCAATACGGCTACCCATTCATTTGTTTCCTCCGGCATTTTATAGGAGACCAATTCGGAAAACTTCAGCACCTGATCTTTTCCCAATACCAGTAACCCCAGCGAATCTTTGGGCATGTCCTCCGGTTTTTTCTTTTTGATCTTTGCCTGGCGGATCGCTTTCAAAGGTGCTTTTATTTTAAAAACAACCGACCTGCTATCGCCGGTAATGGCTGCCTCATATCCACGTGGAATTATTTTCTTGTAAGAATTGTTAGCTGATTGTATCACCAACACATCATCCCCTTCCTGCGCATTGATATTGTAAACAACCCACTGACCATTTTTACTCAGGGCTATTTTCCCAACTGATTGCCACCCATCGTAAACAGTATGATCCAATGGTTTTTTCTGGGCCATTGCGCAAAAGAACAATAACCCGGCTAAAGCGGATAACATCAATTTTTTCATTCGTTGGTTTTATTGTTTTAGTCAACACCTGTCCGCTCCTGCGGGCAGGCAATCGTTGACAGATAATCCGCCGCAGCGAATGTAGCACGCGAAAATAAAAGTTTATCCGTTACCGTTATAGAATTCACATACCGCATTCATAACGCATTCCGTGCATTTTGGATGGGTGGGCCTGCAGATCTCTCTTCCCAGGAAGGAGAGCGCCATGCCTGCATCCCAGTCTTTTTGAGGCAACGCTTCCATCATCTGTTTTTCAATTTTGTTGGCATCCGTCCCTGTTGCGATACCGAGGCGCGGCGCCACCCGCACCACATGCAGGTCCACAATAATCCCCTCCGGCGGCCTGCCGCTTTCGCGCAGGATAACATTGGCTGATTTTCTGCCGATGCCTTTTAACGCGGTCAGCGATGCAAGATCTAAAGGTATATCTGCGTCTTTTTTTATGGTTTTTGCAATTCCGGAAAGCCATTTGGCTTTGTTGCCAAAATTACGCACGTCACTGATCTGCTCCTCGATAGCCGCTTCAGTTGCTTTGGAAAGCGCCGCCATAGTTGGAAATGCCCTAAAAAAATCAGGAGCGATCTGGTTAATATGCCGGTCCGAATCCTGGGCCGATAACACCACCATTACAAGAAGCTGGTAGGTATTTTTATACTCTAATGGGTGTTTTGTTGTTTTATACTTCTTTAAAAGAGGCTGTATCGCCTTTGACCAGTTAACAGAAGTGCTCATGGTGTAATTTTTACCCTGAAGTTACAACCTTTCAATTAATTTTTGAAAAACCCGAACCGGGCCGGAACGTGCGCTGTGCCTATTTTTTATCCTCTTTTAGGGCCACGCGCATAAAGCTGCGGTCTTTTTTGTAGCCCTCCCAATCAAATTGCAACAAAAACAGGGTGGCGGCTTCCACTCCCTTTTCAAAGAGGGCCTGTTTTTCCGTATCCGTTAAGAAAAAATCCAGCCAGTTGAATTCCGGGAGCAGTATGGTACCGATACCTTTTGAATACACTTTATTTTTTAACTGAAAGTCTTTATCGTAATAATTTCTGGCCGTATTAAATATCCTGAAGAGATATCCTGCAAAGGTCCAGGAAGCAGCTTGTTTACTTTTATCGCTGGGCGCCGTATCGTTCAGATCGATTCCAAACACCGGGAGCCGAGGCACTTCTATTGCGGGGTTATAAAATATGCTGATCGGAAAATTCGAAAGAATGCCTCCATCAACAAAGCGGGCTTCCACCGGAGGTATTGTTTCGCCAAAAGCATCCAGCCATGCTTTTTGTATGGTTGGATCATTTTGCGGTATCCCATAAATAAAATAAGATTCAAAAAGCAGGGGTATCGACATAGAGGCGCGCACGAGCCCCGCGGGATGCAATTCATTCAATCGACCCGGTGGCCGGAAAAGGTTGCACATCCGGGGAAATTCGATCTTATTTTCGGTAATCAGTTCTGAGGCTATAAACGTAACATCAGGCTCCAGTTGTACAATTCCCCTGGGGTTATTTGTCCGCAGATGCAGCCCCGGAACCGGTTGCGTTGCTTTTTTGACCAGGTCATCGATTGAATCCACTCCGTTTTGCTGCATCAGGGATTTGATCCAATCGTAAAAAAAAGTACCCGGGTTAATTCCATAGCCGCTGGATTTAAGCCGCTTTAATAACCGGGTTATATAGTATACGAAAGCGCCCAAAAAGCCCGTGGCAACCAGCAATACGACCACCAGGGTTTGGGTAACCTCTACCATCGGCTGATTGTGGGGCAGCAGCCAGAGGCAGATAAAAGTAGTAACCAGCAGCAACGTATAAAAAATACATACGCCCAGCCACACGGCTTTGAGCTTATTCAGAAACCCCTTTGTTGCGATAAACTGTTTGGTCAGCCACCGCGCCACCGGATGGCCGTCTAAAAGTTCCGGCAGCTCCAGATCAGCAACTGCTTCCAGCACTTTTATCGATTTAGCCTCTTCCTTTTCACCAACGATGGCCAGCATGGCCGTATTGATGGCTCCGGCGCTGGTTCCTGCCAAACGTAAGAAGCGAATACCCATCTGTTCCAGGGTATAGGTGTAGCCGATAAGCGCAATACCCAAAACGCCGCCGCCCTTTTGAACAAGATTAACGTATTGATGGCCCGCCTGGTCTAATACATCTGAAATAATAAGGTTGCGGCCGCCTTCACCAAAAGCGTCAGTCAACTGCCGCAGGTTTTGTATTACCGCCGGGCTGTTAATAAAATCATTGGTAGTTAATTTTTTAGGCGTGCTCATGCTACGGATTTAAAAGGGTAGCATAAAGGTAGCCGATTGTGGATAAAGACCTGCGCGGTTTAAAAAACCCAACAGGCCCTCCACCTACAAATAATTTTCAATCTCCTCCACCAGCTCCTGTTTGGTGATGGGCACGCCCATTATTTTATGGTAGCCTTTTGCATCCACCAAAAACTGGTCGCGGATAATTTTGATTAACTGGCCGTTATTGATCTCTGGGATTAACACAGTCTTAAACCGGCGCAGCATTTCCCCCAGGTTTTTGGGAAAGGGCCGTAAGTGCCGCAGATGCGCATGACTCACCGCTTTTCCCTGCGCCTGCAGTTCCAGTACCGCCGATTTAATTACTCCATAGGTAGACCCCCAGCCCAGCACCAATACATCTCCTTCGGGTTTCCCGGTGTCTATTTTTTGTTCGGGAATAAATTCTGCGATCTTATCTACTTTTTCCTGGCGGATCTTTACCATCAACTGGTGGTTCGCCGGGTCGTAGCTGATATTCCCCGTTATGTTTTGTTTTTCAATACCGCCAATGCGATGCTCCAACCCTTTTGTCCCGGGCACTACCCAGGGGCGTACCTGGTTTTCATCCCGCTCATAGGGCTGAAATTTATCTTCATGATGCCCCAGTTCTGTTTTAAACTGTACATGAATAGGGTGCAAAGAAGCCGTGTTGGGAAACCGCCAGGGCTCCGCTCCGTTCGCGATATAGCCATCGCTCAGGAAAATAACCGGCACCATATGTTGTAAACTGATCTTTACCGCTTCATAAACCGCATCAAAGCAATCCGCAGGAGAGGATGCGGCGATCACCGGCATCGGGCACTCCCCGTTGCGCCCATAATAGGCCTGCAACAGGTCGGATTGTTCCGTTTTTGTGGGCAGCCCGGTGGAAGGCCCCCCGCGCTGTACATCAATAATAACCAACGGCAGTTCCAGCATTACTGCCAGTCCCATGGCTTCCGTTTTCAAAGCCATCCCCGGCCCCGAAGTGGTGGTTACCCCCAGTGAGCCGCCATAAGAGGCGCCAATAGCAGCCGTGATAGCGGCAATTTCATCCTCCGCCTGGTAGGTGCGCACGCCAAAGTTCTTGTGCCGGCTCAGTTCATGCAAAATATCGGATGCAGGGGTAATAGGGTAAGACCCCAGGAACATAGGCAACCCGCTTTTTTGAGCAGCGGCTACCAACCCCAATGTCAGCGCCTGGTTCCCCGTAATGGAACGATAGGTTCCCGGCTTCATCCGTGCTTTTTCAACTTTATAGGTTGTGGAGAAGGCTTCAGTGGTTTCGCCAAAATTGTACCCCGCTTTCAGCACTTTCAGGTTGCTCTCCAGGATATCGGCGCGTTTTCCAAATTTCTCCGTAAGAAAATCGACAGTATTTTCCATATCCCGGTCGTACAGCCAGTATAAAAAGCCCAGCACAAACATATTCTTTGCCCGGTCTTTTTCCTTGGTGCCCATGGTAAATTCCTTCAGCGCTTCGCGGGTCATTTTGGTAACATCCATCTTTATGACCTCATAATTCTGAAGGCTGTCATCTGCAATAGGATTCTCTCCCTCTGGATAATTTGCCAGGCGCAGGTTCTTGGCATCAAAGCCATCAGTGTTTACAATGATCTTACCCCCCTTTTTCAACCGGCCCAGGTTGGCCTTTAATGCTGCCGCGTTCATGGCTACCAGCACATCGTAATTATCGCCGGGCGTATAAATACTGTCGGAAGAAAAACGCAACTGAAAACCGCTCACACCTGGTAAAGTACCCTGCGGGGCCCGTATTTCCGCCGGAAAATCCGGAAAGGTTGAAAGATCATTGCCTAATAAGGCGGTATTATTAGTGAATTGCGATCCTGTTAACTGCATCCCATCGCCACTGTCTCCTGCAAATTTGATGACTACCTCCTGTAGCACCTCCTGATTTCGAACCATATCAAAAATTATTGGGATGCAAAGGTACAACGCCGGCAGCAATCAGCCGTCAGTTTTAAGTCATCAGTTGTAAGTTATTAGTTATCAACACTTAGTTTTTAGTTTGTCAGTTTTTAGTATTCAGTGATCGGTTCTGAATACTGACTACTGAAAACTGATCACTACTCACCGTACGGCGATCATGCTGATTTCCACATTTACAAACTTGGGCAATGCTGCCACCTGTACGGTTTCGCGCGCGGGGAAATCACCCGTAAAATATTGACCGTAAACGCCGTTGATCACTCCGAACTGATTCATATCTGTAATAAAGATGGTGGATTTGATCACATTAGCGAAACCAAGTCCGGCAGCTTCCAGGATCGCCTCCAGGTTGCGCATACATTGGTGGGTTTCCTCCTCCAGACTATCCTTGTTTAATTCCCCTGTGGCGGGGTCGATGGCGATCTGGCCCGATATATACAGGGTATCCCCGGCAAAAACCGCCTGGTTATAAGGCCCTATGGGAGCAGGCGCATTTTGCGTTTCAACGATTCTTTTTTCCATGAGCGATTCTTTTATTGCACGAATATAGTTGGATCGGAAGGTATGTACCAAATGCGGTTTGCATTACTTTTGTGCCATGGCCCTGATTTTAAATATTGATACAGCCGTAGAAGGCGCGTCTTTATGTATTGCTGATAACGAAATAATTATTGCGCAAGCTGAAAACAGAATACTCCAAACCCACGCCACCTGGATCAATAATGCCATTAAAACACTTTTCGCCTCGAATAATTTTTCCCTGGCCGACCTGGACGCCATTGCGGTGAGTAACGGGCCGGGGTCTTACACCGGCTTGCGGATAGGGCTGTCAACAGCCAAAGGATTATGTTTTGCATTAAAAAAACCTCTTATTTGTTTAAATACATTAACGATAATGGCAAATGCCGTTAAAAATGAAGCCCCCGACCTTATTTGCCCTGTTATCGATGCCCGAAGAATGGAAATTTATACTGCTTTATATAAAAAAGATTTAACAATTATTATGCCCCCCGAAGCGATGATTGCAGAGGAGAGCCGTTTTGCAGCTATATTGCATGAACATACTGTTCTCTTTACCGGAAATGCAATATCAAAACTGGAAACGATTATAACGTCCTCTAACGCAATATTTAGTAGTACAATTTATGATGCTTCGGATATGGCAGCTTTATCGTTTAAATGTTATACTCAGAGCGCTTTTGATGATCTTTCCTACGTGGAGCCCTTTTATATAAAACCAGTATATTTTAACAAAATTTAGATTAAAGAAAATAATATACGATTTTAACGGCATTTATTTGCAAAAAATTTAAACGGATGTATACCTTTGTATGCTATTCAAAAAAATCTATTCAATTCGTACGATGAGTAATTATCAGATTTCCTTTGCCCCAAAAAAAGAGGAAAGCAGCCATATTACGGTTGATACCCTCAGCGTGAAAAAAGCCGCCCTTATCCTTCGAGCATTTAATCACAAACTAAGACAACAGATCTTGAAGCTGATCGACACGCATGATAAGATTACTGTTACTGAAATCTACGTAAAATTGCGTATTGAACAATCCGTGGCTTCGCAGCACCTTGCTATTTTACGAAAGGCAGAATTTGTGAATACGGAGCGTGATGGCAAATTTATTTATTATACCGTGAACACCGGCCGCATGACTGAACTTAACCAGTTTGTTTCAGAGCTACTTGCCTGATCCCGTTTTTATTTATTTTGCTAGCGCCTTCATTTCACCGGTCTGAGTTATGCCCGTTTTACGCGTACCTTTGTTTCAAAATTGAATGAATTATGAATGGTTTTGATCTGAGCGCTTTTCTGAGCACTTCGGAAAATGCAGTTATTGTGGATGTGCGTGACACGGCATTATTTAAAGAAGGCTTCATCCCTGGTAGTATTCATGTTCCGCTGAAAGCTAAACAATTTACCGAATGGGTCACTGCGGTGCTGGATAATACGGAACCTGTTTTGTTAGTGAGCGAGCCCGGAGATGAAACGGCGGCAGCTCAACTGCTTGGTGCGTCAGGGTTTACGGTTGCGGGATGGCTTGAGGGAGGATTTGAAAGCTACAAAAATTCAGGGGCGCCCGTTGATATGATCATCGATGTTGAAACGGACGAACTGATGATGGATATTCCTTTTGACGAACACCTGGTAGTGATGGATGTGCGCAAGCCCATAGAGTTTGCAGAAGGCCATCTGAAAGATGCGGTGAACCTGCCGCTAAACAACCTTACTGATCCGCTGCGCATTGCGGCAATTGAAGAGCACGACAACCTGTACCTGCATTGCGGGGGCGGTACCCGGAGCGTTATTGCTGCTTCCGTTCTGAAACGGCAGGGCATCCACAACCTGCGCAATGTTGCAGGCGGATGGAAAAAAATAAAGGAAGAGCCCAGGGCCCAGATCGTAAAGGAACCGGGAATGCTCAATTAGTCTTTAGATCATAGTTCAGGGTTGGGCTATGAGCTATGAACCATACGTCAGGAACTAATGGCCATGAACTATGAACATTTTTGCTTATTTTTATGCCCTTGATTGCCTGTTTACAGGCATCTTTTTTTTAATCTAATAGCAATGAAACCGGCGGAAGCATTTTCCATAATTTCCTTTTCCGGAATGTGAAAAATTGTTTTGCGGGTTCCATCCGGCCATTAAAATTTTATAAAAAGCTACGGATGAATTTATTTGATGTTTACCCGCTAAACGACGTTACTATTGTAAAAGCAAAAGGTTCGTATGTTTGGGACGAGCAGGGCAACCAGTACCTGGATCTTTATGGCGGCCACGCTGTTATCAGTATCGGACACACACACCCGCATTGGGTAAAACGCATTGAAGAGCAATTGGAAAAAATTGCTTTCTATTCCAACTCCATAAAAATTCCTTTGCAACAGGAATTGGCCAAAAAACTGGGCGAAGTATCCGGCAAGGAAGACTACCAGTTGTTCCTTTGTAATTCAGGCGCAGAGGCAAATGAGAATGCTTTAAAACTGGCTTCTTTTTATAACGGCCGCAAAAAAATAATCGCATTCAGCAAGTCCTTTCATGGCAGAACTTCCCTGGCGGTAGCTGCAACGGACAATAAAAATATCGTGGCGCCGGTGAATGAAACCGATAATGTTGTTTTTCTTCCTTTTAATGATGAGGAAGCCCTTGGCGCTTATTTTGAGCAACACGGTAAAGAAGTATCTTCTGTAATTGTAGAGGGCATCCAGGGTGTGGGCGGTATTAATGTAGCCAGTGAATCCTTCTTAAAAACCATACGCGCCCTGTGTGATAAATACGGCGCTGTTTATATTGCCGATAGTGTACAGTGCGGATACGGGCGCAGTGGAAAGTTCTTTAGTCATGATTTTGCAGGGGTAAATGCCGATATCTACACTATGGCAAAAGGCATGGGGAACGGGTTCCCGGTAGCTGGGATTATCATTGCGCCACACATCAAGCCTAAGCATTTTCAATTGGGCACTACTTTTGGCGGTAATCACCTGGCTTGTGCCGCAGCATTGGCCGTACTGGAAGTGATCCGCGGAGAAAAACTGATGGGCAATGCCGTAATGGTAGGGAAATATTTACGGGAAGAGCTGGCCACAATGCCCGAATTAAAGAATGTAAGAGGACGGGGGCTGATGATCGGTTTTGATGTTCCGGAAGCCCTCGGCCCGTTAAAAAAGAACCTGCTGGCTAATCATAAGATCTTTACAGGAGAAGCCAAACCCAATGTAATCCGGCTGCTTCCGTCTTTAGCATTGAAAAAAAAGGATGCGGAAGAATTTATTGAAGCGCTGAAGGAAGAAATAGCAGCATTGCATGCAACAGCATAATTGAAAAAAGATTACAAAATAAGAACCGAAACAGTAAAATGTCTCTTCTAAAAACAAGCAATTTCATCAGCGCAAATGATGTTACCGACATCAATGCATTAGTGGCCAAAGCCCTCGATTACAAGGCCAACCCGTTCAGGGATAAAACCCTGGGAGCAGGCAAAAGGATCGGGTGTTTGTTTTTAAACCCCAGCATGCGCACCCGGTTAAGTACACAGATCGCCGCCCAGAACCTGGGGATGGAGCCCATTGTATTTAATGTAGGCTCCGAAGGATGGCAGTTAGAATTTGAGGATGAGGCTATTATGAGCGGTACCACTTCAGAGCACGTAAAAGATGCGGCACCGATCATGGGCAAATACTTTGACATCCTGGCCATACGTACGTTTCCATCGCTGGCAAATAAAGAAGATGATTATAGCGAATTATACATCAATCAGTTTATTAAATATGCCGGCATCCCGGTATTAAGCCTGGAAAGCGCCACCCTGCACCCCCTGCAATCATTAACGGATGTTATTACCATACGGGAAACGTTAAACGAAAAACCAGAAACCAGAAACCAGAAACCTAAAGTCGTTCTTACCTGGGCGCCGCACGTAAAGCCACTGCCGCAGTGCGTAGCCAATAGTTTTTCACAATGGATGAACGCCTGGGGCGAGGTGGATTTTGTGATCACCCACCCGGAGGATTATGAGCTGGATCCGAAATTTACCGGTAACGCCACTATTCTTCATAACCAGGATGAAGCTTTGAAAGATGCAGATTATGTATATGTAAAGAACTGGAGCACTTACACCGATTATGCCAAGATCTATAATAACGATCCCTCCTGGATGTTGACGCTGGACAAGCTGGCGCTTACCAACAATGCTAAAGTGATGCATTGCTTGCCCGTACGCAGAAATGTGGAATTAAGCGATGAAGTATTAGACAGTCCCAACAGCATTGTAACCCAAGAGGCAGGTAACCGCGTTTGGGCCGCACAGGCGGTATTGAGTGAAATGCTGGGCCAGCTTAGTTCCTGATCCCACACAAAATAACATAACAAGTATAAACTTCCGTCTTTAGTCTCGTATTTATTGCATGACCGATTTTCAACAGTTAATAGCATCGATTCAACAGGCGCACCAGCATTTACAGGCGCAGGCGGTTAGAGCAGTCAACCAGGCGCTTACTGTACGTAATTGGCTGATTGGTTATTATATTGTAGAATTCGAACAAAGTGGAAAAGAAAGAGCACGATACGGGCAACAACTGATTCCGGAAATTGCCAAAGAAATTAAAATAAATGGTCTTTCTATTACCAACCTGAAAATTTTCAGGCAGTTCTATTTAGTCTATCCTCAAATTGGTCAGACAGTGTCTGACCAATGGAACTTTCTTTTAAATGCTGATAATCAGCAGATAACAATTGGTCAGACGGTGTCTGACCAATTGTTATCACAATCGCACCCGGTTATCCGGAACAATTACTCCGTCGACGCAACCCAACTCGCAGCACCCACAGAAAAACTTATTAGCCGGTTATCTTTTTCGCATTTAACCGAACTGATCAAAATAGAAGATTCGCACAAGCGCCGTTTTTATGAAATAGAATGTATGAAGGGTACCTGGAGCGTCAGGGAGCTAAAACGTCAGATCAGCAGCCTGTATTTTGAACGCAGTGGTCTATCGGGGGAGCCGGGAAAGCTAAGTCAATTAGTACAGCAAAAAGTAAAGCCAGAGACACCTATAGACATCATTAAAAATATTTATGCCTTTGAATTTTTAGACATAAACATAAAACCTATTGTAGAAGAGTCGGACCTGGAGACGGCTCTTCTTGATAACCTCCAACAATTCATTATAGAGCTTGGAAATGGCTTTTGTCTTGAGACGAGACAGAAACGTATTTTAATAGGTGAAACTTATTATTTTATTGATCTGGTGTTTTATCATCGAATGCTGAAATGTCACGTGCTCATAGAGTTAAAAATAGGAGGTTTTGAGCACGGAGATATTGGACAATTAAATACCTATCTGAATTATTTCAAAGAGGAAGTTAGTGAGCCACAGGATAATCCTCCAATAGGGATTTTATTGGTTGCGGAAAAAGATCACGCGTTGGTAAAATATGCTACAGCCGGAATGGACGAAAACCTTTTTGTCCAAAAATATTTAATCCGTATGCCTCATAAAGAGCAATTAGAAGCGTATATTAAACAAGAATTGCAAAAACTACAATAAGAGTGGAAGAAAAGAACAGAGATATAACGCAGCAACCCTTTACATCGCTCTTTATCATAAAGATCGGTGGCAATATCATCGATAATCCTTCCGCTCTTGAAGCCTTTTTAAAAGATTTTTCAGCAATAAAAGGTGCAAAGATCCTCATTCATGGCGGCGGGAAGATCGCCACTAAAATAGGCGAAAAGCTGGGCATCCGGTCTAACTATATTGACGGCAGGAGGATCACAGACGACGAAACCATCGACCTGGTGACGATGGTATACGGCGGATTGGTAAATAAAAAGATCGTCGCGCAATTACAGGCCCTGGGCACCAATGCCATCGGCCTAACCGGAGCAGATGCCAATATCATCCCCGCTCAAAAACGCCCGGTGAAGACAATCGATTATGGCTGGGTGGGCGATGTGGACAGTTCAAAGTTTAATGTTCAAAGTTTATTATCGTTTATCGGACACGGTGTAGCACCGGTATTTGCCCCATTAACGCACGATACGCATGGACATATACTCAATACGAATGCGGATACCATTGCCTCTTCATTAGCCGTAGCGTTATCGGCTCATTATAAAGTACGCCTGATCTATTGCTTTGAGAAGAAAGGCGTCCTGGAAGACGTAACCAATGACGATACGGTGATCCGGAAACTGGACAAAGCATTGTACACGCAATTAAAACAGGAACAAAAATTATTTGAAGGCATTTTGCCAAAGATCGACAATGCGTTCAACGCGATCGATGCGGGTGTGCACCAGGTATTGATCGGCGATGCCCGGGATCTTATAAAAAATACAACAGACAATAACGAAGGCACTTTGATTTATTAATCAGCAATTTTATTTTATGCAGGAACAACTTTACAGGGAGGCGGTAGCCCTTTTAAAACAACTGATCGAAACCCCCAGCTTCAGCAAAGAAGAAGATAATACGGCTGAACTGATCATCGCGTATCTGGCTCAGCACCAGGTTCCCATCAAGCGGTTGGGCAATAATATTATCGCAAAAAATAAATACTTCGATGCTGCCAAACCCACGTTGTTGCTGAACTCGCACCACGACACGGTAAAACCCAATCCTAAATACACCTTAGATCCGTTTAAGGCTATTGAAAAAGACGGTAAATTATACGGACTGGGCAGTAATGATGCCGGCGGTTGCCTGGTGTCATTGATCGCTACTTTTGCTTACTACTACGAAAAGGAAAATTTAAAATATAATATCATGCTGGTGGCCAGTGCCGAAGAAGAGATCTCAGGCTACAATGGCATTGAGGCTGCGGTAAATATTTTGCCGCCGATCGACTTTGCAATAGTGGGAGAACCGACCAAGCTGCAAATGGCGGTAGCAGAGCGGGGCCTGATGGTGTTGGATTGTACCGCACATGGTAAGGCAGGCCACGCCGCACGCAACGAGGGCGAAAATGCCATCGTAAAAGCCATTAAAGACATCGAGTGGTTTCATTCCTATAAATTTGAAAAAGTATCGCCGCTGCTGGGCGATAGCCGCATGACCTGCACTGTGATCGAAACGGAGAACAAACAACACAATGTGGTTCCCTCCTCTTGTAAATATGTGGTAGATGTTCGTGTGAACGAACTATACAGCTTCGAAGAGATCCTGGATGCGATCCACACCAATGTATCCAGCGAGGTAAAACCAAGGTCTACCCGCCTGCGCTCCACCTCCATTTCCCTGGACCACCCAATCGTAAAAGCGGGCATTGAAATGGGAAAGACCACTTATGGCTCTCCCACTACATCAGACAAGGCGTTGATGCCCTTCCCTGGCCTGAAAATGGGCCCCGGCGATTCTGCCCGTAGTCATACGGCAGATGAATTTATCTACCTGGATGAAATTGAAGGCGGCATTAAGGATTATATTGAGATTGTGGGGAGAGTGGTAGTCTAGTTACAAGTTACAGGTTTCAGGTTTTGGCCTGTAACCTGTAACTTGCGACCTGTAACTTATAACTGAGCATGAAACTCTGGAAAAAAAATACGGATTCGCTAAAAGAAGTAGAAACCTTTACCGTAGGTAAGGATCGTGAAATGGATGAATACCTGGCTCCTTTTGACGTGTTGGGGTCATTGGCGCATATTCAAATGCTGGAATCAGTAGGCTTATTGAAAAAAGAAGAGCTTACCGAATTGCAAAAAGCGCTGCGTTCTATTTATGCCGACATTAAAAAAGGAGATTTTCAATTACAGGAGGATGTAGAGGATATTCACTCACAGGTAGAAGTATTGCTGACCCAACGGATCGGCGAGGCCGGCAAAAAGATACACAGCGCCCGCAGCCGTAACGACCAGGTGCTGGTGGACCTGAAATTATTTTTACGCAGCGAAATTGAACAAACCGTAAAAGCCATTCTCCCGTTTTTTGAACTGCTGCAAACGCAAAGCGAAAAATATAAAATGTTCCTGTTTCCGGGATACACGCATTTACAACTGGCCATGCCTTCCTCTTTTGGGCTTTGGTTTGGCGCCTATGCCGAAAGCCTGGTGGATGACCTTATCAGTCTGAAAGCGGCATACGACATCATCAATAAAAACCCTTTAGGCTCCGCTGCAGGCTATGGTTCCTCCTTCCCCATTAACCGTACACTCACAACCCAATTGCTAGGCTTCTCCACATTAAACTACAATGTGGTATATGCGCAAATGGGCCGGGGCAAGGCAGAAAGGGTGGTAGCGCAGGCATTGGCCAATATTGCAGATACGCTGTCCAGAATGAGCATGGATGCTACGTTGTACCTGAACCAGAATTTCAGTTTCATCAGCTTTCCGCCGGAGCTTACCACGGGCAGCAGCATTATGCCGCATAAAAAAAACCCGGATGTTTTTGAGCTGATCCGTTCGCATTGTAACCGCATCAAAGCATTGCCTAACGAAATTACTTTGATGACCACCAACCTGCCCTCGGGTTATCACCGGGATCTGCAGTTATTGAAGGAACACCTGTTCCCGGCATTTAAAGTGCTGAAGGATTGTATTGAGATGGCTGGCCTGATGTTGTCCAACATCGAAGTGAAAGCCGACCTTTTAAAAGATGAAAAATACAAATACCTGTTTACTGTGGATCTCGTGAATCAGTTGGTATTACAGGGCGTTCCCTTCCGGGATGCTTATATACAGGTAGGCAGATCCGTTGAAGACGGCACTTATAAAGTACCCGAACATACCGAGATCAAAAACCCACATGAGGGAAGCATTCAGAATTTATGTACCAAAGCGATAAAAGATTTGATGGACAAAACCATTGCTTCTTTTGATTTTGAGGCCGTGCATACGGCATATGGAAAGTTGTTGAGTGCAGAATAACCCCGGACGAATAAAAGTAGTTGAGGTCGGTAAGGCGGGGAGGCGGGACATCTGAAACAATTCGAAAATAAGATCTTCCCGTATGTCCGGCTTCCCGGCTAATCCTTTCCTTCTATGCATTCCGCGTGCTGATGAATTGGGGTTTCCGGGAACTTATAATGAACCGGTATTGCTTTCGAAATGGATCGTGCCGATGGCACTCAACCCCCTATATTCTAGCTCATCGCTTCGGAATGAATTCCGAAGTTACCTGAAAACCCCAAGCCTCTGGCTTTCTGTCGGTGAACTTTGAAGAGGCGTAGCCTCAGTTTAATGGGTTAACAAGGGACTTTAGTTCCTTGTTAAGGGTGTGCAACTAAAAGTGGAGAGCCGTCGGTTCGGCCTGTAAGTTGATCCTGCAGTAATATCCCATCAGTCAATCAGCATCTCAATCATTTTAATAAAATTGATACCGGTTCATTATTAAACAACTCAACAGTCCTTGCAGAACCTTCTGTAAATAGCCTCATACTGGGGGATGATCATGTCAATATTAAACTGCTGCGCATGCTCAAAAGCCTGTTCCTTAAATTTTTCCAGCGTAGCGACATCTTTCAGAATATAAAGGGCTTTTTCGCTCATGGTTTCGATATCGCCCACATTGGCCAGGAAACCCGTTACCCCCTCCACATTTACTTCCGCCAATCCGCCTGCATTGGTGGAGATCACCGGCACCCGTGAAGCCATCGCTTCCAGCGCAGCCAAACCAAAGCTTTCGTATTCGGAAGTTAGTAAAAACAGGTCCGCCACTGCGAATATTTCCTCCATCTGTTCCTGCTTGCCCACAAATACCAACTGGTCAAAAATGCCCAGCTCCCTGCCCTGCTCTTCCGCCGTCTGGCGTTCAGGGCCATCGCCCACGAATAAAAGTTTTGCGGGGATCTCTTTCTGCACGTTATAAAATACTTTCACCACATCCTGCACCCGTTTTATTTTGCGAAAATTAGAGGCATGCAGCAGGATTCGTTCGCCGTTGGGTGCCAGCACTTTTTTAAAAGCGTCCAGCGGCTTGCGGTTAAACCGGGTAACATCAATAAAATTATAAACGACCTCTATCTCTTTCCTTATATCAAAGTTCCTGTAGGTTTCCTCCCGCAGGTTGTTGGACACCGCCGTGATCACATCACTCTGGTTAATAGAAAAAGCTACTACCGGCGCATAAGTTTTATCGCGCCCCACCAGTGTAATGTCCGTTCCGTGCAGGGTAGTAACCACGGGTATCTGTATTCCTTCTTTTTCCAGGATCTGCTTGGCCATATACGCCGCTGACGCGTGCGGAATGGCATAATGCACATGCAGCAGGTTGAGGTTATAATTTTTTATAACATCCACCATCGTGCTGGCCAGCGCCGTCTCATAAGGAGGAAAATCAAACAGCGGATACTTGGGCACCTGCACTTCGTGGTAATAAATATTGGGAATAAACCCATTCAGACGCACCGGTTGCTGATACGTTATAAAGTGCACCTGATGCCCTTTTTCTGCCAGCGCTTTTCCTAATTCGGTCGCCAGTACACCGCTTCCACCATAGGTGGGATAACATACGATTCCTATTCGCATACCCAAAGATATGTTTTGCTTTGATAATTACTGATCCGGCAGGGTTATGAATTCATTATCGGTAATATACTGAATCCGTTAACTTTACCGGAAAGAAATAACAGCATGAAGGGAAAATTGTTTTTGATTGGCAGTTTATTTTTAGTATCAGGCCTGTCAGCCCAAACGGCAGATGAGGCATTTATACGAAAAATTGCCGATGAAGTGCTCATAAACAGTAAAGCTTATGAAAATTTAAGAACCCTGACAAAAACGATCGGCGGTCGCCTGGCAGGGTCCCCTCAGATGTATAAAGCGGAGGACTGGGGCTATAACCTGTTACAACAAAGCGGCAGTCAGCACACGTTTAAACAGGAGTGTATGGTGCCTCATTGGGTACGGGGCGGCAAAGATCAGGCAACGGCACTACTGCCCGGCCGTTCAAAAAAAGAGCTGGATATTCTTGCGCTGGGCAACTCCCAGGGAACCGGGGAAAAAGGCGTGACGGCACCCGTGGTACTGGTCAATTCTTTTGAAGAACTGGAACAAAAAAAGGACCAGGTGGCTGGTAGAATCGTTTTTTATAATTATCATTTCAATCCGACGTTTGTCCGCACTTTTCAAGCCTACGGCGATGCGGTCAAATACCGGGGCATGGGTGCTTCGGCAGCCGCCAAATATGGCGCCGTGGCGGTGATCATTCGCAGCATGAGCCATAGCACGGATAATAACCCGCATACCGGCGCCATGCATTACGATTCTGCCTACAAAAAGATACCTGCCGTTGCTGTGGGGCTTAAAGATGCAGATTGGCTGGCCAGTGCGTTATCCGGCGGAAAAGATATTTCCGTCTCCTTAAAAACAATGGCTCATTTTCTGCCCGATGTAAAAGGGCACAATATCATCGGTGAATTAAAAGGCACCCAGTTTCCGGATGAATACATCACCATTGGCGGCCACCTGGACAGTTGGGATGTGAATGAAGGCGCGCAGGACGACGGCGCGGGGATCGTTCAAACAATTGAAGTATTACGGACCTTAAAAGCCCTGGGATATCAGCCCAAACACACCATTCGTTTTGTGTTATTTGCCAACGAGGAAAACGGCACCCGTGGCGGAAACGCTTATGCTGATGAAGCCGCAAAAAACAATGAAAAACATTTGTTTGCCCTGGAAACCGACGCCGGCGGCTTTACGCCCCGCGGGTTTGGATTTACGGGATCCGAAGAACAACTCAAAAAAATGAAAAGCTGGGCACCGTTGCTGGAACCCTATGGTGGCGGTGAGATCAGCGCCGGCGGGGGCGGAACCGACATTGGCCCTATTCATCAAAAACTAAAAACACCCATGGGCGAACTGCTGCCCGATTCCCAACGCTATTTCGATCTGCACCATGCCCGCAACGACGTATTTGAGGCAGTCAATAAACGAGAACTTGAATTAGGCGCAGTAAATATAGCCGCCCTGATCTATTTAGTTGACCAATATGGTTTATAAACTTTAGCTATAACAGAGATGGCAGCAATCACCCTTAAAGTATTGGTTGAAGAAGACCTGGATTTTGTGAAACAGGTATATGATTGGTACGTGTTGAATTCAACAGCAACTTTTCATACTGAACCAGTTACTACAGAAGAACTGAAAGAATTCCTATACGTGCAGCATCCCCGGTTCCAGTCCTTTATTATCCTGGCGGATGGGCAGCCCGTAGGTTATTGTTATTTGACCAATTATAAGAAACGGCAGGCTTATGATAAAACGGCTGAGCTCACGATCTACCTCCAGCATGATTGCTATGCAAAAGGAATTGGCAAAACAGCCCTGCAGGAATTGGAAACCCACGCTAAAAATGCAGGTTTTAAAAATCTTTTGGCCATTATTTCCGGCGACAATGACCGCAGTATTCTTTTTTTTGAAAAGAATGGCTATCTTAAATGTGCTCATTTTAAAAATGTAGGTGAAAAGTTTAATAAAGTGCTGGATGTGGTGGGTTATCAAAAGGAGATTTAAGTTTCAGAATTCAGCCCCCGTCCTATGCATTTTATATTCCAAAATAGTGTACATTAGACACATTATTTAATCTTGTATATTTCAAGATTGTTTGCTCTTTCCATATGCCAGGCTTCGTTCTTTTCAAAAACTTTATTTTAAAAACAACGCCATATGATCAATAGAAAAAAATTTATCCGGTCCGCAGGCATGCTTGCTGCCGGCAGTTTCCTGTTGCAACCCAAATCTTTTGCTTCTGTTTTTACAAAAGGGGCCTACCCGCCTCCAGGGCTCCAGCTTTTTACTTTATTTAATACTATCGATGCAGATGTGGAAGGCACTCTAAAAAAAGTAGCTGCCATCGGTTATAAAGAAATTGAATCCGCATTCTCAAAGAAAGGCGGATTTTACGGTTTGAGTGCAAAGGCATTCTCAAAGATGGTGGCCGACCAGGGCATGGCCTGGAAATCGCATCATGCGCTGGGCGCGCCTTTTAAACTTCCTGCCGGCGCAAAAATGCCTACGGACGCCAACGGAAACGCCATCAAGATCCCGCCTATGAAGAATCTGCGAGAGAACATGCAGGAAATTGTCAATGATATTGTAGATGCCGGCATCCCCTTCCTGGTTTGCGCCAGTACACCTATTGACACTGCCGATGAGATCCAAAAGTCAATTGAAACCCTAAATAAAACCGGGGAAGCCTGTAAAAAAGCGGGCATTACGCTTTGCTATCATAACCATGATCGGGAGTTTAAAGCCGTGGACGGTAAAATGCCTTATGATCTGTTCCTTTCCCAGTTAAGTCCGGATATAAAAATGGAACTGGATCTTTGCTGGGTTACCAAAGCAGGCGTTGACCCTGTAGCATTATTTAAAAAACATCCCGGCCGCTTCCCGCTCTGGCATGTAAAAGACCTGGATAAAAGCCGGCAGGGGCCAGCCCCCGCAGGGGAAGGTGTGGTTGATTTCAAACGGATTTTTGAGAATGCAACAACCGCCGGTTTAAAGCATTATTTTGTGGAGCATGATATGCCCAAGGATCCTTTTGCGAGCATTACCACCAGCATTCATTATTTGAAAGATACGCTGCACGTGTAGGTTTGTAACAACAGCAACTTCATTTTCTTAAAACCCGATCCGCTCGCGTTCGTTCCATTTTCGCTGCGCCGCTTTTTCATCCAGCAGATTTTCAATAGCATCATAAATAGATGATAGCTGAACGTCATGCTCACTGATGCGTTGCTGAATTTGTCGTAGCTGATCCCGCATATCGCTCTGCTGTAAAACAATACGACGTATTTCCACAAATGCCCGCATGATGGCGATATTCATCTGAATGGCCTTGTCGCTGTTTAAAATACCGCTGAGCATTGCGATGCCCTGCTCGGTAAAGGTATACGGCGGCGCCGATCTGGGGCGCTTTCCCGAATATGTTATCACAGATTGTGATGACATATTCATAAGTCCTTGTGACCCACGATTTACAGCTTCAATCTGCGGCTTCAGCCTATCGAATTCTTCCAATGTTAGCTGAAACATAAAATCAGCCGGAAATCGTTTGCTATTTCTTTTGACCGCCTGGTTGAGGACCCGGGTTTCTACTTCATAAAGTGCAGCCAGATCAAAATCCAGCATTACCCGCTCGCCTCTAATTTCATAAATACGATTTTGAATACTTCGGATAATTTGCATAGGTTATTTATTTTAGCGAATAAAAAGTACAAAATAATTTTGAAAAGGCAGTACTTCCAACATCCTAAATAACAAACCGTAAAGACACCTGGCCATGAAGGAAAGGTATTAGCCCTAATAGTTTTGCACCATTTAAAGAGTAATGTCAATAAATATCCTCTTGCCAGGCGGCTAGCAATCCCCAATTCTGTTAACTTAGGCATTGAATTCGCCCCCGGCTTTGTAATTTTGATAACAATTGCAGCCGGCCTGACTATCCGGGGCGACTGGGAACTATTCAAAAACATGAACAACAGATCGTACCCATATAAACTATTTCTATGCGTGGCTTTTTTTATCATCAGCCTCAGTGCAGGGGCGCAATTAGCTGCCATCCGCAATCTGCAACGAGATCTGCCGCTTATAAAAGACAGTACTGACTATGTAGATGCGTTGAATAAACTGGGGTTGCTCTATTATCAAAAAACCTGGGACTCCTGTTATTATTATGGAAGAAAAGCCAATGATATCGCTAAGCGGATACATTATACTTCCGGTATTGCGGGTTCGCTTAATGTGTTAGGCATCTATTTTTCCTCAACTAACCAATACCTGGCCACCCGGTATTATAATCAATCCCTGCAGTTATACCAGCAGCTTTCAGATACGGCAAACATAGGACAGCTTTATAATAATCTTGCCGTACTCTCCCAATCTGACAATGATATGAGCACGGCAATACGACTGCTCCGGCAGGCCAGCGACGTAACACGGTCGTTAAAAAAAGATTCGATCCGGTCGGTGATCTTACTCAACCTGTCAATAATGGATACTACGCTTAGTCATTCCAGTGCTGATTCGTTAAGAGGAATGGCCCACCAGATCATACAAAAATACCAGGACACCCTTTTATTGCGGTATTTTACTTTTCTCCGGTTGACAGCCGACTTAAACACAACAAAATCTGATAAAAACATAGCGCAGCTGGAAGACTTCGCAAGAGTATTGGAGTCGGATGAGTCAAATTATCTGCTTCCCCAGGTTTACACCACACTGGCGAGCGCTTTTGCCCAAAAGGGAAAAAAAGACAAAGCTTTATTTTATAATAACCAGGCCCTTTTCCGGGCGCAACTGAATAAAAATCACTCGGTCATTATTTTTGCTTTGGAAAACCTTAAACAATTTTACGCGGATTCTGACGATTATAAAACCGCTTATAAATATGCTTCCCTCATTTCAGATGAAAAAGAAAAACAACAGGAATACCTGAAAAAATCAGGCTATACTTATACCAATTACGTATTACGTGAAAAAAACCTGCAATTGGCCCAAAACCGGTCGGTAGCCGAAACACGGATCATTGTTATCTCTTCAATATTATTGATCGTTTTATTGTCAGCGCTTATTGTCATTTTCAGGCTTTACAAAAAATCCCGCCAATCAGCGGCCATTCAACAGCAGCTTAGTAATACCTTACAGCAACACAATCAGCAGCTACAGTCCTGGGATCAGTTTAATAACATGTTGCTGGGTGTAATGGCGCACGATATCCGGTCACCCTTTGCATCCATCATTTCCCTTTCCACGGTTATGGAAGCTGATGATTCCTTATCGCAGGAAGAGCTTCGGGCAGTGCTGCATCAGCTGAACGAAGTGTCGGCGCGCGGTATTCAGTTTATGGACGGGCTGCTGAACTGGATCAAATCAAAAAGAGAAGATTTTAAATACACCCCCCGGTTGTTGCAGGTGCAGGAGGTGCTGCTGGAGGCCGATGCTTTTTTTGCATCCAGGCAAAAGGAAAAAGGCCTGCGGCTGGAAATAGCAGATCCCTATTCCTGCACAGTTGCGGCAGATAAAGTGATGCTGACGTTCATTCTCCGAAACCTGTTAAGCAATGCCACCCAATATGCGCCGCAGGACAGTGTGATCAGCGCAACGATAACGCCCCAGGAGCAAGTAGTGTCTATTGCCATAACCGACCAGGGGCAGGGTATGGAACAGGAGAAGATAGCCTCACTTTTCTCTCTTAAGAACAATGACTTTACCAGCAATGGTCTTTCAAAGGGCGCGGGCCTGGCTTTGATCATTTGCCAGGAGATGACTAAACTAATGAACGGGACCTTATTAGTAGAAAGCAGTCCCGGGCAGGGCACCACTTTCAGACTGGGACTACCTAAGGGATAAAGCCACAGGTAAAAAAGCTTTCCTGACTTTGTTTTACAAATTATTCGAAGAACGATGAAGCGATTTAAAGCAGTAATAATGATCATTGGCATCAATCCTTTTGTTTTTTTGCCCGAGCCCGTTTTAAAAAGCATTTTCAAACAAGCAGCGAGAGAAAAAGGACATATTCCCGTTCACGGCACCGTGAACGGAAGCGCTTTCCGGCAGACCCTGGTAAAATACAGCGGGGAGTGGCGCTTGTACATTAACACCATCATGCTAAAAAACTCTCCGAAACGAATCGGCGAAACCATCGAAATCACGATTGCTTTCGACCCGGAAGAACGAACCATTGCCCCCCACCCAAAACTGGTGAAAGCCCTTAACGACAACCTGGAGGCCAAAAAGATATTCAATAACCTGGCTCCGTCAAAACAGTTTGAAATTGTGCGATATATTGCCGCTTTAAAAACCGAAGCCAGTGTTGACAAAAATATCATCCGCGCCATCGATTTTTTATCAGGCAGGGGACGGTTTGTGGGCAGGGATCGGCCCTGAGCTTTGGATTGAGATACACTTTCCAGCAGGATCATTTTCGTGCTATCACGAAAATGATCAGTCAGCGCGCTCCTTATACAAAAAGAGTATCTTAGCAAATGCCTGTCATTGAATTGGGAACATACATAAAAGCCAGTAAGGAGATTTGTTTCGATCTGTCCCGTAGCATCGACCTGCATACTTTGTCAACTTCCCGGACAAAAGAGCAAGCTGTTGCTGGCAGAACGAGCGGGTTGATCGAATTCAATGAAACTGTTACCTGGCGGGCAATTCATTTTGGAGTGTGGCAAAAACTCACTTCAAAAATAACGGCATACGATCGCCCTTTCCATTTCCGGGATGAACAGCTCAAAGGCGCTTTCACGTTTATAAAGCATGATCATTTTTTTAGTGACACTGCCGATGGAACACTAATGAAAGACGTATTCCATTTTCAATCGCCGGTCGGGGTGCTTGGAAGATTCGCAGATGCCGTTTTTATGAAAAAATATCTCACCCGGTTTTTAAAAGAGCGCAACCAGCTAATAAAAGAATTTGCGGAAACAGGTAGAGGAATAGCAATGTTAGAAGCCACAAAAAATCTGAATTTCAAGGAGCAAGCAGGTGTATTTTCTTTTACTGACGAGGGCTTTGTATTACAAGAAAAACAGATCAGTACCTATCATCAGTGGGCAACTATTGAAACTATTATTGCTTATAAAGAAGACCGGTTAACTACAGACGAAATTGTGCTTTCCCTGGTCGCCGGACGCGGCACACAAATTTATATTACCGAATCCTATCCGGGCTGGGACCGGTTTCTTGAAAATCTACAAAAACAGTTCCCTTCCATAGCAGGCAACTGGGAAATAAACATTATTCAACCATCTTTTGCAACCAATCTCACACTGCTGTATGACCGGCAACAACGACCACCAGAACAGGTTGTTGCCTCGCTGAACAGAGAGTAGTCTTAAAAATAAATGCTATATTTAGTAAACAAGAAAACTAAGCATATTAGAACCAATCAGTAAAAACAAAATGCTTTTATGAGTAACGGGCTGGATATAGAGCAGGTACGGGAATATTATGAGCGCCTGGATAATAATGAGCTGATGCGTATTGCCCTGCATGATGCAGCGGGATTAACACTGGAAGCACAGGAAATAGTCAAGCAGGAGATTGAAAAGCGCAAATTGGGCTCCGCAGCAATAGAAGCCATAAGAGTTCAGAATAAACAGCATAGCCCTGAGGAAATAGATAGCTATTGTACACTGGCTAGAAGGCTAAACTGCCCGGATTGCGGAAGCGATGCTACACCACTCAATGGTGCACTGACCAGCAGCACCATCAGTATGCTTGTAGTCACTATTCAAAATAAAAAATTAAAAATTGCTTGCCCAGACTGCCTAGATAAAGCCAATGGCAAAGCCATTGCAGTGACTTTACTGCTTGGTTGGTGGGGCATTCCCTGGGGGCCAATAAAAACTATTCAATCATTGGCGCACAACAATAAAAGCAAAACAACCAACCATGAGGTGGGACCTAATAATTATTTAAGAAGTTTTGTTATAGCTAACATTGGAGCATTTGAAATGTATAAGAGCGATAAAGAAAAACTGCAGCAACTTATTTCAGTTGTACCGGAATAAAAAGTATCCTTCTTCTCGCATAGCTTCTGCTTACCAATCAATCCTACTTCCGCTTGAACATCTTTTATCATCTTCCTTCTTACCTTCACTATTCAATTTCAAACTTATGATAGATCATGAACGCAGAAAGAAACTGGCCCTGCACCTCCGGCATTTATCGGCAGGGCTTCTTTCCAATGATGATTTTGAAGAGGCCGTTAGGGAAGATGTTTCGCAGGACTGGCTTCCGGAGCAATATTATCGATCCAAACAGGCAAAAAGCGGTAACGACGATCCAATTATAGGGCCAATGCTGGAGCTTTGTTGGGGATTGTATGATGATACCCGAAATCATAGGCTGGTAAAATCAGATGCACTCACCGCAGATGCATTAAAAATTATCGCCCGGTGCATCCTCTTCTTGCACTCCGGCAAGGAGTATGAATGGCCGCATTTGGATAGCAATGACCCTGTCCTTCGGTTTTCACTCAAAGACTTTATCTTGTCTATTATAACCATTGGTCACCATTTCAGGGATAAACGGGAGCAACACATCATCTCCTGGTACGAGTGGCAAAAATCAGGCGACTATGATGTATGGCCATTCCTAAGGTTAATCGACTATGAGCAGCAGCTAACCAAACAGCCTTTTTTAAATGGGAAACGGGTTTCCTAAACAAGCAATAAACGGAGCCAATCGCGGGCTGCAAAAACTTCCACATCGAAATTGACAGGGCATTGACAAAAGACCTCAACTAACGAACCTAATACAATTTAAATGTATTTATCTTTGTAGAAACTAATGCTTATGAAACTTTCACGCTATAATATTTTAGCAGGCCTGCTTCTTACAGTTCTTATTGTTCAAATGGGCTGCAGTAAGAAAGGCCATAGTCCAGCTCCGCCTCCGGAACCTAAGCCCGAAGTAAAATCTTATACAATTCGTCAAATAGCCGGAGCCTATGGGAATCTGTTTATTGTCAGAAGCGATAATACACTTTGGGGCTGGGGCGCTAACGGCCGGGGCATTTTAGCAGACGGAACCACAACAAGTAAACCGAAACCTGAAAAAATCATGTCTGGGGTTGACACTATATCCTGTAATGGTCATAATGTGGCTATTTTGAAAACCGATCACACATTATGGACTGCCGGGAATAACGAAAAAGGACAATTGGGCATCGGCAATACTACTGATGCCGCGACACCAGTAAAAATAGCAGATCATGTATTAAAAGTACATTGTAATATCAACTACACTTTATTTTTAAAAGATGATAAAACGTTATGGGCAGCCGGGATGGGATTTAGCGATCTATTTTTCTCTCCTAATTATAAACCCGCTTTAAGCCCGGTAAAAATCGCGGATGACGTTGTTTCTTTTAGCGGCGGAAATAGCCATGTTTTAATTTTAAAATCAGACAATACACTTTGGGGAATGGGGTCAAATTGGTCTGGGCAACTGGCGTTTCGCCTCTCTCCTAACAGTCCGTCTTCCTACCAGACTTTTACTCAAATACCAGGAATTTTTAAAGAAATTTTTGGAGGGGGTGCTACAACTTTTGCCATAAAGCCCGACAACAGTCTTTGGGGTGCGGGAAGCAGCAATGCCTTTGGTCTTGAAACAACAACCTGGTCAACGGTTGATTCTTTTATGCGTATTCAAACTGATGTAAAAACAATTTCGAGCCAGGGAGGCCAATTAATGGTAATAAAAAATGACGGTACTTTGTGGGGAGCCGGCAATAATATGAATTTACCTCTTTGGGATACTTTGGGAACAAACGTTTATGTGCTAAAATACGTCAAGCTCGATTCTAATGTCACCAGAGTTTTTGATGCGGCCACAAACTGCCTTTACGTAAAAAATGATACTGCTGTTTATATTTCCGGTGACAACACTTACGGACAATTGGGTGTGCCAGGAATCGCACAAAAAAATACTTTTACCCGGATGGAGTTCCCATTGAAGTAATTATTTTTCATCGGCTATAAAAAGAATTGACATTCAAATTGTTATGATAAAGTATCAATGAAAAACAAAGTCGAAGACAAAACAAAAAGACGACCCTAATAAAATAATTCCATTGGTGAGAATCAGCCTATAGTTTTTTGTTATTGTCGTTGTTCTTTATTTCATCTTTTTTCTGGAAATAGGTTCCCTCTACCAGGTTTCCCGCATTCCATGGCCGGCAAAAGCCACACGCTAGGCAGCAGCCCTGTCCTTAATCAATCCCATTATCTTTTTGTTAACATATAATAAAAAGCGGCTATTTAATTACATTCGCGGCATGAATACATCCAACTTTTTAACCCAATTGCAGACACAGGCCCAGGGCGTCCTTTTCATGAGTGAATCAGAATACCCGTTTGAACCCCAAAACCTGGGCGTTCTGGAAGCCGCCGCCATCCCTGCCGCTGTAGCAACACATTCCGGCACAGCAAACGCAACAGTAAAAACCATTGCCCCGGAACAGTTCATGGCCCAGCTCGAGCGCAGCGCAGACCCAGGCGACGCCCCCATTGTGGCCAATCTGCAAAAAATAAAAAACCTTTATGCGTTTTTAAACAGCCAGCTTTCCGGCCTGCAGGTGTACCGGGTAGAAGCCGGCGTGCAGGTACCCATTTATATTCTCGGCTTTTTACCGGACCAGACCGTTGCCGGTGTAAAAACAACCTCAATAGAATCGTAAAATCCCCCTTTAATTATGAAACACATAAATTACTTCTTAACACTACTCGTACTGGTAGGCGCCTACAGCTGCGCCAAAATACCACCTATTGACGTGCCGCCGCCGGCCAAAGACAGCAGCTACTCCGTTACGGAAAGTTTTGAATCCGGCCGCAAGGCTGCTTATGCCCTTGCCGATGTAGACCTACGGACCGGCAGCTGGTCCTTCAATGACGCCCTTATCGGTAATACCGCAGCGGACACCAAGGACAGCTCCTGGTCCGTACGCTTACGCAATGGAAGCATTACGACCAACTTCAAAATTACCGGGCTAAAAAAAGTGTATGTAAGTTCTGCCACCTACGGAACGGATGGCCCTTCCACCTGGAATTTCCAGACCAGTACCGACGGCCAGACGTTTACGAACGTTGGCAGCCCCGTGACGGTAAGCAGCAAAACCTTCCAGCTGGATAGTTTCCTTATTACCAGTACCGATCCGGTGCAGGTGCGTATCATTAAAACCGGCACTACCCGTATCAATATCGATAATATCATTTTTACCGGAGCCTCCAATAATCCCGGTTTTAAAAATGTGACCGATACCTTACCTACCGGCGACAGCACGGTTCCCGCAGCCGGGCGTTATGTGGTACCAGGTTCGGATGCACCGCCCGCTTTGGGCGATAATTCTAACCTGCTCTTCGGTAACCCTTCCGGTGCAGATTCAGTGCTCAGCATGGCTAATAATTACCTTATCAACCAGTTTTATTATATCGAGTCTTATTCCAGTTCAAGGGCCACTCCCAATTGGGTTTCCTGGCACCTGGATGCCACCAATATTACCGGCGTGGCAGACCGCCAGAATGATTTTGCCGCCTGGGCAGGCCTCTACAGCGGGTGGTATAAAGTACAATCCAGCTCCTATATGGGTTCCGGTTACGACCGCGGCCATAACTGCCCCAGTGCAGACCGTACCAGCAGCGTGGCAGCCAACTCCTCCACCTTCCTGATGACCAATATGATCCCCCAAACGCCGCAGAACAACCAGCAAACCTGGAACAACCTGGAGCAATACATCCGCACGCAGGTAACGGCGGGTAAAGAGGCCTATGTCATCATGGGCAGCTATGGCAATGCCGGCACCATCGATAACGGGAGGATCACCGTGCCCACCAACGTATGGAAAGTGATCGTATTTCTTGATAACGGCAACAGCGATCTTTCAAGGGTAAGCGCCACCACGCGGGTGCTGGCCGTAAATACGCCCAATACCAGTACCGTAAGTGCCGACTGGAAACAGTACATTACCACCGTGCGGGATATTGAAACCGCCACCGGCTACAACCTGCTTTCCAGCTTAAGCACCGATGTGCAGAACGCTGTTGAAACGCAAAAAGATCCCGGGCAATAATTCATAACGCAGCCGAATTTTCTATACACCAGGCGGGCTTTGTAAAAGGCCCGCTTTTTTATTGAGGGTATCTGTTGTAATGAGTAGGGGTAATCATGGTCCGGGCTATAATGCATATAGCAGCGTCGTGGAGCCTGTCCCGCTGAAGGCCTATCGTATAGACACATTTCAAATAGTTTATAAATAGTATAAGACTTGTGGGCGAGATATTTAGATGTGTACCCTTTCTAATAATCATCGAGAAAGATGAATAGAGCTTTATCTAATTGTATGTTTTCCACTTTTTTCAATCGATAAAAAAGTGGAGCAAAAAATCTTTTTCCGCCGGAAGGTGAATTCCGCCCCTTGTTTCACGGTCGGGCTGGGGCGGAACCGGCCAACCCTGCGCTACAGGCCAGGTTATGACACCTTCCTGCTGCCCTATTTTTGAATAGTCGCCCGCGGCGTCAAAACCGCCATTCCGCTTGATTTGTCCTTTCACTGTCCGGCGGAACCCCTTCTAAGCAGCATCCGTTCGGAACAAACAACTGTTTTTCATCGGGGGATAGTAATTGCAACTTCGGAAAAGCAACAGATCGGAGGCGCCTATTTTTTACCCAACGTATGTTTTGTATACAGACAAATTATTCAGGGAAAAAATCAGCGCAGGGAGGCTGAACGACAATCAGGCTGCGGGGGCTTCGACCTTACCCCGCAACAAGGCCTTGTTACCACTTTTCGTAAAGTATGCTCGCGTGCGTGGCCGGTCAAACGGCCGGAGGCGTTCGTCTGAGCCTGCCCTTTTTGTGCTACTTTTTGGGCGAGCAAAAAGTAGAGAAATATAAAAAAAGCAATATTTTGTCCCCACACGATAGGTCGAAGGCGGGATCGCACTCTTGTACACCTCAATAGGGCTCGGCTGATCTGTTCACCGGCTTTTTTGCCAGGCTCGCCGGTTTAGGCAGCAAAAATTTTGTGCACCATTCAAGTTCTATTTATCTTTACAATCAAGATAATTAATCATAAAGATATATGGAAGCGTCAGCAATAGAAAATTTAAGCGATTTAGGAAGAGTAATCTCCGACACAACCCTCCTCATGCATGAGGCCATTGCCCGCAGCGCAGGCCTCACGGGCGTAGATCATAAATACCTTAGTATCATCCTGCGGCAAGGACCGCTTACGGCTGGGGAGCTGTCCAGCATTACCGGGCTTACCACCGGGGCGGTAACCGCCATGATCGACCGGCTGGAGGACCGGAAGCTGGTAAGCCGTCAGCCAGACGAAACCGACCGGCGGAAGGTATTGATCGTTGCCAATAAAGCAAAGGCAAAAAAACTATTCGAACCATCCAATACCCGGCTGAAAGCGGAGGTAGAAAAACTGGTCTCCACCTACGGTAAGAAGGAAATACAGTTGATCGCCGGCTATCTCCGTGCGTCGATCGGCATCATGCAGACCTTCACCAACGAGCTGAATAAAAAATCCAGATAAAGCAACAGCAACATTTTTAAAACCACAATTATGAACAACGTAAATATAGAATACTTAACAAGGGCTGAGTGGTGGTTATTAGTAACCCTGCTGGCTTATTTTTTACTGAATGGGGCACAAATCTTTGAAACAGCGGTGCTGGTTTCAAAATGGACGGCCGCTCCGCCTCAATCCTTCCAGTATTTTAAGGCCCCGTATGGCGCCGATCTTAAAACCTTTTGGATCATCGCCCATTCTATACATGAAGTATCCTTTCTGCTGGCCTTGATCTTCTGCTGGAAAATCGAGCCCGTAAGGAACGGGCTCCTGGTACTGTTTGCTATACATGTGGCAGTGCGGGTATGGACCCTTGCTTATTTTGCCCCCAACATTATAGAGTTCCAGGCCATTGCAAACGGCAAAACTTTTAACACCAACCTGCTAAGCCGGACAAAGCAATGGCGGAATTTAAACTATATCCGTGTGGGCGTTTTTATAGCCGTATCTATCGGGCTAATCCCCTTGCTGGTAAAGCTCACCGGTTTAAAAAACGGGTAAGGAGTACCGTTACAGGCCACCATCATCCGACTGCGTCCGCAGGACGAATGGAGGCATCTGCCCTGCATGTTCTCAATAAATCCTTTTCTTTGCCAGTATATGCATCTATCAAAGGCTTTTGCAATAGGCGATCGCAGCCTGGAAATCTATCTGCCTTCTTCGGATTACATTCAGCAGGCTTATCAACACAATAAAAACGCCGCCTACTGGGCGCAGGTATGGCCCGCGGCAATTGGTCTTTGTTTGTTTTTACAGCAGCACCCGCAATATATTACCAGCAAGCAGGTGCTGGAACTGGCCGCCGGTCTGGGCTTGCCGGGTTTATATGCCGCCACCCTGGCCCAACACGTAGTCATCAGCGATAAAGAAGCACTCGCGGCAGCTTATGTAAAAAAATCGGCGGCACATTTACAGTTGGAAAATGTAACTGCCATTGCCTTAGACTGGCAAGATGCGGTAACCCTGCCTTTGCCCGATGTGGTTTTGCTTAGCGATGTAAACTATGAGCCAGCCGTATTTGCCGAGCTCAAAAAAGTAATTGATCATTTCCTGCAACACAAGGTTGCCGTCATCATCAGCACACCCCAGCGGCTGGTGGCAAAGCCCTTCATCACCACCTTACTTCCCCATGCAACACTGCAATGGAGCACTATTGTTACCTTTAATAATACGGAAACTGACGTGAGTGTTTTTGTACTGGGCGAAAGATAGCCGATGCCGTTTTAGATTTATTTTTTAAATTTGGCTTCCTTTACAAAATGTAAACTTATGTTTAAACTAACATGCTTGCCTCTGCTGTTTATCATCAGCCTGCTTGGCTTTTCCTGTTCTAAAACCCAGGAGAAAAAAGAGCTTCCCAATCTTCTCCCCAATTCAAAACTCGAGATCAGCCAGGTTACCCAAATGGACTTAAATGTTTTTCAGCTTTCCTATTCCGTTGACCTTAGTAAAAGCGGATCACTGAATTCCTACGGCCTGATTTTAGAACCCTCCGATGATGCAAATGCCGGCAGAAAAGTGCTTATTCTTGGTAAAGATGCCGCAGCCAATATTTCTGACAAAACAATTATTGATGGTCTGAAAGGAAATACAAGTTATTCAGTAAAACTATTTGTCAATAATGGAAAGGACTCTGCTTTTAGCATGGAAGAAATCATAAAAACAGATAGTCTTAAAATTGATTACCCTGCCGGCTCCGCAAACTACAGCTATTGCAGTCCGTCAGAATTTAATGCCATCCGCATCAATTCAAAAGGGAATAATAAACCAGAGGTGCGGGTATGGATTGATACAACGGAGTGTAAGGTTACCGGGCGACAGGAAAACACGATATTCTTTAAAATCCCGGAGACCATTGCTTCAGGCAGCAGAAGAATTAAAATTTCAAGTCTGGGGCTCGAAACAAATGATTTTTGTTATATCTATTTTGGAAAATGGTTTCCCCTGGGTGCTTATGAAGTTCAGGTAAATCCCAATACAAATGCAGACAATAATATACAAAGCTTTTCCGCCGTTCCATTTAAAGGGAAAGGCTACCTCATCGGTGGCGCCTATTCGCAATGGTATCTTGGCGCCTCTGGCGAAACTGTAAGTTTTAATGAGATCAGAGAATATAATCCCGCAACAAATGAATGGAAATTTATTGCCCCTAAGCACGCTATGAAACTCACCACTCCACTTGCTCAGCCCGTGGGCGACCGGCTTTTGGTGATCAGCGGCGCTTATGACGACCCGGATCTACCGCCCCAGCTTTTTAAGCCAAGGTCACCGCTGGCGAATGTATTGGAATACGATTTTGCAAATAACGATTGGTTCAAACGGGATTCCATTCCGGAAGGCGTCCGCAGTCAAACCTATGCCTTCCAATATAATGGTTTCATATATTTTGGCACGGGAACCTCGGGAAAAGATATTTACACTTCCGATGGATATTACACCCAGTATTTCAGAAATCAATTCTGGAAATATAACACCGCCAATGGTCAATGGACGCGACTAAAGGATTTTCCCGGCCGAAGCCGGACGCAGGCCGGAAGTTTTGTTATCGGCAATAAAGCCTATATGGCCGGCGGCTGGCTGGAAAGCACTTATGACAGTTACTTATTTACAAATGAGATCTGGGAATACGATATTCCAAATGACTCCTGGAGACTGATCAGATCTCCCGGGCCCGGGGCCGGCCCTTATCCCTTTACCAGTTCGACCTGCTTTAGTTACAACGGCAAAGGATATATCTTCGACTGTTGGGAACGGTTTGCCGGGGGAGTGGGTTACGGTTATACCAGGGTTAAAAACTGGGAGTTCGATCCGGCCACGGAAAAGCTCCGGGAAGTTGTTTCCCCGTTGTATGATGTATCCGGAGGCATGCTTTATTCCAATAACAATGAATTCATTTTTGCAGGAAAGGGTGTTAACGGAGTTGGAGACACGTACACAAAAACGGTTACCAAATTAGTATTAAAGTAAAAGAAAAACAACCCCCATCTCAATCGTCATCCAACTATCGAATCAGGTTTCCGTCATAAGACGGACAAAGAATCGTATCATTTAAACACCGGCCCATCGTCCCACTAGTCGCCCTTGTCACACATACTGGTGGGATTCGCGGGACTAATTGGACAAGCAAGAAAGCCACCGCTACCCCAACACAGGAAAACACAAATTGATTCCTAAATGTTTTTTTTCCGGGTATCTTTCAATATCTTTTTTGCGTCGCCGTCCAGCTTTCGTTTCAGTTTGGCAATGTCTTCCGCCACTGGCAATGTTTCCGGTTGTACACCCCGCTCGTTTAGCATGTCCCTTACCGCTTTATTATTGTCTACATGTTCCTTTGAGATATTTGCTGGCTGCCTTTCAGGTCTTTTTCCACTACGTTATGACTGGTTAGCTCCGTAGCAAAATCCTTGGCTTTGATGGTAAGCGTAGGCAAAAAATCTGCTCATCCACCCCGCGTTCGTAAATAATGCCCGACAGCTTTTTCTCCGATTTGGTCAGTTTTTCACGGGCCGATACCCTTGCTACTTCCAACAGGCGCTGCTCAATAATTTCCTGCTTGCGGGTTTGCACTGCAAAATAAGTTTGAGCAAAAGCAATGGCCGGTTTGGCCGGATCGCCATTTTGCGCTACCAGGTAGCAGGCATAGCGTGTAAGCGCAATATCCTGAACAAGACGCTGCGCTCCCTTAGCCAATTCGATCATTTTCGTGACATCACGAAAATGATCGGTCACCGCTTCCCCGGCGGCTTCGCAGGATTTACGTGCTTTATCCAGCGCATTAGAAAAGTTTTCCCAGCGGCTATAGCCCAAAATGGGTTGCAGCTCCCGGGCGCTCCAGCATTCCACGCCTTTTACTTCATAGCAGGCGGCTTCAAATTTTTGTAATAATTCGGTGATCAATTCTTTTTTCATGGTTATACATTTTGGGTTAAGTTAAAAATAAAGTTTAACGAATATAGGGGGCAATCTACTTTATAAAAACCAACCCCAATCCTAACCGTCATTCCGAACGCAGCGAAGCGGAGGGAGGAATCTTATCCTTTAAACACCAGCTCATCTCCCGCAAGTCGCCTTTGTCACATATATTAGTGGGACTTGTGGGACTAGCAGGACCGGCAAAAAGCCACCGTTACCCCCAACATTGAAAAAAATACAAATTAATTCCTAAATATTTTTTGGCCGGGCTGAAGTGCATATCGTAGCATCGTTGCATCGCACACTTCAGCGGTGGAATATGGAGGAGCAACGCCCTACTCCGTCATCCACGGGGGTACATGTTTTTGTCATCCCAACCGAGCCCTCCTCAGCAGGTGAGCGGAGGGCTCTCTCTGATATCTTGTTCCAGCATTTTATACCCTTACGGCTTCCCGTAAAAAATCAAGAGATAAAATCCAAAACTTCGCGCCAAATAAATTATTGATGCTATGCTTAAACAACTATTGACTATTACTGCACTTCTTATCACTACAATAATTTCTTATGGACAAGAAGTAAAAAAAGAGGGCGAAACATTTAAAACGAAAATGGATGCTTTTGCCTCAAAAACAGGAAGCCTCATGCGATTTGTAGATACCAAATTACCCAACATGAAAACTTCTTATATTGGAGCAGAAACAAGAATTCGCAAAATTTCCAGAGGTTCTATAAATGGGTATTTTTACCAGATTGTAAAGAAAGGCCAATACAGCAATACCACTGCCTCAATTGAATATAGCGATTTGATTGAAGTTTTAAAAGCAGTAAAGGCACTAAAAGCAGAGGTTGGTAATGACATTGCAGCCAACCCTGATTATATGGAAAACAAATTTGTAACGGATGATGGTTTTCAGGTAGGTTATTATGTAGAGAAGGGAAAAGCCAAATGGTACATTACCTTAGAAAAATATGGCTCAGATAACACTTTGTTCATTGACAATGCCGATATAATTGACGAAGCATTTACAGCGGCAAAGAATAAAATTGATGAGTTAAAGATTATAAAATGACCTCTCGAATACAACATTTAAGTATATATCAGTTTTGATCTAGATATTCAAGTAATTCTTCTATTTGTCTATCTACAGAAGGGCTATTTTCCAACTTATTTGTTAAAGCATCAATGATTTCAATATTTTTCCCGTCTAAAATAGAAAAATAAATAGATGCAACGTCCTTAATTCTTGACTCTTTAGGTAAAAACCTCAATGCTGATGCTGCGACATATTGTTGATCTGAATCGAAAGATAGCCATCTTCTCTTCAACTGTTCGCATGCTAAACCCGTTGTGTTTGAACCTCCAAATATGTCAATAACCAAATCATTTTCATCAGTCAACATTTTTATAAAAAATTCAGGAAGCTGAATTGGGAATCTGGCAGGATGGCTCTTTATTTTCAGATTTTTACAATGACTTAGATAGCTACTATTAGATTCTGCATTCGCAATCTGTAATAAGTTGGGAGGAATTGCCCCCCCATTATCTTTACCAAAACTTCCTCCAATATCATGACCTGAAGGGCGCACTTTAGGGGTATAAAATCCTTCAGGGTTTTCTATCAACTTTTTCATCCTGTCGCTATAGGGAGTTAAAACCTTTGTGACATCTGATTTTGGGTAGGGCGTTTTGCTAAACCACCACACATTGTTCACAGCATCCTTAACCCGGATCTTTCTTTTATTCACCCATTCAATAGGACTCGGCAGCTTTGAGGGATTATACCAATAAAAATCTTCCGCCAGATAAAATCCCAAATGATCGCAAAAATGTATGGGTACTCTAAAATTGTACAAGCTTCTGGAAGGAATACCAGGCATATATGCGCCCCCAATATCTACAACAAAAGAACCGGTATCTTTCAATTTGGCATATACAACCCTGGCAAATTGAGCAAGCCAGTTCACATAGGCTTCCTGACTTTCATTCCCGTATTCTTTCTTCCGCAAAAGGGCAAATGGGGGACTTGTGACAACCAGGTCTACTGAATTATCCTGTAAATCATCCAGCGCTAAAAGAGCATCTCTGCAAAATGCCTCCCCGTATTTTGTTTTATAACCTGCCATATTATATCTAGTTAACCAAAGTAAGCAAACTTAACCAATTCCGAATATACTCGGCAAATTATTAGTCAAAAGAATTATTTTTGTAATAAAGACAAAATTAGATGAACGAACCAAATGCTTACCAGGAAATATTGGCAAAAAATATTGCTTTTTTGAGAAGACGACTTGGTTTCTCACAACAAAACTTAGCAGATCTTGCAGAAATAGACAGAACTTATATTGGATATATTGAGAACGCCAAATACAATATTACCGTTGAAAAAGCCGCTTCGCTTGCCCAGGCGCTAAATGTTACACTTTTTGATTTATTAGATCCGAATCTTATTACTATATACACCGCCAGCAAAAATGAAGAACTTATCGCTCTTAACATGATTTTGCCGCAGATCCGCAGATTCCAAACACTTGCAGAAGCAAATGGAATTAACGATATATTCCAGGATAATGGCGGAAAACTGTTACAGGTTCTTCTCCACACCGGTTTAAAAATTTTACCGGGGAGGGAAGGCAATGATGCGGTGGATGATGCAGGAAATGAATATGAACTAAAATCAGTAAACATTCGGCTAACCAAAAGCTTTTCTACGCATCACCACATGAATCCAACCATAATCAAAAAATACAGGAAAGTTGACTGGATTTTCGCGGTCTATGAAGGCATCGAATTACTTGAGATTTATAAGTTAAAACCAGCGCATCTTGAACCTTACTATGTTGCCTGGGAGAAGAAATGGAGCGCCGATGGTGATAAGGATATTAATAATCCCAAAATTCCATTAAAATATGTGCGTCTGCATGGCATAAGACTTTTGTAGATGCGGGCTTAAAAAGCTTTCTTTAAAATGTGTCCTGCCGCTGCATACTTCAATAATTTCGCCGGGTTTTAATCTAATAGCTATAAAACTCTGCTGGGCGGCAATGTAGTTGCCGATTTTGGGGTAAAGCCAAAATCCCAGTTGGCCATTGTTCCCGCGCAGGGGCATGTAAGCCTTATGGAACAAACAACAACTATTTTAAGTTATCTCAACAGTTTTTTAAAATAACGGGAGGGGGTTTTTATGGGGCACGCTGAGGTACATTTCCCAATATGACCATTTTCGTGAAAGCACGAAAATGGTCATAGATCGCTGTTCGCCCCTCCCCATCCTGAGGCAAATTACTTTTCTCTCTTGGGTTTTAATTGTTTTGGTTTAGCCGCCGTTTCCAGTTTTTTAATGCTAGCGGCCGTGGGCAGGTTTTCGGGCATGGTTCCTCCAAGCTCTCTAATAGTTTGGCGTACTTTTTTGCCTACCTCCAAATGAGTTTGGTTGGCCTTTGGCTTACCTTGTATGTTTTCCTTTCGCAATTTTTCTTCTGTTTGCGTGGCACGAAACAAATTGGCAGCCAGTTCGATACTTCCCATATGGTCAAGTATTTGCTGGCTTTTCGCAAGCCCTTTTCTTTTATGTATGCCTTTAGCATCAAGCCCGCCGTACAAACCCATATACCCATGATTTTGGAAAATGGCATAGTCAAGAGAAGTTATTACCCCGGCATTTTTGGCGGCAGCTGCTAAATGGATATTGTGCTTAGCCATTTCATTACGCAGAAAAAGCCTTTTTTCATCTTCGGAGCTAAGGCGGTTATAGGCTTCCATCTGCGTTATTTCCTGCAATCTTGTTTGCACGGCAAAATAACTTTGTCCAAGTGCTACTACTTCTTTGGACGGATCTGCATTTTGTACAATTAAATAACAGGCATAGCGGGATAGTTTATAGCTTGAGTAAGTTTGTTTTGCTCCCTGCCCGGCAATTAACACCTCGTTGGTTTCAACGATGTGTTCTAAAGGGTTATGCCCACTGTTTTTACAGGCCTCCCAGGCCTTTTCAATTACACCGGAAAAATTTCTAAAATCAGTATAATCAAGTGCTTTGGCAAGTTGCCTTGCCATCCAAAATTCATTGCCGTTTTCATCGGTGTGCTTAATTTGTTCAAACACAGATAATGCTTGTTGTGTTATGTCTTTTTTCATGGTTATACATTTTAGGTAAAGTTAAAAATAAAGTTTAACGAATACAGGAGGTAATCTACTTTATAAAAACCAACCCCAATCCTAACCGTCATTCCGAACGCAGCAAAGCGGAGAGAGGAATCTTATCCTTTAAACACCAGCTCATCGTCCTACAGGTTGCCATTGTCGCACATAGCCCTGGTGGGGCTCGCGGGACTAACTGGACAAGCAGAAGCCATCGCTACCCCAACACAGGAAAATATAAATTGATTCCTAAATATTTTTTGGCCGGGCTGAAGTGCTTATGGCAGCAGTCTTGGAGCCTGTCCCGCTGAAGGCGGGATCGCACTCTTCAGCAGTGGAATATGAAGGGGCTGCATTTTAATTATCTATAACCTCATTATATTAATAAATGATTAGCAATTCTTAAGGGCATCAATTAAAAGTTCATCCTCTATCCCCAGTCAACAGCGTGTTCCCATACTTGCAGCACTTTCCCCGTCAACACATCAATCAGGTACGTTTCTATATTGGGCGTTTCATCGCCCTCCTTGGGTATTTTATACTCGCTTTTTACCAGCCATACAATCCTGCCTTTTACAAAATCCCGCAAGTCATTTGATAGCTCGTATTTTTTAAATTCTTCATTCGAAATACGCGCTTCATACCAACCCAGCGAAACTTCATAATGATTCAACGGTCGCTTTATTTTTAATTGTTGGGCTATTTCAAGGGCTTTATAAGATGTAATAGCTTCAAACCGTTCAATGCCGCGCATATCAAACAATCCTTCTGGAACAAACCCAGACATTAATGTGCCATTTTTATGAATGTAAAACTTTATTTCCACCGAATCCCCTTTAAACGATGGGTGTTTAAAATAATACCGGAAGCAAAACATTTCCGGCTCAAAAGACAGCGGCTTGTCAAATTCGCTCGAAGTGCCTCCCCCCGGAGTTTTCAGTGTCCGATAATAGCTTCTGGCTGAATCCTTACTAATAAATGGCAACATGGCATCCATGTAGTAAAGCCGCACAATACTATCCGCTATAACACTATAGCGGTCATATGCCTTCTTATTAAAAACATGCAGCGTGTCCTTTTGTGCATAAACACAGTTACCGGCTGCCACAAAAATGCAAAGCAATACATAAAGCAATCTTCTCATAATGACGCTATTATTTAGTATAACTTCTCCTCAAAACAATACTCTAGCTATTCATCCCTCTTCGTCTTATACTTAGGCCGGTCTTCCGCCGCAATCAGCAAGCCCGGCTCAATGATTGGCTCCTGGATTGCCGGCACACCCAGGCGGCGTTTCAGGTAATCTCTTAGTTCCGGATCTGTACAATACACATAGCAGCCCTTCATGCCGCGAGTCATCAGTACGCGATACGTATTTTTAATAATTGCCCGCAACAATTCCTGGGTGGCTTCCGGGTTTTCCTTCATTAACTTTTTATACCCGAAAATTGATTTATCATCTTTTGAGCGTTTGGCAGGATTTACCATCACCACTCCGTTCCGGCAGATAAGGTCATCGCCAATAATAACGCCCACATAATCCACCTCCAACCCCTGGCAGGTATGTATACAACCCACCTCGTTTACAGAGTTAGGGTCAATAATCCATTTAGAACCGTAAGTGCTCAGGTTCCACTGCATTTGAAAATCATATTCCGGAAAAACAATATCGTTGGCCAGTGGTACTTTTTTGCTCTTCCAGTCCCAACAGTAGCCCGCAACCAGTCTTGCTTTGTTATTTATTGTATTCTTTTCAAAAATAAGATCGCGCAGTGCGCTGGGGCTGTCCAGCACTTTAAACTCAAAATCAAACCCGGCCGCATCCAATGTATCATTAGCTGTATCTCTTTTTTGCAGCACATCATCCAGCCAGGCCAGGTAGCCGTCGGACCCATTACAGCGAAACTGCGATGCCAGCTGCGTTTTATGCACCCTGGCTCCCGCTTCCAGCGCAAATTGTTCTATACGGTCTGTTGTTCCATAATCATCAATATGTACCCGCTGGTCGCCATCTATAAAAAACACACAAAAGACAGCAGTGTTAATAATCTCCCTTATCTGGTTATCGCCCTGTTTTAAAAAACCCGTTTTCTCCGTAAGGCGGTGCGCTTCATCCACAATAAGGGCGGCCATAGCATTTTCAGGAGACCGCATAAAGGAGCCCGAGCCTACAAACAGGTTCCTTAATTCTGCCATACGCCGCACATCCTGCAACTTGTCAAAGTACACCTCCCGCGGAGCGCTGGTTTTGGTAACATACTGCGTCATTTGTCCCCGTTTATTCAGCTCCACCAAAAGATTAATGGCCACTACAGATTTACCGGTGCCCGGCCCACCCTCCACAATCAGCACGTTCTTGTTTTTAGGATTGGAATGTTTGGCCAGGTGCAACGCCTGCTCGTACACCACTTTTTGATCATCGATCATGATAAATTCCTTATTCCCTTTCATGATAGACTTCAGGCTATCTGCAAGGCTTTTGGAAGGACGTATTTTACCATTATCAATACGGGCGATGATGTTGGTGGTGTCGCCATACTTCATAAAGCGCTTTATAAAAGCACGCAACTCCAGCGCATCCGGCTTCAGGAATACCGGGGCCTTTTCAATATAATAGTTGTAAAACCCGTTGGTGATAACATCATCCGGCATATAGTTATGCAGGTAAGCACAGGGTTGCAGGTTAATGTGTTCTTCCTCTACTGTGGCATTAAAGGATTGCAGCAGCGCCGCATAAGACCACGCCTGATAGGAGGGGTGGCTGGTGCTGGTTACACCACCACGAAAGCGGGTTTCTATAATGCCGTCCTGGTCTGTAAGCCACGCTTCAGACCACTGTTTCAATTCTATTACTATTACATTTTCCCGTTTCCCGTCTGTACCGGATATTATAAAATCCACCCGTTTACAGGTTTGGGGTATATGGTATTCTACTGATATGCCGCAGTTCTCCGGTATGTCCTTATCATGCAGCACCCTATCCATATAAGCCAGGGAGTTTTTAAAAGCGTCCAGTTCGCTGCGGCCTATTTCTTTACCCGTTTTTTGGCGTATTTGCCCGGCAATGATGGTATCAATGGTGTTGGTAAGCACATCATTACTAAAATCCTCCTTGGTACGCTGGTATACAATCATGCAGTTCGGGTTTTTATAAAGGCGCTATAGTTCGTTATACTTTTTAGCAGTGCCTTTGGCTTTATCCACCGGGTACTTTTTATCGTTGGCGGCTATCTTTTCCAACAATATTTCTTTTATATCAAAGCCGTATTTATTAGCAAGCAAAAAAGCAAAGGCCAGCACATCTGCCAGCTCCTCCTTTACCTTATCTCTGTTAGCTGCCTCCGGATCTTTCCAAAGGAATAACTCCAGCAGTTCCCCCGCCTCCACGTTGATGGCCAGGGCCAGGTCCTTGGGATTGTGAAACTGGTCCCAATCCCGTGCATCTCTAAAAGCTAAAAGGTGCTGCATTACGATGTCAATATCTTGCATAACAGCCTCAAATTAGCAAATTCCAAAGATAAAACCTTGCAAAAGAGGTATTGCATAGAATCTAACGCTTACGCCCGGGCCGCGCAGAAATGTTTTGTATCCCGATCGAGCCCATCTCGGCGTGTGAGCGAAGGTATCTCTCCGGTATCGCATCTGGAAAAGTTTTCCTTACGGTTTTCCATAATAAGGGGTTCTTGCAAGAAAATATATTTGCATAAAAGCCAAGTGGGAGAATTTTCATTAGCTTAAAAAATGAGTATATTAGCAACAGCAACTGACGCTTAGAGATTCACCAATTGAAAAACAAAAATACAAAAAGACGGTTGCGGAATAAGATAGTTCAATTGCTTTTAATAATCGATGAGTAAGATAATTTTCATAGGAGGAATCCATGGGACTGGGAAAAGCACAATCAGTCAAATGATTTGTGCCGAATTTGATTTTGAATATTTATTAGCAAGTTCGCTATTAAAATGGGCAGAGATAAATACAGATCCAAAAAACAAGAAGGTAAAAGATGTTACTGACACACAAGACCGACTAATATTGGGATTGAATGATAAAATTCAAAAGGACGTGACGTATTTGCTAGATGGACATTTCTGTTTATTAAATAACAGCGGAAAAATTATGCAAGTGCCCATTCTAACATTTCAAACAATTAACCCTGCGGTTTTAATTGTTGTTCATGATAAAATTGATAAAATTAAATTGAGACTCGAAAAAAGAGACGGGCGGTTATATGATGCCGATCTTTTACATACCATGCAGGAGGCAGAAATTACTCATGCAACAAATTTGTCCCAAGAATTAAAAATACCGCTGATCAAAACCGATGATGCGTTCGTAATTATTAATAAACTGCAAGAAATATTTAAGCCATGAAAGTGCTACTTGATACAAATATTATTATCCATAGAGAGGCAAATAAAGTTATCAACCCCGCTATTGGTCAGCTCTTTAATTGGTTGGACAAGCTGAAGTATGACAAATATATTCATCCACTGACTTTATCTGAATTAAATAAGCATCAAGATCAGAAAGTAGTGAAGACAATGAATGTTAAAGTTGAGAGTTATAATCAATTAAAACACCAGGCACCATTAAGTGCTGCAATCAAAGCAGCGAGCAAACAAATTGATACAACCAAAAATGATATTAATGATACCCAAATTCTCAATGAGGTATATGAAAATCGGGTTGATCTGTTAATTTCGGAAGATAAAAAAATACATGCTAAAGCTAAGCTATTAGGAATAAGTGAAAAAGTCTTTAGGATTCAGGATTTCCTGGAAAAATCAACCGCTGAGAATCCTAACTTAATTACGCATAAAGTATTAGCGGTTAAAAAGGTCGACTTTGCTGAAGTTGATCTCACCGATACATTTTTTGATAGCTTTAGGAATGACTACCAAGAGTTTGACAAATGGTTTAATAGCAAATCCGAAGATCCCTGTTATGTTTGTTATAGTGATGGTCAGTTAACAGCATTCCTTTTCATAAAAATTGAAAATATTGGTGAAAACTATTCTAATATTTTGCCCGTACTTACGCCTAAAAAGAGATTAAAAATAGGTACTTTAAAAGTTACAGGAAATGGCTATAAAATTGGTGAACGATTTCTTAAGACAATTTTTGACAATGCCCTTCTTTTTAAAGTAGAGGAAATCTACGTTACTGTTTTTAATAAAAGACCGGAGCAGGAACAATTAATAGAAATGCTTGAAGAATGGGGTTTTTACAAGCATGGAATCAAAACTACCGCCAACGGAGAAGAATTGGTTTACGTTCGTCCATTTAGTAAAACGCTTCCTCCCAATATTGAAAATCCAAAACTAACTTTCCCGTTTTTTTCAAGACAAACCAATAAATATTTAATAAAAATAGAGGCCCAGTATCATACTGAGCTATTTCCAGATAGCATCAATACGAGGGAAGATAAAACAAAATATACCGAAAATGAACCACATAGGAATAGAATAAGTAAAGTTTATATTTCCCATTCACCCGATAGAAATCTTAAACCGGGAGATATTGTATTAATCTATCGTATTGGCGAAACTTCTCCTAAAAAATATTCAAGTACAGTAACTACAATCTGTATAGTAGAAAGTATAAAATCCGACTTCAAGGACTTCAATGATTTTTACAATAGTTGTAATAGGCGAACAATGATTTCAAAAGAAGATCTGGAAGCCAAATGGTGGAACAAGTTTCCTAAATATAAACCCTTCATCATTAATTTTCTATATGCGCATTCTCTGCCTACTCCCAAGCCCACATTAAACGATCTAATTAAACTGAAAATATTTCCGGATCCAACGAGTGTGCCAACGGGGTTTGTAAAACTAACTGACGAGCAGTTTAATGTTTTAATTAAATTTGCTTATTCTAAGAAATGAAACAATGAAAGTAGTATTATCTATAAAGCCCGAATTTGCATATAAAATTTTTGAAGGAACAAAGAAATTTGAATTTAGGAAAGCGATTTTTAAGAATGAAAATATTAAATCAGTAATCGTTTACGCTTCTTCACCTGTTCAAAAAGTGATAGGTGAATTTGAGATAGATAAGGTACTTAAATATGACCTTGATACGCTTTGGAACTTAACCCAAGAGCATTCAGGCATTAGTGAAGAATTCTATTACGAATACTTTGCAAATAAGAACGAAGGGTTTGCAATAAAAATAAAAAAAACCAAAAAATATAAAAAGCCAAAGTGTTTAAGAGAAGATTTCAATTTAGTGCCACCACAGTCTTTTGCGTATTGGACAGGTAGGTAAAATTGTCAATATAATCTTGGATGGTTCTTAATTTTTACTCCACTCAGAGCAGGTCAAAATGTCAACTTTTAAACTCTAATGCATATCGTAGTCAAAAAGTACTTTAGCTATTTGAGCACTTTGGTCTTTGTTAACATTTTCTGATAATTTATACTTCTCTGTGAATTCATTTAACCAATGAAACAACTGTTTCATAAACTCCACCGACTGTTCCTTATTATACTCTATATACTTTTCTCTTTTTATATCGTTGGTTGACTTTACATATAAATCAACTGAACATACATGCAAAACGCGAAGTCCTGCTAAACGCTGAATATTGAAATTCATATTTAAAAAGTATCCCCAATATTTAAAAACAGGGATCACTTTTTTAACCCATGACCTAATTTCCGGTATTTCATATACTTCTCTTAAATCATAATTATATCCATCAATTAAGAATGATATTTTTCCTCTCGCTTTTTTAATCATATCATCATTAATGGTTAATCGTTCTAGCAATTCTACAAACCCCGAAACATCGCCATTTTCTATTTCAGCTTTACTAACATTTAAAAGCACTAGCGAGCTATCTTTTATTTTCCGATTCACCTCCCATTGATATTCAATTTGAGACATGTAATCTATTACGTCCCCCGCTAACTCCCGAATGCTCTCTTTTGCTGAAATATCAAGAATATTTTCTTTTGGTATCGTTAATGACCAACCAAGCCCTATTTTATCGGTTTTGTTGATATCAAACTCTGCCCAATAGGCTTGTTGCTGGCCAAGATCGACAATTATAATCAGTATTGGGAAATCACAATTTAAAAAGTAATTAAGATGCTTATGTTCTCCTGTATATTTCCATCCAGTTGAAGTTTGATTTTTAAAATAGCTTTCACCCGTTTTTATTTGCACACCAAGATATTTCCCTGTGACACTGTTATCGGTTCCAATAATATCAAAATAACCATCAATACCAAAATCGTCTTCAACATGAGTAGGTCTAAAAATCCATTCATATTGATCTTCAACAATAGATCTCACGAATGTTACTCCTCTATCACCTTTTCGTCTATTAGAGCTGTAGATGGGAAAATGATTTGTTGACATACGCTTAACTAATAAAAATGTTTTGGTTTTAAAAAGCTTTCAAAATATACTTTAGCAAATAATACTTGATAAAACTATCTTACTTCCACCAGCTTTACCCCCTCACACACATATTCCAACAATTCAATTGGCTTTACATCAATTGCCAGTGCAATGAGGTATAATTCATCAGCTCTAAGTTTAGTTGTATCATTCAAAGTAAGCTGGTTAACACGGGCTTTACTTAAACCTGTTCTTCTGGCAACCTCAGATTTGTTGACCGATTTAGCGGCTAAATATTCTCCTAACTTGGTCATTTAGTTTTCTTTATAATCTGAAAAGTAAAAAAGTTTAAAAAAAGAAGTAAAAAATTTGGAAGAATGAGTTTAAATAATATATATTTGGATAGAAATTCTATCCAATTGATCAATATCTATGTTTAATAATTCATCATAAATAAGGTCATACACTACATAAGGTAAAGCGTATTTGCTGTTATTCTCGTACTGAAAACTACGACCTTTCAAGACGGCGAGATGATAGGGTAAATCGCTCACGTTTCCTTACTATATTTAAGGCACAAGCGTGGGCGTTCTTATTTCGTCGTCAGGGTGTCGTAGCCCTTCAGTACGGTAAGGACCAACCCACGCTTCTTTTTGTGGGTGGCCCAATGAAACCGTCACTCCGAACGCAGCGCAGCGGAGAGAGGAATCTCGCCCTTATAGCAGTGAAACTAAGTTGCAGTACGTTTTTGTAGCAGGGGATCTCTCCTCGTCGGGCGGAGCCCTCCTCGTTCGAGATGACGCGTTCTTATTGTAGAATTGGTTGGGCAGGGCCCGACTCGTTCGGGATGACGCATTCTTATTGAAGAATTGCCTGGGCAAAGCCTCCCTGGCTGTATAACATGCGCGTTTTAATACACTCACCTAAAATAAACACACATGAAAAAACACAAAAACAAAGACCCGTTCCAAACCCTGGGCTGGTGCTATACCACCGTTACCGATCCCCGCCAGGTTTTTGCAGAATGCTTTAATTATGCCAACATCCACTCCTACCGCAGCACCATCCGCCAGGTGCTGTTTGCCGCCGCCAGCCCAAAAGTTTGCCACAAACAGGATCCGGCTTTAATACTAAGCAAATTCAAAGTCATTACTTCCGTGCTGCTGGCCGCCCGCCAGCTAACCCGGCAAAAGGAAACCGGCGCTTTAAAAATAGCGTGGGATCAGTTTACGGATAAACGCCTCTATGCCCGCCCGCTCTCCCTTTGCCCCGAATGGGAATACCTCCCTAAAACGCTAACACCAGCAGAATACCGGAACCCCTACCTTGTTTTTCATCGTTTTTTTAATTATCAAAAACCGGAACAATGGCAGCAGGATATGGACACTATTGTGGAGTATGCCCTGGCCAGCAATACGGATAGTTGTGACCTGGATCTGCTCCGGAGGTATTTTCACCTGACCAAGCTGCTGGAAGCTGCCCACCTTATTGATGTACGGGAGGTAACACATGTGGATGGCCAGTTGAAACCGGCGCTAATAGAGTTTTAGTATTCTCCTTTTAAATTTAACCACATAGGCACATAGAATTTAACAGCAAGGAAAGAAAACATAAAAACACATACACTATGTTCCCCGCGATGGCGGGGAGTCTATGCTGCATTTGGCGCTATGATTTCTATTGTATCTATGTGGTTTAAAAATAAAATATTCACCTTTTAAAAATAAAACCATGAAAAATTATATCAGTCAGCTCAATGGCAAAGAACAAAACGCCCTGCATTGCATTAAAAAATTAATTGCCGCACAACTGAACGCCCTCATCATTTATTGTTATGGTTGTACAACCTGCGTAACCGCCACGCGAAGCGCCTTTGTAAAAAAGCAACCGGCGGAGGAGCGCCGCTTTACCTGCAACCTGCTCATCATCACCCCAAGCGCCATAGTGGTGGATGAAGAAAAGCGCGCGGAAATACAGGAAATGATCGCGCATTTTGGAACGGCAAATATGGTCATTCACCCCCTGGGTTTTGTATTGCGTCAGCTAAACGAAGGCAACCTGTTTTTTAGCTGGGTACATAAAAACGGCATGTTGCTGTACGACCGTAACAATAGCACCCACCTGTTGTCCGCTCCTATTGACACCGCCTACCGCCAACAGGCGGAAGCTTTCTTTACCAATGATCCGACTATGATTCATTACCTGGATGTAAAACTGCAACCGATTATAAAACCGGAGCCAAAGAAGGAAGCCGTTGCCGCCCCTCAACCGGTTGAAATAAGAGTCGTAGTGGATACAGGAAAATGAGGAAAGAAAAATAAGGAATAAAAAACGCTATTCTGAGTTTTTGATTTATGAAGCAAAAATCAATAAGACGGCAATAAACAATTATCAATTTATTTATTGCCCAACCTTTTGTCTGTCGCCACAAAAGGTTGCCAAAAAGGCTCGGTCAAACGAATGGCTCCGCCCGTCTGACCGCCCACGCACATGTACATTCGCTATGAAAAGTTATAGCAAAGCCTCAATGATAGGGCAGGTCGCACACTCCGCTTCCTGATTGTTGCACAAACATTACGGTGCTGATTTTTTACGGGTCCGATTTGTTTACGAACAATAATTTGCTGCGTAAAAAAGAGGCACACCGAAAATTGCTGATGGCAGTAGTTACTGTTCCGTTCAGAAATGGCCAGACCAAAGCATTCGCCGATGAAACGAAAATATGCCGCACCAGAAAATTTTGTTAGAAGGCGGTCCGCAAAACAGCAAAAGGGAAAATCAAGCGGAATGGCGTTCCGCTTTGGGCGGAACAAAGCCTGAAGCGTAGATTTTTCCGTTCCTGCCGTCCGGGATAAAGCATCCCTCCCTCCAAGGCTTCAGGCAGGATTTGCCTTTTTGCGGACGAGTCCCGAAAGCTTTCGGGATTGCTCCACTTTTTTATCGACTGAAAAAAGTGGAAAAAGAAAAGAGGAAAGGAACAGTTGTATAGATAACCAAGGACTATCCCTTAAATCTTCTATCCCGGTAAATTGATAACAGCACTGACGCCGAAGTGTCCGATCACCCTTTCGGCTATGTTCAACAAACACGTTCGGCCCTTTCAGGGCCGCTCCCTCTATGTATCTGTACCCCTGGCTGCGCCAGGGGCTATGTACATTATGCCCTTCGGGCACTCTCAGGATGGATAGGGTATGGTCGATTCGTCACGACCTAAATTCTGAATCAAATTATTTTAATTATTCTCAAAAGACGTGTCCACACGATAGGCCTTCGGCGGGACAGGCTCCAAGCAAAGCTGATAGCAGCATTGACGCCGAAGTGTGCGATCCCGCTTTCGGCGGGACAGGCTCCAAGTAAAGCTGATAGAAGTGCAAAAGCCGGCTACCTAATAATCGAATCACTGAAATAAAAAAACCTATGAGGCCGCCGGTCAGGCAAACCCATAGGTTTATCTATGAAAAGATTAAGCCAGATCAAACCGGTCCAGGTTCATCACCTTAGCCCAGGCCGCTACAAAATCGTTTACAAATTTATCCGCGCTATCCGCGCTTCCATATACTTCAGCAACGGCCCGCAGTTCTGCATTGGAACCAAAAACCAGGTCCGCACGGGTGGCGGTCCATTTTGTGGCGCCGGTGGTGCGGTCGCTGCCTTCAAACAGCTCCCGACTGCCATTGGAAGCTTTCCAGGCCGTACGCATATCCAGCAGGTTCACAAAGAAATCGTTGGTCAGTTGCCCCGGACGTTGCGTGAAAACACCGTGTTTGGAACCATCCCAGGTAGCACCCAGCGCGCGCATGCCACCCACCAGCACGGTTAGCTCCGGTACGGTAAGGGTCAGCAGTTGCGCTTTATCGATCAGCAAGGCTTCTGTAGGTACAACAGATGCTCCCTTGCGGTAATTACGGAAACCATCGGCAGGCGTTTCCAGGTAGGCAACGGAGTCCACGTCGGTTTGTTCCTGTGTGGCGTCCATGCGACCGGGAGTAAACGAAACACTCACGGCGTGGCCTGCATCTTTTGCTGCTTTTTCAACAGCCGCGGCACCGGCTAGTACAATAAGATCTGCCAGCGATACTTTTTTAGCACCTACTTGTTCTCCGTTAAAATCTTTTTGAATGCCTTCCAGCACAGCTAATACTTTTTGCAATTGCGCCGGATTATTTACCTCCCAGTCTTTTTGCGGCGCCAGGCGGATGCGCGCTCCATTAGCACCACCACGTTTATCACCACCCCGGAAGGAGGAAGCAGAAGCCCAGGCCGTAGTTACCAACTCGGCTATGCTGAGACCAGAGGCTAATACCTTTGCCTTTAATTCAGCGATATCATTGCTATCGATCAGTACGTGATCCACAGCAGGGATCGGGTCTTCCCAAATAAATTCTTCGGCAGGCACTTCTGCACCCAGGTAGCGCGCACGCGGGCCCATATCCCGATGGGTGAGCTTGAACCAGGCTTTTGCAAAAGCATCGGCAAAGGCATCGGGGTTTTCTAAAAAGTGTTTGGATATTTTTCCATACTCGGGATCAAACCGCAGGGACAGATCCGTTGTAAGCATGGTTGGTTTATGTTTCTTAGCGGAGTCAAAAGCATCCGGAGTGATCGCGTCCGCATCCTTCGCCACCCACTGGTGCGCGCCGGCAGGGCTTTTGGTCAGCTCCCATTCAAAACCAAAAAGGGTTTCAAAGAAATTGTTATCCCACTGTGTAGGCGTTTGCGTCCAGGTAACTTCCAGTCCGCTGCCTATAGCATCGGCACCTTTGCCGGAACCAAAACTGCTGCTCCAGCCCAGGCCTTGCTCTTCAATACCGGCCTCTTCGGGTACTTTGCCCACATGGGTGGCAGGTGCCGCGCCATGCGTTTTACCAAAAGTATGCCCGCCGGCAATCAGCGCCACGGTTTCTTCATCATTCATGGCCATGCGGCCAAACGTATCGCGGATGTCTTTTGCGGCAGCAATGGGATCAGGGTTGCCGTCCGGCCCTTCAGGGTTTACATATATCAATCCCATCTGCACCGCAGCCAGCGGTTTTTCCAGATGGCGGGAATGCGTACCGTTTGTGTCCTTATCATCTGCAATTACGACACCGCCGTTCTTTTCCACACCGGGGTCACCGCCGTGCGCATAGCGGATGTCGCCGCCCAGCCAGGTGGTTTCCGAGCCCCAGTACACATCTTCATCGGGCTCCCACACATCTTCCCGTCCGCCGGCGAACCCAAGGGTTTTAAAACCCATTGATTCCAGCGCCACATTGCCGGTAAGCACCAGCAGGTCGGCCCAGGATAATTTGTTGCCATATTTTTGTTTGATGGGCCATAACAGTCGACGGGCCTTGTCGAGGCTCACATTATCGGGCCAGCTATTCAGCGGTGCGAAACGCTGCTGCCCGGTACCTGCCCCCCCGCGGCCATCCCCCACACGGTAGGTTCCGGCGCTGTGCCAGGCCATACGGATAAATAAGCCTCCATAATGCCCGAAATCCGCCGGCCACCAGTCTTGCGAATCGGTCATCAGCGCTTCCAGGTCTTTCTTCACGGCGGCCAGGTCCAAACTTTCAAAAGCTGCCTTATAATTAAAGTCTTTATCCATAGGGTTAGACTTTGCCGCATGCTGGCGCAGGATGCTTACTTTCAGCTGGTTGGGCCACCAATCCCGGTTGCGGGTACCGCCACCGCCTACGTTCTCTTTTATTGTACCGTTATGAAACGGGCATTTGCTAATGTCTTTAGAATCGTTCTCCATTTTTATTTTTTTTGATTGAGGATTAACTTAAACTACTATTGCCGCAAACAATAAACCAAACTTAGAACATTTACCTGATAAATTATATCGATATAATTTATGTTATTATAGATGGAAGCTATTAGGATTGGTTGGATACCGATAGACACGAGGCTCCGATGGAGCCCTGATCTTCTGCGTTCAACCTACTATAAACACATTGCTCCTGACGGAGCAAAACAACTTCTTGACTTATTAACATTTCCCAATGAGCCGATCGGTTAATGTATTTTGAGGAAATATGCTATTTTTGATAGTATCAAATGATAGTATCAAAAAATGAAACCTCCATACGATATAACCCCTCGCATATTGGTACTTATTGCATCCATATCCGAGAAAGTTGGGGCCGTAAACGCACAATACCTGGTACCGGCGAATCCCACCCTCAGAAAACAAAACCAGATCAAAACCATCCACGCCTCCTTGCACATTGAGGGAAATACTTTATCTGAAGACCAGGTAACAGCCTTGCTGGAAAACAAACGGGTGATCGGTCCGAAAAAAGACGTTGCAGAAGTAATGAATGCACTATCTGTTTACCAAAAGCTTCAGATCCTCTCCTATTCTTCAGAAAAAGATTTTCTTAAAGCACATCGATTATTGATGAAGGGATTGATCACAAACGCAGGGAACTATCGTACAAAAGGTGTAGGCATTGTAAAAGGATCGCAGATAACACATGTAGCTCCTCCGGGAGAACGCGTTCCGGGACTAATGAAGGAACTGTTTAAATATCTGAAAGACCCGTCAGAATTGGTTTTTATCAAAAGCTGTGTATTTCATTATGAAATGGAATTTATTCATCCGTTTGCTGATGGCAATGGCAGAATGGGGCGTTTATGGCAAACACTCATCTTAATGAATAGCTTCCCGGTATTCCAGTTTCTTCCTTTTGAAACCCTTATTGCAAAAAACCAGGAAGCATATTACCGGTCGCTTGCTGTTTCCGATAAAGAAGGGAAATCGACCCGTTTTATCGAATACCTGTTACAGATCATTGACAAAGCCCTGGACGACCTGCTTAAAACTGCCTCAAAGCGACTAACCGGCGGGCAACGAATGCAGCTTTTCCTCGAACAGCTAACAGGAACTTTTTCCCGCAAGGATTATATGCAGCACTTTAAAGAGTTGTCGTCTGCTTCTGCAAGCAGGGACCTGAAGGCGTCAGTGGAGCAAGGCCTGCTTCAAAAATGGGGTGATAAAAAACTGACCAAGTATAAGAAAATGCCATAAAATATTTTGCGGCGAACGCGCGATTAGGTCATGGCGCTATTCGTGCATTCGTTGCGCCCTAAAACAGATAATCATTTAATCCTTTATATGCACACGTGTTTCTCCTTCCTCCTTCAGGCCAGGGCGCAGGTGGAGCGAATCTAAAATATGATTCACTAATGCATTCTGTTGCTCTTTTGTGAGTCGCTCCGCGGGAAAGCTTTGCTCATAATCCACTTTTTTAAACCCGTTCTCCCATCGCTCCGCTTTAACGATTAGTTGATCGCCGTGCCTTGATACGGAAATCTTTGTATCATTATTATGTATGCAGGAAACCATTAGAACGGCTATAATCAGCGATAGTATATATTTCATAAAGTAAATTTTACTCAAATTTATAAGCCACGTCCGTCAACTGTTTATAAATGGGATGTATGTACAGAAAAATGGGATCAAGACTGAATTTTAAAAATGCGGCAATACAAAATTTCATTTTTTTTACCGAGTATTGCAACAATCCATAATCGCATTATGACAATAAAAGAGAACAGCATACAATTGCGCAAGGTTTCAACAGCTGATGTAGACGCAATCTGGTCCATCTTACAACAGGCTATTGAAAAAAGAAAGGTTGAAGGAAGCACGCAATGGCAGGATGGGTACCCTAATCCTACGGTTATTAACCGCGATATTGAAAATGGATGGAGCTATGTGTGCATGGATGAGCAAGATAATATCATTGCCTATGTTGCATTGATCTTTGACATAGAACCGGCTTATGAAGCCATACAGGGTAAATGGCTTACAGATGGCCCTTATGCCGTTATTCACCGGCTGGCAGTTTCACAGGAACGCAAAATAAAAGGGCTGGCTACCGAAATTATGATGGCGGCAGAAAACATCTGTTTACAACAAGGTGTGCCCAGTATTAAAGTAGATACCAATTTTGACAATACTGCCATGTTGCGAATATTGGAAAAGCTGGGGTATACCTATTGCGGAGAAGTATTTTTCCGCGCTGCGGCGCGAAAGGCTTATGAGAAAATACTCAACGTCTGATCATTCTCTAAAGATTCCACCAATAATTAAATTTCAATACTACAGCTCGATTGCGAACGGAGAAGGGCTCGGGCAAATAGTTATCACTATACACCAGGAAGAAATCTGACGCCGGTCTGTACCGCCATTGAAAACGGGTATTAAGATTGATATTCTTCGTTTGCTGGTTGTATTGCATAAACGCTGTGAAGAAAATTTTATTCGTCATGGTTACATCTATCCTGGGTCCGATGAGCCAGAAGTATGTTTGATTCCAGGGGGCCGGCATATCCAGTTTATTATAGCTGGCCTTAATATTAATGCCCACGTATGGCTGAAAGCGATAACCCAGTTCTCCTGAAATAGTAGTTCGTTTGCCGTTTGCATAATAACCGCCAAACCGGGCAGATAATGAATAGGTAAATAATTGTTGCGGCCGTGAAAAATAATCGGCCCCGTAAACAACCCAGTTATGCTGCGAACCTTTTGCCAATGAATCTTTGCCTGAATTGGTGGGATCAAAAGGAGTTAATAATTGTACAAAATCATGAGCGACTAAAATATCGGCCGTGCTCTGATCGCGAAAGTTGAAATTGTATTGAAAGGTGTATTCGTCATCGGTACGATGCATCGATTCATTAAAATAAGCAGATGCAATCACCTTTGGCCCGTGACTTATGAACTTGCCTGCTTTTGGAAAGAATAAATAGCCTGCCTGCGGGTACATGCGGAAATAGCTCCTGCGAGGTACATAGCCTACTTCCGCATTGTAATTATTGCCCACATATTCCTGCTGCCAAAGCAACAGCCACTTACGGGTTAAGTACTGAAGATTGGCAGCGTGCACCCAATCTTTTTTATTGGGTCCGTCGTTAAACGATTTTAAAAACAACAACTTGCCGGTCCATTGGTTGTTGGCAGATGCCAGATTATATTCCAAGCCTGCGTTACGATTGTATAATGAATAAACCGGTTTGCTGGAATCCGCTCCGGGAGTGTAGTTGAGGGATTGCTTATTAACAAAAATGAACCCGATATTGGACCGGGCAAATACGCGTCGCTGCAACGCTATAACGCCAAAATTCTGCGCCGGCAACCCTGTTTCCGCTACGCTGCCCGTTTGCATATCCATGAAACCGATGCGCCAGTCTTTATTGAGTTTACCGCTTAGTCGTGCCCCGAAACGAATCGGGGCATTCAAACCAATACGTCGTGAAAAGAAAGGCCGTATATTGGCATATCCAAAGTTGGCAAAAAGGTCTGCGTTCTCTAAAAAGAATTGCCTTTTTTCGGGAAAGAATAATTCATACCTGTCCAGATTAACGATCTGCTGATCCACATCTGTCTGGGAAAAATCGGGATTTACGGTCAGGTCCAGATTTAAAGAAGAGGTCACCGCAATTTTCACATCGCCGCCGATATTCTTTTTATATTCCGTTGGTTGCTTCTTTTCATAATTTTTGGAAATACCGCCGAGTGCATAGGGAATAATGGAGACATTGGAGCCGGCAGTTGGCGGCGGTTCGTCCCACACTAACGTGCCGGTGTAAGCAAGCGATGCCGTAGGGAATTGCCGGGGCACCGGCGCCCAGCTCGATTTTTCAGCAGCAGTAATATCCAGGCGGCTAAAATTAATGCCCCATTCGGTAATCCCTTTTTTATAACGAATCGATTTAAAGGGGATGGCTGCTTCGAACACCCATTTATCCGGATAATTTTTTACAACAGATGTCCATTTGTTATCCCAGCTCAGATCCACCTTCCCGCCTTCATACATGGTACCATCCCACTGCGCGCCCGCCGCATTGGCACCGAAGGAAAAGCCGTTGGTCTGATCATCAAAAGGATCCATAAACAATAGAAAATTATCGTTCTTGAGAAAACTGAAATCGCGCCGCAGCGATTCTACCATGTATTTATGCCCATCATGATAACAGGTTGCCATAAGATAGAGATTCTCATTGTCATAGGTCATGCGCACTTCAGTACGCACGTTTGCATGGCTGGTATCCATGGGCAATACCATAAAAAAATTACCCGCCACGTCGGCCTGCTTCCATCCCTCCTCATCCATAACACCATCAATGGTTATGGGCGAAGAACTACGATGTAGGTGCAGCGTGTAATTACTGTTCTTTTTTTGAGCATATGAACTTATTGCCAAAAGCAATAAGCAGGGCAAAATAAATATTCGCAAGATCGTTGGTTTTCCTGGTCGTAAAAATAAAGGATCGTGCTTGTTCTGTCAAATTTATAAAACGAACAGGAAGATTGTCTACCTTAGAGCTGGTTAAAAAATTGCAGTTCCCGCAGATCGCGCAGATTATCGCAGATCAAGTAAGAATACAGCCACAGCTAATTAAATACGTCATGGCAATAAAAGACTACTTCTCATCCCAATCGGATCAATACGCAAAGTACCGGCCCACTTATCCTCCGGACTTTTTTAATTATCTAAATACGATCACTCCGCGAAAAAAAAACGCCTGGGATTGCGGAACCGGGAACGGGCAGATCGCTTATGAATTGGCAAAGACCTTTGAACATATTTTTGCAACGGATATCAGCCAGTCGCAAATAGATCATGCATTGCAAGCCGTCAATATTTCCTATTCGGTGCAACCGGCTGAGAAAACCGATTTTGACAACCATCTGTTTGATTTAATTATTGTAGCGCAGGCGATTCATTGGTTCGACTTTGAACAATTTTATGCAGAAGTACGACGAACCGCAACTAAAGACGCACTACTTTGTGTTACGGGTTATGGCAACATTAAAATTTCTGAAGAAATAGACCCCATAATTGCAGACTTCTATACGAATGTTATCGGCACCTATTGGGACAAAGAGCGAAAATATATTGATGAAGGCTATGCAACCATTCCGTTCCCTTTTGATGAAATTGAAACACCGCAATTTGAAAATCGCCAGCAATGGACCCTGGAACATTTAATTGGCTATTTAAATACCTGGTCCGCTGTTAAGCATTTTATAAAACAAAATGGTTATAACCCGGTTGAGAAATTACACGCAGCACTTAAAGAATTTTGGGGCGATGGAGCAAAAAAAGAAGTCTGCTTTCCGTTGCTTTTAAGGATCGGGAAGATCTAAAATAAAAACGATGTTTAATTCCTGCAGGCCTCAACCTTCATTTTTATAATCAGCCGTTTTGGGATTTAATACTGCCAGTTGCAGGATCAATATCGCCAACACAATAACCGCAAGCACTGCAAAATCACCTTTAAGATTGCCTGCATCGGCCGATTTACCAAGGATATCCGTAATGATCGCTCCCGAAAATACGCCCATCATATTCATAACTCCATAACCCGTGGCCCGGTAACGCGGCGCTACAAACTGGCAGAGAATGGGCATATTATTAGCATCGAACATACCAAAGCCAAAACCGAAACAGAAAGCTGCTGCCATCAGGTAGTATGCGCTTGTTCCATACGCAAGAAGAAACAGTGCCGGAATAGTTAAAAAAATACCCATGGCGCTTGTGTACACCCGCCCTTTTAAATTGTGTTGCACCCATTTATCAGATAGCATTCCCCCAATGATCACACCCAGGAAAGAGGAAACCGCAAGTGTGGCAATAGCCTTTGGACCGGCAATGCTCATATCAATTTTCAAATAGTTCGAAAAAAGAGTAGGCAACCAGTTTTTAATGGCCCATCCCGGTAAACTGGGCACCGCAAAATAAAAAAGCAATACCCAAAATGCCGGATTTTTCAGTAATACACGCAGGCCTGAAAAGGGATTTTTCTTTTCCCCTGCCGGTTCATTGTTTGTTTGCTTTGCCCTGTGCTCCCGCAAAAATAAAATAAGGATCATCGCATAGCCCATCCCTGCCACACCAAACCAATGGAAGGTAGCCTGCCACGAAAAACGGGCAGCAACAGTGCCGCCGAATCCCCCAAAAAATTGCCCGGCATACAAACCGATCATATGAATGCCCACAGCCAGGGAGCGCGTTTTTGAGGAATGATAATCGGCTATCAGGGATAAGGCAGCGGGAATATAAAGCGCTTCGCTGATGCCCATAATCGCTCTTAAAATATACAGTTCAGTAAAGCCGGTTGCTAAGCCCATCAGCAATGTTACCAGGGACCAAATAAAAAGGCTTCCGGTGATCAGCCATTTGCGGTTCAGCCGGTCGGCAATTATTCCCGAAAACGGGGACATCAGCCCGTATACCCAAAGAAAAATCGCCATCAGGCGGCCAAAATTGGTGGCCGTTTTTAACGCTTCAATATCCAGCTTCATTGCAGGCTGCATGGTGGACAGCATTTGCCGGTCGAGGTAGTTGAGCAACGCCACTACTGACAACAACGCCACTACAACCCATTTATAATATTTTCTTTCTTTCAACTGCATCACCTGTTGTCCTTATTTTTTTAAAATTCTCAACACCATTGGAGTGCGAATGCCTGGCTTTATTTCCCCACCCGGAATCATCCATTGCCCATCCCATAAAACAGCAGTAGTTGTTACAGGAATAAACGACGCATTCATTTGAGCAGGTAACACCAACCATTTATTTTTCCTGTAGTCATAAGCCAGTAGTTGTTTGCTAAAACCCGGGTGCGCTTCACGCAGGTCTTTACCGGCATTACTGCCGTCATCACCTCCCAAAAGAAAGATATGTTGTTTATCGTGCAGCAGCGGTGAAGGGGCTGCCAGTACCGGATGTGGCAGGTCAGCTATTTTTACCCATCCGGATCTTTTCGAAAAACGATAGGCATCGCGGAGATACACCCTTTGCCCGTTAACCAACTGCGCGCCACTGAACAAATAAAAAAAATCATCAACAGCCGCCGCTACACTCAACATGCGCGAGGGGCCCTGCCAGGCGGGTAACGTTTTCCATTTTGCATTTTTCAACCCCTTCGAAAAATCCAGTTCATAAAAAGCCGCGGAAGTGCTCTTTGCGTCCGGCGCTGTGATGCCCCCGGCCACATAAATTTTATTCTGCACCAGCGCACCACAAGTATTCGCCAATGGCTGCGGCAGCGGTTGCAGCGTATCTGTATACAGCTTTCCCTCCTTTAGCTCCAGCAATAACACCGTGGCACTATGCCCTGCTGCATTACTACCTCCTATACAAAGCAATCCTTCGGGCAATGAAACGGAAACGCCATAACCAAGCGGCTGCGGCAGGTTGCCGATCTTTTTCCATGTTGCCGTTTTATTGTCAAACAAAAACACCTGATCGTACCATACTTTTTTCGATCCCAGCCAGGGTGCTCCGCCTCCGGGAAAATTGCTGCCGCCCGCCACCACCAACTGGCCATTGATCAGGCCCGCAAAAGAACCTGCAAAACCGGTGGTATCGGGCAACACGTTCCATTGCTCAATTGTAAACTGCTGCGCAGCTATTGTTTTTAGCAGCATTTGTATCACTATTAATACTATTAAACGGTATTTAATTTTCATTCCGGATCAGGCTGAGGTTTTCAAAAAAGTGCATGGATTCCAGAAATTGTTTTACTTCCTGTTTTTTATCCGCCGCCAATGCTGTTAATGGCAAGCGGCAGGGGCCCAACTCAAGCCCCCCAAATCCTACTATGGCTTTTTGGGTGGGGATCGGTCCGTATTCAGGCAAACAGGAGATCATCTGCACCGCCTGCCATTGGAGGGTTTTGGCCCTTTCCATGTTTCCCTCCTCAAATGCCCTGATAATGGCATTATACAACGGCGCCGCAAAAGTGTAAGTGCTCCCGATTGCGCCTTTTGCTCCTATGGACAAAGCGGGTAATAATAATTCGTCGTAACCAAACAGCATATCGTACTTGCCGTTCTTATAATTCAGACAGCGCTGGTATTCGTGTAAAGTGGCTGCTGTGTATTTTATCCCTGCGAAGTTGGGTATCTTTTCTTCGGCCAGTTCCAGGAAGCGGATCATATCCACGGCAATGCCGGTAATGGCCGGAATATGATAATAATAGAAGGGAATATCCGGGGCAGCCTCTGCAATGGCAGCCATGCAATCAGCCAGGTTATTTACGGATGTGGGTTTAAAATAAAAACCAGCCACAGAAGAAATGGCATCAGCTCCAATGTCGCTGGCATGCTTTGCCAGGCGGCGCGATTCTGCAATAGCCGTATGCCCCACATGCACCAAAACCAGCATTCTTTTATTAACGGCTTTAATATACGCTTCCGCTATCTGCATCCGCTCCTCCATCGTAAGGTTGGGGCCTTCTCCGTTCGTTCCGCAAATAAATACCCCCTTTACGTCATCGGCTATCAATTGTTCTACCAGTAACGGGATCATCTCAAGATCTACTGAACCATCCGTCCGCAGCGTACTAAAAGTTGCTGCTATTAATCCTTTTATTTTCATCTAAATTATTTTTTTTGAAACCATTTTGCCGGCAATTTTTTTAATATCAGCCGGTAATTAAAATCGCGATCTTTTACTGCCGATTCATACAGGCAATACACATTTCCTTTTTCGTCTACCGCCAGATCGCTATAACCCGATGGACCTGCATCAATCACTTTATCAAAGCTCCAGGTTTTCCCGCTATCAAACGACAGTTTTGCAGAAAGATTGCGGCGCGGATGTTTTTCGATATTCCGGCTGTCTGGATTCACGAACAGCAACGCTGCACTCCCCCGGGCATTCCGTTTTGGCAATGCAATAATGGGGGCCATACAAGTGGGGTCAAATAAAGCATCCGCAAACCGGAGAGTCGTCCAATCACCAATGCCGGTGGGGCTTGTGCTAAACGCCCTTCTCAGTTGCTTTGAAGGGTTCCGGATGCTCATCAGCACGGTTCCATCCTCCAACTGCACCGGCATGCTTTCATTGGGATTCGCAACGGCCGCCGAGCTGTCTGCGATAATAGCGCCCCGTTTCCATGTTTTGCCATGATCATCGCTGTAAATAGTAGCCACGCAGGAGGGGGAATGACTTCTGCGCGGTTTTGTTTTTGATGAATTGGCCAGCCATACCGCGCTCAACAAACGACCGTTCTGTAGTTGAATGCCATGCCCCGGACCGGGCGCCAGCACCTTCCAGTTATACTCCGGTCTGAATGCATTATAGGTTGCGGTAATATTCACGGGTTTTGCCCAGGTTTTACCATCATCCTCCGAAAAGGTATAAAAGCCTTCTGCATAATCCCGTTGGTAGAGCAGGTGAATGATTCCGTTTGCATCTACAATCGGCGTGGGATTCCCAACCGGTCCGCCTTTCATGGAATCGATGATCACAATCGGCGCCCAACTGCGTCCGCCGTCAATGCTGCGGCGCATGATCAGGTTCATATCAGCCCAGTCGCTGGCGGTGCCGATGCGGCCTTCACAAAAAGCAAGCAAAGAGCCGCGCTTTGTATATACCAGCGCCGGGATGCGGGTAGATTTATATACAGCATCCGGGGCAAAAACAGTTGTAGTCTGTTCTTTGGCCGATTGCAGCCGCGCACTACATCCGTTCATGATTAGTAGTAACCAACCCAATGTTACCCAAAGCAATAACTGCTTAAACACTCCATCTCTTTTTTCCGATGCTGCCATTTTTATCATTCATTAGTATTGAAACAAATTGGTGATCTCACTGTCCGTTAATGCCCGCTTGTAAACAATCAATTCATCCAGCTTTCCTATAAAATAATTACTAAAACTGGTAGCTCCTTCCTGCATGCCGATCTTAAAGTCTGCTGCATTGGAAACATCCTTGATACCAGTAGTAGAAGTGCGCTCGATCATTTTCTGACCATTAATATAAATCTTTGTTACCAATCCCGAGCGCACGGCCACCACATGATACCATTTACCATCCGCAATATTCCCCGGATCTGCCAGCGCCAGGAACGAGCCACCCGCAGCATCTTCGATATTAAACGCGGTATATTGGGTGGCAGAACTGTTCAGGCGCAACCAGGCCTGGTTGTCTTTTGAACCGTTTTTGCCGCTTTCCTGCCATATCATCATTCTTACACTACTGGTAGATTGTATCCAAACAGAGATTGTAAAATCACCAACGCCCATATTAAATGCCGGATTATCTGCTACAATAATTCCACCGCTGCCGTCAAAGCTGCCGACCCCGGTTGTAGTTCCGTTCCTGCTTGCCTGTACGATACCGACCTGGCCTTTTAACGATGAAGCAAGTTTTAAAGGTCCCGCATCATTTAGCGAGCTATTGAACGGAAAGTACCCCACCAACCCGTTCGCCGGAATAATTTTAACAAACCGTTCCACTGTTTTTGAACTGGTTGTTACACTGTTTTTTACATTCAGCGTTACCGAATAGATGCCCGCTTTGGCAAAAGTAAGAGTGGGGTTTTGTTCTGAAGACTGCAATGCCGCGGCATCAGACTTTATTTCCCAATCCCATTCGGTTGCAAGGCCCAGAGATTGATCGGTAAACTGAACGGACTGTCCTTCGTAAGCGGCCTGAATATTCGCGCTAAAGCCGGAAGCCAGCATGTGCGGGTCAATAATGCGCAATGCTTTTTCTTTCACAATGGTATCGCTGTAATCCGGGTTCGACGCTATCAGCCGGATATTATAATAGCCGGTATCGGTAAAACTCATTTCCGGGTGCTGCTTATCTGAGTTTAAAATCTTGCCGGTCGCCAGGGCTGTAAATTCCCATTTCCACCCGGTAGGCATTCCGGTACTGGTGTCTTTAAATTGCAGCATTTCGTTTTGAAGGGCCACGGTCTTTTGTAGCTTAAAGTCGGCCTTGACCCGGTTATAGCCCACCACAATCATCTTTTCCTTTTTAAGTACTACTTCGTTGGCCGCATTTCTCAATTTCAAAGTTACGGAATAAGTGCCCGGCGTATTATAAGTTACAGTTGGGCCTGAAAGATTGGAGGTAGCCGGCGCTCCGCCTTCAAACTCCCACTGCCAGTTTGAGACGGTTCCCTGTGCCAGGTCTTTAAAAGTAACACTGTCGCCAGCGGACAATTGTACTTTACTGGAAGTAAAATCGATGGTTATTGCTGAGCTGACGTTATCTTTTTTACATCCTGCCAACAGCAGTGCAACGACCAGGGAGATCCCCGATAAATAATTTATAATTCTCATAGTGCAGTTATTGAAGGTTGGATAAAGGAATGCGTTTAAAATAGATCCGGTCGTAGGGGTTTTTATCGCCATTTTCGAAGAGCAGACCGATGTGGCTGTCATCCAGCAATGTCATATCCGAATAAGCGGAGGCGCCATAAAAAACGGTATAGGATTTTGCCCAGCTTTTCCCATCATCCGCAGACATTTTAACGGTCATGTTTGTACGGGTTTGCGCGGCTGCATTGGATTGCAGCAACACCCAGCTCCCATTCTGCTTAAAACTGATCATGCTTCCCTGGCACTTTGGATCAACCAGTGCTGGTTGTAATTGATTATCGCCCCAGCTTAACCCGCCGTCGATGCTCGTTGCCAATACGCGCGCATTAGATACTGCGGAACGCATATTTAACAGCAGGCCTGCATTGGTTTCCGCCACCGTACATTCTCCAACATCTCCCTGTTTTGTGAGGGCACCCTTTTTCCAGGTAGCCCCATGATCATCTGAATAAACAGCAAAAGAATAACTCTTATTTCCCAGACCGGTGGCCGTTGTATAAGTAGGAGCGATCAGTCTGCCCTTATAAGTACCTTCCGTTAACTGGATGCCATGTACCGGGCCGGTTGCATACCAGGTCCAGCCTATGTCTTTTACGTTAGCGGTGATCTCTGCAGGCACCGACCAGGTAAGGCCTTCATCAGTTGAATGTGTTACAAATGCGCGGGTATTGTTCCAGCTCATCAGAAGGTGAATGGTGCCGGTTGTTTCATCCACAATGGGCACAGGATTGCCACAGGTATTTCCCCCGTCATCCCAGATCACCGATAGGTCGCCCCAGGTTTTACCTCCATCGGTACTTCTTTTCAGTACCATATTAATATCGCCCGCATCGCCACAGGAGCCGCACATGCGCCCTTCTGCAAAAGCCAGCAGCGTTCCGGATTTTGCCCGCACGATTGCAGGGATGCGAAACAGCGCATAGCCTTTATATCCCCGTTCAAAAAGCTTTACATATTTATTAGAGTCTATCAGGCCCGGCGCATTCGGGTTCACGGGTTCAAACCCTACCAGTCCTTGTTTTTTACAGCCGGTCACCATCAGTACCAGGCCACAAAACCATATTGAAAAAAAAGTTTTCGTAAGCATCGTTTTTAAATTTAATATCCTTCAGTCTGAGTCAAATTTGAATTAATATCGATCTGTGCCTTCGGAATGGGGAAGAACAGCGGTATGGAGGCGTTCATATTCGGCACTTCCGCGCGCACATCAATCACCCCTTCAAAATGAAAGCGCAGCAGATCCGGCCAGCGTTTGAGCTCCAGGTACAATTCGCGAAAACGCTCGTTCAATATTTCCCGTTCTATGGTACGTTGGTCTGTTGAGCTGGTATAATTACCAATTCCCGCCCGTGTTCTTATCTTATTCAGTTCAACAATTGCCTCTCCTGTACGGCCCAATGCGGCCAGCGCCTCTGCTTTAAAAAGGATCAATTCACCTAAGCGGTATACGATGATATCATTGTCGTAATACCGGTTGTCCGGGTAAACGGTGCCGCGCATTTTATTATCAAATACACCAATAACCGCATTATTAGCACCCACCGCAACAATAAAGGAAGCGTTTGTTCTTTTATCGTTTGCATTTGCTTTAAACGCCTGCTGCAATTTATCGGACGGCGCATATTGGCTACGGGCGCCACTTACCGCATAGGGAATATCATTTTTATTGAGTGCCGCCTGAACAAAAAGATCGCGCGGTTTCAGTTGTTTGCTATACTGATCCGATTTTTCGTCCTTTAAAAAATGCAGTGCAAACAATACTTCCTTTCCTTTCCGGTTATCGGTGCTGAATATTTTCGAAAAATCGTCTTCCAGGCTTAAGCCCACCGAAGCCTTATCCACCGCTGCAATGGCTTCGGTAAGATCGGCAGTACCGCCCCCTAATACCTTTGCCTTCCATAGCAGCACATCAGCCTTTAAGGCATAAGCCGCCTGTTTTGAAGCCAGGTCCTTATCTTTTATATTATCTTCCGGAAAAGCGCTGATGGCCTCGTCGATGTCTTTCAAAATAAAAGCCGCTACTTCCGTTGCCTTTGTTCTTGCAGGCAACTTCATATCTGCACTTTCTGTAGGCTCTGTTACAATAGGTACATCCCCCCAGGAGCGCAGCAGTGTAAAATAAATATGTGCCCTGATAAATTTGGTCTGAGCCAGCACACGGTTTTTGTTGGCCTCCTGTCCAAAAGAAATTCCCGGAGCATATTTTAACAGCAAGTTGCAATGATGCACTACGTTATAAAAATCGAGCCAGTTGGGCGCATTTTGAGGCGTCAGGTTTTGCAGCCATGCTGATGACATCCCCGATTCCAGCCCCGGGCTGAATGCATCGCCCCGGTCTTCCAAGTAGTAAGTATTATTCATTACATCCCGGTACTTTGAATAGATGCCGGTAAGATAGCCTGTTACATCACCCTCGGCATTCCAGTAATTTTCAGCGGTGATGGCCGAATCCGGCTTTATATCGATCAGCTTTTCACAGGCCGGCAAAAAGAACAGGCCCGCGAGCAAAAAAATAAGTGTATAATAATTTTTCATCCGTATCGCTTTTATTTTTTTTTGATTTGAATCTGCGGATTTAAAAGGTTGCGTTAATTCCAAAAATCACTTGTCTCGGCCGGGGATACAAACCCGGATCGGAGCCCGTGTACACTTCGGGCATCAGCCCGCTGTAGTGGGTGAGATATCCCAGGTTATATACGGAGCCAAATGCTTCCAGATTCTGCAGGAAGATCCGGTTAATGAGCTTTTGCGGGAAACGATAGCTGATCGTTACTTCGCGGAACGCCAGGAAATCACCTTTTGAATAATACAATGAATTATTAGATCCGTCGGAATTGCCAATGCCATTATCCCAGCGAAGGTGGTTCCTGAAATTATAATCATAATCGCTCTGTACCGTATATTTCGGGATCGTTGCTCTATCTCCCTGTTGTTTCCATACATCGGGGCCCAGCACATCGGGCAGGGCTGAGTTATTGTTGCGCGCACTTCCCATAATATCCGCCTTAAATTTATTATCGATAACATGGCCCGTAGCCCAATCGCCCACCAGGCGCAGCGAAAGGCTTTTATAAGTAATGGTGTTTACAAAGCCGCCCATTTTATTGGGGCGTATGTAACCCATAAAGATCATATCATTATTATCAATGATACCGTTCCCATCCAGATCATCCCAGATCGCGTCTCCGCCCAGTTTTACGCGGCCGCTGGCATTGAGATCGCGCGGGGCATTGGCGGCATCCTCATCGGTTGCATAGGCGCCCAGGAGGTGATAAGCCCAGCGCTGTCCAAAGCGTTCGCCCTCGGCAAATCCACCCACTTTTTTATACGTTCCTGATGCCGGATCATAGACATAGTTTCCGCCAACCCGGTTCTTGTCTTCCCCGTTAGCGGGCAGTTTTACTACCACGCCTTTATTGTAGGAGAAGGTGGCGTTCACTTTCCAGGAAAAATTTTTGGTTTGCACCGGCAGGGCCTCCAGTTCTATTTCGAAACCGCTGTTGCGGATAGAGCCATAGTTGCTCTTGATAGAAGAGAAACCAGTTGTGGCATCCAGGGGTTTGTCAAAAAGACGGTTGGAGGTTAGTTTATTATAATAATCCAGGATCAATGTTACGCGGTTGTTCAAAAAACCGATATCTGCCCCGGCATCAAATGAAGCCGTTTTTTCCCAAACCAATATGTCATTTTTAAGCGTGGTATTTAAAATGCCCGCTTGCGCATCGTAATTATAGCCCGTTGCATATTGCCCATAGGCGTCGTAGGTTCCGATATTATTGTTGCCCACCAACCCAAAGCTGGAACGCAGCTTTAATGAGCTGACGGTTTTTAACGCTGGCTCCCAGAATTTTTCCTTATGCACATTCCATCCCGCCGAAACACCCGGGAAAAACGCCTGCCGTTTTTTCTCCGCAAAGCGGGAAGACCCGTCCATTCTTAAACTGGCAGACAACATATACCTTGATTTATAGTCGTAGTCTGCCCGGCCAAAATAACTTATCATCGCCTCCGAAGACTTGGTGGAGGAAGTCCGTTGTGTTTCCGGCACCGTGGCATTCAGGGTAGTGATATAATCAGTAGGGGCGCCGCGACCACTGGCACTCAGGCGATACGCGTAGTTGTTAATATAACTGGTGCCGAGTACCGTATTCAGGTGATGCCCTTGCCCTATCTTTTTATTATAACTTAGCAGTCCGTCAATCTGTGTTTGCCGGTCGAAATTATGATTGGCAGACGCATTCCTGTTTTTATAAACGGTACTGAATCCTTCATACCGGTTTTCAATCCCCTCTGTTGTAAAATAATAGAAGGTGGGTGCAAAACTCAGCCCCGGCAAAATATCCCAGTTGGCGCCCACCTTGGACGTATAGCGGTATACTTTTACATCGGTATATTTTTCTTTGTAGTACACTTCGTAAAGACGCGGCAGAAAAGACGAAATACCTTCGCCCGGGGCGGGCGTTCCGTCTTCGAAACGCAGCCGGTAGGTTGGCGGTGTTTTTATAGAGCGGTTGACCACATTGGTATAGTTATTCGGTGCATTGGAATTGCGCAACTGGAAGCTGAAGCTGGTATTCATACTCCATTTATTGCTCAGCTTCATGGTTCCGTTAAACAAGCCGTTGTAGCCTTTATAATAGGTACCGTATACAATACCATCCTGGTTATTATGCCCCAGGCCCATATAATACGTGTACTTATCAGAACCGCCGCTTACACTGGCGTCCACGTCAAACCGGTTGGCGGTTTGATAGGTCACGTCCTCAAAATTTGTATTCTTAAAGATCAGTTTTTTGCCGGTAGCGGGATCGTCCATGGTTTCCCAACCCTGGTTGTTAATAAGGTCCGCCACATAATCTTCACCATAATCTCTTATATATACATCCAGGAATTCCAGTGTATTCTTTGTGTTGCGCGGGTTGCCGGTAGACATGCCGTAAGTACCACCGCTTAAATACAATTGCGGGTTGGTCGTATTGTAGGCAGCGATGTTTTTGCGGGTTACATAAATATAATCGTGTGCGTTTAAGAAGTTATATTTTTTTGCCTGTTGATCCTGCCCCGTTGAAAATTTTACATTGATCTTCGGTTTGCCGGCGGCACCTTTTTTTGTAGTAACAATAATAACGCCGTTTGCGGCCCGGGCGCCGTAGAGGGCTGTGGACGCGGCATCCTTCAGAATTTCCATCGATTCAATATCGTCAGGGTTCAGGTCACTGATGTTGCGCATCTGGCCTACGATCCCATCTACAATCAGTAAGGGCGCATCGCTTTCAGGCGAAGTAGAACTTCCGCCGCGGATAAATATCTGGGGGTTGGCGCCCGGCTGACCATCGGATAACTGCAGCGACACACCCGCTACCTTTCCCTGTAATTGTACCAACGGATTCACTCCCGGCGCATTTTTAAACTCCTGGCTACCCACTTTTGAAACCGAGGTGGTTATAGTACTGCGGGATTGTTTGCCATAGGCAATGACAACCACTTCATTCAGCGGATCCGACCGGGGATCCAGCGTTACCGTAATATGCAGGTCTTTACCGGGAATTATTTCCCGTTCCTTAAAACCCAGCGCGCTTACCGCCAGTGTGCCGGCATTTTGCGGGAGCCGGATACTAAAGGCACCCGTAGTGTCCGTTATGGTTCCCAGCGTGGTCCCTTTCACTACAATACTGGCGCCAGCTATGGGTTGTAAATCCGCGCTGACCACGGTACCGGTTATTGTCCGCGACGTTTGAGCGTTCAGACCAACGGATCCCCAAAGACAAAGACTAAAAAAACAGAATAGAGCAATCGACTTCATAGCAATAGTTTGTATGTCTTTAAACATTTATTATTCAGGATTATTTTCCAAAATCCAGGGAAGATTGAACTTGTGCAGTTCAATAGATTTATTACTGGTGCTTACATGTAAATCTTCATTCAGCTCGGTTAAGGCGGCGACGCAATAATCCGCCGTTTTTGCCATAGACGAGTAACCACCCCTGCCTGCCGTAATATTGGCATAGTCACAGGTATTGTAATAAATCAGCGACCGGTGCACCGGCCAGGTTGTTCCGTCATTGTAGCTTACCCAGATGTTCATGTCGCAACGTTTATCGGTTGAATTGGGACCGATAAACAAGGTGCGATGCGGACTGTCTGTATTATAGCGTAACAGGGAGCCTTCGCATCCTCCCGTTCCGGGACTGGGCAACTGACTGATATAGGCCCAGGAAGACCAGGTGCCCGGCAGGTTGCCAACTGAACGGATATGGGTACGGTTTTCCTGGAGACTGCTACCCGGCCGGTCTATACGGGCGTACCAGCCCCCCTCATTCTGGTTCATTTTTTCTATAATGGTCCCTTCGCTACCACCGGCCGGCAGTAAGGTATAGGTCCAGGTACTACCCTTATCATCACTGTAAATATTGCGGTCCTTTGCGGGGATAACCAGGCGCCCCGGATGATCAAACTGGGTACGGATCCCAATACCAGGCCCTACACAATCCCATTTCATATAGGTGGGTGTCAATGTTTCGGTTGCATCTGTTGGGGTACTCCAGGTAACGCCATTATCATCACTATAGGTGATTTTTACGCGGCGGGCGCCCCAGTAGTTCATCTGACTCATATCTGTAAACGAACCCAGGTTCCAGGACATAAACAACCAAACGCGGCCATTGGTGCCCTTTGTGGGGTCAAATACGGTAGTGGGATTCCCCCAGGTATCCGTGGAGTTTTGTCCGGCCACTATTTTCAGGCTGCTCCAGGTAATACCATTATCTGTTGAGCGTTTGCAAACCACATCTATATCCCCGTAGTCGGTGGGGCCATTTTTGCGGCCCTCACAGAAAGCTAGCAGCACACCGTCTTTTGCCTTAATAATAGAAGGGATGCGGAAACTGTGATAACCGGCCTCATTCCCTCCGTCAAAAAGCACCGCCGGAAGCATCCGGTAAGGCGCAGCCGTTGTTACGGTCATTGCCGTTGCCGTGCCGGCCAGCACTGTTTTTTCTTTATCCTGAGCAACTTCCTTTATTGTTTTTATACAACCTCCTAACAATAAAGGCAGCCCCATGAGGGCTATCCACAACCGGGAGCATTTTATTTTTGGCATATGCGAATCGTTTTAGTAGTTATGTACTACATAACAAATGTAGATAATAAGAATTATACAACAAAATATTATTTCCAGGATTCAAAAAGGAAAAGCGCTCCTATAACCGGAAAACTCCGTGTAACTCAGTTGTATTGCGGGTTTAAAAAGAACTGCAACCCGAGTAATTAGCAGCATGTATGTTTTTTTTGTCCTACATAACAACAAAAAATATTAATTTAGCTTTAGAAAAAGCTAAATTAATTTAATGCATGAGCAATATTTTAAGTAAAGATATAGAACGAATTGAAGCCACCACAATGGCGGATATGGTGGAATTACGCCTGCGGCAATACCTTAAAAAGAAGGCGTTTAAACCCGGGGATGCCCTGCCCAAAGAACTGGAACTTGCTGAAGCGCTGGACGTAAGCCGGAATGTAGTACGGGAAGCATTAAGCAGGCTGCGCATGCTGGGAATGATCGAGTCCAAAAAGAAACGGGGAATGGTACTAACAGAACCCGATATCCTCGGCGGTTTTGAACGGGTAATGGACCCGCTTTTATTAGAGCATAAAACACTTGAAGATCTCTTTGAACTGCGATTAGTGCTGGAAATGGGCCTGGCGGATCTGCTGTTTACACGCAAAACAAAAAAGGATATTGAAGAACTGGAAAGCATTGTGAATAAAGAAATAAATAAGGTGCAGAAACCCTTTCAGGTAAAATATGAAATTGCCTTTCACGGTAAGTTATACCAGATGACAGGTAATGACACCTTTATGCGTTTTCAGAAAATTTTATTACCGGTTTTTGAATATGTTGTGGCAGAAGAACAGAAGGTAAATGGTGTAGCAAAAGTAGGATCGGTTACACACCGCGATTTGCTGGAGCTGCTTAAAAACGGAGACCCTGAAAGTTTCCGGAAGGGAATGAAAGAACATTTAAGCCCTCATTTTGAACGGGTGCAGTAAACACCAGGAGTGCAATAGAAGCCACCTGCTAAAAGCAGCCAATAAACCGTATTACTTGCTTTCCGCGTTTGCGGGAATAGTATCTAAAGATCAGCCATATGAAGCCTTACTTACTCACAGTCATTATCTTTTTTTTATTGTCTCCCGGCGGTCGGGCGCAACAGGTAATCCCTTTGTACCGGGTAGTGCCGAACGCTATCGAGACAGCTACGGTCACTGAAAAATGGGATACCATTTCCACCGGTCGCATCCTGGTAAGGTCAGTTACAGCGCCCACCCTTACAGCCTATTTCCCTGCCAAGGAAAAAGCTACGGGTGCGGCTGTGGTTATTTGTCCGGGCGGCGGTTATTCTTATCTTGTAATAAACCAGGAAGGAAGCGATGTAGCCGAAGCGTTTGCCAGAAACGGGGTTGCAGCTTTTGTCCTGAAATACCGTCTGCCTAATGAAAAAATAATGGTCGATAAAACGATCGGGCCGTTACAGGATGCACAACAGGCTATTAAAATAGTACGGGAAAAAGCCGCAGCATGGCATATCGACCCGGCCCGGATCGGCATTATTGGTTTTTCCGCCGGAGGGCACCTCGCATCCACGGCTTCTACTCATTTTAATGACCGGATCATTGATAACCCCAATAACACTTCATTGCGTCCTGATTTTTCAATACTGGTTTATCCCGTAATCAGTTTTACGGACCCGCTTGCCCATAAGGGCTCAAGACGCGCATTACTGGGAAAAGATACGGCCCAGGCAGCTAAAGTAGATTTTTATTCGAACGAAAAACAGGTAACAGCCACAACACCTCCTACCTTCCTGCTACATAGCTCTGATGACAAAGTGGTGCCGGTGGCCAACAGCATTGCTTATTACCAGGCGCTGCTGGCGGCAGGTGTAAAGGCTGAAATGCATATCTATAGCGCCGGCGGCCACGGATACGGGCTGAACAACAAAACCAATACGGACCATTGGTTTGAACGATGCCTGAACTGGATGCGGGCGAATGAGTGGATCAAATAAAAAAACCGGAACGCTCCGGATTTTTCAGAAAGTTCCGGTCGGGTAGCCCGGAACGGAAAATTAGCTAACTATATATTGAAGATTTTTGGAGGATTTGCAAATTCAATTATCGGCAGCCAATAGTGCTTTTGTTAATTGTTTTCCTCCGTGAAATTTGCAGCCCTGATTGAATAGCTCCCCATGCTGCTTTCAGGCAGCTTTTGGGAAATGCGTTTGCTGCCCGGACGCCTTATCAAACGCTCCGTCTTCGGGCAATATGATCTGGATTGCGAAAATGTATTTGAAGTAATAAGCGGTAACAAGCGCGGCGGGTATGCTGATGGACAGCCAGGTGGCCATATCCCTGGCAATGCCCTGCAAATCCTTATAGTAAAGCAGGTATGCGCCCAGCCCTATAACAATACCGGCTACCGCCGCAAGAAAATAACCGATCATGCATTGCCATACCCACTTTGCCGGAAATTTAACCTGCGATTTTAATTGTATGGCATTGATGATACCAATTGACAGGAACATAAATAAAATGTCGAAGGGGACGAACAATGTATAATAACCGAGCCAGAATACCCATGGAGTAAAGAATAAAAACGGCCAGATGCCAGTCAGCGGCTTCCGTTTACCCGCCATTTGGAAGGTGTTGTTCTGCATTCGTACAAGAAACAGCACAAAAACAATTACGGACAACGTGTGCATAATAAACTGCGGGGTTGTTAGCAGTTTATCATGATCGCCGGTTAGTCCGTGTGCAATAAGCGGATGTAAAAATCCCAGCGAGCCAGCGTAAACGGCCAAGTTGCCCGTTATCCATTTTTTAAAAAACATTTTTTTACCTGATTTCATAATTTTGTGATTAATAGTGCAAAGTACCCCCCAGTTACAGTCAGGGAAAAGGGTATTTTCTGCCCGAAACGATATATTTTATGCCATGGGTTTACAAGGAACAGTCATTCGCTCTATTTTTCAGACTGCTGCTTCATTTGGTGCGGCCTTCGATACGCTTTGCCAGCTATCCGGCATCAACCCGGAAGAAATCAACGATTCTGAAAATATGGTTGAATGGGAGAAAGCGGCACTTATTTGGGTGCCCTTATTAAAATTGTCGGGAGATCCGTTGATTGGCCTGCGTATAGGTATGAGCGCAGACAAATCGCTTCATGGAATGGTTGGTTTTTTGATCCAAAGCTGTAAGGACCTTAACCAGGCATTGGAGCTATTTGCCCGGTATGGCCATATGTCATCGCCGATGGTTGCATACCGGTATACGGTTAAGCAGGTGGCGGTTCTTGAGATCACACAGAATAAACTATGGCTGATGAAATATCCCGAGCCCGGAAGACATGCCAATGATTTTTTATTGGCCACAATTGTCAATACCTGCAGAGCCCTGTCAGGAAAGCACATTGTTCCGGCAAGGGTTGAACTGGCCTTTGAGATGCGGGAAATTTCGGCATACCGGGATTTTTTTGGCTGTGACGTGCTTTTTAATAAGGAGATTAACCGTATTGTTTTAAGTAAAGAAGACATATCAACAGCAATACTAACGAGTGATCAATCCATGTTTCAGTTGTTCAACTCCATTGTAGCGGATAAGCAGGCACTGTTGACGTCCAATAGTACCGTAGAAAATTTAAAACAGGTACTCTTCATGCAATTCAAGGGCAGAATACCTACAATTGAAGAAGCAGCTTTCGCATTGAATATGACGCCCCGGCATCTGCAACGCAGGCTGCTGCAGGAGCAAACCACCTTTCGGGATATTGCCGGGGCAACAAGAAAAGAAATTGCTTTACAGCTTATGCAAAACCCAGCCATAAAAATATCTGAGGTTTCCGACATCCTGGGTTACTCAGATCTTACGGCATTTAGAAAGGCATTTAAATCGTGGGCGAATGCAACACCAAGCGCAATCAGGAAGGGGTCGGCATAAAAGCGATTTACGATGCGCAAGTTTGCTATTGGAGGTGCCTAAATCAAGCGGCAAACCTTAGGAAACTTCTATTTTGTCATGCCAGCATTATGTTGAGCCAATCGATGCTCAAGATTTTGACAATGCCCTTTGTAATAATAATCATGCTCAACGCTTTTCAAGACGTATGCGTAAAACATAAGGCAAAATTTGTAGAGCGGACCGGAAAATTAGCGAACTTAATCATTGAGGACTTGCTGAAGTTTTGTGAATTGCCGGACTACTCAAATGGCGACAATAAAAGTTCATCATCTTAAAAATGAAAAGGACGAATATTTAGTTATAGAAGGCAAAATGATCAGAATATGAAAAAAAATAGATTAAGCATTATTTAAACAAACCTGGCATCCATATAGGTAGATCTTTCACCTCCTTTTTTGCTTCTTCTGAAACAGGTATTTTTAATTTACCAAAATAGCTACTCAGGTTTTTTCCTATGGCTTTTGAAAACAATACAAAATATTGATTCCGGCGATCGTCATTGTTTTTTTTATAAAGTTGGGACAAGTTCCGGCCGCCATATTGCGCATTGTAAAGTTCCCGTAACGACTGGTTTAATTTCCTGATCGCCTCCCAGCCAAAAGTGTCAATAACTGGATAAAAGAGTGTAAAGAGTTGTAAAAAAGGATCACTTTTCCAGGTTTCATAATCAGGAGCAGCAATGTATGATTTGATTGCTTTCAGGATACTATCCCTTGGGGACCCGTCCCTGGCGTGATAAAGATCCTTTCCTAAGATTGTTTGATATACATATAATGTGTACAAATTCACGGTCACCTCACCCAGATCATCAAAATCAAGACCATCGAACTGGTGCCTGTGCCCCAGTTCGTGAAAATGGCCCCAGCTTCCCGAATCACGCAATTGCTGCTCATTCAGTATCCTGGTTAAACTACGATCGTTGGGCGCTACAATCTTTGATGGTACGGTAAACAGGGCTCCCCACTTAACATTATTATCAATAATGATCCGCTCCGGGTGTGGCCGATCCCTCGAAATAAAGGCCAGATCTGCATTGGCGTCCATTACCTCGTCCCAAAACTGCATTAACTTTTGCGGATGCTCAAGTTTACGAATGCTATCCGAGGGAACGGTCAAAATGAGCTTATCAGTTGCCAGTTCGGCCCAGGGAGCCGGGTTTTGTCGCAGTTTTTGCAGCCATTGTTTGTCCGTGGTTTTCCCCATCTGAAAAAAGGGGGCTTCCACGGCACCGGCAACAGTAACATTTAAACCGCTTCCATTATCTGTAACGGGGATCCCGAAATAAAGAAGCCCCCCGTACAGGGAATGGATCATTAATGTTCTCTTATCGAGGTTAAACGTTCGTACCAGATTCAATGGATTTCTGTAATATTCATTCGCATCCGAAACATCATCATCATGTATGCCGATTTGTGCCATCAGCCACCGGGAGGTATCTTTTATATCGGCCAGGGTAATCGTAACCATATCACCCGGGGCTACATACAGCCCGGTACTATACAACCGCCTGAATGAACTATCCGGTTCCGGCAACCCGCTCCATTTATTGGAGAATTTTATCTGTAGCTTCCTGGTTATCCGCGAAGCATTATCCGGCACCATGCCCGGAAACTCCCCGTTAGTCGTTGCCCTGTAGGTTGAATCCTTTTCATAAGCAAGGTAATCCCTGTTTATCCGGTTCAGATATTTAAAAAGATCTGGCCAGTAGGTAGTAACCAATGGTTTTTTCAGCGAAGCGGTATCGGAATACTTATTAGCGGGATCTTCTATCAGATTGCAAAGATCCTGATGCGCTTTAATATCCTTGGGGGCCACAAAAAGAATTAATTTTAAAATCGTCAACGGCACAATCTCTGCACCTTTGTGATAAAACAGATCATAATACCTATAGTTTGCCAAATTCGAAAGGATGCTATCCACGATCAGGTACTTTGGGACCGCTGAAATGCGCAATGTGTCATCCGTTGATCTTGTATGAATCGGGTTTGCCACATGGTACAGCCCCGCCTTAAGTAGAAGACTATCCATATTTGTTGTAAATATGGGATCATCTGAATTTTTATTCTGCTCAAAAAGGGATGACACATACACTAAGGTACCGCCACTCCGTACAAATGCATCCAGCTTTTGCATATATGAATGACCGGCCGGCTCATTGGTAACGAAAATAACTTTGTTATCAGACAGCCGTTGCGGATTCAGACTACCTGCAGAGACGTTTGTTGTATTAGCCATTGTAATCAACCGTTCAAACCCAGGCAGCTCAAATCCCGCGCTGGCGCCGGATGCTCCGGACCAATCAAAAACATTTTTCCAGAACCGGATAATATTTGGATTTTGAATGAGCGGCGGTTCCAGATAAGCATTGCTCCCTACGACTAAAATCCTGCCTTTTCCATAACGCCCTGTTATAATTCCGGGTACATATAATTCTTTGGAGGGATCATTGTGTAGATTCTGGTAGGCAATAACCTGTGCCTCATAATCCAAAGGGTAAGTTGCCAGCACCTGGTTGGTGTCCGGTGGCAATGGAAGTTCTTTTATATCTTTTAACAGCCAATCCCGGTCCGATCTTGTTTGACCAAAAGATGAAACAATGGTACAAAGAAAACAAATCGAAAAAAAATACGCTTTGAAATGGTTAGCTATCGCTTTCCTCATTCATCAATTTACTGAACTAATGTGAAATATACAAGTATTTCTACAAGATTTGGAGGAGCTATTTCAGTTGAGATTCTTCAACTTATTTTAAAAAAATGTAGTCCCGACAAGAATCGAACTTGTATCTAGAGTTTAGGAAACTCCTATTCTATCCATTGAACTACGGGACCAAAATGGGTGGCAAATATAGGAAAGAATTATTTTTTAGCATAAAATCGAAACGCCTGCCCCTAAACCAGTTCATGATTCTTACCCGTACAACTCAAAATGCACGGCTTTTTTATCAAATCCCATACCCACAACACGCTGACGGGCTTCGTCGATCATATTCTTCCAGCCGCATAAAAAGAAATTGCTGTGCGGCTTTCCCTGGCTATATGCTTCATAAATAGCATGCACATAGCCGGTTTTCCCCTCCCATTCCTCGCGCGACAGCGTGGGGATATAGTGAAAATATTCCAGTCCCAGGTTTTTCATTTCCTCAAAATATAAAAGGTCCTTTTGAGTGCGGCATCCGTAAATAAGGTAAATGTTTTTATGCGGAATATTTTCCCGCAATAACCAATGCACCATGCTTCTGAAAGGAGCAATGCCCGTTCCCGTACACACCAGGAACAGGTCCTGCTGCAAATGTTCCTCCTTTAAAGTAAACACCCCTGCCGGCCCGCGAAAGCTAATTTCCGTTCCCACTTTCCAGGTGTCAAACATCCAGGGTGTGGCCTGCCCGTCTTCCACCAGTACGATCAGCAGCTCATACACATTGGTGCCATCCGGGGCGCTGGCAATGGAATAACTGCGCCACCGTTTGTTGGGCTTCTCGTGGATCGGACAATCAATGGTTACAAATTGTCCGGCAACAAAATCAAACGACTCCAGTTCCGGCACTTCAATAAAGTACCGGCGGGTATTGTAGGTTTCCTCAATTACTTTTATGATCGTTCCTGTGCGCCAGGTTAAAGGCATGGCAATTTTTTGTTTGTAAGATAACCTTTTTTCGGAAACAGGAAAAGACGCAATCTTTTTGTTTAACCGCAAAGGCGCAAGGTTTTTTCCCTGGCTGCAGTGCAGATGGCATTAGCCTTGTCCCGATAGCTATCGGGACACTCTTGTACTGCAGTACCGGCAGCAGCTTCAGACCTGTGAGGTTTTAAAAACCTCACAGGTCTTTGCTTCGTATCCGCTTCCCAATTTTTTCTCCCGCTTTTACCAGGTTCGCCCGCGTGTTTTTAATCGCCGCTTCCAACGAAACGGGAGTCTCGTTAATAGAAAAAAGCCAGTCGAAATACTGATCCAGTGCGGCTCCTGGCGGCTCCGGCACTTTACCCGCCACGCCAATTACTTTGCAATGCTGTTTCTTCGCCATCCGGGCCACACCATAGGGTGCTTTACCTTCGAGGGTCTGCTGATCAATAGCCCCCTCTCCGGTGATGACCCAATCCGTTTCGGCCAACTGTTGCTCAAACTGTATCTCCCGTAAAAAATAATCGATCCCGTCCACTGCTTTTGCTTTACAAAAGGCAACCAATGCCGCCGCAACACCCCCCGCAGCACCGCTGTATTCCAACGCATTCATATTTATGCCGGTTGTCTTTTCTGCAACCCGTGTTAACTGTGTTAATACTTTTTCCAGCAACACCACGTCGGCAGGCGACGCCCCTTTCTGCGGACCAAAAACAGCAGCGGCCCCCTTATCTCCCAGCAACCGGTTCTTAACATCGCAAAGAATGGTGAGCTGCACAACGCTTAGGCGTTCATCCAATCCGGATGCATCAATGAAATCCAGTTCCTGTAAATCCTGGGGTAATTGTTGCAAAGAATTTCCGGATCTATTCACAAAACGAACGCCCAGCTCTTTTAAAATGCCGGTACCGCCGTCCACCGTAGCACTGCCGCCGATACATAGCAAAATTTCGGCAGCATTCATATCAAGCGCCGCTTTGATCAGTTGTCCGCAACCCGCCGTAGTAGCCATTTTTGGGGCATATTCTTCGGGCTTTAGCAGACGCAAACCCGACGCGTCGGCCATTTCAATAATGGCGGTCCGGGCTTTACTGATCCACCCAAAAGGAGCGGATATCCTTCTTCCAACAGGATCACTTACCCCACATTCTATTGTTTCCGCGTTAAAGTAATACTGCAATAGTGCACCGGTGCCATCGCCCCCATCGCCCACCGGGCAGCAGACCAACGTTGCGTCTAATCCGCTTTGCTCCAAACCCTCTTTTAAGGCAGCCGCCACCTCCGCTGCAGGCAGACTATTCTTAAAAGCATTGGGAGCTATGACTAGTTTCATCTATAAAATGATTAAGGACAAAAGATATACGGCTATAATCGCTACAACAGCCATACAAATCGTGGCCATACTATACACCCGCAATACCGGTTTTAATTCCTGACCCGAGAAATTAGTGATCACCCAAAAATAAGCATCATTTACATGTGATATGGCCATAGAGCCCGCGCCCATGGCCAGCACCGCAATCACCCGTCCGTTGGTATCATCCAGGTGCAATGCCGGCAGGAAGGGCACTACAATGGAAGCTGCTGTGAGGATTGCTACCGTAGACGAGCCTTGTGCTGTTTTTAAAATTGTTGCAACAAGGAACGGGAAAAATAGCCCCCAGGCATCCAGTCCTTCCATTCCTGCGAGGTGATCCTGTATTTTTAACGCGCTGATCACGGCTCCAAAAGCACCGCCTGCCCCAATGATCATTAATATACCGCCCGCTTTTTCCAACCCGTGGTGCGCGAGTTTATTCCATTCATTTCGCTCCCATTTTTTGGGAATGCACAATGCCAGCACTACACCTATTGCCAGCGCTATAGCAGGATCACCGACTAGCAACAGGGATTCAATCACTGTATTTTTAACGGGAACAATAGTTGTCATCATCGCTCTCAGCGCGATCAATACAATAGGAATAAGCACCGGCAAAAACGACAAGAAGGTTCCGGGAAGTTTTTCATTATCCGTAGTTGGTTCAGCAAACGGATCACTGGCAGCTATGGCACCGAATTTCTTTCCCTGCCACATTGCCCAGTAATAACCGGCCAGCATCGCAGGTACCGCAATGAGCAACCCGTATACGATCACCCGTCCAAAATCAGCATTTACCGTACCGGTTGCCGCGGTAACACCGGGATGTGGTGGAATAAAACAATGCACCGCATACAAACCGGTAGCCATTGCTGTGCTCATCACCGCTGTGGGGATCCTGGTTTTACGGATCATAGACTGGTTCAGCCCGCTTAACACCACATAACCCGAATCACAAAAAATGGGCAACCCCACCATAAAACCGGTCAGGCTCATGGCCAGCACGGTGCGTTTACTTCCTGCCCATTTTATAATAGCACTGGCCATTGCCGTGGTGGCCCCATTGGCTTCCAATACCAGACCCAGAACGGTGCCCAGTGCAATGATGAACCCCAGTGAGCTCATGATCCTTCCAAACCCTTCTTTCATGTTAGTAAGGAGGGCAGCAGCATCTATTCCCCCGATCCACCCGGTAACAAAACAGGCAATGAACAGGGAAAAAAAGGGGTGCATTTTGAAGCGTGCACTCAACAGGATGATGCAACTGATCCCCACAATAAGCGCAAAAACAATGGTAAGCATAGCCGATGCAATCGTAAATGGGTGAATAATGTTCGGGAAGATAAGTAATTTTAAAATTCGTCGTACCTTTGCAGCCCGATGCAAACGGAAGTGTTGAAGAATTTTTATAGCAATGACCCCCGCTGTTTACAAATAGCGAACGAACTCTCTTTGCTTCAACCCGCCCAATTGGCGCTTTCAGGCGTGTACGGCAGCGCCTCCCAATTTATTGTTGGAGCCTGTATGGCCCAAACGCCGGCCTTAAACCATGTTATTATTCTGAATGAACCGGAAGATGCCGCCTACTTTCAAAACACCCTGGAAAATATAACAGGCGCCCTGGATATTTTTTATTTCCCCTCTTCTTTTAAAACAACCCGGAATTATCAGCAACTGAACGCCTCGCATGTAATGTTGCGCACCGAGGCGCTGACCCGGTTTGCCGGCGGCGGAAATAAAAAGGTTCTGGTCACCTACGCCGATGCTATTTTTGAAAAAGTGGTGGTATCGGCCACGCTGGCTGAAAATATTATCCATCTTAAGACCGCAGACCAGCTGAATATAGAAGAACTGTTGTTAAAGCTGGACAAATACGGTTTTGAACGGAGTGATTTTGTGTATGAGCCCGGCCAGTTCGCCTTGCGCGGCGGCATCCTGGATATCTATTCTTTCGGCAATGATAAGCCTTATCGTATTGAGTTGTTTGGCAACGATATTGACTCCATACGAATTATTGACCCTGAAACACAGTTGAGTGAACGCAAATTACTGCAGGTATCCATTATTCCCAACGTGGATACACAGTTTGCTAAAGAGCAGCATGTTTCCCTATTCGAGTTCCTTCCCGAAAACACGGCCCTTTGGGTACAGGATGCTTCCCTGTGCGTAGAAAGATTGAAAGAGCATAGCGAAGAACTGGAACATTTCCTTGGACAACAGCAACTGAAAAGCCATTCCGATGACAACCGGGATGCCGATAGATTACTAAAAAGCAATGTAACAACCACCGATTTCATTACCGCAGCAGATTTTGAAGCGGCCCTGCAAATAAGGCCAGTCGTACATTTGGAGCAGGTTCCGGCAACTGTAACGCAGGAATTTGAATTTCACACCAAAGAACAACCGGCCTTTAACCGCCAGTTTGAGCTTTTAATAAAAGACCTCAAGGCACACGAAGCCCAGGGGTTTTCATTATATATCTTTTCCGAAAACCCTAAACAGTTGCAGCGGCTGCAATCCATTTTTGACGACCAGGAGGCGCAACTGGTATTCAATCCGGTTTCCGCAGCAATTCATTCGGGATTTGTTGATCAGGATCTGAAAATCCTTTGTTATACCGATCATGAAATTTTTCAGCGGTACCACAAATACAAGGTCAAGCAGGCCTATAACAAAAATAAAGCGATCACCCTGCGCACCCTGCGCGAACTGCAGCCGGGCGATTTTGTTACTCATATCGACCATGGGGTAGGCATCTACAGCGGGTTACAGAAAATGGACGTAAATGGCAAAACCCAGGAGGCCGTACGCATTATTTACAAGGACAAGGATGTGCTGTATGTGAACATCAACTCCCTGCATAAAATTGCCAAGTACACCGGCAAGGATGGCAGCGTGCCCAAGGTAAACAAGCTGGGCAGCGATGCCTGGACGCGTTTAAAGGAAAAGACAAAGACCAGGGTTAAAGAAATTGCTTTTGACCTCATCAAACTCTACGCCCAACGCAAGGCCCAGAAAGGATTTGCGCATACACCGGATAATTACCTGCAAACGGAACTGGAAGCGTCTTTTATTTATGAAGACACGCCGGACCAGAGCAAAGCTTCGGCGGATGTGAAAAAAGATATGGAATCTGAATCGCCTATGGACCGGCTGGTTTGCGGGGATGTGGGCTTTGGCAAAACGGAAGTTGCGATCCGCGCAGCCTTTAAAACCTGTGTGGATGGCAAACAGGCTGCCATACTGGTTCCTACCACCATCCTGGCCTTTCAGCACTATAAAACGTTTAAAGACCGTTTAAGAGAATTTCCGGTTACCGTTGATTTTATTAACCGTTTTAAAAGCAGTAAGGAAAAAAAGGAAACCCTTCAAAAACTAGCGGAAGGAAAAATTGATATCCTCGTAGGCACCCATGGTATCCTGGGCAAAGAAGTAAAATTCAAAGACCTGGGCATACTCGTCATTGATGAGGAACAAAAATTCGGTGTGGCCCATAAGGAAAAAATAAAAGTATTGCGCAGCACCATCGATTGCTTAACCCTTACCGCAACCCCCATCCCCCGTACCCTTCAGTTCTCACTGATGGGCGCACGGGACCTGAGCATTATCAACACGCCGCCACCCAACCGGCAACCGATACAAACCGAGGTGCAGGTATATAATGAGGACGTTATCCGCGATGCTATTTATTTTGAAACCGAACGTGGCGGGCAGGTCTTTTTTATCCATAACCGCGTGGCGGGATTGGCGGAAATGGCCACGATGATCCAGGGCCTTTGCCCGGATCTTTCGATCGGCTTTGCGCACGGGCAAATGGAAGGGCACCAACTGGAAGAAAAAATTCTGGATTTTATTGACCATCGTTATGATGTGTTGGTTTGCACCAATATCGTGGAAAGCGGGGTAGATATTCCCAATGTAAATACCATTATCATTAATAACGCACACCATTTTGGACTGAGCGACCTGCACCAGTTGCGTGGCCGCGTGGGGCGCAGCAATAAAAAGGCCTTTTGTTATTTGCTGGCGCCACCGATGAGCACATTGCCGGCCGATTCGCGTAAGCGCTTACAGACCCTGGAACAGCATAGTGAACTGGGCAGCGGCTTCCAGATCGCCATGCGCGACCTGGACATTCGGGGCGCGGGAAATTTGCTGGGAGGCGAACAAAGCGGCTTTATGGCCGAGATCGGTTTTGAAACCTATCAGAAGATCCTGGACGAAGCCATCCGGGAGCTAAAGCGCACACAGTTCAAAGAATTATTCAAGGATGAGATCAGCAAACAGGACGATTTTGTAAGCGACTGTACGATCGATACCGACCTGGAGATACTGATCCCTGATGATTATGTAGAAAGCATCACCGAACGCCTGTCGCTGTACCAGCGTTTGGACGACAGCGAATCGGAGGAAGCATTGAGCGTCCTGTACACCGAATTACAGGATCGCTTTGGTCCGGTACCACCGCCTGTCGACGATCTTTTCGAAACCATTAAATGCCGTAAACTGGCTGTGGAACTGGGTTTTGAGAAAATGACCCTCAAGAATGAAACCCTGCGCTGTCACTTTATTAACCGGCCGGACTCTCCTTATTTTGAGGCCCCGGTATTTCAAAAGATCATCCAATACGTACAAACCGGTACCAACAAGGCCCGGTTAAAACAAACCGGTCGCTTATTCTTACTGGTAGCCGGGCCTATCCCTTCTATGCAATCCCTCTATGATTTTCTGAAGGATATGCATGCGTTTTGTATGGCACAACCTTAAAAGGGCACTATCATTTTCACCACAAAATTTCTTCCCATATTGTAGATGCCGGAACGGCCGTTCGGGGTTTGAGTGTAATACTCAAAATATTTCAAACGGCTGAGATGCGACTGATATGCCCTGTCAAATAAATTGTCAGCTTTAAAAACAAGCTCAACATTTTTTGTTTCCTTGTATTTTATTTGCGTTGTCAGTCCAATATTAAACAAAATGTAAGACGGCGTTGCGGTTTCTGTTCCGTTTAATCCCAAATACCGGTTTTGTGTTGCAGCATATTCAATTTCAAATTTGGGTACCAGGCCAACTAAGTATTTTGACTTCGGCAGTATTTCCTGTGAAATACTGCTGTTGAGCATCTTTGGCGGTATCAGCGGCAAATATTCTCCCTCCGGGCCTTTTCTTTTAAAGCTCTTTCTTCGGTTAAAACCATAAACTATACTTATACTATAATCCCAGCAAAATCCTTTTAGATTTTGAGGACGTATGGCCATCCAAAACTCAGCTCCATAAAGTTGCGCTTTTGATTGCAGATATTGATACGTCCGGTTCCCCTGTGCATCAACTACCGGGTTTCCGGAGGCATCTGCTGCCATTGACATATAAATATAGTTTTGGATATTGTTGTTAAATAAACTGATCCCTCCCGACACTTCATCAAACTTCAAATGAATACCCAGATCTTCCTGCAATGAAAACTCCGGATTAAAATTTCTGTTTCCTAAATAAATGATGTGCGCTCCGGGGTCAAGACCGTTACTACCTATTTCTGTTAGGTTGGGCGCCCTGTACGCTCTTCCGATATTTGCCTTTAAGCTGATGTTCTTTGTGGCCTGAAAAGTGGCTCCAATACTCCCGCTGATTCCGTAAAACAATTTTTCATAAGCTGCAAATTGTAACTCAGCGTTGGGGCTGTGGGAATTGAGTTGTTTTGCAAATCCTGTTGCCGGGTTTTTTCCTACATAGAAATCATTCCACCTAACATATCTCAGATCGTAACGAACCCCACCGCTGATACTCCATTTATTTTGTTTCCATTTCGCATATAAATAAATGCCCCCATCATATAAATTGTAATCAGGGATAGGAAAATCCGTTGCGTCCCTATTTTTATTGCTTTGTATCATTCCGTTGATGCCGATGGCAGTTTCGATATGGAAAAATTCCGGCGCATTGTATCGAATACCATAATTTAAGGTTTGTAATCTCATATACATTCCTGCCTGTTTCGGCGCTGTGGGATGTGTGTATTCCCTGCGGATGTTTTGCTGCCCTCCCAACAGAATGTCAATATTGCTATTTCCAATTTTATAAAAACTACGCAGATAGGCTCTGTAATGCTGAATATGTTGTGATAAATCGGGGACTTTATAAGAGCCTAACGCTTTATGGGAAACTATCGGACGATCAACAATATCATCAGCATCACCTTCAAATACCTGTTTGGTAAACTTCCTGCTTAGCGAGTCCCTGCTGCCGTCCGGAATACCCTGCCGGTTGTCATATAAAGTAACGTTCAGGTGCGTGTATCCTTTTTCAGATTTATATCCCGCCAAAGCAGAGAAATTCTTTACATTGAAATTAGTCAGGTAAACCCTGCCGTCTACAGGATTACGATAATTTCTGGCCATTCTGTAAGAGCCATTCAAAGCAAACAAAAAATGTTTACCGGCATAATCCAGTTGCATACCATCACCGGTCAGGTTGTTATTTGTCTGATATTCGCTGGTGAATTTACCATGCAGGCTACCGTCTTCCTGTTTAGGTATATGGGGAAACAAGCTTATCACGCCGGCAATGGCATCTGAACCGTATAAAACACTTGCAGGCCCTTTTATAACTTCGGCTTTTTCTATGTTGTAATCGTCTACTTCAATTCCGTGCTCATCGCCGTATTGCTGTCCCTCCTGGCGAACACCGTCATATAATGTAAGTACCCTATTATAGCCCAACCCGTGAATAAAAGGCTTCGAAATATTTGGGCCGGTTTTAACGGCTTTTAAACCCGGAACGTTTTTTACGAGTACATCAATAATATTACCTGCTGCTGCCCTTTCGATTTGTTTGGCAGCAACAAGCGTAATAGAAACGGGGTTTTCTCTGAGCAAAGCAGCGCGTGTTGTTCCGGTGACAACAATTTCTTCCAGTTTAACAGAGCGTGGTTTTAAAAGAACAGTATAATGATCCTGATCGGAATTGATTTGTAATGTGTCTGCTTCATACCCCAAAGCCTGCAAGACCAGCACCACATTATTCTCGTTTGGTGCAAAATCGATCTTAAAGTTCCCTTTTCCGTTGGATACGGTCCCATTGTTTGCGTTTTGTTGTATCAAACTACAGTATCCAACAGGTTGTTTAGTGGCTAAATCCTTAACCGAGCCTGTAATGGTTCGTTGTTGCGATTGACTGAATACCACAATAGGGATAAGTAGTACCAGTAAAAGGATTCCTTTCATTTTCCTATTTATAATTTGATTAGCGAAACTAATATAGTTAGGTCGGCCTAAAAAATATATTTAGATATATATTTTTATCTTTGTGAGATGGTATCACAAGCGGAAGAAAATTATTTGAAAACCTTGTTTCATCTAACCAATGAAATAACGAACAAAACAGTTGCGGGAACGAACGAACTGGCAATGCTTTTAGATGTAAAGCCTGCAACAGCCAACGATATGTTGAAAAAGCTAAAGGAAAAGGGGTTTGTTTCTTATGAAAAGTATGGGAAGATCGCTTTAACTGCTAAAGGAAAAGACCTGGCCGTAGGAATCGTCAGGAAACACCGCCTTTGGGAAACATTCCTGTACGAAAAATTAGGATTTTTCTGGGATGAAGTCCATGAGGTGGCTGAACAATTAGAGCATATAAAATCCCCCAAGCTGGTTGATCAACTGGAAAAGTTCCTGGGTTTTCCTGAAATTGACCCTCACGGAGACCCGATTCCTAATGCAAAAGGGGAGATAAAACCAGTAAAACGCAAGACTTTGGCAGAAATCGGCGTAAATAAAACCTGCAAACTGGTTGCTGTAAAAGATAATAGTTCTTCTTTTTTACAATATGTTGTTAAGCTGGGCTTAGGCTTAAGCAGCAAAATAAAAGTAATAAGTCAGCAGGAATTTGACGGTTCTTTAGAGATAGAAGTTAATGGCGTCTGCTCTTTAGTGAGTAAAAAAGTAGCTGAAAATTTATATGTCATTTGAGTAACGCCGCCTGTCCACCGCCTCTTAGAAAATGCTCTTTTCATACATTTAGAAAACATTTAAAAAGTGAAATAAAACGGTCTTACAAATAGAATTAACTTTAACTTCTGTGGTATTTGAAAACAAAAAATAAACAGAAACTGTCCGAATGGAAGGCTCATGGTTGAAATAAAAAATTTTGATGCCCTTGCTGATGCCGGCAAACCCCGGCGCATCATGAAATACGTTTTAGTGTTTTGCACCTCGGGGCCGATCCACATGATTATTGATGAAAAGGAATTTTCACTGGCAAAGGGAGATGTGGTCACTATTACATCGGGGCAGGTACATCAATTCAATAAAACAAAAAAAGCAAGCGGCTTCATACTCGAATTTACGCTCGACTTTTTCAGTAAGGACGATAAAGATATCGAGCTTATTTTTCACAACGGTTTGTTTTGTCATTTTGCAATGAACGAGGTCATCTCAGTGGACATCACAATTGTTGAAGAACAATTAAAAAACATACAAAAGGAATTGGAGGAGCAACCTTACCAATATCTTATCTCCGTACATAGTCGTATCGAATTAATACTGGTAGCTATCAACCGTGCAAAAGTGAAACGGGGTGATGAGATATGGAAGCCCGAAGCCCTGTTCCTGAAATTTCTGGAAGCCGTAAGAGCTAATTTTGAACATAATTATCCTTTGTCAACCTTTGCCCGGCTGCTACACACTACAGAAGCAAAGCTGAATGAACAGGCAAAACTCCATGCCGGCAAAACCGCACAGCATGTGATTTACGGGCTCATTGCTTCAGAAGCGAAACGGTTGCTCACCTACGAAAATTTATCGGTCAAAGAAGTAGCGTATAAACTTGGCTTTAACGATCCTTTCTATTTCTCTAATTTCTTCAAAAAACATACAAAGCTTTCGCCCAAACAATACAAGCACCATTTCTCCTTATAGATTTTACATGTTTTTCTCAGGATCCTCTATTCTTTAAAGGACCGCCTGTTGCCATCTTTGTGTTGCAATGATACTTCACTAATAAAAACAACACAATGAAAATCAGTCAGAGCAGTGCAGCGCTTTTTCTGCGTTTGGCATTGGCATCCGGGTTCCTTTCTGCGGTAGCCAGCCGGCTGGGGCTATGGGGCAAACAATCATCCGGCTGGAGCGCCTTTGTTTCTTATACGGCACAGGTAAATGCATTCGTTCCAAAAAACTGGGTTTTAGCCATTGCCGTGATAAGCACCGTACTGGAAACAACACTGGGTGTTTTATTGCTTGCAGGGTATAAAACAAATTACGCAGCAGCGGCTGCAGGGTTGCTTACTTTATTGTTTGCGATAGCCATGAGTAGCTCTTCAGGCATAAAAGAGCCAATGGACTACTCCGTATTTGCCTTTAGCGCAGGAGCTTTTTTGCTGGCAACAATGCCCTGTTACAAATGGAGCATCGATCAATTATTAATCAAGTAAATTTTAAAAATGAACAGCACAAACATCAGCGACTACATCGTTCGCAACAACAAAGAATGGCAACCTCTTATTGAAAAAGGCATTCATTACAAAGGCATTTCGGTGATCTCCCTGCATTATGATGCCGCAAAACAACGGTCCACCACGATCCTTCTGAAATTTGAATCTGGTGCCAGCTATCCCTATCATAATCATCCGGGGGGTGAGGAGTTGTTCGTTTTAAACGGAACAGCAGTATTGGAAAAGGTAATCCTTAACCACGGCGACTACTTATATACTCCACCCAATTTTAAACATTCCGTTACTACAGAAAAAGGCTGTACGCTGCTTTTTGTGATCCCGGAAGAGGTCGAGATCTTATAACTCGGGTTATTTCGCAATCACCACATTACTAAAATAAACCTTGGCATCATTGTCCGTGTGCATGGGCGCGCTGATGAAAAAATATTTCGCGGCATTTTCGCGGAACATTTTTGAATCCAGCACTTTTGTTTTATCAATATACACTTTCATTTGTTCTCCGTCCACCGCAATAGCTATATGGCGTGCGGCATTGGCAAAAACAGAAAGATCAAAATTGGTATAGCTCGATTTATTTACAGGGCCTGCAAAGCTGGATATCTTATCCCTGTTATAAAACTCAAGCTGGGTATGCGCAATATCTCCTTCATTAAATTCGGAAACACTGTTATTGTTGGCAAAGCCAAAAGTTACCGGGTTAATATCGCCTATTTTATCACAACTGGTCAACAAATCAAATTCAATGGTAAACTGTACCGGCAATTTATAGTTCCGATTCAGTTTATAGGTAGCCCCGTTTTGCAGCTCCAGCCAGGTTCCGGCAATGTCACCAGACTTTACCAGTTGCCCGCTGCCATTGGTCTTCCAGTTATTAGGCAGGGCGCCTGTTGCGAATTTGTCAAAATTGCTTTTAAACAGGACCGAATCGCCCGCCTTAAAATCAAAACCTCCAGACATGCTGATCCGTTTTTTTCCTGTTTCTTCACTGGTCGTAGTACTTTCGGCTGAAGGTGAGGCCCCCTCCAGCCCCTTATCAACGGCATTCCGGGCCTTCTGTTCCAGTTTGTCCTTTGCCTTTCCCAGCACACCGGAAAACTGGGCCTCTGCGCCACAAAATAACAATAGGAATGCCATGGAAATGCCGGAACATTTAAACGCGAATGATTGGTTCTTCATATAAAATATATCAGTTTAGTTAAATAGGTGCGCTCGGGTAGTATTTCATGGCGAAACTTTTTGTAACCTGACGCAGTTCGTCAAAAACAAGCAAATATTATGCCCGGGACTTTTGCATGGACACGCTGAACACTATTTTTTGAAGAAATTTTTAATTCGGAGCCGGGCGCGACTAAAAGGTATTTTTCGGCCGGAAAGACGGAGACACAGTAAGTTAAGGGCAGTTAAAAATATCTTCCCGTATTTCCGCCTCTCCGGCATTGATTTGTTTCCAAAATAAAAGCCGAAGGGTTACAGTTCCTTAATTTTTATATTCCGGAAGGCAACGCCGCTCGCCCAGTCCTGCAGGGCAATATGCCCGCTGGTCCGTTTGCCAAATTCCGGGAACCTTTTGAAATGGGTGCGCGCCACCGAATCCTGCCAGGCCGCAGCGCCCAGGTCTTCCTGCACGGTAAGCACCCCGTTCAGGTAAAATTCAACCTTCCCATCCACCTGTTTTATTCTGGAGTAATTCCATTCTCCGGACGGCCTTGCGGCTACTTTATTTTTTTGGGAATCAATTGCGAACAAGGTACCCGCTCTTTTTACGGGATTGGCATTGTCAACATGCGCAGGATCCAGTAATTGATATTCCGGACCTGAGGCCCATGCCGTGGTAAGATCCGGTCGCTCCAAAACGTTTATAAATACGCCACTGTTGCCGTTCTTAGACAGTTTCCATTCAAATTGCAGTTCAAAATTTTTAAACTCCCTGTCGCTTACCAGGTCGTTCACCTCTGTTTTGTTTACCGTATCTACCGCCAGCGCACCCTCCCTCACGATCCATCCGGCCGTAGTATTTTTTTTATTGTACAGGTGCCAGCCCTTCGCCGACTCACCGTCGAACAACAGCGTCCAGCCCTGCTCTTTTTCTTCTTTGGTTAAGCTGTTGTTTTTGTTGGCCTCCCCGCAGGAAGCTGCAATTAAAAACAGGATTATAAATGCGACAGGCCGTTTGTTCATAATGATGTAAGGTTGTTTAAATAAATGCAATGATCAGCTTACCTGCTGCTTTACTACGATCGGCGTAGGTTGGAGCCTGTCCCGCCGAAAGCGGGATCGCACACTTCGGCAACTCCACTACTATCAACAAATGAAATGCAGATGGGCTCTTATTTTGCGGGGTACGCATCACCCTTATGACAGGTATTGCAGGTTACCGTATTCAAATAAGCGGGGTGGATAGTGGAATCGGTAAGAAAATAATTTTTATTAATGTCGATGGTCATGCGCAACATTTTGCGGGCCACATCTTTAGCCGGGTTTTCATCAGAAGCAAAATCCAGCCGGTCGCCATTTTTGTTTTTAGCATGACAGAAATCGCATTTAACCCCCAGCGAGGTATTGAACCCGTGCATAATACTGTCCAGCTTTTCATGCGTAATATCCTGCGGTAATACTTTCAGATTGTGCGGAGGCGTATAAAAAGAATAGGAAATTCCTACGGAAAAGACCCCAAACAGCGCCAGGAGGGCGACCATAATTTTTTTGTGCGGCATAAACTCGGTTTTTTACAATTTAATGACAAGTTACCGCTTTTTATGAAATAAAGAACATCAATCACTTACGTTTAAAGAACACTTGTTAGCACCCACATTGCCACAGCCATTAATGGCATAGAATAACTACCTTTGCACAATTATTTTTTAGCAGATGTCTGAAGTTTTAACAAACGCCTTAACAGCCAAAGATTTTGCAACCGACCAGGAAGTGCGCTGGTGCCCCGGCTGTGGCGATTATTCCATATTAGCCCAGGTGCAACGGGTAATGCCGGGCCTGAACATACCCAAAGAAAATATTGTTTTTATATCCGGGATCGGGTGCAGCAGCCGCTTTCCCTATTATATGAACACTTACGGCATGCATTCGATCCACGGTCGTGCTACTGCGATAGCCTCGGGATTAAAGGCGTCCAGGCCCGAGTTAAGCGTCTGGATCGTTACCGGTGATGGGGATGGCTTAAGCATTGGCGGTAATCATACCATCCACTTGTTGCGCCGGAATTTTGATGTAAACGTACTCTTGTTCAATAACCAGATCTATGGTTTAACCAAAGGACAATACTCGCCTACTTCAGAAGAAAATAAGGTCACAAAGTCTACTCCGTTTGGAAGCATTGACCATCCGTTCAACCCGCTGGCGCTGGCCCTGGGTGCGGATGCCAGCTTTATTGCACGTACTATGGACCGCGATCCCAAGCACCTGCAGGCAATGCTGATCCGCACACACGAGCACAAAGGTGCTTCTTTCCTGGAGATCTACCAGAACTGTAATATTTTTAATGACGGCGCTTTTGAAGTGTTTACAGAAAAAGGAAGCAAAGTAGAAGAAACCATCTTTGTAGAACATGGCAAACCCATGATCTTTGGGGCCGAAGGCAATAAAGGCATTCGCCTGGATGGTTTTAAACCACAGGTGGTAACCCTGGGCGAAGGATTTAGCGCCGATGATCTTTGGGTGCATGATGAAAAAGATATTTTCAAAGCGCAGTTATTAACCCGCATTTTTGACAATCCTGCGCTGGAAGGGCACTTACCACGACCCTTTGGCGTGTTTTATGAAAACGACCGTCCCTGTTATGAAGAAATGATGGCGCTGCAACTGGAAGACGCCATTGCACGCAAGACACCGGACCTGGATGCATTGCTGCGGGGGAAGGAAGTATGGACTATTCAGTAGCAGTTGACAAGTTTAAGCGTTGATAGGTTTACAGGGAATGTTCATTCATAACAACTCTGTGAACTTTTCAACCGATATTTGTAGTACCTTTTATTATGCTAATATCCATCCATCCCAAGGACCCGCAACCGCGGCTGATCAAGCAAGTGGCTGATAGTTTGAGAAACGGGGGCATTATTGTTTATCCAACGGATACGATCTACGGGCTCGGCTGCGATATTTTTCAGACAAAAGCGATAGAACGTATTGCATGGATCAAACAGATCGACCCCAAAAAAGCGCAGTTCTCTTTTGTATGCGCCAACCTCAGCCACCTGAGCGATTTTGCAAAGCAGCTTTCCAACAGCACCTTCAGAACGATGAAGGAATACCTTCCGGGCCCGTACACTTTCATATTAGAAGCCAGCAAGCAGGTACCTAAAATATTACATAGTAAAAAGGCTACGGTGGGCATACGAGTGCCGGACAATAAGATCACCATGGCGCTGATAGAAGAACTGGGCCACCCCATTTTAAGTACCACGCTGCCCGGCGAACTGGTGGAGGATTATACCGACCCGGAGATCATTCATGATAAATACCAAAACGTCGTTGATATTGTGGTAGAGGGTGGCATCGGCGGTATGGTCCCGTCAACAGTCATTGATGCGACGGGCGAAGAACTGGTATTGGTAAGACAGGGACTGGGGGAATGGGAAGAATAAGGACTTTTGACAATATGTGAATCGCTCATTATCGCCAAAGGCGATAGAATAATGCTGCGAGGCGAAGGACGCCTTGCAGAGCAACGGGTCTTCTACGTATTTCTATTACCACAGCTAACGCTGCGGGCTATGTACATTATGCCCTCCGGGCACTTTAGCACCAACTACGGAAAGATCAGTTGTGTCCACACGATAGGCTTTCGGCGGGACAGGATCCAACCAAAGCTCATAGCAGTGCAAAAGATGACTGCATAATAATCATAATTATTTGAGGGGCTCTGTGTTACTATTGTATCGCTTCTTTTTTGGTGCGGTTAAAGATCCAGAAGATGATCGGGAAGATCAGCAGCGTTAAAATCGTTGCGGTTATTAAGCCTCCGATGATCACGATCGCCAGCGGCTTTTGCGATTCGGAACCGATGCCGGTTGACAGGGCCGCGGGCAACAACCCGATAGAAGCCATTAAGGCCGTCATCACCACCGGCCGGGTACGCACTTTTACCCCTTGCAGTATTGCATAATTGATGGGCATATTCGCCTTTATATTAGAGTGAAATTCAGAGATCAGGATCACGCCGTTTTGTATACAGATACCGAACAAGGCGATGAATCCAACGCCGGCAGAAATACCAAAATTCATCCGCGTCAGGTGTAGCGCTATAATACCCCCGATCAGCGCAAAAGGAACATTTGCCAATACCAGCAATGAATCTTTCATGTTTCCAAAAAGAATAAACAACAGGAAAAAGATCATAATGATGCTGATGGGCACCACCTGTGCCAGCCGGTGCGATGCGCGCACCTGGTTCTCAAACTGGCCGGTCCAGCCAATGCTGTAGCCATCGGGTATTTTCAGCGTGGCGACTTTTTGTTGTGCTTCAGCAATGGTGCTGCCCAGGTCCCTGTCGCGAATGGAGAATTTCACTCCAATGTAGCGTTTGATATTATCCCGGTAGATGAAGGCCGCGCCATTATCTTTTACAATGGAGGCGATCTCTATCAATGGGATCTTCGCTCCGTCCTGGCTGGGCACCATCAGCCGCGCAATGTCTTCTTCATCTTTCCGGTATTCCGGAGCATAACGCAGCCGGATCCCGAATTTGCGTTCGCCCTCGAACATTTCTGTTGCTGTTTTTCCCCCAAAAGCCATCTCCAGCACGGCTTGGGCGTCCGCCGGTTGTACGCCGTAAGCAGCCATTTTATTACGATCCAGTAGCACACTCACTTCGGGCTGGCCGATATTCTTAATAATACCCGGCTCTTTTACGCCCGGAACCGTTTTTATTTTTTCCAATACCTGTTCGGCCAACCCGTCGAGTGTTTGAAGATTATCACCATAAATTTTAACCCCATTTTCTGCCTTGAAGCCGGCCACTGCTTCTGCAACATTATCAGAAATGGGTTGCGAATAGTTAAAGGTGATGCCCTGGTATTTCTTCAATTTTTCATCCATCTCCTCGATCAGCTTATCCATCGTTATCTTCCGCTTCCACTCTTCCTTCGGCTTCAGGTTCACAGCAAACTGTACAAATCCAAAACCATTGGGGTCGGTTCCGTCGTTACTTCTTCCAGTTTGCGAAAGTACGCCGGTGACTTCGGGAAAACTCCGGATCACGTTTTTCAGCTCATCGGTTGTTTTCATTGATTCCCGTAATGAGGTGCTCATGGGCATTTCCGCTGTAACCCACAGGGAGCCTTCGTTTAGCTGCGGCAGGAATTCTGTTCCGAGAAAAGTTGCAGAAAACAAGGTCACGCCCAGGAACGCCAACGCCACCAACAGGCTTAACCGTTTATTTCGAAACGTGAAGCGGAATCCTTTTTCAACGATGCGGTCCCAGAACTCCACAAACACATTGTGCTTCTCCTTTACATTTTTATTTAAAAGAATATGAGAAAGTACCGGCACCAATGTCAACGTGAACAATAGCGCCCCCATAAGCGCGAAGCCCAGGGTATAGGCCAGGGGTGAGAACATTTTGCCTTCCACTTTCTGGAAAGAAAAGATGGGAATAAGAGAAGTGATAATAATCAACTTTGAAAAAAAGATGGCTTTACCCAGACCAGTGCCCGTTTGCCGGATCCAGCCGGCTTTTGCCAGCTTGTTGAATTTCTCCATCCCGTATTGCTTCGCCTTATGATCGAGCATAACGAACACGCCTTCTACCATCACCACCGCGCCGTCAATAATGATCCCAAAGTCTACGGCCCCCAATGAAAGCAGGTTTGCGCTCATGCCCGCCACTTTCAAACAAAGGAACGCAAAGAGCAGGGCCAGCGGTATAATAATGGATACGATCAGCGTGGTGCGCCAGTCGGCCATAAACAGGAACACGATCACCGTTACAAAAACGATGCCTTCCACAAGGTTATGCAATACGGTGTGGGTGGTAAAATCCATCAGGTTATCGCGGTCGTAAAAGGTTTCCAGTTTTACATCCCTGGGAAGTATTTTGGTATTCAACTCATTTACTTTATCCTTCACGCCTTTTAATACCTCCCGCGGGTTTTCGCCTTTCCGCATTACCACAATGCCCTGCACCACGTCGCTCACACTATCCAATCCTGCCTGACCCACGCGCGGCAACGAACTTTCTTTTACTTCTGCAATATTGCGCACGAGAATGGGATTGCCATTATCCGTTTGTATGGTTATAGCCCCGATTTCATCGATATTCGTCAACAGCCCGATACCGCGAACCACATAGGACTGCCCGTTCTTTTCAATTACATCGCCGCCAACATTGAGGTTGCTTTTGGCCACAGCATCATATACCTGCAACGGAGTAAGGTTGTATTTGTCCAGTTTGCGCGGATCAATACTTAGCTCATACACTTTATCCTGCCCGCCAAAAACATTAATATCTGCCACACCCGGAACGCCCCGCAAGGCACGATCCACCACCCAGTTCTGTAAGGTCAGCAGATCCCTTGAATCCCTTTTCGGGCTTTTCAATATATAGCGGTAGATCTCACCTGTTGGGCCATAGGGCGGCTGTACTTCCGGATCCACGCCGTCCGGCAGGTTCACAGAGCGCAGTTGGTTATTGACCTGGTTGCGGGCGATCATGTCCTCCACCCCATCATCAAAAATAATTTTTACAATGGACAGCCCGAACATCGTGGTACTGCGCACACTCGTTTTCTTTTGCACCGGGCTCATAGCCAGCTCAAGTGGCGTGGTTACAAAACGCTCTACTTCTTCGGCGCTTCTGCCGTTCCATTGGGTAATGATGACTATTTGTGTATTGGTTACGTCCGGGAACGCCTCTATAGGCATATTTTTAAAACTGATGAACCCCGCAATAGCCAGTATGCCCACCCAAATAAAAGTGAATACTTTATTTTTAAGAGAGAAGGTTAACACCCCTTTTATAAACTTGTTCATCTGTTAACGCTTTTAAAATCCGTTGTGTGCGATCCGTCTGTTTGTTATGCCCTGCTAATTATTCAGCGACCGGTAGATCATCAGTTGATTATTGGTCACCACTTTATCTCCTTCCTCCAACCCTTCTGAAACATAAGTAGTCTCTCCCGTTTGTTTTAACAGTTTTATTTCTTTCACTTTTAAATTGTTCTGTGAAATGAACTGAATGACATAATTCCGGTTGTTATCAAAAATCACCGCTTTGGAAGGGATAGCGATGGCCGAGCTGGTTTCGGTGTTATATATTTTAATGGTAGCCTTGCTTTCAGGGATTAAAAGCCCCTGCGCATTGTTCAATACCACCCGGGCCTGCATCGCATTGGTTTGCGGATCTATAATTTTAAAGATCTTATCAATTTTACCATAAAACTTTTTATCGGGGTAACTTAACGTGGCCACTTCCGCTTTCATTCCCAAGGCTATTTTGTCAATATCCGCTTCGTTTACGTTTATAATGGCCCACACATCTGTTGTATTAGCCACGTCAAAAATATTGTCGGTGCGGTCACTGCGTAACTGCATGTCTTTATTAATATTCTTTTGAACAACGTACCCGCTGATAGGAGCTATTACCGTGTAAATATTTCCTTTCCGGATATTATAAATGGCTCCTACGGCAGTAGCCCTTTTTAACTGATCTTCTGCTTTTGTTACCTGGCTTTTTGCTTCCAGTACTTCTTTTTCCGTGCTTAGTTTCCCGGTGTACATTTCCTGTGCCACCCGCAGGTTGTTTTCTGCCACAACAAGATCCGTCCGGGCATCACCCAGGTCTTTTTGAAAGCCCGCCATTTCTGTACTGCGAATGGTTGCCATCACCTGTCCTTTCTTTACATAATCGCCCAGTTCTGCATTTACACTGATCACATTGCCGCCCACCAGGGGAAACACATCTATATAATGGTTTTTATCTGCCGAGATCTTCCCAAAAAAATTCATTACCGTTTCTACCGGCTGTTTATGCGCTTCCGCCGTAGTGGTCGTTTTCATCATTACATCGCTCAGTACAAAGCCGTTTACTATATGCTGCTCCTTTTTGGGTTCATTGGCGCCGCAAGCGGTTAGCATCACCACCAAAAAAAAGAATGCAGTCTGTTTCCTGTTCATCATTAAAATATTTTTGATTGCGTTAAGCGTTCCAGCTCCTCGGCTGAAATCATAATTTGTTTTTTCATTTCGTACAACTGAAGGATTGTTTGCCGGTAGCTGTCCATGAAATCAGTAAAATCCACCAGGTTCACATTGCCCCTCCGGAAATTGGAAAGCATGCCAGCATGCACGGTTTGCAAATTGTTTATATCCTCCGTTTTTACTGCTACGTATTGATCATAATGGTTCTTCCAGGTTCGATAGGCCAGCTCCACCGTTGTTTGCAGGTTCAGTTTTTTCAGATCACTGTTAGCCTGGCTTTCCTTAATCTGATATTCGGCCTTTGTCACATTTCCTCTATTGCGCTTCCAAAGCGGTATGGGGATGCCTACAGTAAGGTCCACTTCGTTTTTATATGCACCTCCCAATTGGTTCCATTGTCCGCCCACGGTAAGATCCGGAACATTCTGCGAGCGCTGCCAATTCAGGTTCACCTTATTAGCCTCTATATCTTTCAATGAATACAGGTAATCAGCATTGTTTGCCAGTGCACTTTTTTCAATGTCCTCCAGGGACAGCAGGGGCTGCTGTGTCAGCAGATGGTTGGCCTCAGCGTCAGATAATTTGGTTTTAATATTCACTGAAAGTCCCGTAAATGTTTTTAATAATTGCTGCTGCTGCAATATGGTATTAATGATTTCTATTTTATCATTGTTCAACTGAACCACCATCGCCTGCAGGCGCACCTGTTCTTTTAACGAAGTGTTTCCTTTGGCTGTTTGTATTTTATACGCTTCCAGCAGGTCGGTCATGTAGTTCAACTGAGTATTAATATCGATCAGCTTTTTTTCCTCAAAGTAAAGCGTATAGTAGGTTTCATATAGTTGTGTTTTCAGCTCCGTCAATAATTGATTGAACTGTAGTTTGGCCAGCTCCTTATTGCTCCGGGCGTATTCCACTTCATACTTTTTTTTGCCACCCAGATACAATAGCTGCTGAATACCGAGGCTATTGGCTTTGGTAACTTCCAGCACTTTTTTATCTTCAGGGTTATAGATATTCGTTTGGTAGCTTGCCTGGGGGAGGTCCCAGATTTTGGCCTGCATAATATCAGCATCAGCTTCGCTTATATTATACTGTTGCGCCAAAAGCGCCAGGTTATTTTTCATAAATGCGGCTTCGCAACTTTCCAGTGTCATCTGTTCCTGGCCCAAAGCCGCCCCGCACGCTGCCAACGTTACAAAAAGAAATAGCCCCTTCATTGTCCGAACATTTTGGCAAAGCTCCCAACTGCATCTTAAAGGGGGCTTAAGTTCAGCTTAAAATAAGCTTAAACGGATTTTAAGGAATTTTCCGTCACTCAGCGCTTGTTCCACAGGCGAACAGGTGGAACTGTTGCGACAGACAGCTATAGCCGAAGGCTACACATTCAAACTCAAAAAACGGGAAATGTTATCCTGAAGGTATTTTCATCCGGCGGCACCGGAATATATTGGACCTGCCCTTTATGGTACTCGATGATGCGCTTAACAATACGCAGCCCAAGCCCTGACCCTGTTGTATTTTGGATATTAGAGCCCCGTATAAAAGGATCAAAGATACGGGCCTGCTCTTCGGAAGAGATCAGTGTGCCGTGGCTGGTAACGTTGACCTCCAATTGCGTATCTTTTTCTTTAATAGTAACAATGACTGCCGGACTTGAGGAATAGATCGCCGCATTTTTGAGCAGATTGATAAACGCTATTTCCAAAAGCGAGCGTACGCCACTGACCAAAAGATCAGGATCTTTTCCTGCTTCCGGGATAATAGTAAAATCCATTAACAGCCGGGGCTCCATTTTAAGTACCTGTTCGTATGCGGTAAAAATAAGCTCATCAATACGTTCGCTCTCATAAATGCTGCTGATATTTTCTTTATCGAATTTTGATAACAGCATCAATGACCGGGTGAGGTCCGACAATTGATATACGTCTTTGATCACATTATTAACCGTATTTTTTGTGCGCACCGCATCTTCATTCCTGTATTCCAGGTTTTCCAACTGAAAGGCAATCCGGGTCAGCGGGGTGCGGAGCTCATGGGCAGCACTTGAAGTAAAGTCTTTCTGCGACTGAAATACATCGTTGATGCGACCCATCATCGTATTAAACGACCGGGCAAGCAGGCTGATCTCATCATTTGAATTTTTTACGGGAAGTTGTTCCGTCAGGTTATGGGCGGTTATATCTGTTATCTGACCCGTCAATTGATCCAGCGGTTTTAAAAGACGCTTCGCTACAAAATAACTGCTGAGCCATACCACAGCGGTGCTCACGAGGTAGGTGATCAATAAAATATACCCCAGGAACTTCAGCTTCGAGCGGCCGTTAACATCTTCTGCACTGGTAAGAATATAAAATTTTTTACCGTCGATAACCGGCGCAATACCAAAATACTCGGGTGTTGTATTTTCAACATAGATCTCGCTGCTCCTGTCGAGCCGCTGCAGGATCGTTTCATCCCACGAAACACTGGTATCTTTAATAGTGCTGTAGATCAGTTTTTTTTCCTGGCTGAAGATCAATATTTCTTCTTTATACAACCCATCATCGGACTCGCTGAGGAATTTCGGCACGCCCGTAAGAAAATCGGGTGTTTTGGCAATAAAATGAGCCGTTACCATTGATTTGTCTTTCAGGTTCTGCCGGAACTCATCCCGCCGGAAATCATAAAAAGCAAAATAGATAATGATCATAAGAAGGCCAAACAGCAGCGAGTAAGCCAAACTCCAGCTAAGGGCTATCCTTCTTTTTAATGTCATTACAATGGTTTTAAAAAATAACCAAACCCCGGCCGGGTATGAATTAATTTGACCTCAAACTGCCGGTCTATTTTTTTACGGAGAAAATTTATATATACTTCAATGGTATTATGCGTGGTCTGAAACTGGTTTTGCCAAACCTCATCTGAGATATATTGCTTGGACAGCGTGCGCCCGTTTGCTTTTGCTAATAAAACCAGGAGCTGAAATTCCTTTTGGGTCAGATTTATTTCCATCCCGCCGCGAAAAACTTTGTATTCATCCGGGAATATTTCGAGATCTTCAATCATAATTTTGTCCGGCGCCTCCTGTTTGGCACCCGTTATCCGCAACCGTGAGCGAATCCTTAACAAAAGCTCTTCCAGGATAAAGGGTTTCACCAGGTAGTCATCTGCATTGCGCAGAAAGGCTTCCTTTTTTTCAACAATATCATCATAAGCCGAAATAATGATAATGGGGGTTTGGGCATCCTGCTCCCTGATCTTTTTACATACATCCAGGCCATTAATATATGGCACATTGATATCCAGGATATAAACATCGCAGCGCTCGTCTGCAATGCGGTCCAGATAAGTCTTCCCATCAGCCACCGTTCTACATTCAATTCCGTTATTTTGAAGATAGAAGGTGATTTCCGATGACAGGACGGTATCATCCTCCAGTAAAAAAGCTTTCATACAATTCAGTGAACGTCCTCCCCATTAAAAGATAAGAGGGCCGGGTCACAGGCCTCGCTGTATCCCCAGTTCCAGCCCCCGCAATTCTGCCAGCCCCCGCAAACGGCCAATACCCGAATAACCGGGATAGGTCGTTTTTTTAAGATCATCCAGCATCTGGTGACCGTGATCCGGGCGCATGTGTATGGACACATTTCTTTGACGCATTACTTTTACCAGCTCCTTTACCACGGCGTACATATCCACATCGCCATCCAAATGATCGGCCTCAAAAAAATTGCCATCTGCATCCCGTTTGGTGCTCCTCAAATGTAAAAAATGAATATGTTCACCCAGGCGCTGTGCCATCCCCGGCAAATCATTGTCGGCCCGTACACCGTAGGATCCCGTGCAAAAGCACAGCCCGTTGGCCTTTGACGGAGCGGCATTGATCAGCTCCCAGGCATCTGCTTCAGTGCTAACGATTCTTGGCAATCCCAAAATGGGAAAAGGCGGATCATCCGGATGGATCGCCATTTTTAATCCCAGGGCCTCTGCAACGGGGATTACCTGCTGCAGAAAATAAAATAAATGTTCTTTAAGTTTTTTTGCATCGATAAGCGCATAGGTCTTCAGCGCCGCAAGAATTTCCGCTTCTGTAAACCGCTCTTCGCTCCCGGGAAGCCCCAATAAGGTGTTACGGTACAGCATCTCCTTCTCTTCCTCACTCAACTGCTCAACCGTTGCCTTGGCCTTTTGCAGTTCTTCCGCAGTATAATCTTTCTCTGCACCCGGGCGTTTTAACAAGTATACATCAAAAGCAATAAAAGCCGATTTTTCAAACCGCAGGGCCTTGCTGCCATCGGCAACGGTATAATTGATATCCGTGCGCATCCAGTCCAGAATGGGCATAAAATTATACGTAACCACCTGTAAGCCGCATGCAGCAACATTTTTGAGGCTTTGTTTATAGTTTTCAATATATTGTTCAAAGGCCCCGTTGTGCTTTTTTATATCCTCGTGCACCGGAAGGCTTTCGATCACCTCCCAGGTAAGCCCGGCGGCGGCCACTTCATTTTTTCTTTTTTCAATTTCGGACACTTCCCAAATGGCGCCTACCGGAATATGGTGCAACGCAGTTACAACCCCAGTGCAACCGGCTTGTTTTATATCGCTTAAACTAACGGGATCTTTGGGACCATACCAGCGCATCGTATGGATCATGGCGCATGCTGCTTCTTTCATTCTTTATTTGTTTGATCGAGTATTTCCCCAAAAATAAGTGTTTTATGCTTTAGCCGCGGCACTGCTTTTACGGGTGAATATCCTGGTTTTGAGTATATGTTTCTCAAATTTGGCGATGGGGCGCTTGCTTTCTATTTCTGAAACCAACAATTTCGCCGCCAGCGCTCCCATTTCAAAAGTGGGCTGGTAAATAACTGAAAGCGCGGGGTTCAGCAAATCGGCATTATTGAAGTTCGAAAACCCCATTAACCCCATTTGGCGCGGGATGGCAATTTTTTTGCTTTTAAGGATACGAAGGGTCTTTAAAGACAGTGTATCGGACAAAGTGAGGATCGCATCCGGCCTGTTCTTCATCGACAATAATGTTGTTACCACATTTTCAATTTCATCCTGATCGGCGCCACCCGCAGCACAGAAACGGATCCAATCTTTGTGCTGCTCCAGTCCCAGTTCCTGAAAGGCTTTTACGCAGCCCTGGATACGCTCCCTGGATATGGAAAGATTTTTGTTATTAGCGATAAGGGCTATCTTTTTAAAACCGTTGCCCGCCAGGTGTTGCACGGCTTCGTAGCCGCCCGCAAAATTATCTGCCACTACCTTATGTGTTTCAATAGTATCCGCAATCCGGTCGATAAAGACAATGGCCACACCCATATTATTCAATTCCTCAAAGACTGAATAGTCCGTTGTTTCGGCCGCAAGCGATACAATCAATCCATCAATGGATCGTGCCGACAGATCATGCAGGATCATTTTTTCCCGTTCTGCAGAATCTTTGCTTTGCGTAATAATGAGGTTATAACCCTTTTTATTGGCTACTGATTCCACACCATCAATAACCTGACTAAAATAGTTATTGGCAATATTGGAAATAACAATGCCGATCGATTTTGATTTTCCTTTCCGCAAACTTAAGGCAGCCTGGTTGGGACGATAATTATAGGTTTGCGCGTACTCCCGGATCTTCTTCTTTGTATCGGCACCAATTTCGTGACTATCTCTCAGCGCACGGGAAACCGTGGAAGCAGAAAGCCCAAGTGCTTTGGCAATGTCTTTAATAGTTATGGCGTCCATTTTCATACAACCAATTCTTAACAATATTTGCGAAGATACTATTTATGCAATCGCTGCCCGCAAGGTTTATATAAAGCCATCCAGTTATGATTAACAATTTCGCTGCCTCCTTAAATCATGCGGCGACCCGGAACGATGGGATTCCTGGCTTTAGAAAAACCGGTTACCATTGAGTAAATCTTAAAGATTTGTATTGAAAATGAACGTAAATGTTAGCGCGGCCGTCAGTTTTCCTGTTTTACGAGAACAATTCTTGCCCTGTCTGCGGCGTAAACGGCATTGTAGAAGGTTACCATTTTATCATAATCAGTAGCAGGAAATTTCCCGGCATTACGATCATAACGGCGGATCATAGTAATAACACCGTCTTTATAGCTGCTACGAATAGAATAAGCCCCAAATTGATTATCGATATTTACAGCGCCGGGTGCAGCTTCTATCATAAATCCTTTCGGGATTTTAACCGTAACCGTATCTGCGGTTTTAAAAGCATACTCGTAAATAATATCATTTTCCCTTTTTTCATCATCGCTCAGCTTCACGGAATGCTTCGACAAAATATTAGGGCTGATGAACAGGCGTCTGCCGGTAATGGTTGCATAATCTTTTGAAACCAACTGCACTTTCTCCATAACCGCCGGTACCGGGCTGTTGCCAATTTCCGTATATCCAAAAGAGCTGATGTCATAACTGGGCAGCGAAAAGTTATTCCGCAATCTTTTCTGCTTTTGTTCATCTGTAAGATCATAAACGACGCTGTGCAGCTCATCCTGCAGCAGCCCCGTACTGGTAGTGCTCACGGATGCGGTTAATGTACCGTTTTCATCCAGTTGCGCGTTTATTACGCGATTTTGCATGTTGGCTTCTTTGGAATAGTGTGGCGTGCGGACGAGGCAGCTATTGTCTCCATCAAGCAGCAATGCCTCCCGGTCACCGGTGAAGCTCCCCATATAACCCGGCTCTTTTGTCTGGCTGGTACATTCCAGCCATATCGAATCCTTTTTCGCGGGCACACACACCACCACATGATTAAACTGATTGGATGCAAAGTCTGCCACGATGTCTTTATCATCCGGACCGCCGCTAATTAATACCGAACAGGCTTTAATACCTGCTGCTTTCAGTAAAGCCACCATATAATTGGAAAGTGCTTTACAATCCCCGTATTTTTTTTCAGCTACATAAGTGGCATCCAGTGGCTGCCAGCCGCCCATACCTAGCTGAATGCTTATATAGCGGGAGTTTTGTTGCATATACTTATAAAGCGCAGCTACTTTTTCCGGATCAGATTTTAGCCCCTGCGTAAGATCCAGCACCTTTGCTTTTACGGCCTCCGGAAGCACATCCTTTCCGGCATACAGGGACACAATAAATTTTCCAAAATTCTGCCAGCTATCCATATTCCCTTTATAACCCCCGATCTCAAAATCGGCAGGGGCCGTTAAAACCCTTGTCACCTGCTGGTTCCATTCCGGCGCGTAAGATTCGGAAGCTTTTGCGGCGCTGTTAGTTACCTGCCATACATATCTGCTGGTATTTTTTTCTTTTTTTATTTCCGGCGCTCCCGTGTACCGGAACATCTTGTAGCGCAGCTTATAATTATCCGGCACTTCAAAGATCAGTTTGCTGTTTTCCACTGCCACCCGCGGGCCACTTTGCGGCATCCACTCCGGGAACGAAAAAATACCGTTCATTTCAAACTCGATATCGTATTCTACCGTATACGGATAATCTTTACAATAAAAATCATACACCTTATAGCGGGCGTCCGTAATAAGTGTGGCGCCATCGGTACCGCTTATGTCCTGGATATCTTTTTTCCGGATCGATTTTATTTTCTTTCCATCAGCAGCATACAGTGCTCCTGAAATATCGTTAATAATATGAAACCGGTCATATCCAACTGCCATCCCCGCAAAGTCGCTCCCCGCTTCATTTAAAATAGTATAGGCGTAGTGCCGGTGATAAACGGCTCTGCCTGCATTTTTTATCGTAAGGGTTGTTTCATCCAGGCGCTTTACAAAATCCGCTTTTTTCAAAAGTGTTTCAGGGATCGTATTAACCGGAAATTCCGCGCGGGTGGTGGTGGCAGAAAAAAGAGCCAGCGCAAAAACCAGGATTCGTATTGCAGTTATTTTTTTCATACTATCTCTTGTAGTGCTCCGGATTCACGGGGCTATTTTATTTTCTTTAAAACGATCTGTTCATTATGTTTTTTAACAATGTATCCGAAAAAATCCCGGAGGGTTTGGTAGTCCTCAGATGCAAAGGCTGCTTTTCGTATATCTATTTTGCTTTGCAGCATGATGCGGTTTTCATTTACCGCGGCAATATATTCGAACACCCCTTCATTATTGTTGAGTATTACCCGGCTCGATTTGGGTATTTCATCTACTTTATATCCTTTGGGTATTTCCATGTTCAATACATATACCCGGTATATTTTGTAAGGCATCTCTACCGGGTAATACCGTTCGGCTGATGTAAAAGGATTTGTTTTTATCCCTTCACTGAACATAGGGTTGAAGTAAATAAGGTCTTCCTTTCCAAGATCCATTTTCATTTGGTATCTGACCGAAACGGGATAATCATATTTTTTTAAAGAATCAATTTGAAATTCAGAAAATTTCATCGGGAAAGAATAGCCCTTTTCGGTTTCTTTAAAATATTCATTAACCTCTTTGGTGGCCAGGGCATTACGCAGTTGCATTGATTCGTAATATCCGGGCGTTTCGCTATAAGCGCCTGCAAGCCCTTTGCTCGCTGAATCATTAACGACAAAGATCAACGTGGATTTGGATTCCGTTAAAGAATCGGATTCAAAACTGATGTTTTGGGGTGAGGAGGCCACTACAAATGCGGGCCCGTTATAGCATTGGAGCGGCAGGTGACTGAACCCCATGTTGGGTTGTGTAGCATCCAGGTAGTACGTTTGTCCATCAATTTTTAAACAGCAAATGGTATAGTTGTATTTGCTCATTAGCGGATAAAACGGGTGAGCAAATCCATGGCTGCGGGTGCTTAACAAAACAGGGTCCGCGGTTAATCCGGCCTGTCGGAGCATCGCGATAAGCAGTATATTAATTTCGGCAACATTGCCGCTCTTTTTCCGGAATACATCTTTCAGTGTGGTATTGTCCGACAGATAGGCCCCGCTGTTTTGGGTTTTGGTAAAATTATCCCGCACAAAAGCATAAATACCCCTTGCGGCATCCATACCCGAAGCCGTACCGGCGGTAGCTTTTTTTACTTCGTCGTTCAGCCAGATATTCGGTTTGGAGAGCCCCGCTCCAAAATCTTCGGATTTCAATAACTGTTCACTTGTAGTGGCCCAGTTGCCCATGATATCTTTTGGCACGCCATTGGGGAACTGGATCTTTGAAAGCTGAAAATCAAGTTTTGAAATATAGTTATCTGTTGTGGAAGTAAAAGGCTCCTCTTTTATGGCTGGTACATTGGTGGCAGACCAGCTATTCTGCGTTTCGCTCCCTGGAAGGGAGTAATGCTCCGTAGCCTGGGTGCCATTGGCATCCGAAATGGAATACGTTTTAAAAAAATCTTTTTTTGTGTTTTTTAGCGGAAAATACCCCTGGGATAAAAATACATACTGGAAGAACTCCGGAATATTAACCGTATACTGGGTGTATAAGCGGGGATAGTTTCCCTGGAATTCCCATGGCTTGAGAAAATTAAAAAAATCCGACTCAATGGTATAGGAATATTCGATAATAGAGCCTTCTTTTAAATTGGGGAAAGTGAATTTCCTGGCGTTCCAGTTTTTATTTAGCTTCTCCTTAAAAACATTAGAAGCTTCCAGCTTGGTTTGCTGCACGACTCCATTTTCCAGGTTATAGGTAACGGCTTTCAGATCTGAAAGCCGTTCTTCATTATTACCCGAAACGTAAAGTTCAATGGAAATATTGGCAGCATCAAACCCCTTTTTATTCAACACTTTAATGCGCGTGGAGCGTTTGTGAATCAAAGAAAACGACCCGCTATTATTGCCATCAATTTTTGAACTGCCTACATCAGAAAGAATGACCGCATTGGTATTGGAATCGATAACCGGCGATTTTACGTCAAAGTCAGTTGCTGATATTTTACCGAATTTAACCCCTTCCTGGGCATATAGTTTAACCGTTAGTATTGGAACTAATAATAGCCCGATAGCAAGCAAAGCAATTCTCATGACAGTTATGTTTAGATACCAAATATAAACCCGCAGTCAAAAATTATAAAATTTTTTTGCACACGCAAAAAACAGCCGGCGGCAGCTCTTGTATTGGTGCAGGTTTATAAAAAAACCACAACTTGTGCTGCATAACCGAACAGGTTGTGGTTAAAAGTAGGTTTGGGCAAGTGCAGTCCCTGCGCCCTTTTAAGAAGCAGGCAAAACTAAAAACAATAATGACCGGCCGCGATTAATTTATCGGCAATGCTTCTGCGGGCGTCCTTGCTGTTAAAAGGCTGTGCTTTTGTAAAACGCTTCAATCCCATCAGTATCATTCGCTGTTCATCTCCTTCCGCAAAACCATTAATCGCATCTTTACCGGCTTTATTTATTTTGTCAGCGGCATCGTATAAAAACACGCGGGTCATAGCTGCATAGTCTGCAGCGGCTGTGTCGCCTTTTGCTGCCGCGATCTTCATCGTGCGCAGCAGCATACTTTCCGCATGGAATATTTCAATGGCCATATCGGAAATATTCATCAGGATCTCCTGTTCACTTTCTATTTTCATCATCAGCTTTTGCGCAGCAGCGCCGGCCACCATCAGGATGGCCTTCTTCAGGTTGGCGATTAGCTTTTTCTCTTCAGCAAAAGGCGTTTCATCCTCACCACCGAAATCCGGAATGCTCATTAACTCTTTTTGTACTTCCATTGCCGGCCCCATCAGGTTCAAACGCCCCTGCATAGCGCGTTTAAGGGTCATATCCAGGATCAGTAACCGGTTAATTTCATTAGTTCCTTCATAGATACGATTAATGCGACTGTCGCGATAGGCCCTTGAAATATTGTACTCGGCACTGAATCCATTACCGCCATGAATCTGAACGCCTTCGTCCACTACAAAATCCAGCAGTTCGCTCCCGAATATTTTCAGCATGGCGCATTCAATCGCATATTCCTCTGCTGCGCCCAATACGGCCTCATTAAAAGGTTTTCCTTCGGTCAGTAATTTTTGTTCCAATTGGTCGATCCATTTTGCGGTGCGATACAAGGCTGACTCAGCCGCAAACATGCCGATGGCCATCTCCGCCAGTTTATGTTTGATCGCCCCGAAATTGCTGATGGGCTGTTTGAACTGTTCGCGTGTTTTTGCATATTCCAATGAGGTGTCAAAAGCCTTGCGCGCCCCACCCAGCGCTGCAGCGCAGAGTTTCAGCCGGCCGATATTCAGAATATTAAAAGCGATCTTATGTCCTTTCCCGGTCTCACCCAGCACATTCTCCACCGGCACTTTCGCATCCTGGAAATATAATTGTACGGTTGAGGAACCTTTAATGCCCATTTTTTGTTCTTCGGGCCCCTGTGTAAATCCTTCCGTGCCCCGCTCCACGATAAACCCTGTGAATTTATCTCCATCCACTTTCGCAAACACCGTATACACATCGGCAAAGCCGCCATTGGTGATCCAGCATTTCTGTCCATTCAGTAAATAATACTTTCCGTCTGCGCTCAGTTTGGCGGTTGTTTTTGCACTCAGGGCATCGCTGCCACTATTAGGCTCTGTTAATCCGTAAGCTCCCGCCCATTCACCGGTAATCAGTTTGGGGATATATTTTTCTTTTTGCGCATCCGTACCAAAATACAAGATCGGCAATGTACCAATGCCTGTATGTGCCGCAATGGCTACAGAAAACGAATGCCCTGCCCCCAGGTATTCATTAATGATGGTTGAGGTAACAAAATCTTTGCCTAATCCACCATATACTTCAGGGAACGACGTGGCCAGCAGCCCCTGCCCGCCGGCTTTTTGCACGAGCGATTTCATGAGCCCTGGCTCCATACTGTCAATACGATCCAGTATCGGCCATACATCCGCCGCCAGGAACTGGTTGCAGAGGTCCCGGATCATCAGTTGCTCTTCATCAAATTCGTTGGCAATAAAAGTTTGCGCCGGAGTTTGTTCTTTAATGAGCCACTCCGCGCCCCTGGTAATTGTTTCAGCATTTATAGCAGCATCCATTGTTTTTGTTTTAACAGTTAAAAAATAGCCAGGAGGCACAAGGTTTCTAATTATTCAACCGCAATGACGCCAGGGCGCAATGTTTTTTTAATCCATCGCCTGCAAACGCCGACTGCACCTGTATTCCTGTCGGAAGCCGATCAGGACAATTGACATCGCGCCTTCGCGGTTAAATTTATTTCAGGTTTTCATATACCACCTTTAATACCTGTTTGCAAATCTCAATTTTATCTTCGCTTACGCCTTTCAGCGCTTCTTCAACGGTTTCCTCAGCAAAGCCATAGCAGGTATCCTGCATTTGCCTGGCTTTGTCAGTAAGCGTGATCAGGTTCTTCCTCCTATCGGCTTTGGAATGCATTCGTTTTACCATCCCCGCCTTTTCCAGGTTATCCACCAGCCGGGTCATGCTTGGCTTATCCCGGAAGGTTGCCTTACAAAGATCCTGTTGGCTAATACCATCTTCCTTCCATAAATGATACAACACACTCCATTGCTCAATCGTCATATTCAAATCTGCCTGATTGAACTTTTTTTGCAGCCTGCGGGCGATGGCCGTACTGGCTATCCCCGTAATAAAACTGTATAAATCACTCTTTTTAAATTGGTTGCTTGGCATATAGTTGTTTTGACAACTAACCAAAGTTAGTCTATTTTTGTATTGGATGTTTTATTTTTCTATTGACTCTAATCAAAATATTTGTCCCGGAAATTCATTTCATACAAGCAGTCCAACATCAGCTATCTCCGCAGCGGAAGCGGGTTGCAGCCGGTTATATGCCTGCATGGATTTAATGAAGATGCCTGTTCTTTTGCCGTTTTGGAAAACAAAAACAATCGTTATGCTGTTTTTTCCATCGACGCTCCGTTTCACGGTGCTACCCAATGGAGGGAAGGATTACATTATTCCCCTGCAGATCTTTATGCAATTATAGGTATTATTTTAAAAACAGAAGGCTTCGCCCCAAAAGAAGCATTTACCCTGATCGGTTTTAGCCTGGGCGGACGATTGGCCCTGTCTTTTTACGAGCACTACCCACAATCAATAAAGCAGCTTGTCCTTATTGCCCCCGATGGATTAAAAGTTAATGGCTGGTATTGGCTGGCGGCGCATACTTCTATTGGTAACAGGGCTTTTCATTTTACGATGCATCACCCGGGTTGGTTCATCCGTATGGCTGGGCTTTTTTCCAGGCTGGGTATCATCAATACCGGCGTGAAAAAATTCGTTGTCCAGTACCTGAGCCAGGATGCCGTGCGTAACATATTATACAAAGCCTGGACAGCTTTCCGTTTTTTTGATCCTCATTCCCGGAAGATCAAAAAAAATATAGCGCGTTACAAAACGCCCCTGCAGCTTTATTTTGGGGCCTATGATAACGTTATTCCTGCCGCAAGTGGATTCAAATTCCTAAAAGGCATTGAGGCTTACGCCCCGATCCATGTTTTGGAAACCGGGCACCGGCTATTACAGGCAAGGGAAGTGCAGGGATTGTTAAACGATCTGAGTGAAAAGTGAATGGTGAATAGTCTATACGTCTGCCCTTTCTCGTTTGACGTTTGATTTCTGATAACTGATTGCTGAAACCAGACGTCCAACATCTCGCGTCTGATAACTGAAAACCATTAGCTTTGCCGCCATGTGGCTTATTGGTATCACCGCTTTTTTATTCCTGGCTTATGCGATCCTTATCCTGTTTTACACCAGGAGCTGGAAACAAATACCCTTGCAGGTTCTAACGAAAACAGCCCCGGGTACACCACCAACCTTCTCAATAATCATTCCCGCCCGCAATGAGGAGCAACATATTATCCGTTTACTAACATCTATCAAAGAACAGACCTATTCTTCTGCGCATTTTGAAGTGATCGTTGCCGATGATCATTCCGATGATTCCACAGCAGCCCTTGTTGAAGCATTTATAACCAACGGCGAAGGGCGGCCTCCAATACGGCTGCTCTCCTTAAAAAACGACGCGATCAATTCTTATAAGAAGAAAGCTATTGAAACAGGGATTGCCGCAGCGATAAATGAATGGATCATTTGCACAGATGCAGATTGTATAGTACCCGCTCAGTGGTTGCAAAGTTTTGCAGAAACAATAAAAAAAACGGATCCCGTTTTTATAGCCGCCCCTGTTGCCTTCCTTGAAGAAGGTTCCCTGGTTAATCTTTTCCAGGACCTTGATTTTCTTACCCTGCAGGGCATCACCGGTGCATCCGTTTATAAAAATGTGCACACCATGTGCAACGGCGCCAACCTGGCCTACCAACGAAAAGTATTTTATGAAGTAGAAGGATTCAAGGGTATTGATACGATTGCCTCGGGCGATGATATGCTGCTGATGCATAAAATATGGAAATGCTACCCCAAAAAAATTCAATACCTGAAATCAAAAGAAGCCATTGTACGAACAGAAGCGGCGGCCAACTGGAAGGCTTTTATTAACCAGCGCATCCGCTGGGCCAGCAAGGCCACCAGTTATGATGATAAGCGTATTTTTTCTGTATTGATCCTGGTATATCTTTTTAATTTTTCGTTCCTGGTCTTATTGATTGCAGGCTTTTTCAATAAGATCTATTTTTACGCATTTCTTGCAGGGTGGCTTTTAAAAACAATAGTGGAGCTGCCTTTTATAACCAGCGTGGCTTCTTTTTTCAACAAACAACAACGATTAATTTTCTTCTTCATCTTTCAGCCCCTGCATATCGCGTATACCATACTTGCCGGTTTTTTAGGCAGCTTTGGCAAGTATGAATGGAAAGGAAGAAGGGTGAAATAATCTTACATTTGAAATCCATGCAGCTTTTCTCAATATTCCGTCAACCGGCCTGGAAACGGCTCCGCAAAAATAAAGGGGCGCTTATTGGGTTATCCGCAATCCTTCTTTCAGTTTTCATTGCTATCTTTTGTTATTTCCTGGCAGAAGATGCATCGCCCTATGCCAACCGCATTATCTTAGAAATAGGCGGCTCAAAGCCGGGATTCCGTCAAACCTTTTTATTATTAAAAAAGGAAAACCCACCCGCAGTGGCGGGATTTTTTGAACGCCTTATCAATGGCAAACCCGATCAGTACGACTACATACCGGTCAATCATTACACTATTACAAAGGACAGCATTATTGTTGACAAATTTATTGATGAGGGTGTAAGTGAGCGCCTGGGGTTCTCAAGAGCCCGAACCTCTTTGCAACCGGTTGTTACTAAAACATTCTGGCTGGGAACGGACAGTTATGGCCGGGACATACTCAGCCGGCTTATTGTAGGCACACGGGTAAGTTTAAGCGTGGGCATTATAACCGTGCTGATCTCCATCAGCATTGGTTTGATGCTGGGGTCGCTTGCGGGATTTTACCGGGGTAAAATGGATGATGTTATTATGTGGTTCATCAACGTTATCTGGAGCATTCCTACTTTATTACTGGTCTTTGCCATTACGCTTGCTTTGGGAAAAGGTTTTTGGCAGGTATTCATTGCCGTTGGATTAACGATGTGGGTAAATGTAGCACGCCTGGTGCGCGGGCAGGTTTTAGCCGTAAGAGAACTGGAATATATTGAAGCAACAAGAGCGCTTGGCTTCAATGATATGCGGATCATTATGCGGCATATATGGCCCAATATTATGGGACCGGTATTGGTTATTGCTGCTGCCAACTTTGCCTCCTCTATCGTTATTGAAGCGGGGCTTAGTTTCCTCGGCGTTGGTGTACAACCTCCGCAACCCAGTTGGGGGCTGATGATCAAGGAGAATTATAATTTCATCATTACACAAAACCCAATGCTGGCGCTGGCTCCCGGCTTTGCAATCATGATCCTGGTATTAGCCTTTAATCTTTTCGGCAACGGGTTACGGGATGCGTTAAATGTAAAAGGGAAATTGTAAGGCAGTTCATGGTTCATGGCACACTATGAACTATGTGCTATCAACTATGACCTTATGAACTAATCCAGTACCCGTACATTCCTCGAAAAGCTTTCCTCAAGCGAGATCAGGGTTTCTGTTCTTTCAATTCCTTTTATCTTCTGCAATTTTTCATGTAATACCACGCGCAGCTCGCTAATATCTTTACAAATAATTTCGGCAAACATGCTGTAATTCCCCGTGGTGTAATTTAACCGCACCACTTCTTTTAATTTGTATAATTCTTTGGCAACAGAATCATACAGGGAACTTTCTTTCAGATAAATTCCGATAAATGCAATAACATCATAGCCTAAAAGCTTTAAATCTGTGTTTAATTTCGTACCTTTCACAATACCATCCTTTTGCAATTTTTTAATACGCACGTGAATGGTTCCGCCAGATACAAATAATTTTTTACCAAGATCTGCATAGGAAATTTCAGCATCTTCCATCATATGCTGAATGATCTGGAGATCCAGTTTGTCGAGATTCAATTTATTGTTCATTTAGGCAATATTGATTTTAAATAATTTAACAATCATTGCAAATATTTAAACATTTTCTATATTTTCAAAATTTTTCTTGAATTATTTGGAATCACATGGTCAAAATGGGTATTTTTGTTCTATCAAACGCTGTAAAAAGCGGTTCTTTTACATTGTGGGGTGATGAAATTTTTGGCAGACATGCCCTCTTGTCTCGGGGGTGAGGAGTCCAGGATAAACACAGCATAGAGCCGGTTTCTGCTTCGGTTGAAACCGACCGGGGTTGACCACCACGGATTTTGTGTTGCGGCTAACTGCCTCGTGGAGGTTCGAGCCCTCCCCCTACAGCATTATTTAAACCCTTGCAGCTTCGGTTGTGAGGGTTTTTTATTGCCCGGAAATAAATCGGTAGAAAGTATATTATCTATACCCAATCCGTTTCCGGTCTTTCCAGGCATCTTCTTTGGCTTTCTTTTCAGCTTCTGTGTCCAGCATATTTTCCAAAGCCTCATATATCTGCCCTAGTTGGGCATCATGCACATCAATACGTTCATGTAATTCCGTTCTCAAATTTTTCAGTTGTTGTATAAAATCTTTATGCTCTATGGCTAATTGCCGTAAACTTATAAAGGCCCGAACAATGTCAATATTCATTTCTATAGCTCTGCCACTGTTTAAAACAGATGCTAACATCGTTACACCATGTTCGGTAAAAGCAAAAGGCAGGTATTTTGAATGCCGCCCTCTTTTCGAAGCAATCCTTTGCCCATCAGCAGCAACAGGATTGTTTAAGGACGCAATTTGCGACCTTAAACAATCCGCTGCGGTAGCGGCTTCGGTGTCATTTCCAGAGCTCAAATCCAAACAATGCGCCTTTAACTGCTCGTATTCCACTTTGGTAAGCTCAAACATAAAATCTTCCGGAAAGCGTTTTTTATTTCGTCTTACGGCCTCTTTCAGTCTTTTGGTCTCAATTTGGTACAGACTGGCCAGATCAAAATCGAGCATAACGCGTTGTCCCTTTATCTCATAAATTCTTTGCTGAATAACAGTCAATTGCATTGTGTTTTTCTTTATTGAGTATTACAAAATAGGGTTAGCACCTCTAATCTACAAAAAATTTTCGAAAAGCATCTGAAGCCAAAACACCCTTTAAATTACCTCTCCATTGCCTGCCCCATTTTGATTATCTTTGTTCGCTATGCAGGATTTAGTTCAGAAGCTTCAGATATATAAATCAGAGATCGGTGAATATACGGCCACAGACGAACCGTCTGTGGAAGCCTTTCGCATTAAATGGCTGGGATCCAAAGGCCTGGTAAAAACCGTGATGGGGGCCATGAAAGATGTGCCCGTTGAGCAAAAGAAGGAGGCCGGTCAACTATTGAACGACTTTAAACTATTTGTTGAGGCAAAATTCAGCGACCTGAAAGAGGCTGCTACTGCTTCCTCCGGCGGAGCCGAAAAGGCAAGACCCGATCTTTCCTTACCCGGCGATACCATTGCGCTGGGCAGCCGCCACCCTATTACTTTAATGCGCAATAAAATTATATCCATCTTTCAGCGGCTGGGATTTGCGGTAGCGGAAGGCCCTGAGATTGAAGACGACTGGCACAATTTCACCGCGCTGAATATGCCTGCCCACCACCCGGCCCGTGATATGCAGGACACTTTTTATGTGGACGCTGGTTCTAACAGCGCCGTGGATTGGCTGTTACGCACCCACACCAGCAATACGCAGATCCGTGTTATGGAAAAAGGCGTGCTGCCCATTCGGGTTATTTGCCCCGGTCGTGTATACCGTAATGAAACCATCAGTGCCCGCAGCCACTGCTTCTTTCACCAGGTAGAAGGCCTGTATATTGATGAGAATGTTTCCTTTGCCGACCTGAAACAAACCCTTTATTTCTTCGTAAAGGAAATGTATGGCGGCGACGTGCGCGTGCGCTTTCGCCCGTCCTATTTCCCGTTTACGGAACCCAGCGCGGAAATGGATGTAAGTTGTTTCATCTGTGGCGGCAAGGGCTGTAATATTTGTAAAAAAACCGGTTGGGTGGAGATCCTGGGATGTGGTATGATACACCCGAATGTTTTGCAAAACTGTGGCATTGACCCCGAAAAATATACCGGATTTGCCTTTGGAATGGGCGTGGAACGACCGGCTATGTTAAAATATGGCATTAATGATATCCGTCTTTTCAGTGAAAATGACGTGCGATTTTTAAGACAATTTACCAGTGCCACCTGAAATGGATTGTATTAAATATTTTTATTTAAACTAATGGAAAAAGAACAATTAAAACAACAGGTAAAGGAACAGATCATTAAATTTCTGAATCTGAATAGTGTAAAACCTGAGGAAATAAAAGATGATGAGCCCTTGTTCGGCGAGGGGCTGGGGTTGGATTCTATTGATTCTATCGAGTTGATCGTAATGCTCTCCAGGGAATATGGAATTAACATCCAGGATCCCAAAGAAGGCCGGAAGATATTGACTACTGTAAACACGATGGTGGATTATATCGATCAACATCGCACTAAATAAAGTAAGTTTTGGGCGCTGTTATCGTTACAGGTATCGGGCTTTTTTCGGCCATTGGTGCATCCGTAGCCGAAAACCGGGAAGCACTGATCAACGGGTGCACCGGTATTGGGGAAGCCAGCCATTTTCCCTCCAGGTATGCCGAAACAATGCCGTTTGGCGCAATAAGATCCGATACTGACACACTGGCTTCTTTACTGACCGAAAGAACCCCACAAGCTACCAGGACAGACCTGATCGGCTTAAAGGCAATGACAGAAGCAATTGCCGACGCACAACTTTCCGAAAAAACGCTTATGGCAAACACCACCGCGCTGATCGGCGCCAGTACGGTTGGCGGCATGTGCCTCACAGACGAGATGTATCGCGATGCCAATAATCCGGACCCATCATCCGACAGCCCTTACCTGGAAGCCTATTCCAATAGCGCGTGCACTTTATTTCTGCAGACTTATTTTAATATCGGGGGACCCGTAAACACGTTCAACACTGCCTGTTCTTCTTCCGCTAATGCCATTATGTATGGCGCACGCCTGTTACAAAACGGGTTGGCGACAAAAGCGATAGTGGGAGGTATCGACAGCCTTTCGAAATACACGGTAAATGGGTTCAATTCATTAATGATCCTCTCTCCGGAAGCCTGCAGGCCCTTTGATGCGAACCGGAAGGGATTAAACCTGGGAGAGGCCGGTGGCTTTTTGGTACTGGAACGGGCAGAAGACCTCCCACCAGGTAAAAAAGTTTATGCCGTTGTAAAAGGGTTTGGCAACAGCAATGACGCCTATCACCCTTCGTCTACCTCGGAAAACGCGGACGGGCCTTATTTATGCATGAAAGAAGCGCTTAAAACCGCCAATCTAAATCCTTCGGATATCGATTTTATAAACGCCCACGGCACGGCAACGGAAAATAACGACGAAACGGAAAGCGTAGCCATGTTACGTCTGTTCGAAAAAGTACCTGCCTTTGCCAGCACCAAATCCTATACGGGTCATACATTAGGCGCCGCGGGAGCCGTGGAAGCCATTTTCAGCATCCTGAATCTTCACCACCAGGAAGTATACCCTTCACTTAATTTTGAAACCCCGATTGAAAAAACGGGATTAACGCCTGTTTTAAGCTATCAGCAAAAAGAATTAAATTATGTAATGTCCAATTCTTTTGGATTCGGAGGCAATTGCAGCTCGCTGATTTTTGGCAGATATTGAATTTGTAAATGTTCCATTGTTACCCGATGCGGGATACCTGATACTGGATTCAATATAAAATATTCATGGGGCGTACGTTCAGATGCTTTGCACCTCAATCAAAAAATATCAAAAGGGACACACATTGAATATTATTGAAATAAGGCCCTTTTACATTTCTTATTCATTATTTTTTATTCTTCATTTTATCGGTTTACCCGCTATCAGCCTGCTAAGCTCCCAACAAAATCACGCACGGCCTTTTTCAGCAATTGTTCCTCCTGCGGAGCGCTGAGCCGGCAATTTGATTGTTGCGCCCGTTCCAGCAAGGCGTACAAATCAAAATCATCCTGGGAAGCCGTAATGATGCTACCGGATCCCGCCAGCAATGCCGCAAGGTATTCCTGTTCCGTTTGCCCCGGCGTGGGCACCATGATCGCTTTGGCCCCCACCACACACACATCCATTACCGTACTGTAGCCGCTCCTGCATACGACCACAGCGGCTTCCGCCAGGCAACGGTTTAGTTCCTTTGCAGGCAAATGATCGTACACCACAATATTAGGGAGCGCTGGCACCTGCGGCCCCTTACCATCAGGAAGCCCCCTTACAACAACAAAAGACAATTCTGTTGGGCGCAGTTGACTAAAAATCAGCCGCTCGAATAACGATCGTTGCGGCTCGGGACCGGACAGCAGGATCAATACCATTTTTTTTGGCTCACCGGCAATTGCCGGTTGCATCCTGGATAAGGGGCCGGTATACGTGCAGGAAATCGATGGCATTTTTGGAGGATGCGACAGCGCGCCGGCCAGCCCCGGTGACGCTTCAAAATCCGGGATCCAGCAATGGGTAAACCGGTTGATCCGGCTATAATTCATTTTCCGGGTCAACAGGCCAGCCGGGCTTCCCAGGGGCGTCTGAATATTTAACTGGTGTGTAATAAAAACGGAAGGAACCTTTTTGTGATATAACCCAAACCGGTTGTCGCTGATAATACCATCGATCCTATGAGTATTTACAATCTTTTTCAACCATTCATTTTCTCTTCGTATGGCTTTGGCAATGCGGGGTAATTGACGGGCTATGGTGGCCAAAAAACGATTTCCTTTTTTGGAATAATGCACATTATAGCCTTCGAGATCAATAAAAGTGAGCTGGGGAAATTCCTGTTTCAGTAAATAAACCTGAGTAGTATTTCCTGCAATAATAATAGTACAATTATTATTTATTAATTCCCAAATTATTGGAATACATCGTGTTGTATGTCCCAGTCCCCAGTCGAGCGGCGCTACAAGAATATTTTTTTTTCTTACACCCGGCATACCAAAAATTTGATTATTAAAATTCTGATAAAATAGGAATAATAGTTGTTTTAACTAATAAAAAAAATTAACTTTAGTATTACAATTTTTATGACGTATTAAATGAACGATTACAGCCGCGATATTATCTTCCTGCTAAGAGAGACCTGCTTTACAAAAGAATATTTAAAGCAGGAAATGAGTTTTGTTCATAAAATTGTGGCCTCCGTGGATAATAACGATACGTTCTGCAGCGCGCATGAGTTAGTAAAGCGCAATCGTATCACCAATAAAAGAAAACCTATTGTAAAAGCGATAAGCCGTACACGGCTGAAATCTTTTTATTTTCTTCTTAATAAGAACTAGAGTTACAAGTTTACAGGTTGAAAAGGGGGGCTTTAATAATAGTTCCCTTATCAATCTTTAGGCAACTCATTATAAACCTTTAAACTTATCAACTTCTTTCTCTTTCGGGCCTCTGGCCCATTACATCTTTATTTCCTCATTTTCCTTATTGAAAAACCGGTATTCAACCAGTTGGTAAGCGCTATTGGGTTCCAGTTTTATTTTTTGGCCGAATTTTTTATTCCACTTCGACAGCTTGCTGTTGAACCACCAGCCTTTAGTAAGATAGGCATACATGATAGGATGCACCACCAGTTTTAAACCTGTATGCCGGTGCGTGATCAGGTAATTCAGGTTCTTCTCCATTTCATCTTCGAGGATCAGCGAAGACCCGATCTTCCCGGTGCCGTTACAAGTGGGGCAAATTTCCTGGGTATTGATATTCACTTCGGGACGCATCCGCTGCCGCGTGATCTGCATCAGCCCAAATTTCGAAATCGGTAAAACAGAATGCCTGGCGCGGTCCGTCTTCATGAACTCTTCCATTTTTTCATAAAGCGCTCTTTTATTCTCCGCCAGTTTCATATCTATGAAATCGACTACGATAATACCGCCTATATCTCGTAGCCGCAGTTGCCTGGAAATTTCTTCAGCAGCTTCCAGGTTGGTGGCCAGTGCGTTTTGTTCCTGGTTATTGCCAACATTTTTGTAGCCGCTGTTTACATCAATCACGTGCAGGGCTTCGGTATGCTCAATGATGAGGTAAGCGCCGCTGTTCAGATTGACGGTTTTGCCAAAAGAAGCTTTTACTTGTTTGGTAATACCAAAGGAATCGAAAATGCCGCCGGGGCTCTGGTATAAAGAAACGATCCCCTCTTTTTCCGGGGCTATTTTTTGAAGATAGCTTTTGGTTTCGTTATAAACGTTCTTTGAGTTTACGATGATCCGGTTAAAATCCGCGTTGAGCAGATCCCTCAAAATACTATTTGTCTTATTTTGTTCACTCAGGATCTTTGCCGGGGCTACCGCACCTTTCAGGTTCTGTTCAATTGTTTTCCAGGAGTTCAGCAGGTTCGTCAGGTCTTCGTAAAGTTCTGCCGTATTTTTTCCTTCGGCCGCCGTGCGTACAATAACGCCAAAGTTCCTGGGTCGTACCGCTTCAATGATCTTTTGCAGGCGCTTGCGCTCTTCTGAAGAATGGATCTTTTTGGAAACAGCAACAATATTATTGAAAGGGGTAATTACAATATATCTTCCCGGGAGGGATAATTCACAACTCAGGCGCGGGCCTTTTGCCGCGATAGGCTCTTTCAGTATCTGCACCAGGATATGTGGCTTTCCGCCAAGCACTTCTGTAATTTTCCCGGTTTTGATAATTTCCGGTTCTATTTCAAATTTTGAAAAATCCATTACCGTATCGCCCTGGGCTTTCATCGCCTGTTGGGTAAACTTCAGTAATGATTTTACGTAAGGGCTTAGGTCGGTATAATGCAGGAATGCGTCTTTTTCATAGCCCAGGTCAATAAAAGCCGCGTTGAGCGCAGGCATTAATTTTTTTACCTTCCCGAGGTATAAATCTCCCACGGCAAACTGCGAATCCGTTTTTTCGTTGTGTAATTCTACAAGTTTGCTATTCTCCAGCAATGCTATATCTACACCCGCAGGGGTGGCATTAATAATAAGGTCCTTATTCATGAGAAACCACCATGAGTACTCATCTTGATAGTGTTAAAGAATAACCAGCTAACAGCATAATGAAGGCACAATAAGATCAAACTAAATGGCAGCAGAAACGTTAGCATACATGCCCATCATTACCCAAACCGGTATACCGGCAAAATAAGTAACAGGTAATTTGCATATTCAGATTACCTGTTACTTCTATACCCAAAAAGAAAACGAGTTCTTATTTTCTTTTCTTATGACGATTTTTTCTTAGTCTTTTTTTACGTTTGTGTGTCGCAATTTTATGACGTTTTCTTTTTTTACCACAAGGCATACTCAATAACTTTTTTAATGATTTTTAAATAATTATTTTACTTCTTTAGTTCTTCGATCCTTTTCTCCAGTTCTTCTTTCAGATCCTTCCGTTGTACCAGCTTTGCCGCTTTGGAATAAAGGGCTGCCGCCTGGGGCTTATCCCCGTCCTTTTCGAACAGGTCGCCCAACATCAGGATCGCCTGAAGATTCTGGGGTTGCATTCTCAAAACAGTTTCCAAACGTTCTTTTGCCTTTTCCTTTTGACCACTCATAAGGGAAGCCGTGGCCAGGGTCATTTGCGCATAAACATTATTGCTGTCTTTTTCAACAACTTCTCTGATCTTTCCAATACCTTCCATCGGGGAGCCCAGGCCACCATAAAGATAAGTGGCGCCCAGGCCAACTTTTGCAGAATCATTTGCCGCATTCAGCTCCAGCGTCTTCTCAAAAAGATCCGCTGCCTGTTCCGCCATCCAATGCCGCTGTGCGTCATTGTCCTGCCGCGTCAACTGATTCAGGAATAATTGGCCTGCAAAATTGAGCTTTTTTTCTGAATTTTCCAATCGGGCTGCCTGTGCCGTGTACCAGGCAAAGGGAATAAAGGCTTGCGCCGTATCCCGCCAGAAATTCGCTAAATGCTGATATACATCCAGTTGCTGCTGTTTAACAGCGCCGCGTGTAATGCTTTTCTCCAGTAAATCCAGGCGTAGTGCCTGTTCGGGTTTCAGTTCTTTTTTTGATACAGCCAGCACGGTATCAATAGAAAAACCAGCAACAGCGCCTTCAGATGCAGTGTCGCCTTTTTCAGCCATAGCGGGCGCGGTTTTAGCGCCAGGTCTGGGTATAGTACGCCCAAATGCCAAAAGCACTATTAAGGCCACTACCGCCACTGTTGCTGTTATAATCTGGGGTTTCTTCACCTATCCGTTAAATTGGACGGCAAAGGTAACGCAATTGAGTGTAAAACGAAGATTTTTTAAAGAATTCTAGTCATCTGCATCTTCACCAGGGCCTTGGTCAGGCTTTGGCTCCACGAGCTTTTTTACCTCGGCTGTGAATTCTTTAGCCGGTTTAAATGCAGGAATGTAGTGCTCCGGAATATGTACGGCTACATTTTTTTTGATGTTTCTACCGATCTTAGCAGCCCTTTTTTTGGTAATAAAACTACCAAACCCCCGGATATAGATATTTTCACCGGAAGCCAGCGTGTCCTTAACTTCTTTAAACATGTTTTCCAAAGTAACGAGTACGTCCACTTTGGGAATACCTGTTTTATCTGAAATCTTGTTTACTAAATCCGCTTTTCGCATAGTTTTTAATATTAAAATAATTCAATGCCTGTTGCTTTGTAAAGTTATAGCAAGAAGTGTGCAAAACTTTAATAAATAACTTACAATCAATTATTAATCCAATTTTTATAAAATTGAGGATTTTTGAGGTAATTTACGAAAATAAATTGAGAAAACATTGAATAACAATAATTTTCAACATATTCTGGCACTATGGAACCAAACAGAGAACACCCGTCAAATGCCCTGGAAAGGACAAAAGGACCCGTATAAGATATGGTTGAGTGAGGTGATCCTGCAGCAAACCCGTGTGGAGCAGGGATTAAACTACTACAAAAATTTTATAAAAAATTACCCGACTATCGGCGACCTGGCCAATGCTTCAGAAAAATCAGTTTTTAAACTTTGGGAAGGGCTGGGCTATTATTCCCGCTGTAAAAACCTGATTTTCACCGCAAAATTAATAAGCAACGAAATGGGCGGTGTTTTTCCGGATACCTATGAATCGATATTAAAATTAAAAGGCATCGGTCCCTACACCGCCGCGGCAATCGCCTCTTTTGCATTCAACCTGCCTCATGCCGTGCTGGACGGCAATGTTTTCAGGGTGCTGTCACGGATCTTTGGTATTGGGGAACCGATTGACATGCCTTCCGGAAAAAAAATATTTTCGGCATTGGCTGAAAAATTGCTGAACAAACAAGAGCCGGGCATTTACAATCAGGCTATTATGGATTTTGGAGCCACCGTTTGCAAACCCGCAGCGCCGCTTTGCGTCCAATGCCCTTTCCAAAAACACTGTGTCGCTTTCAAAAAAGAGTTGGTTACCGGGCTCCCCGTAAAAAGCAAAAAAATTGCCGTCCGCACCCGCTATTTTTATTATTTGATCCCTCTCTTCCGCAATACGGTCCCCGTTCGGGAACGGACGGGAAAAGATATCTGGCAACATTTATATGAATTTCCAATGATTGAAACCACAGTTGCCCGGGCTCCCAAAGCCATTATTAGCAAAGGAATTAAAAAAGGGTGGATCGATGAGGGAACCATTACTGACATCAGCTCTGCCTTTTCCCAAAAACTCAGTCACCAGGTTATTAAATCGGTGTTTATCTCCTGCAAAGTCAATCGCAGGCCTGAAGCGCTTCAATCCTTCCAATGGGTATCGAAACGGGCATTAAAAACCCTGCCTTTTCCCAAAACCATTACCCAGTACTTAAACCGGTCATAATTTTTTGTTTATCCACCCAAAAAAATTACTTTTAGTTAGATTTTTGTGTGAACCTTTGTCAAATTAAACAGGAAATATACACTATGAGAGGAGTTAACAGAGTTATGCTGATTGGAAATTTAGGAAAAGACCCCGATGTACAAACACTGGAAGGTAATATTGCGGTAGCAAAATTTCCGCTGGCCACAACAGAAACCTTCAAAGACCGGACCGGCAAATTGATTTCCCAAACCGAATGGCACACCGTTGTATTGTGGCGCGGGCTGGCGGAGCTGGCTCAGAAATTTTTACACAAATCGAGTCTCGTCTATATTGAAGGGCGTTTAAGAACCCGCAGTTGGGAAGACAAGGATGGTGTAAAAAAATATGTAACGGAAGTGGTGGGTGAAAACCTTATTATGCTTGATAAAAAAGCGGAGGGCACTCCTTCGCCCGATGAGCAACACGGCATTGAAGGATTTGACTTACATCCTTTTTAAGCATCTTTAAAGTTGGCTGACGTTAAAAGGTCCCTTTACGAAAACTACAATTTTGGAACATTTGTTTACCGTATTTATTCTTTCAGATGTGGCGCCGGGGCAATTGCCTGTTGGCATTCAAAATGCCACTTTTCTGGCGGTGGCATTGGCGTTGCTGGTGATCATTTCTTTTTCTATTGCCGGTTCGCAGGCGGCCATATTTTCTCTCGATGAAAAAGATATTGATGTTTTAAAAACCAAGCAACAATCTTCTGCGAAAAGGATCCTGAACCTGCTGGAAGAGCCCAAGGAGGTTTTTGCCTCCATGCTGATTGCCAAAACCCTGGTAAACATTTGCATTGTGGTATTGACCAATTACCTGATCAGCTATTATGTTCCGTCAACCTACCTCGACACGGCCATTGGTATTTTTTTAAAATTTGCCATTATCGCGTTTTCCGTGTTATTCCTGGTGGAAATATTTCCGCGGGTGTGGGCGGCTCAAAATAACCTGCGTTTCGCATTTGAATGGCCGGTGCTTATTATGATTGTTGAAGCGATTTACCTGTTGCTGCGGCGCATCAGCCGGTGGACGGTTGCGGTTGCCGACGGATTCAGCCGTACCGTGGGCGCCAACAAAGCGGAAGAAACCAATAGCCAGCAACTGGACGAAGCCATAGAGGTACAAACGGACGAAATATCCCCGGAGGAAAAAAATATCATGAAGGGGATTGTCAAATTCGGCAAGATCTCTGTAAAAAAAGTAATGCGCAGCCGGTTGTATGTAAGCGGTGTGGAATACAATACTTCTTTTGAAGCACTCATAAAAAAAGTAGAACGCCTGCATTACTCCCGGCTTCCGGTTTACAAAGGCAGCCTGGACGAGATTGCCGGCGTATTAAATACAAAAGACCTGATCCCTTATCTTAATGACCCAACCGGATTGGGCGACTGGCATGTAAAAATACGACCGCCGTATTTTGTACCGGAAACAAAATTGATTGAAGACCTGCTGCTGGATTTTCAAAAGCGGCATATTCATTTTGCAGTTGTGGTGGATGAGTTTGGCGGTACCAGCGGTATTGTTACCATGGAGGATATTATTGAAGAAGTGATTGGCGAGATCAAGGATGAATTTGATGACGACGATCTGATGATCAATAGGATTGACGACAACAATTATATTTTTGAAGGGCGCACGATGCTGCACGATATGTGCAAAGCAATGAGGCTACCCATTGAGACCTTCGATGCCGTGCGGGGCGACAGTGAATCTCTGGGCGGCCTGATCAACGAACTTTCCGGTGAGCTTCCCCATGCGGGAGACGTTGTAAAAACCGGTGATTTTGCTTTTACCGTTATGGAAACGGAAAAAAACCGGGTTAAAACCGCAAAGGTTACACTTACGCTTACAGGGAACTAATAAAACAGAACTTAAACATTAAAAAAATACAAGGCTATATAAAAACCGGAAGTGAATGTGTTGCCGGTAAAGCGGAAAGGGGTTGTTTTTTAATTGCCCTTAAGGTACCGCCGCACCGCCTTCCCGACAGCTATTGCTTTTGAGATAACCTCTTTTTACAAAAAAAAACTGAAGTGATCATAATTGAAAATAAATTAATAAGCGACGATGTAATAGACCATGCCTTTGTTTGCGATCTTTCCAAATGCAAGGGCGGTTGCTGTGAAGAAGGAGATGCCGGCGCGCCGCTTACCAAGGAAGAGCTGGACCTGGTGGACGAGTACTATCCCACCATCAAACCCTATCTTACCAAAGCGGCCGTCAAACAGATAGAGAAGAAAGGCAAATACCAGTACGATGAAGAATTTGGCTGGGTAACCCCTACGCTCCCCAGTGACAATGAGATTTGCGTATATGCCTACCGCGAACCCGATGGCCTGATCAAATGCGCCTTTGAACAGGCGTATAATGAAGGAAAGATCTCCTGGAAAAAACCCATCAGTTGCCACCTTTATCCCATCATCGCCTATGAGGGCAAGCACGGCGATTATGAACGGTTAAATTATGAACCGCGGAAAAGATTATGCAGTCCCGCCTGTGCCCTGGGGGAATCGTTGCAGGTACCCGTATATAAATTTCTAAAAGAACCGCTGGTAAGAAAATATGGCCAGGAGTTTTATGATGTGTTGGACCAGATAGCAAAACAAGGCGCAGCCGGCTCTGAAGAATAATCTTATACGCAATGAACGAACAGCAGGCACTGATCATAAAAGATCTGAGTTACCGTTATCGTAAAGCCGGGCAACCGGTGATACACCAACTGTCACTGCGGGTAAAAGAGGGCAGCCGTTTTGGTCTGTTTGGGCCTAATGGCGCGGGGAAAACCACATTAATGAATTTAATGACGGGCCTGCTTCCCTACCGGTCCGGATCGATTCAATTGTTCGATACAGAAATCAAAGACAACGCTGATTTTGTAAAAAATAATATCGGGTTTGTGCCGCAGGACTTTTCCTTTTATGAAGAGTTAACCCCTGTTGAAAACCTGGAATTTTTTGGCGCCTGGTATGGGTTAAAAAAAACAGAAATCAAAACAAGAACCCAACAGCTCTTAGCTGTTATGGGGCTAAGTCATGTGGCCGATAAACTTTTAAAAGAGTTTTCCGGGGGCATGAAACGCCGGATCAACCTTGCCATCGGCGTGATGAACCGGCCGGCTGTTTTATTCCTGGATGAGCCCACCGTGGGCGTGGATGTGCAATCGCGCAATGCGATCATTGCTTTTTTAAAAGAGATCAATAAGGATGGCACCACTTTGGTATATACCTCGCACCAATTAAAAGAAGCCGAAGATCTTTGCACGGAAATCGCGTTGATTGACGGGGGTAGCATCATCAGTCAGGGCACGTTAAATGAGCTGACGAAAACACATCAGCAGGAAGACTTGGAAGGATTATTTTTACAACTGACCGGCAGGGCCTACCGGGACTAATGATACGGTTCATCAATCTTCCTTGTTTTCAATTGCTGTTTTAACAGGATGCCTCCCTAAGATGGGCATGACGATCATGAAAATTTGAATGGCATCCTGTTTTTGGCCAGCTATTTGTGTACCTTTATTATAACAACTATAAGTTTAACCCCTAAAAATACATTATTATGAATAAGCTAGTTACCGGCTTTGCCCTTGGTCTTTTGGTTGGAATTTTGTATGCCCCGGAAAAGGGTACCACTACCCGCCGGCGGATAGCCGATAAAGGAAACGATCTTAAGGATCAGTTTGCGGATTTTATCGACAATATAGCCAACCGCTTTGAAGACAGGGCAGATGAGCTTGAAGACTATGTGCACGATGAGGCCCAGAATATAAAAGCAGAAAGTCTTTAGTTTTTTTGAGGGAATCATAAAAAACCCTGCATCTAAAACAGGTGCAGGGTTTTTTGTTCGAATTTTGCTTACTAAATAAAGTCCATGGTATTATAATGCGCCTTTAAAATTTTACCGGAATCTGCTGCCAGCCATTTTTCCAATACGGTGGCATACACGTTCTTAAAATCTATATTATATTTTAAGTCTCCCTGGTTCAGATCTTCCAGGTTGGGCATGCCGTTTAAAAGTCCTTTTTGCTTCAACCCTCCGCTTATTAAAAACATATTATTGGCGGTTCCGTGATCGGTGCCATTACTGGCATTTTGCGCCACCCTGCGACCAAACTCTGAAAACGTAAACAACAGTACATCTTCCATCCGGCCATTCTTTTTCAGATCATCGGTAAACGCCTTAACCGCATCGCTCAATTGCGTAAAGAGGCGCGATTGCTGGGCTTCCTGCCCCACGTGCGTGTCAAAACTTCCCAGCGAAATATAATATACCTTGGTGTTGATGTCTGAAAATATAAGCGAGGCAATGGTTTTCAGGCCGCTCCCAAGCTCAGTATTGGGATACGTGCCGGAAGTAGGATGCAGTTTGCTTTGTTTAAAAATATAATCGGCGGACGATAAGGTTTCTGATAAGGTCTTGTACAGGTAATCCACCGGTTTTTCATCATGATGATCGTTATGAAAATTTTTGTCGATATCGCGGAAGTACTTTTCATTGGAGGTTCCGAACAGCCGACGGGGATCTTTCACCGCAAGCGCATTGTTCTGTTCTCCTTTTAATGCAAGGCTGAGCACGTCATCTACTTCAAGGGCCTGAGTGGGTTTATCACAACCCTGGCACTGTGCATCGAGGTAGCGGCCGATCCAGCCGTTATTCCAGAACTCACTGGACTGGCTTGCAGAATGCCAGATATCCATACTCCTGAAATGGGAGCGATCCGGGTTGGGGTAACCCACATTGTTCAAAATAGCCAGGTTGCCTTCATCATATAACGCTTTTAAGGCAACCAGCGAAGGGTGCAGGCTAACTTCATCCGTTAACGCCAGGGTTTTGTCCTTTTGCACACCAATGCCCGGTCTTGATTTGTAATAGATATCGTTGCGAACGGGGATTACCGTATTAAGCCCGTCGTTGCCTCCGCTCAGTTGTAATACCACTACCACCTTATTTCCCGGCGGCACGGCTGTATTATTTTCCAGCGCTTTTAAAAATTTGGGCATCATCATAGCTGCCGTTGCAAAAGAACTTATTTGTAAAAATTCTTTACGCCGGATCAAAGGGCCAAAACCGGAATATTTTTTACTGAGGAAGGATGCGCTTTTCTTGTTCATAGATCGTGGTTTAACACATTTGATATTCGGGTGTACTCATGAGCTGTATGGTGACGGAGCGAATATAGGCGTCTCTGTCAGAAGCATCGACGTATTTAGTAGCTACCTGGTCTACGTTTACAGCATTTACCTGGAATAAATAATCAGAAATGGCAGGAAAAATAGCTTCCCTTTTCGTTTTTTCAAATTTCGAAACATATTGCCCCCAATCTATTTTGGCGTTGATCAAACCTGCACCAGGATTGGGTTTCGCCGGTTGCTTTTTAACTGCGGGTTTCGCGCCCGGGATATTTGCCATACCATCCGCTTTGCGGCCCATCATAATATCATCGTCCTGTTTGGGCTTTACGTTCAACAGGTCCTTGTCGTTAAACAACTGAGGAATGCGCAGCCGCATCATCAGGGTACTGCTATCGATCCATGATTTTCCTCCGGGCCATCCTGCCACATTGGGCGGATAAAGCAACTGCTGTCCCAGTATGCGCTGCAGGTTCATTAATGCATTGTCATTATCCAGTTGCATGGGCACCATCCGTTGAATGCCCGCCAACAACTCTATAGGTGATTTAATACGCGAACCGATATTTTTTTCATCGTAAAACCAATCCGATGTAAAGATCTGCCCCATCAGTTTTCCAATGTCATAATCTTTGTAAAACGAATCGGATAACGATTGAACAATATTTTTATCAACCGTTTCATTTACAAAAAATTTATAAATCTTTTCTGTTATAAACCGCGCCGTCTGCGGGTTATCGGCAATAATATCCAGCACTTCATCGCCGTCAAAATTACCCTTCTTCCCCAGGAAATTTTTTACTCCTGTATCGTGCTGGTTCTTTGCAAAATTAAATTCGCCCCTGGCGTTAGCCGTCCAGCCCGTAAAAGCCCGCGCGCCCTCTTTAATATCCGTTTCCGTATAATGTCCGCGTCCCAGAGTAAATAATTCCATTACTTCCCTGGCGAAGTTCTCATTGGGATGCCCCTTCCGGTTTTGCTGATTGTTGAGAAAATACAGCATGGAGGCCGATTTGGAAACTTCTTTCAGCAAGGTTCGAAAGTTCCCAAGGGCATTTTCACGCAGTGTCTGAAGAAATAGCTGGTTGTAAAAAAGGTTCCCATTCCGGCTGGCAAAATGGCCATGCCAGAAAAAGGCCATTTTTTCGCGCAACTGGGCATCACTGGCTATCAACTCTTTTAGCCAGTATAAATTAAGGTCTTTTACACTTTGCTGCTGTTTACGGTTCAATATTTTCCGGTCATCCCCTGTAAGTTTTGATCTTTTTGCCGGATCCAGATAAGCCTCATACAATTCCATTAAATCGGGGCTTGCGATGTTGATATACGCCGGTTTTTTGTTTGAGGCATTCACCAATGCCTGGTAATATTCCTGGGGCGTGTACTTTGCCAGTTCCTGCAGTTGTTCTACCGCTGGCCCGAAACCTGCACGCCATAGCAGATGCTGATTCTTTTTTTGATTGGAGGCCGCCATTGCATTGTTTTTTATTGTTGACCTTATTTTATCCTTATGGTTTAACGGCTTGAATAAATATACCAAATTCAAGAGAAATGTAGGCTTACAGATTTCACGGATTTATTCCCTTGCAATCCCTCAATAACATCACGCTCACACTTCGAAACCTCATGCTTCTGTGCTTTTCTGTGGCATCCGTGAGAACCTTTCTTGCGCGTGGATGCCCCTTTCGCGGGCATCATCTTTAATCCATAATGGCAGCGGCCGGTAAATTTCATGAACAAGAAATTTCATGTAGGTTTGTAAAAATGATCAATATGAGCTATCAGACCCTTACTACCAGTATAGAAAACGCTATTTTACTCATAACAATAAACCGGCCAGAAAAACTTAATGCTTTAAACCAGATGGTCTTAAATGAACTGGAACACGCCATCGATGACCTTATTGCAAATGATTCTTTAAAATCGGCGATTATTACGGGAAGCGGTGAAAAAGCCTTTATTGCAGGAGCGGACATTGCCGAGTTTACGGCCCTGGATGCGCAAACAGGACAAGCGCTTTCGGCAAAAGGACAGCGTTTGTTCTCAAAAATAGAACATTCGGGTAAACCGGTCATCGCTGCAGTAAACGGATTTGCATTAGGCGGCGGCTGTGAGTTGGCGATGGCCTGTCATTTTCGTATTGCCAGCGAAAATGCAAAGTTCGGGCAACCCGAAGTGAACCTTGGATTATTACCCGGCTATGGGGGTACCCAACGGCTGACCCAGCTCGTTGGCAAGGGCCGGGCGATCGAGCTATTGCTTATGGGAAACATGATCGATGCGGTTACTGCATTCAATTACGGCCTCGTAAATCATGTAGTGCCACAGGCCGACCTGCTCACTAAAGCAAAAGCACTCCTTTCTCTTATTAATACCAAAGCCCCGCTGGCCATAGCAGGTTGTATCGAGGCCGCTAACCTTGCATATGAAACAGGAAACGCGGGATACAAAAGGGAGGCCCAAAACTTTGGAAAACTGATCGCTACTGAAGACGCAAAAGAGGGCATTGCCGCGTTCCTGGAAAAACGGAAGGCTGTTTTCAAAGGCTCCTGAGCGTTATAGTTCTTTCAGGTATTGGTTTACGTTAAATTTATTGGGAGCATTCCGGTGCTCATTAAAATACCGGCCACAATTCTGGAGCGATGCCTTCAGCCAGTTGTTCATCGGGATCAACCTGCCTCCCGGACCCGCATGATAGAACCGGCCGGCCCGGTCCCTGAAAAATAAAAACTGGTCCACTCCCTGCATATCATCATAAGTAAATCCCTGTATCTGGTAATACGGATCGGCCGCGGTAGGCGCTTCCAGGATCTCAAAATGCAATTGCCCTGATGTTCCGGTTACCGGCTTGGGCAGATAGGCTGCATAAATTTTTGACAACGCCTCTAATGCATTCAAACTATCCACGATGCTTTGTTCGGAAGCATCGTAATGAAAGGGATACGGCAGAAAGCCTCCGTCAATGGGCAGGTCTTTGTCCGACTGGCGATGGTTCATCAGTGGTACCGATTGTCCCTGCCGGTTGATATAAATTTTTTCGCCTCCGGCATTCAATGCAACTGAGGCATGTTCGGGATCCGTGCTACGATCCAGGTAGCACTTATTACAACCCGATGCATAACCATAATTAAACGGCGACATCCAATCCCATTGCGGCCGGATCACCACAGCGCCCTGAAGATTTACAAATCCAACTTTTCCATTATCTACACAGCGGGATAGCCCTTCTACAAAATAATCGGGCCCGTTATCAAATGCCATCGGATGAAACTTAAAATTTCCCCGGCGGTCATAAGTGCTTCCAAACGCAACGGCAGCAGTGCTGTCGCGGCGATGCCGCACATCCAAAAGATTGATGAGTGAATCAGCAATAGGCTGGCGGGAATCCAGTTCCCGGTAGAAGTGCCCGCGCGCCGGTATAATAACAGTGCCCGCCTGATCTCTTACACCTATTAAACCGGTACGTTGGTCCTGGAAATAATACAGCCGTTGCTGGGCGAATAACAGTACCGGTACCAGTAACACTATCAGCACCATATATAATTTCATGTTTTTCATAACACACATTTAAACAGATTTTCAATTCAGACCTGAATGTTAGACGTCTTTTATGAATTTGTGTATGCGCCCTGAAACAAAATCCGGATTGAAGGTACTGAATGTTTATTAATGATACCTTTGTGCTCCTAATAGCTACTAAAAACAAGAATATGGATTACAGAATTGAAAAAGACACGATGGGTGAGGTAAAAGTACCTGCCGATGCGCTCTATGGCGCCCAAACCGAACGCTCTGTTGAAAACTTCCGGATCGCTACCGACATTAACCGGATGCCCAAAGAAATCATCAGGGCCTTTGCCTATTTAAAAAAAGCAGCGGCCAATACCAATAATAAAGCTAAAGTACTTGAAAAGAAAAAGGCCGTGTTGATCGGGAAGGTTTGCGATGAAATTCTGGAAGGCAAGCTGGACGATAGTTTTCCACTGGTGGTATGGCAAACAGGCAGCGGCACTCAAAGCAATATGAATGTGAACGAAGTGGTTGCCTACAGAGGCCATGTTCTGAATGGAGGCAAACTAACTGATAAAGAAAAGGTCCTGCATCCTAACGATGACGTTAATAAATCGCAAAGCAGCAATGACACTTTTCCTACGGCCATGCATATTGCCGCTTACAAAATACTGGTAGAAGTTACAATCCCCGGAATTGAGAAATTGAGGGATACCCTGCAAAAGAAAAGCAGGCAATTTATGAAAGTGGTAAAAATCGGTCGTACCCATTTCATGGATGCCACACCCCTTACGCTTGGACAGGAAATAAGCGGGTATGTTTCCCAGTTAAATCATGGTCTGAAAGCCATCAAAAACACACTGCCGCATTTATCGGAACTGGCGTTGGGTGGAACCGCTGTAGGCACCGGTATTAACACCCCTCCCGACTATGCAAAAAATGTAGCGGCAGAAATAGCAAGGCTGACAAAACTACCCTTTAAAACTGCTGAAAATAAATTTGAGGCCCTGGCCGCGCATGACGCCATCGTAGAAGCACATGGCGCGTTAAAAACCATAGCCGTAAGCCTGATGAAGATTGCAAATGATGTACGCATGCTGTCCTCGGGACCACGCAGTGGTATTGGCGAAATCCATATCCCGGACAATGAGCCAGGCTCTTCCATTATGCCCGGCAAGGTGAATCCCACACAATGCGAAGCATTAACAATGATCGCCGCCCAGGTATTAGGTAATGACGTGGCCATTAACATAGGCGGCGCCAGCGGCCATTTTGAGTTGAATGTATTCAAACCCATGATGATCTATAACTTCCTGCACAGCGCCCGGCTGATCGGGGAGGGTTGTGTATCCTTTAATGATAAGTGCGCAGTGGGCATTGAGCCTATTAAAGAGAACATCAAGAAACACCTGGACAATTCACTGATGCTGGTAACGGCGCTGAATACAAAGATCGGTTATTACAAAGCGGCTGAGATCGCACAAAAAGCGCATAAAGAAAATACAACCCTGAAACAAATGGCGGTAAAACTGGGCTACCTTACCGAAAAAGAATTTGACGAATGGGTGGTGCCCGCGAAAATGGTAGGAAAGATTTAATACCAAATGCAGTACGTTGGCGAGAATAGATCTGCATAAGGAAACGTCATGCCGACCGAAGCGGAGGCATCTCTTCAAAGCAGGAAACCTTTCGACTTTTAGAAAAAAAGAGCGCCGCTAATTAATGAGATGTTTCGACTACGTTGCGCTTCGTTCAACATGACGATAAAAAAGAGGCTGTCAAAAAACAGCCTCTTTTTATTCCTCGCTCTTAATCCTTATTTGATCTCAAAAACGGTATTTACCGTAAAGTTTAATTTAATTTTTTTGAAGTCGAGGTCCGCGCCGCCAACGGCTTCGGAATCGGCTTTCATTGCATAAGCACGGTATACTACCGGCTGCACAGGACTATCGCCTCCATCCTGTATCTCCAGTACATCCCCCAGTTTACCACCCAGGGCTTCCACCATATACGCGGCTTTTTCCCTGGCAGCTTTTAATGCTTTAATTTTCAGGTCTTTTTTTAACTGATCCATTTTTGAGTAATCATAGCTTTGGATGCCGGTGCTCTGAATTCCTTTTGCATCAACATCGCCCAGGATCTGCTCCAGTTTGTTCAGGTCACTCATTTTTAACAGGTATTGTTTACTGGCCAGGAAATCGGGATTCTTCTTTTTCCCGGTTGTATTCTGCCAGCTATTGATATTGTTGATAGTAAGGTTTTCTTTTACAATGCCCGCTTTCTTCACCGCATCAAACAATTGATTTTCCAGTGTACCGATGGCTATTTTCTTTTTGCCATTATCCAGGTATTCTTTCAATGAAATACTTACGTAAATAATATCAGGTGTAACTTCTGTTTCGGCAGTGCCGCTTACGGTTATTTTCCGGCGCAGGTCCGGCCCCTGTGCTTTTAGTGCTCCAAATGCCATTAACGATACTGCCATCAATGCGAATACTTTTTTCATACAATTAAATTTTAAAGAATAATTCATAAATAAGGTTTCTGATTTGCTTTAATGATGATAACTTTTTTCTGGTTACACAAGCCAAACCGGTGTTTAACGTTCCTTTTACATCTAAGTTGACGACGATCAATTAAAATCGTTCAATTACCCCTAATCCGAATAAGGCAAAGTCATATTTGCAGGGATCCGTGGGATCCAGTGTTTTCAGGTGCTCTGTAAGATCGGTTGCCGCCTTCCAGTCGTTATTGGTGCGATGCAGCAAATTAAAATGCCGGGCTACCCGGGCCACATGCAGATCCAGCGGGCATATTAATTGATGCGGCCGGATATTTTTCCATAACCCAAAATCAACCCCTCTGGCGTTGCTGCGCACCATCCAGCGCAGGTACATATTCAGCCGTTTGCAGGCCGATTTACGTTCAGGAGTGGCAATATGTTTTTGAGTGCGTTTGGGCAGGTGCGGAAAAATTTTTGCATCAAAAAAATAATGATGAAACCCAATCAGCGCTTTTTCAACAGAATCGTCACCCGAAATCAGGTGATCACTAAAGGCCGTTTCAAATGATGTTTGCCTCCTTGTTTTATAATGATATTGTAGTACGTCCAGGAAATGAAACAGGTCAACTGCGTTAAAAGTACGGTGTACAAATTTCAGTAACATTTCCAGGTCCGGCTCTTCAAAATTCAGTACAAAATCGTAGGGCGCGTTATCCATCAGTTGCAGCAGGCGCTTACACGAATTGATAATGCTTTTTCGATTGCCCCAGGCAAGGATAGCGGCAAAAAATCCGGCTATTTCTATATCCTGTTTCCGGGAGAACTGGTGGGGGATTGAGATGGGGTCATCCGCAATAAATGCCGGTTGTTCATAGTAAGCCGCCTTGGCATTTAAAAATGCTTCCAGGTTATTGTTGAGCGTTGCTTTCATATATTAACTGATCATAACGATCTCCTTTTACAAAGGCATAGGTCTTTTTATTTAAATGATAAAATTGTAACCAACCTGTTTCAGTTAACGCGGTCAGGTCTGTACGGGCCGTTTCTTTCGACACGCCAAAACCGGAACGCAGCTCCCGTATGGTGATGATCTTTTCCGCATCTTCTTTGATCCACTGTAACGCCGCAGCCTGCCGGTTGTTCAGTCCGTCGATTTTCACAAATGGGTTTTGTTCCTTTTCCCGGTTGGTGCGCTGCAGCCCTTCTTTTAAAGAGCGGTAGCTCATTCTTATGGACTGCAGTATAAAATGAACGAAATACCCCAGGTCTTCATTTGTACGCACCTGCACAAATGCCTTATGGTATTGAGGTTTGAGCTTAATAATAACGTTGGATACCGGCATGTATTCCAATGCCCAGTAGCCCTGCTTTAATAAATACCAATAGCGCACCAAACGCGCCAGGCGACCGTTGGCATCTTTAAAAGGTCGTAAGGAAGTGATCAGGAATTCGATGATGCCGGCTTTAATGAGCGGGTGAATGTAAAAGGGGCTTTTATTTTCGTTAATAAATGTTTCCAGCCATTGCATCCGCGCCTTCAGTTCTTTTACATCAGCGGCTTTATAGGAAGGGTCCTCAATATTAGATACGTCAAATTTATTATTGGTTCGATAACGGCCGATCCCCTTTAATTTAATAGTGTCTCTTGTCAGTAACTGGTGCAACTCCTGAAGTTTTACTTCCGTAAAGTCATCATTGCCCCATTCCTTTACTTTCTGCAAACATTTATAAAGATTAACCACGACCTGTTCTGTATGATTGGCAGCCGGCTTTTTTTTAAGCAACAGCTCTTTTACCATTTTTTTTGTGACGGAAAATCCTGCCAACTGGGCAGAAGCCATGGTCTCATCCATAAGAGCATTTATGATATACCTGTGGTCATTTTTGGGATTCATTACTTCCCGGATGCTTTTACCACCGGCTACATGCACATCCAGGTCGTGAAGGAGCTGCTCTGTGTCATTGGGCACCGACCAGGTAAAAGCGATGCTTCCCATCTCCAATTTTTTGGTAGCGCCTTGCTCTCTTGCCGCTTTTGCTGTTTGCCAGATCGCTTCATTGGTAAGCAGCAACGGTTGCAGGGTCATGTGCTGCACTTTTTCCCAATCGAGATAACCGTTATTGATCTGAAGAATCGTCTGAAATAATTCCTTTTGTTCCGCTTCCGTTAGTTCCTTGCTCATAAATTGCGCTTTTATTGACCAATCGTGCGCAATATAGTTGGTTTTTTATTTTTTAAATTGAAAAATTAATTCATTCCTTTACCAATCGTTAATCAAGATATATGGGTTTGTTCAGGAGTAGTCGCAGAAAAATACAGGAAAAAACAGCAGCTTCCTGGGGAAAGATAAAAGAAAAACGCAGGAATTTTGACCTGATCAGCCGGTACGCGGCAACTGGTACCGGCAGTGCCTTTTACCGACTGACGGATCAAACGCTTTCGGATATTGATGTTGAAGACCTGTTTGCCTGTATAGATCGCACCGAAACAGGAATCGGACAGCAAGTCCTTTTTCACACGCTCCTGCATCCAACCAACGATATTGAAGCGCTTAAGGTAACGCACCAACTTTCGGATTATTTTTTATCGAATCCACAAATCCGAAAAAATATTCAATATCATTTATACCGCCTGGAGCAGAGCGGCACCTACTTTATTGTCGATTTGTTTGCACCCGGGCGGGAGGATAAAAGGAAAAACCCCATTTACAAAACCCTGGCACTTGCCGCTGCAACACTTACAGTGCTTAGTTTATTTGTACATACTTTATTCTCATTGCTTATTATTTTGTTCTTCGTAAATATTCTGGTTCATTTTATTCACCGCAACAGGAGCCAGAACCGTATACAAACGGTATCCGAAGCCTTTTCCACCATCACTACCGCACAAAAACTGGTGGCGCTGGATTTGCCTATGGAAAACCAGGCGGCCATCAAAACGGCGATACAAAAATTATCCTCCATTAACCGGCTTTTCCGGTTCCTGGGAGCCCCTACCCCGTCGGACGATCTTTCCATAATCGTGCTGCTGATTTTTGAATTGCTGAAAGGTTTTTTCCTGGTAGAACCGCTGGCTTTAAACAGGTGTTACAAACTAGCCCTGCACAATGAAGCCGCCTTCAAAACCATTTATCAGTTCATCGGCTCTATCGACCTTGCCCTGAGCAAGGCCTCACTGCGTAGTGATTCGGCTTACAAGAACTGCATACCTGAATTTACGATCGAAGAAAAGACACTCCGCTTCTCAAATGCTTATCATCCCTTAATTACAGACCCGGTAAGCAATTCGTTCCAGGTACAGCAACAGCATATTTTTATCACTGGCTCCAATATGTCCGGAAAATCCACTTTTTTGCGTACGGTACTTATCAATAGCATTTTAGCCCAAACGCTTTACTTCTGTTTTGCAGAAAGCTTTATTACCAGTATGTACAAGCAGTATTCTGCCATCAAAATAGCCGACAACCTTTTTGAGAACGAAAGCTATTTTTACAAGGAGCTGGAAGTGATCCGCGCCATGGTGCAGCAAAGTGAAGCGCCTTTTAACCATTTATTTCTTATTGATGAGATCTATAAAGGCACAAACACAACGGAGCGAATGGCCCTGTCATTAGCCGTGCTTCAGTATCTGAACCGGAATAAAGACCTGGTAATAGCCTCCTCACATGACCTTGAGCTTGTAACCTTTCTTAAGGGAAGTTATAAAATGTATCATTTTTCAGAATCGATACATAACGATCAACTGGTGTTTGATTATCATATTAAAGAAGGTGCAGTGCAATCGCGCAACGCCATAAAGTTAGCGGCTATAGAAAAATATCCACCGCCCGTTATTCAACAGGCGATGGAATATACAAAGTTGTTTGTCACAAAAGAGCATTAGCCAATGGCCTCGCGCAGGTCCTCAATCAGATCATCGGCATCTTCAATACCAATGCTCAGGCGGATGAGCGAATCGCTCAAACCATTTTTTATGCGTTCCTCGCGCGGAATGGAAGCATGTGTCATCGTTGCCGGGTGATTGATCAGCGATTCCACGCCACCCAGGCTTTCAGCCAGGGCAATCAGTTTGGTGGAGGTTAATACCTTTGTAGCCGCTTCAACCGAATCGTCCTGCAGTTCAAAACTCATCATGCCACCAAAATCACGCATCTGCTTTTTTGCAACGGCATGACCCGGCGCTGCTTCAAAACCGCACCAGTACACTTTCTTTACTTTTTCATTGGCCGCTAAAAATGCCGCCACTTTTTTTCCGTTCTCGCAATGACGCTGCATCCGTACGTGCAGGGTTTTAATTCCCCTTAAAACCAGAAAACAATCCATTGGCCCCGGCACCGCACCGCTGCTTTTCTGGATAAAGAACAATTTTTCCAACAGATCATTATGGTTAAACATCAGGGCCCCCATTACCACATCACTATGCCCCCCAAGGTATTTAGTAGCAGAATGCATAACGATATCTGCGCCCAGGTCAATAGGGTTTTGCAAATAGGGCGATGCAAAAGTATTATCCACACAAAGCAGGGCACCTGCTTTTTTAGCGATTGCTGCCACTGCCGCTATATCCGTAATATTCATCAGCGGGTTGGTAGGTGTTTCAATCCAGATGAGTTTAGTCTTATCGGTGACCGCCTTCGCCACGTTTTCGGCAACACTGGTATCGGTGTAAATAAATTTTATTCCAAACCCCTCCCATATTTTAGAAAAAAGGCGATACGTGCCGCCGTACATATCGCTGGCCGCAATTACTTCATCACCCGGTTTCAGCAACTTTACAACGGTTTCTGTTGCCGCCACACCACTACTGAATGCCAACCCATGCTTTGCATTTTCCAGGGCCGCCAGCGATTTTTCAAGAGCCGTACGTGTTGGGTTCCCTGCCCGGGAATAATCGTAGCCCTGGTGTTGGTTGGGCCCCGACTGCACAAAGGTTGAGGTTTGAAAGATCGGGGTCATAATTGCTCCCGTTGACGGGTCCGGCTCCACGCCGGCGTGAATGATCTTGGTATTCAACTTCATAATCCGCTCATTTTAGAAGGCACAAAGGTAAGGGTTGGTTACCGGATGCGGGAACTGGATACAGGATACTGGATACTAGATGCTGGATCTGTTGCGAAAGCTGATAATTGATGTTGCAACTTGAATGCCTGGCGGGAACAGGGCCGTCAGCATTAACATTTTCTTCATAAACGGATCTGTAACAAAAAACAAGTTCGGGCGATTTATATACAGAAAGTTGATCTTCCTTAAAAATTAAACCCGTATGATGTATTTAAAAGTTTTTCGCCCTGGCAAATCCGCCATTCACCCCCTTTTATTGAACCGTTTGCCATTAAGGGGTTGCCTCAGCGGGCCTGTTGCCACTACTTTTGAATCATCAAACGATAAAATTATAAACTTATAAAACTTTAAAAAATGAAACTCTTTATTCTTACTGCCGCTCTTTCTTTAGGATTAAATGCAATGGCTGCCACCAGCAACCCGGTTATTAACCCAACCGTTAATGAAAAAGTATTAAAAACTTTTCACCAGGTTTTTGCCGATGCAAAAAATGTACAATGGAAAGCCACTGCCGAATACAATGAAGCCAGCTTTAATTCAGGCGCCATTGCCGCCCGTGCCATAATCGACAACAATGGCAAGTTGGTGCGCACGATCCGTTATTATAAAGAAACTAATCTTCCCTCAAACATATTGTACAAGGTTAAAAGCAAATATGAAGGAAAAGAAGTTTATGGAGTAACTGAAATCACCAATGATGCAGGAACCGCTTACGAAATAGTGATGCGTGACAGTCAAAAAATGTACACCGTTCACATAGACGCCAACGGTGCCCTTACACAAACAGGAAAATTCAAAAGAGGGGATCTGTAGTACCTGCTGACAACACAAACATTTCTCATGTATAATACGGAGTAAGCATTCTTGTTTGCTCCCTTTTTTATTTAAGCCTGGCCTTCGTTATAAGCACCCCTCCTTCTCATCCTATCGTTTGAACACATCTCTTGAAAATGATTGAAATAATTTGGTACATCCTCAGGATTTAGGCCGTGACGAACCGATCGTACTCCATCCTGAAAGTGACCGAAGGGTATAATGTACATGCCCCTGGCTGCGCCAGGAGTTACAATGCGTAGAGGGCGCGGCCCTGAAAGGGTCGAACGTTTTTGTTATAATGAGCCGGAATCAATTTTATTAAAAATGGGTAACATAATTGGTTTGTGAGGACACAAACCATTGCCGCACCAGGGTCAGTGTCTTACTGACCGAAAAGAGAAATATTATTAATGCCGGTTCATTACTAAACCCAGAAGCCTCTTGAAACATTAAAGATTCGACCCCTGCCGGGGCCGCTCGCTACCTATCCATTGCTCCCAGTTAACCAAGAGGCTATGCACATTACGCTCCCTGGGCTCAGATAGCTCAATAGGCTTTATTTCGATTGAATGGGATTAACCCGACAGGTATTGCATTGCGATGAACTCGAAGACCTGTCCGCACGATAGGATTCCCACCAATTTAACAATTTATTCATCGCTATAGCTGTAACAAATTGATGTCGCCTGCGACTTTTTATCAGGGATACAATTGTTAACAGTAATTCGGATAGTCATTCCTTTTATTTAAATCACTTTAAAATCATCTGAGTTGGAGCCCATTCATAGTTTATCGGTGATGCAGGCTGTTGCACCGGCGCACATTGTTCTTCTGCAAAAATCCGCGGAAGCCCCGGCAGTTCACAATAAAACAACCATGCTGCACTACGCACACCTATTGGCAATAACAAGAAGATTCACCCGGCAAAACCGGTCATTCGCCCCATTTCTCCCGCAATCTGCCACAAAGCGCTTGACATCTGCTGACAGCGATACTATTTTTGAATTATTAAAGCAATCAACACATTTAACTTATAAAATTTAAAAAAAATGAAACTCCTTATTCTCGCCGCCGCTCTTTCTTTAGGATTAACTACAATGGCCGCTACCAGCACTCCGGTTATCAACCCCACGGTTAATGAAAAAGTTTTGAAAACCTTTCACCTGGTTTTTGCAGATGCACAAAACGTACAATGGAGCTCTACCAAAGAATATAATGAAGCCAGCTTCAATTCCGGAATGATCAAAACACGCGCCATCATCGACAACAATGGTAAACTGATCCGCACCATTCGTTATTACGGAGAAAGCCACCTGCCTTCAAATATTTTATATAAGATCAGGAAAAAATACGAGGGAAAAGAAATTTATGGTGTAGCCGAAGTGGCCACTGAATCTGATACTAACTATTTTATTACCATCCGCGACGCTAAAAATATTTATAAAGTAACAGCAGATAACAGCGGCAGCCTGACACAGACAGACAAACTAATACGGGCCGATCTATAGCCCGGTTTTACAACCCCGTACATTTCTCATGTATATAATACGGAGTGAGCATTCTTGTTCGCTCCTTTTAATTTATACCAAACGGGGCTACTGCCAGCACATCATCCCACGCCATTAATAAATCAGCGCCCTGTGCTGTTCTTTTAAACACCATCGTAAAATATTCTGCTTTGGGATTACCGGTAGTGGCTGCAATTTCAATTCGTTGAAGATCCCTGGTGCTATCCTGTTTTAATCCCCAGCTATCAATATTGCTGCTCAGCACAAGGGTCCAGTTTTTTTCATGCGGAATTACATAAAGCGTATAGCGGCCGGGGGCAATTTTCCTGCTGCCCAGGGTTACCGTTTTAAACACATCAAGTTCTGTAGCTTCGTTAGCGCCCAATCGCCAGGGCTCATTATATTTCAAAATGCCATTAAATAAGGCGCGCCCCTGCAAATGCGGCCTGCTATAAATAACCCTCATTACAGGCGGCGTTACCATTTTCCCCGCCAGCTTTTTTAACGGGTAGTGTACGGGGAAATAGCTCATATCCATAGGAGAAACATCTATGGGCTCGTAAAGATTGGTAGCCGTTGAAGGCTGCGCCGGTTGCCGCAGGGTATTGACCGGTTGTTCGTCCTGCCCGGCGTTCCCTGTTTTTGACTGCTGGTTGCAGGCTATTATAAACAATACAAGCAACACGCTCCATCCGCCTTTTAAACAATTCATTCGTTACAATTAAAAATTAATGGGAAGGGATGCTTTCTTTTGATCCCATTCTACCACCAAGTTAACTTTCGGCCCGCTTTTCTCAAAATTAATTGTCAGTGATTCTACCTGGTCTTTTACCGCTTCCACAGGAGCCGTGGCACGTACCACATCTTTAGCACTATCATAATTAAAAGCGCCCCAGGCATCCGTGTCCTTATTAATAATAAAGGTCCATTCTTTTTCATTGGGTATGCAATACATAGTATAGCGCCCCGCCGCTATTTTTTTACCGTTTACGGTTACAGGGGTAAAAAAATCGATCTCCGTAGCTTCATTAGCGCCCATGCGCCAAACCTTTCCGTAAGGAACCAGGTCCGATCCAAAGACCGGGCGGTTATTTTTTGCCGGCCGGCTATAAATCACCCGCATACGCAGCGGTTCATTGAGCCCTCTTATTTTCTTTGATGGGTAATCTACAGGGTAGTAGATCTGGTCCATCGGCGACTTATCAACTGGTATCCAGGATTGACTTTTGGCTGAAAAGCAACAGGTAATTGCAATAAAGCTCAGAAACAGGTATTTCATCATTTTTTATTTTTTCAAAAGTTTATCAAATTCTTGCTGGGTAAAAGATTTCAGGTCGATCCAGAAAAATTGGTATTGTGCCTGGAGGAATTCCCTGTTTGCCAAAAATATCCGCTCCGCGGGGTGACTGTCCGTGAGATACTGCGCCCTTCGTACCAGCCCAGCAAAACTTTTAAACAGACCTGAAGTCGTCCGGTAGCCATATAACCAGTTCTGCGTTTTCATATAATAGAACAATTGCTGAAATGGTTTGGGCAACAGCTCAAAATGCCCGGCGAGTGTACTATAAGTTTTTTGGGCAAATACCGAAAGGCTTTCGGCTGAAAATTCCTGCGGGTCATTGGCCAGGAAATAATCGTATGCCACATCCATAAAGGCGCCACTGTACAGGCGATAATCATTGCGGAACACCTGTTTGGCAGCTATAGTAGCCGGATGGTTATCTGTAAAACTATCGATGCTGCGATGCAGCTTGATACCGGCACGAACAGATTCAGGATATTCAAACTGTTTGTTGCCTTTTACAAAATCACTGATCATGTTGCCTGCCAGTACCCCTTCATCATCAAATGACAGGTATGCGTGTGCCAGGAAGTTCATGATGCAAAAATAATGATATGAAAGGAATGATACCGGGGTTGCTGGTTACCGCAAAACGCGGAACGCTACCAGGCAACTATGATCTATTCACTATTGACCATTGACTATTAACTATGAGCCATCGGGTTATTATTCAACGAATATCACTTTATTAAAAAGAAATTTAGTTGTATTCCAACAATAACCGGCTTACTTCTTCCTGTATGCCCAGGCTTTTATCAGCATTATACACCTGTTGTAATGCGATCTTTGCTGTTTCAAAATCGGCTTTTTTTTCTTTCAGCTCCTCATACACTTTTTTAGCTACCGCGGGTCTTGGTCCCCAGTGAAACAGGTCCGCTCCTTTTTCATCCCGTACAATCAGGATGGGAATGGACCGGGTGCCATTGGTAAGATATCGTTCAATTTCCGAATCAGTGTCCCGCAACTGCAACTTAAAATCAATTTTATCATTCAGCGCACTCATCAGGTACAGGATGGGAACAATATGCGCCGCATCCCCGCACCAGGGCTCCGTAATAACCGCCCATTGCTGTTTTTGAGTGATCGCCGCTATTGCCTTTACCGTTTCCGTTGTTAATGGGTTTTGTTTTAGCCACCGCTGCGACCTTGACCAGTTTAATTTTGTATACTGAAGATAACTTTCATTATCATAGGGCGGTTGTGGATTTACCGTTTTCAGAATTTCATCAAAATAGCCCTGGTAGTGCTGAAAGGTCATCATGTCTGTTCTTTAATTTTTATCAGTTTATAAATAGTTATTCCATAAACATATAAGCTATCAAAAAGTTCGGCAAAAGTGGATTCCGGGTTTAAAGTTTATTTAACCTATAATTTCAGGTCAGGCCTATTTAAACTGTATCTTTAATACTCACTAAAAATCACCTTTAGACTATGGACACGTTGCAGCAATTAAGTTCCGAACTGGAACATGAATATCAAACCACAAAAAAGTTCTTTGAGTTGTATCCGTCAGGTAAAGCCAGCTACGCGCCTCATCAAAAGAGCATGAAGCTCGATCATCTCGTGGGACATATAGCCGAAATTTTCGCCTGGCCATCCTTTATATTGCCCACGGATACCCTGGATTTTGCCACAGGCGATTACAAGCCCACGCAGATCACCTCAAGGGAACAATTGTTAGAAGTACTGGATAAAAACTATAAGGCCAGTAAAGATACCCTGGCCGCTGCGGCCGAGGCCGACCTGGAGCCTTCCTGGAGTATCGCCAGCAACGGGCATAAATTAGCGGAATGGTCCAAATACGGCGCTATCCGCCATTCGCTAAGCCAGATCACGCATCACCGGGCACAACTTGGGGTATATTACCGTTTAAATGATATTGCTTTGCCCGCCAGTTACGGACCTTCAGCAGACGATCAGCACTTTGGATGATTTATGGCACAATTTTTTGTTACATTTGTTATTAACTAACTTTTTAAAACGCATTAATGATGAACAGAAACACAAGAAATGGTCTTTTAGCTTTGGGTTTGGCTGCTGTGGCTGCCTGGTACAAGATGAGCCCGGAGCAGAAATCATCTGTTAAAAATAAAGTATCGGATTTAGGCAATAAGCTTAAAGACAATCTGAACAACCTGAAAAATCAGGTGAACCAGGGAAATTCGACACAGTCCGCTTCTTAGGCTCAGCTAAAACAAGCCTTTTAAAACTATTGGAAGTCCCGGCGCTGCCGGGGCTTTTCTTTTTATAAATTCAGCAGCAGGTGCTGACTGGCGGTAAAAACATCCCTGAAAATGCGATTGAGGGTTGTGCCGTTCTGAGTGGCGCCGACGCCACAATACGGATATAGATCACCTACCAGCTCCCGCGATGATTTTGCAAGCCCCCGGCTTAGTTGTGTAATATGCTCCAGGAGCGCCTGTGGTATTTTGCCTCCTTTTACAACTATCAACCATGATTCTTCAATAGCAGTATAAAAACGGGCGCGTAACTTTTGCAGGTGGTTGGCGGCCATTGTTTGCCGGGTTTGCATCAACACTTCCTGCCCGGCAGCAAAACTGCCGGAGGTTATTTTATGCTGCAACAGTTTGTCAAACTCCTCAAGAAAATGTTGCGCCATTCCGAACGTGTTCACGGCAAGGGTTGCTTCTGCAAATTGCAAAAACGGATATTTAAAAATGGCCCCGGGTAAGGTGGTGGCTCCGGGATCGATCATAAAACTCCTGTCCGGAGAAACTGTTAGTCCATCGACATTAAAACTATTACTGGCAGTGGCTTTTAGCCCCATAGCATTCCAGTCATTTTTTACGGTAACCTCCTCACGTTTGAATATAAAAGAACGATAAACCGGTGCGCCTGCATCATCCATAAGCACCTGGCCAGCCCGTTCTATTTTGCAATTAGCCGTAAAGCAGGTACTGTAGGGAGTTCCGGTGGCATACTTCCAGGATCCACTCACCTGGTAACCATCCGGTACTTCTTTTGCAATACCGGAGAGCGCCCCGCTTCCGCCAAAACAGACAGCGGGATCTTCAAAGAGCCTGTCGGTTAACTGTTGCGGCAGGTAGCCTGTGAAAAGGGAGGCGCCCGCGCAAAGCGTTACCGTCCACCCAAGACTGCCATCAATCCGTGCCAGGGCTTCTTCCATTGCCAATCCTTCCGGCAGGCCCAGTTCCAGTCCACCCTGTGTTTTGGGCACAAACAGTTTAAACCATCGCTCCTTATGAATAATGACCAATTGCTCCGGCAATAAGACCCCCTGCTCATCCGATAGTTGCGCCAGCGCCGCCAACTCTTTTGCTGTTTGTTCATTAATCATTTTCTATTACCATTTTTCTCCAATCAAAAAATCCGGCGATCGCCACTATAAATAAAAATAGGGTCAGCAGTGCATAAACAGGAAGTTGTTTATAAAATAATAAAGGTATGGCTACTGCATTGCTTATGTTCAGCCATATCCAATTCTCCAATTTCCGTTTGGCCAACAACCACATGCCCGCCCAGGCCGTGGCGCTTACAAAAGCGTCCATTACCGGAACCACAGAATTGGTAAAATATTTTAATACAAAAAATAAAAGTACAAACCCACCCGCGGCTATTGCCATCGTTATTCTTTTGTCCCGGGAACCCGATCGGGTAATGGGTAGCGGTTTGGCGGCACGTTTATGCACCCAAAACCACCAGCCATAAATACTCATTACAAGATAATACCCATTCAACACCGTTTCTGCATATAACCCGCTCTGCTGAAAAAGGTAGATGGTTATTCCTACCGATATAATTCCCGCAGGGTATAGCCAAACTTTATTTGCCTTTGCCAACAGCACTTCGGCCGCGCCAAAACCCGCCCCCAGCCATTCTAACAGACTTGTATTCTTTAATTCATCAATAAATACGGTAACCCAATTTGTCATTCGATACGAAAACACAAAGCTTTATCCGGCTGATCTTTTCCTACGCCGGCATTACCCGGATCAGGTGCATCAGTCCCGCCATTGGCGGAACAGAATGGGTATATTCTCAGCCTTTATTTCATCCCCGCCTCCGGCGGGAAAAGGCACCCCGTGTGGGGATGAAGGTAGGTAAAAGATTTTAGATGCAAGCCCCTTGTTCGTTAGCGAAAAAATAATAGGGGCGTTCGTCACCTTGCATCGTGTTTTGCAATATATTCGCCCTCCTAATTCATAAATCAATGCCATCGTCAAAACGATTATTTGTAAAAACCTCCACCCTTCCCAATGCCGGCAAGGGCTTATTCGCAAAAGTTGATATCGCAAAAAATGAAATTGTTACCGAGTACCTCGGACGACTGGCTGCCTGGAAAGATGTGGAGGACGATTTTGAGAATGGGTATATTTTTCATATTAACGACGAACTGGTAATTGACGCCAGCAAAGACAAGGGATCTTTTGGCCGCTATGCCAATGACGCTACCGGTTTAACCCGGGTGAAAGGATTAACCAATAACGCGGAATATTTTGAAGAAGATACCCGGGTGTTTATAAGAGCTAAAAGAAAAATCGCCGCAGGCAATGAGGTATTTGTTTCCTATGGTCCGGGGTACTGGAAACAGATAAAAGAAAATATGCTGCAGGATAAACAAAAAGCAAAAAAGAAAGCAGGGAAACGGGGCTGAACGAATGCTCCATGCTGAACGCATAAAGCTTAACGCTAAAGATTGTTACTGGTTGCTGATTGCCGTTTGATGCAATATTTTGGATTTTGCATGCTGCATTTGGCGTTGGGCATTACGCGTTGAGCTTTGCGTTTAAAAGAATGCCGTTATCTTTGTTGAAGGATGATGGAAAAAAGCAATTTTGTAGACCAGATACGTGTTTTTTGCCGCAGTGGCCATGGGGGCGCGGGCATTAAGCATTTTTTACGCGATAAATTTACTTCAAAAGGCGGCCCCGATGGTGGTGATGGCGGAAGAGGCGCCCACATTATCTTAAGAGGGAACCGCAACCTGTGGACACTATTACATTTACGGTATTATAAAAATGTGCTGGCCGAGAACGGAGAAAATGGCGGGCACAATAATATGACCGGCCGCAGTGGTAAAGATTTTATTATTGAAGTTCCATTGGGCACGATCGCATTGGATGAAGAAACCGGTGAAAAAGAAGCGGAGATCATGGAAGACGGGCAGGAAATCATCTGGATGCCCGGCGGAAAAGGCGGCCTGGGCAATGCCAACTTTGCCACGGCTACCAACCAGGCCCCCGAATATGCACAACCCGGCCTGCCCGGCCTGGAAGGCTGGAAAACCCTGGAATTAAAAGTACTGGCAGATGTAGGACTGGTAGGGTTTCCCAACGCAGGCAAATCCACCTTATTGTCTTCCATCACGGCTGCCAAACCAAAAATCGGCAACTATGCTTTTACTACGCTGACGCCGAACCTGGGGATCATTGATTACCGGGACGGTCGCAGTTTTTGCATGGCAGATATGCCGGGTATTATTGAAGGCGCTGCTGAAGGAAAAGGCCTGGGGCATCGCTTTTTAAGACATATCGAACGGAATCCCGTCTTACTGTTCCTGATCCCGGCAGACAGTGCTGATCACCGGAAGGAATTTGACATTTTGATGAATGAACTGGAACGGTATAACCCGGACCTGCTGCATAAACAATTTCTGATCGCCATCAGCAAAAGTGATATGCTGGATGAGGAGTTGAAAGAGGCCATTAGTAAAGAAATGCCGGATCATATTCCGCATTTATTCATTTCTTCTGTTACCCAGCAAGGGCTTACTCAATTAAAAGATAAGCTTTGGGAAATATTGAATACGGAGCCCGAGGCCGTTCCATAACCATTCTTTTCAGGAGAGTACAGGACAGTTGCTTTTATAAATAGTTGTACTTTGAAACCCCTTTATTGGGATATACAAATACAATACTTGCTTTTATGAACAAATTATGCTTGCCCTTTTCCCTGTTGCTATTTGCAGCAACTGCGAACGCGCAGTCTTCCGTTACTAATCTGAGAACTGAAAATCTTGTAAACCCCCTTGGACTGGATGTTACCGTGCCTCGTTTTAGTTGGCAACTGAAAAACAATAAAAGAAATATTGCCCAAACCGCCTACGAAATAAAAGTTACAGGAAAAAAAGAATCCGCATGGAACAGCGGTAAAATCAACTCCGATTCGTCTGTTCATGTAGCCTATAAAGGCTCCGCCCTGCATAGTGGCGAAAAATATACCTGGCAGGTGCGGGTATGGGACAACAGCGGCAAGCCATCGGCCTGGAGCCAGCCCGCCAGTTTTCAAATGGCCCTGTTACAACCTTCCGATTGGAGAGCTTCCTGGATTGAACCGGGCTATACGGAAGACTCTGTGCTGCGTCCAAGTCCTTTACTGCGCAAAGAATTCAGCACCACAAAAAAAATTGCCAAAGCAACGGCTTATATTACAGCCCACGGCATGTACGAAGCTTATGTGAACGGGAACCGGGTGGGCGATGCGCATTTTACGCCCGGCTGGACCTCTTATAAGACACGGCTGCAATATCAGACTTACGATATAACGAATCTCCTCCGGCAGGGAAAAAATGCGCTTGGTGTTATACTGGGCAATGGGTGGTACCGCGGCTTTATCGGTTTCAGGGGTCAGAAAAACTTTTATGGAAAGGATATTGCATTGTTGTTGCAGGTGAACATCACTTATACCGACGGAACGGATGAAACCCTGGTTTCTGACGGATCCTGGAAATCGGCAACGGGGGAAATCACTTACTCCGAAATTTATAATGGCGAAACGATTGATGCCCGTAAACAAAAAACAGGCTGGATGCAAGCGGGCTATGACGATGCCGGCTGGAGCAATGTTAAGCAGGCTTCTTTTGGGAAAGACAATCTCCTGGCCACTTATAACGAGATGATCACGCCTCACGAAGTGATTAAGCCGGTAAAAATGATCACCACCCCCAAAGGCGAAACGGTGCTGGATTTTGGGCAAAACCTGGTAGGCTGGGTTCGGGTTAAAGCAAACGGTAAGGCCGGGGATTCTATTGTGTTGAATCATGCTGAAGTATTGGACAAAGCCGGTAATTTTTACACAGAGAACCTCCGCGCGGCAAAAGCAACAGACACTTATATTCTTAAAGGCGGCGGTACCGAGACCTTTGCCCCGCACTTTACCTGGCAGGGCTTCCGGTACATAAAAATAACCGGCTACCCGGGAACCATTCATCCGGAAAATTTTGAAGCGGTGGTTTTTCATTCAAACATGGCTCCTACCGGCACCTTCACTACTTCCAATCCGCTCATCAACCAACTGCAGCACAATATCCAATGGGGGCAAAAAGGTAACTTCCTGGATGTGCCCACTGATTGCCCGCAACGGGATGAGCGGTTGGGATGGACCGGAGATGCCCAGGCCTTTTTTCGCACCGCATCCTTTAACCGGGGTGTCAATAATTTCTTTACCAAATGGCTGAAAGATCTGGAAGCCGATCAGATGGAAGGGCGCGTTCCTTCCGTAATTCCGAATGTATTGGGCAATGGAGGCAATAGCGCCGGCTGGGCAGATGTGGCCACCATTATTCCCTGGGAACTGTATATTGCCTACGGCGATAAACGCACATTGGCCGCACAGTACAGCAGCATGAAAAACTATGTGGAAAGCGTCCGCCGCACCACAAAAGACAACCTGTGGAACACCGGGTTCCACTATGGTGATTGGTTATTTTACCGTCCGGCAGATGATAACGACGGACGCTCTGCTGTTACGGACAAATATCTTATTGCGCAGTGTTTCTATGCAAACTCGCTGCAATTGTTGATCAATGCAGCAACAGTTTTAGGCAAAACAGACGATGCCGCCTCCTATACTGATCTTTTACAAGAGGTAAAGACCGCGTTTTTAAAAGAATATATGACGCCCTCGGGACGATTGGTTTCGGGCACACAAACGGCGTACGTACTGGCGCTGCAGTTTGATATGCTGCCGGAAAACCTGCGTAAACAGGCTGCCGACCGCCTGGTAGAAAATATTAAAAGTTACAATAATCATTTGACCACCGGGTTCCTGGGAACGCCTTATTTATGTCATGTGCTGACCCGCTTCGGCCACAGCGATGTAGCCTATACATTATTACTGCAGCAATCGTATCCTTCCTGGCTGTACCCGGTAACAAAGGGTGCAACAACCATATGGGAGCGTTGGGATGGCATTAAGCCTGACGGCTCTTTCCAGACACCAAGCATGAATTCCTATAACCACTATGCTTATGGCGCGATCGGCGACTGGATGTATCGAAAAATGGTAGGGCTCGATACCTATGCCGACGGGCCCGGCTACAAACACATAAAAGTACAACCGCACATTGGGGGCGATTTTAAAAATGCTTCTGCAACATTGGAAACCAATTATGGAACGGCTGCTGCAGGCTGGAAAATTGAAGGCAATACCGTAACGATGGATGTAGAAGTACCAGCCAATACGGTTGCTACCATCTATCTGCCAGCGGGTAACGCCAGTTCCGTAACAGAGTCCGGCAAACCCCTAAGCGCCATAAAAGACATTCAAGATCTTGGAAGCGAAGAGGGGTATATAAAAATACAGACAGGTTCCGGCAAGTATCATTTTTCGATGCAGGCAGAAAAGCAGCAGCACTAAAACAAAGCTTGCGGGAAACCTATTTCCGCAAGATATTGATTACATCCAGAATGGTGGATTGCAGCTCCCCGTTGCGCCGGTAAATGATCTTTACCTTTCCGTAACTGGACTGAAGCGACTGCTTTAAATCATCGAGCGTCATTCCAAATTTGTTATTCACAGCCAGTATTTCGTCGCCTTCCTGTAGCCCGGCTTTTTCCGCAGGCGACCCTGCGGGAATTTTTCCGGTGATGGCGGCATTGCCGATCAGGTAAAGTTCAATACCTGAGTAGGCATAATCGAACGGAGTATTAAAAAACTGGTTGGGGGTTAAATAGATCTGTTGTTTGTCGTAATTGAGTATCACATTGAACCTTCTGAAAATTTCATTACCCAGCAACCCGCCGAGTGACGGATAAGAGGTTACATTATAATCATCGTTAAAAATATTTATGGGCACATTCCTGAACCGGTAGGGGCCAATCCGCAGCGATTTCATTACCGTCAGGTACATATCTACCCGTCCACCCAGGCCTTCCCCCTGTTTTAAATAACGTTTTCTTTTGGGTTTTAAAAAAGTACTGTCATTAATAAAGTCATCCGAAAATAAAGCCGTCAGACCTGCACCAATATCGAACAGGTAATTGAAGCCCCTTTTCTTCAGATCCTCAATACTGGCTTTGGAGTAGGGAAGCATGCGTATATAGGGCTTTAAAAGATAGCCCCCTTTAGGATATTTAATGGTTCCCTTTGTATAAAAGCTCAGCACCTGTTTTTCATAATCTATTTTTACAATATAACGGCTCAAAACGGAGTAACCGATGATCCCATCGATTTTTCGCCCGTATAAAGACGTTAGCACATCATAATCGATCACGTGAAAATTCAGGCTGTCTATTTCATGATTGCCTATTTTTAACCGGTGCTCTTTTAAGAACCCTACTTTTCTTATGCCGCCGATGCCCCGTATAATTCTTTCCGGAGCCGTAGGTTGCAGGTGCAACATCGCAACCGTTGTTGAATCCAATGAAATGCCGCCACTTCCGGTATCAAGGATAAAAGAGAGCGAATCTTTAAAATCATCAAGCAACGCATTCAGCACGATTACGCCACCGGTAAATTGCTCAAAATGGAGGGTGGTTAATAATTTACTGGGGGGGTCAACAAATTCCTCCTGCGCGCTCGCATCAAATATACAGGCAGTCTGTAACGTTAAACATATGAATAGCACGCGTATCATTCAGGGAGGCCCACCGGCAATTGGTATAATTAAAATTACAAAAAAAATCAATGCCGCAATTGCCAGGCGGGGCTATTCTCTCTCAGGTTTGTTATAGCCGTACGCACAAATTGCAGCGTATAATCAATCTCTTCTGCTGTTGTAAAGCGGCCCAAACTAAAGCGGATGGCTGCTTTTGCGCGGTCGTCGGTTTGCTGCATTGCTTTTAGCACATAAGAGGGGTCCAGCGACCCGGAAGTGCAGGCCGAGCCGGATGAAACAGCGATGTTTTTATTTAATATCGACAGTATTTCATTACTGTTAAGGTAGCCGAACGACAGGTTGGTTACCTGCGGTAAACGCTGGGAGGAATGCCCGTTCACAAAGGTTTCCGGAAGGGATAATAAGGCCTGCTCCAGCTTATTGCGCAGGTTTAAAAGGCGATGCCCATCAGCATCCATCTCTTCGCCTGCAAGCGCGCAAGCTTTCCCGAACCCCACAATGCCCGGGACATTTAACGTGCCGCTACGGATATTTTTTTGCTGCCCGCCCCCCGTTATTTGCGATGTTATTTTTACCCGGGGGTCTTTGCGGCTTATATACAAGGCACCCACGCCCTTGGGCCCGTACAACTTATGACTGCTGAAAGCCATTAAAGCCGGCTTTGCTTTTTTTACATCAACGGGGATCTTACCAACCGCCTGTGTTGCGTCGCAAAAGAATAATATATTCTTTTCATGGGCAATAGCGCCTATTGCTTCTACGGGCATCAGCACCCCCGTTTCGTTATTGGCCCACTGCACGGCGATTAATATCGTGTTGGCCCGGAGCGACGCTTTTAGTACATTCAGATCAATTTGTCCATCAGCATTTACATCAAGATAGGTAACATGAGCGCCCTTTTTTTCAAGTGTTTTACAGGTATCCAAAACGGCTTTGTGCTCCACTTTAGTTGTAATAATATGATCCCCTTTTCCTGCATACATGGAACAGATCCCTCTCAGGGCAAGGTTGCAACTTTCGGTGGCCCCGGAGGTAAAATACACTTCATCGGCCGTTGCATTTATTAACCCCGCCACCTGTTGTTGCGCCGCTTCCACGGCTATCGCTGCTTTCCAACCAAACGAATGATTCCGGCTGGAGGGGTTCCCAAAATATTGGGTAAAATAAGGCAGGAGCGTGTCCACCACACGGGCATCGCAGGCGGTCGTAGCACAATTATCCAGATAGATGGGAAAACGGAGCATTATTTAATAAAAAAAGGTGCAGCCTGTTAGTGCAGCACCTTTAAAATTAATCAAAAGAATTTTATTGAGCGATCATTGAGTCTATTTTAAAATTATTCTTTGCTGCAAAGGCATTCCTTTGTTTGATAAAATCATCATCGGCAACGGACTCATCCTGCTGCAATTTTGTAATGATCGCGTCTACCTTACTATGCAACGCTGCGGTATCTTTTACTTCTTTATAAGCCTTGCCTATTTCAAGATAAGGGCCCATAACCGAGCTCTTGTAAAAGTCGGCCAGTTTTAATGCCGCATCGCGATAGGCGGTATTGCCATCAAAATCGGAAAGATCTTTTATAGCCTTTGCAGAAGAGTCGATCTCCGATCCAAATTTAGCTGCTGCCCGCTGCAGATCAATACTATCGCTGGTAGCCAGCCGCTGTACGGCAAACAGGGTCTGATGCATTTTCTCCATATGATCCATTACTACCTGGTCATACTTCATTGCCTCAGAAGATTTTTCCTGGTTGGAACAGGCAATAATGCCCAGTAACGCTACAGTCGCAATCAAAATTTTTTTCATGAATAGCTTGTTTTAATGTGATGAAATAAGCCCTTCCTCATTATTATTAATCCCAAGGGTGTTAACTGCAAGGCTTGCTGCAATTTGAGAAGCATCCTTTTTATTGAACGCTTTCCCCCGGGCAATTATCTCTCCATCAACAACTGCACCAATTGTGAATAATCTGCGCCCATTTTCCAGCTTTTCTTCAATTGTGGTGAACTCAAGCGTTTTACCCAGCTTATTTGCCCATCCGTAAAGTTTATTTTTATGATTGATCTCGCGTAGTTCCAGCTCCTCCATGAACATATGGGGGGAAATGATATAGTCATACACCCATTTGCAGGTCTTTTTATACCCTATATCCAGGTAAATGGCCCCCACAAGGGCCTCCAGCGTATTACCAAAAATATGACTGCCCCGTAAAGTATGGTCCAGTTTATTAAAATTGGCGATCTTTTTCAGGTTCATTTTTAACGCCACTTCGTTCAATTGCTGGCGATTTACCATTTTACTGCGCATTTCCGTCAAAAAGCCTTCTCCCTGGTAAGGATATCTTTTAAACAGGTAATCGGCAATGAGTGCGCTCAGGACAGCATCCCCCAGGTACTCCAGGCGTTCATTGTTTTCATCAACATTTTCTTTAAGGGAACGATGCGTTAGTGCGGTTTTGTATAAGGACATATTATCGGGTGTAAAACCCAATATGTTCCGCAACTGTTTTTTTAAGGCAGTGCCCGATTGTTTTTTAAAAATCCCTTTTATAAAATTCACAGCGCACTATGAATATTTTTTTACGATTACACAGGCATTATGCCCGCCAAAACCAAAGGTATTGCTTAAGGCAATGTTTACCTTCCGTTCCTGTGCCTTGTTGAATGTAAAATTCAATCGCGGATCCAACTCCGGATCATCTGTAAAATGATTAATGGTAGGCGGTACAATATCGTGCAGCACACTTTTAATACAGGCGATAGCCTCCAGTACCCCGGCAGCCCCAAGGCAATGCCCCGTCATACTTTTGGTGGAGCTGATATTTAGATCATACGAATGTGCTCCAAAAACTTCCAATATGGCTTTTGTTTCTGCAATATCGCCCAGGGGGGTCGAGGTTCCGTGCGTGTTAATATAGTCCACGTCGGCTGCCTGGATTCCCGCGTCATTCAGTGCAACGATCATTACATTTTTAGCACCCAGCCCTTCCGGGTGGGGAGCTGTAATATGATAGGCATCGGCTGTTGCTCCTCCGCCAATCACTTCACAATAAATTCTGGCGCCGCGCTTTTTTGCATGCTCCAGTTCTTCAAATATCAATATACCCGCGCCTTCGCCCATTACAAAACCGTCGCGGTCTTTATCATACGGGCGGCTTGCAGTGGCAGGGTCGTCATTGCGCTCGCTCATGGCTTTCATGGAGTTAAAGCCACCAACACCGGCCTCGCCGATTACGGCTTCACTACCCCCGGTAGCAATTATATCTGCCTTGCCCAAACGCAAAAGATTAACGGCATCAATCATGGCATTGGTGCTGCTGGCGCAGGCGCTTACCACAGAATAATTGGGTCCGCGGAAATTATGCCGCATGCTGATCTGTCCGGCCGCGATATCCAGGATCATTTTGGGAATGAAGAACGGATTAAAGCGGGGCGTGCCGTCTCCTTTTGCAAAATCCATTACTTCATTTTGAAAAGTGGTCAGTCCACCGATGCCACTTCCTAAAACCACTCCGATCCGATCAGGGTTAATATTCTCTTTAGTAAGCCCCGCGTCTTTTACAGCCTGGTCGCTTGCCACTAAAGCAAACTGCGTAAACCGGTCAACCTTCCTTGCTTCTTTTTTGTCAAGAAAATCGGTTGGCTCAAAGTTCTTTACTTCACAGGCGAATCTCGTTCTGAACTTACTGGCATCAAATAAGGTGATGGGGGCGGCGCCCGGAACGCCATTGATCAGCCCATTCCAATATTCCTCAACAGTATTGCCGATCGGTGTTAATGCACCCATTCCGGTTACTACTACCCTTTTTAACTCCATAATACTGTTTATCCTTATTTAAATATAACTAAAACCGCCTTTAATTATGGAATACCACAGTCAAAGGCGGTGTACTTGTTGTCTTTACTAAAAGCCAAGCTTTGTCTGAAACCCTGTCAGTTACTTAGCGTGTTCTTCCAAATAAGATACCGCCTGACCAACAGTAGTAATCGTTTCGGCTTGCTCATCTGGAATAGAAATATTGAATTCTTTTTCAAATTCCATGATCAGTTCAACGGTGTCCAATGAATCGGCACCCAGATCATTTGTAAAAGAGGCTTCATTAGTTACTTCTGCTTCGTCAACGCCTAACTTGTCAACGATAATTTTTTTAACTCTTGATGCAATGTCTGACATATCTTATTAATTTAGTTATTGCTGCAAAAATAGAGTTTTTGACTAAAACTGCATAAAAAGAAAAAAAAAACTAAAAATGTATTGAACCGGTTAAAAATCCTTAATTTACAAATCAAATAAAGTAGCTGAAACACCTATGATCCCTACTATTAACAGGAATATTTATGGCATTAAAGATTATAGATCACGGTTCCAAAGAATACCGGCAAATGGTGGACCTCCGCAATGAAATTTTGCGAAAACCATTGGGTCTGGTACTTACTGAAGACGATCTTAATGCCGACAAAAACAATGTGCTGATCGGGGCTTTTGAGGATGAGAAGATGCTGGGCTGTTGTATGTTGGTCAAGCAATCTGCTCAATTAGTGCTGTTACGACAAATGGCCGTATTGAACGATCTGCAGGGAAAGGGTATCGGAAGGGCCTTGCTGCTTTTTGCGGAAAATATTGCGCGCGATATGGGCTATCGTGAAATATCCATGCAGGCGCGTAAGAACGCATTGGGATTTTATGAAAAGATGGGGTACCAGGAAGCAAGTAACGAATTCACCAACCTCACCATTCCTCATATTATTATGAAGAAATACATCTGATCCTGCCGGAGTGGCCGCCTTAAGGTTGTACCCTGCGCTTATTTTGTACGTACTTTTTCCATCAGCAAGTGCCGGAATGCAGAAGCCTCATCAGCATTGGCAAATGCCGTTTTTGGCACCAGCAAAAAAGACCGTTCGTCAAAATACAGGTGAAAAAAGTGTGGGCTTTCTTTATAATTGGCTAACGCAGTGTAAGGCCAGCTCCTTTTACCATTGGTGTGCTCCAACGTAAAATCATTTTCATTAAAATACATTGTAAAGCTATGCTTAAATGTTTCCGCTTTTCTGTACACCACGCCGGGTAAAACAAACCACAGGCTTATCATCAACAACAGCCAAAGAAATGAATTGATGAGGAAGGCCGCCGGCGTTATTTTGTGCAGCGCGTATAAAACCAACGCCAGCGCAGCAAACACGTTAACCAGGATGATCATGATCCTGATCTCCTTTTTGGAAATGAAATGATACCGTAATGCCTGAATTACCTGCCTTTTGTCATATCCAAAGTTGATTGTCATAGTCTGTTTATATCAAAACTGAATAATTATATATAAAATATTGTCTTTTTACCGGCGGGGCTACCCATCAACGTCAATGATTAATAATGAACCGGAGTCAATTTTATTAGAATGTGTCCGGCAATCTACCCCCGGCGCCGGCCTAAACAGAAAAGCGAACCAATCATCGGGGGGTTCGCTTTGCCTGTTGTTGAATTATTTTGAATTAACGGTTCATCATTGATTTAGCCTCCATGCTCAACGTAGCGTGGGGTACTGCACGTAACCGCGCTTTGTCTATCAAATGACCGGTTACGCGGCAAATGCCATATGTCTTATTTTCCACGCGCATCAAGGCTTTTTCCAAATGATCAATAAAAGTGATCTGCCGGCTGGCGAGCTGGCTCAACTGCTCGCGCTCCATACTTACACTGCCATCTTCCATGGTCATGTACCGGCCTTCGTCCATATCACCCCCCTCATCCCTGCGGGTGATCAATCCCTGCAAATAGGCCAGTTCTTTTTTTGCAGCATCCAATTTTCTTAAAATGATCTCCTTGAACTCTGCGAGATCACTGTCAGAATACCGTATTACAGACGGCGCTTTTTCAATAGCCGGCGTATCCAGTACACTTTTTGTAAAATCGGGTTGATATTTTACCGAACTCCTGGTTGAAAGTTTAGGAACCACCACCTTTTTAGGAGCTTTTACTACTTTTTTTTCTTCTTTCTTTGCCACTTTTTTTTCTATTACGGGTATCTCTTTAACTACGGTTTTCTTAACAGGCGGCTTTTTCTCCGGTACCGTTTTTTTTGACGAAGCTTTAACCACAGGCTTTGCTGTTACCTTCTTAGCAGAAGGTTTTGCAGCTTTTACTGTTGCCGGGCGGGCAGGTTTTGCCACCGGTTTTTTTGATACAACCGGTTTTTTCGCTGTTTTAGAGGCAGCTTTTGCAGGTGCTTTCGCGGCAGGCTTGGCAGCCTTTTTAGGAGCAACTGCTTTTCCCGCTGCAGAACGAGCAGGTTTTGCAGGCGCTGCTTTCTTAGCTGAATGTCCGGCTCGGGCCGTGGCCGACTTTACCGCTGTTTTTTTCTTTGTAGCCATTGTTGTTACCCTTTTTTTGTTACAATCGTACACAACTTGTGTTCATTCACTTCAATTTCGGTACCTCCGGATGAAATCGGACTAAAATCCAGATCATCTGCCAAAATTTCTGCGCAAATATAGTCTTTATACGTGTTTAACGCATTTTTTAATGCGGTATTTGTATCTACCTGAACGGATACGCGATCGGTTAAATCAAAACCACTGTCCTTCCTGATTTTCTGGATGCGGTTTACAAATTCCCGCGCCTCTCCTTCCTGCTTCAGCCCCTCTGTAATGGTAATATCCAGCGCCACTGTTAGGGTGCCTTTATTTGCCACTGTCCAACCCGGAATATCTTCGCTGCTGATATCCACCTCATTTACCAGGATCGGAACGGCTTCACCCTCAATATCCAGTACAATCTGCCCGTTCTTTTCCAGGTTGCTGATCTCTTCCTGGCTAAAACCGGCCAGTTTATTGGAAACGGCCTTCATTTTTGGTCCCAGTTTTTTCCCCAGCGCCACGAAATTAGGCTTGATCTTCTTCTTTATAAATCCTTCAGTGTCAACAAGGTACTCTACTTGCTTTACATTCACTTCCGACTGGATCAGCGCCTCTACTTTTTGAAGCTGTTCGGTCATTGCCGGGTTCAAAACCGGAATTAATACCTTCTGTAACGGTTGACGAACCTTAATGTTCACTTTTTTCCTCAGGGAGAGTATTAAAGAGGAAATATCCTGTGCCAGTTGCATCCGTTCTTCCAGGGACGGGTCGATCGCACTTTCATCCGCTTTGGGAAACAGGGCATGGTGCACCGACGTTACATCAAAATGATTGGCCACGCTGTTCAGGTTTTGAAAAACGGCATCACTGAAAAACGGTGCAATCGGCGCCATTAACCGGGTTACGGTTTCCAGGCATTCAAACAAGGTTTGATAGGCTGCTATCTTATCTTTCTCATACTCACCTTTCCAGAACCTTCTCCTGCAAAGCCTTACATACCAGTTACTTAGGTGTTCATCAACAAAATCTTCGATCAAACGGCCTGCCTGCGTAGGCTCATAATCGTCCATAGCCGTTGTTACTTCTTTTACCAATGTATTTAAGGAGGAAATAATCCAGCGGTCAATTTCGGGGCGCTCGCTAAGCGGAATTTTTGCTTCTTTAAACGTGAATCCATCTACATTGGCGTAAAGTGCAAAAAACTGGTAGGTATTATATAAGGTACCAAAGAACTTGCGTTGTACTTCTTTAATACCATCAATATCAAACTTAAGGTTATCCCAGGGGGAGGCGTTTGTTATTAAGTACCAACGTGTTGCATCGGCGCCAAAGGTTTCGATAGTAGTAAAAGGGTCTACCACATTGCCCAGGCGCTTGCTCATTTTATTACCGTTCTTATCCAGCACCAGCCCGTTGCTTACCACGGTTTTGTAGGCCACACTGTCGAACAGCAGCGACGCAATCGCGTGCAGGGTATAGAACCAGCCGCGGGTTTGGTCCACGCCTTCACAAATAAAATCAGCAGGGAAATTGGTGTCAAAAGGCTGATTGAACGGCTGCGCATCACCGGCTTTTAGTTTTTCGTAGTTCAGGCCCCATTGTGCGTAGGGCATGGCACCACTATCGAACCAAACATCAATCAGATCCGGTTCCCGGTGCATCGGTTTGCCCGAATCGCTTACCAGAACTACCTCATCTACATAAGGTTTGTGCAGATCCAATATACCGTTATGCAGGTACCCTTTATTTACGTCACCGCCTAAAACCCCGTTTGCTTTTTTGATCTCTTCGTTCAGCTCTTCAACCGAACCGATACATTTCATTTCTGAACCATCTTCCGTAGCCCATATGGGCAGCGGCGTGCCCCAGAAACGACTGCGGCTCAGGTTCCAGTCCACCATATTTTCCAGCCAGTTGCCAAAACGGCCTTCGCCGGTGGATTTGGGTTTCCAGTGAATGGTTTTGTTCAGCTCCACCATGCGGTCGCGCAGCGCAGTGGTCTTTATAAACCAGGCATCCAATGGATAATAGAGGATCGGTTTATCAGTGCGCCAGCAATGGGGATAGTTGTGCTCGTATTTTTCTACTTTAAAAGCACGGCCTTCCTTCTTTAATTTTACGCTGATGTCCACGTTCACATCTACATAATCCTTCTGGTCTTTATAGTCTTTCACATACCGCCCGCTAAATTCCCCGGTACCATCAATGAATTTTCCCTCCTTGTCTACCAATGTCAGGATTCCTATATTATTTTTCTTACCTACTTTATAGTCGTCTGCTCCAAAAGCCGGCGCCGTGTGCACAATACCGGTACCATCTTCCGTGGTTACAAAATCGCCCACCATTACTTTAAAGGGTGTGGCGCCCGGAGTGGTTTCCTGTATTTTTTCGGGAGCGTTGGATTCAAAAGGCAGCAATTGTTCGTACTGAAGGCCTTCCAGGTCCTTTCCTTTGAAAGTGGTTAGTATTCTCCAGGGAATCAGCTTGCTCTCTGCGGTATAACTGTCAAAATCTGCCGTTTCTCCACCCTCCTTAAAATACCTATAGAATAAAGGAAGCGCAATGATTACTTTTTGCGGCTCATGCGTATACGGATTATACGATTCCACCAAAGCATATTCGATAGTGCCGCCTACCGTTAACCCCAGGTTGGAGGGCAACGTCCACGGGGTGGTGGTCCATGCCATAAAGTATACATCGCCCGCGATATTTTCCAAAACGCCTGATTTGATCGCTTTGAACAACACCGTGGCGCTGGTATCTTTTACATCTTTATACGTACCCGGCTGGTTCAATTCGTGAGAACTTAACCCGGTTCCGGCAGCAGGAGAATAGGGTTGTATACTAACACTTTTATAGAGTAACCCTTTGTTATACAATTGCTTAAGCAAATACCAAAGGGTTTCAATATACTCATTCTTAAAGGTGATATACGGATCGTTCAGATCCACCCAATAGCCCATTTTGCGGGTCAGGTCATCCCATTTGTCTTTAAACCGCAGTACGGCCTCCCGGCATTTCTGGTTATATTCTTCTACTGATATTTTTTTACCAATATCCTCTTTAGTGATGCCCAGTTCTTTTTCCACGCCCAGTTCCACCGGCAAGCCGTGCGTATCCCAGCCGCCTTTGCGTTTTACCTGGAAACCCTGCATGGTTTTATAGCGACAAACCAGATCTTTTAAGGTACGTGAAATAACGTGGTGAATACCGGGCATACCATTGGCGCTGGGCGGCCCTTCATAAAAAACAAAGGAAGGAGCGCCGTCGCGCAGCGAAACGCTTTTTTCAAATGCCTGGTGCTCCTGCCATTTTGCAAGTATTTCCTGCTCGATGGATGGCAGGTTCAACCCCGTAAATTCTCTGTATTTCACGCTCATATTGGATAAAAAATGAGTGCAAAGGTACGAAATATAACAATGGCAGGAAAGAGATGATAAGAGGGCGCTCTTATTAGTAAAAACAGGGCATTACAAAAAGTACACGTATCTTTGCCGAAAGCACACGTATATGGTAACAAAACTTACCCTGACCATTGAAGCGGTTGTTATTGAAAAAGCCAAGCATTACGCAAAGCATACGGGCAGAAGTCTATCTGACCTGGTGGAACGTTACCTGGAAACGCTCACGGAAGCCCCCCCGGACGAAAAAATTTCATCACGATTAAAAAAAATAGCGGGTGCGGTAAAATTGCCGGACGATTTTGATGAAAAAGAAGCGTTACTTTCTTATTTTGAAAAAAAACACCTATGAGTCACGCCTTTGTAGACACCAACATTTTAATTGACCTTATTGCTGACCGGAAGCCGTTCAGCCGGTTTGCCGTTGAATTATTTGAAAAGGCTGAAACGAATACGGTAAAACTCTATACCTCTTCGCACTCTTTTGCAACGACTCATTATTTGATGAAAAAATATACCGGCGAAAAAGAGTTGCGGGCGCTATTGTCCGATCTGTTGTATTTTATAACAATCATTCCCGTTGATCTAAATGTGATTCAAAAGAGTCTGAGGTCTTCCTATAAAGATTTTGAAGATGCGATACAAATAATGGCAGCGCAATCCGTCTCAAAAATCAGCTACCTGATCACCCGAAACATTAAAGATTTCAGAGATTGCCCCATTGAAGTGGTTGCCCCGGATGAATTTTGCAGTCGCGTTAAATGAAGAACAACATCAAAGCTCTTCCAAACTATCTTTTACCGCTTGTATGGTTTTGTCCAGATCTTCTTTGGTAAGCGCATTGTTCAGGAACCAACTTTCAAAAGCCGAAGGCGGCAGGTAAATGCCCCGTTTCAACAAGGCATGAAAAAAGTGCTTAAAGCGTTCGTTATTGGCAGCAGCCGCTTCTTCAAAATTGGTAACGGGATGATCGCTGAAATGCACACTGATCATACTTCCGAAATGATTGATCACATAAGGCTGGCCCCATGCGTTTAATTCTTTTTCGAGCCCTTCTTTCAGGTATTGGGTTTTATTGTCCAGTTCCGTTAATAGTTGCGGATTGTTTTTTAATTCGTTTAGCAAGGTAAGTCCCGCTGTCATGGCTACCGGGTTGCCACTTAAAGTACCGGCCTGATACACGCTTCCCAGCGGGGCCACCACTTCCATAATATGCCGCTTGCCTCCAAAGGCCCCCACCGGCATGCCTGCGCCGATGACCTTTCCGTAGGTAACGAGGTCCGCATCAATGCCTAACCGCTCCTGCGCGCCGCCTAAAGCCAGGCGAAAGCCATTCATTACCTCATCAAAGATCAGCACCATTCCCTCTTCATTGCAAAGTTGCCGAAGCCCCTCGAGAAAGCCTGGTTTGGGCAAAATACAGCCCATATTGCCGGCTACAGGTTCCACAATAATGGCGGCAATTGTTCCTTTATTTTCTTTTACCAGTTGCTGAACTGCTGCCAGGTCGTTATAGGCGCAGGTGAGCGTGTCGTTAGCCGCGCCTGCTGTAACGCCGGGCACGGTTTGGATGTTAAATGTAGCCACGCCGCTGCCGGCCTTTACCAAAAACGCATCGGCATGCCCGTGGTAACATCCTTCAAATTTGATGAATTTATTTTTTCCTGTGTACCCCCGTGCTACCCGCAAGGCGCTCATACAGGCTTCCGTTCCACTGTTTACCATACGCACCAGGTCTATATTGGGCGCCATAGATCTGATCAATTCCGCCATTTCGATCTCCAGCGCCGTTGGCGCCCCAAAGGAAGTGGCTTTTGCCACCTGCTGCTGAATGGCTTTTACCACCCGCTCATAACCATGCCCCAGGATCATGGGGCCCCAGGAGGCAATATAATCGATGTATTGCTGCCCCTGTACATCGTATAAATACGCGCCTTTTGCTTTTTCAAAAAAAACGGGCGTCCCACCCACGCTTTTAAAGGCCCGGACAGGAGAGTTAACGCCGCCGGGAATGCTTTGTTGAGCGCGGTCGAAGAGGGATTTGCTGGATTGGTACGTATACATGCTTAATGTGCTAATTTGAAAATGTGAAAATGTGCTAATTGCTGCACTGCAGCCGAAGTGTGCGACGCAACACCGATGCTATATGTTCTGTTGCTGACCACAACAATGAACAAAAAAAGAAACAGTCTGGTTTAAACAATAATACCCTTATAAATCAAAACCAACAACACCGCGCCAACAATGATCCGGTACCAGCCAAAGAGCTTAAAGCCGTGTTTCTGCAAATAGCTGATAAAGAATTTTATCGCGATTAACGCTACCACAAATGCAATAAGATTTCCAATGCCCAGTAAAAACAGGTTATGTTTATCCATTAGTATTTGAGGCGTTTCATTGTAGGCATCCAGAAGTTTTTTCCCGGTAGCGGCGCACATGGTGGGCACGGCCAGGAAAAAAGAAAATTCTGCAGCCAGGCTACGCGTCAGTTTCTGCTGCATGCCACCTATAATAGAAGCCGCGCTGCGACTAATTCCCGGCAACATTGCCAAACACTGCCAGATCCCTATAACAAAGGCTTTTTTATAAGTTATCTCCCCTTCCGCCGTAATAAGAGGGCGCTTAAATAAGCTGTCTATAAATAATAATACAAACCCTCCAGCAAACAGCATAATAGCTACGATAAGGGGGTTTTCGAACAACATATCAATTTTCTTTGAAAATAAGGCCCCCAATACCAGTGCAGGAATCACCGCCACTAAAAGTTTTAGGTAAAAACTCCACTTATTGAGCGGGAAAAATTTTTTATAGTAAAACACGATCACCGATATAATGGCTCCCAGTTGCACGGCCACTTCAAATAGTTTTACAAAAGGATCCTGGTCAATTTTCATAACCGCAGAGGCAATGATCATATGCCCGGTAGAAGAGATCGGTAAAAATTCGGTCAGCCCCTCAATCACAGCCAATATAATGGTCTGGATAATGTTCATATAGATAGATTTAAAAAAAGGCGACATAAGAGAGCCGCCTTTAAAATTCTTTTATCAGAAATTGGCTAGTTTTCTTTTTTTGAAGATCTTCTAAAGATGGCAATGCCTTCAATTGCCAGGCCAATCATAATCACGATCGGCGCAACGGTAATCCGGCGGGCACTGTATACCTCAGCCTTGTTAAAAACTGCGGGGTTATCGCTTTTTCCTCCGGCCATCAAAAACATGCCGGCCGCGATCACAATGGCACCCACCAGCATCAGCAGGTAATTGGATTTGCCAAATATTGCGGGCACTTCTTTTACAACAGCAGGAGCACTTTTACCAGTTGCCATTTTTCCAGTTTTTTGAGTGCGCAATATACTATCAAATTACGATTCTCCATTCCCTGCCAGCTAAAATCGGCGTATTTAATAGTTTTTTAAGGTTTTTTGCCCCTTCTGGTGTATTAACCGGTGTAAAATAGCTGTTTCAGGGGTACATTCTGTAAATTTGCCGCCCCTGCGAGGGCAGCTATAATTAACCCCTGAACGGATTTATGGAATATAATTTTAATGAAATAGAGCGTAAATGGCAAAGAACATGGGTGGAAGAAGGTGAGTATACCGTTTCCAATAACACGGCTAAACCCAAGTATTATGTGCTGGATATGTTTCCTTACCCCAGCGGCGCCGGTTTGCATGTAGGCCATCCCTTAGGATATATCGCCAGCGACATCTTTTCCCGGTACAAGCGGCTGAAAGGTTTTAACGTGCTGCATCCGATGGGATATGATGCTTTTGGCCTTCCTGCAGAACAATATGCGATTGAAAACGGTATTCATCCCGCCGTTTCTACAGATAAGAATATTGCCACCTTCCGCAAACAATTGGATAATATAGGCTTTTGCTTCGACTGGACACGCGAAGTGCGCACCAGTGACCCTCATTATTACAAATGGACGCAATGGATCTTCCTGCAGTTGTTCAACAGTTGGTTTAACCGGCAAACGCAAAAGGCAACGCCGATCCCCGAATTGATTGCGCTGTTTGAGAAAGAAGGAAATAAAAATCATCCGTTCCCGAATGAAAAATTTCGAATATCCAATTTTAAACATCCAATTTTTACAGCGGAAGAATGGCTGGCATTTGATGCAGCCACCCAACAAACCGTCCTAATGGAATACCGCCTGGCTTATTGCGGGTACGGAGAGGTGAACTGGTGCGAGGCGCTGGGAACGGTGCTGGCCAACGATGAAGTGGTAAACGGCGTTAGTGAGCGGGGCGGTTACCCGGTAGTGAAAAAGAAATTGCGTCAATGGTACCTGCGCATCACCGAATATGCAGACCGCCTGCTGAAAGGCTTACAGGAAGTGGATTTCAGCGAAGCCATGAAGGAAATGCAGACCAACTGGATCGGAAAATCGAGCGGTGCTGAGATCCAATTCGCCATTGACCATTCACCATTGACGCTAACCGTTTACACTACCCGCCCCGATACCATCATGGGTGTGGACTTTATGGTGATCGCGCCCGAACTGGATCTTGTTGATCAGATCAAAACGCCGGAGCAGGCAACCGCGGTGGATGATTATATCGCTTATGTAAAAAGCCGGAGCGAACGGGAGCGGATGGCCGAAAAAAAGATCAGTGGGGTTTTTACCGGCGCTTATGCGGTTAATCCGTTCGACGGGCGGCTGATCCCCATCTGGATCAGTGAATATGTTTTAGCAGGTTATGGTACGGGCGCTATTATGGCGGTGCCTTGTGGCGATGAGCGTGATTTTAAATTCGCAAAACATTTCAATATCCCCATCACCAATATTATCGGCAGTCATTTTAATGGGGAAGAAGCCAATGCCACAAAGGACGCTGTTTTGGAAAATTCCGGATTCCTAAATGGAATACCCATGCGGGAAGCTATGGAACTGGTGATACAAACCATTGAAGAAAAAGGCATCGGCAAACGCAAGGTGAATTATAAAATGCGTGACGCCGCCTTTAGCCGGCAGCGTTACTGGGGCGAGCCCTTCCCGATCCAATGGAAGAACGGCACCGCGTACGCACTGGACGCCGCTGCGCTGCCGCTCGAATTGCCGGCGGTAGACAGCTACAAGCCGGGCCCTGAAGGCGAAGGCCCTTTGGCAAATATCCCCGAATGGGTGGCACAGGAACTGGAAACCAATACCATGCCGGGCTATGCAGGCTCCAGTTGGTATTTTTTACGCTATATGGATCCGCATAATGACACGGAGTTTGCCTCCCGCCAGGCAACGGATTACTGGAACCAGGTGGACCTGTATATCGGCGGAACAGAACACGCGGTGGGGCATTTACTCTACAGCCGTATGTGGACAAAAGCGTTGTATGATCTGGGGTATTTGAGCTTTGATGAGCCTTTTAAAAGATTGGTAAACCAGGGCATGATACAGGGCAGCAGCCGTTTTGTGTACCGGATCAATGGCACCAACACCTTTGTATCGCATGGGTTGCTTACTAATGAACAAAGTTATGAAGGGAAACTGCTTGATAAAATTCATGTAGATGTAAATATTGTTGACGGATTTGAATTGGATATTGAAAAATTCAAACAGTGGCGTAATGGCGAGTTTGCCAATGCTGAATTTATTCTGGAGGATGGAAAATATACCTGCGGTGCGGAGGTAGAGAAAATGTCCAAATCCAAATTCAACACGGTAAACCCTGACGACCTGGTCAATAAATACGGAGCCGATACCTTTCGTATGTACGAAATGTTCCTGGGGCCCGTAGAAATGAGCAAACCCTGGGATACCAAGGGCATTGAAGGCGTGCACCGCTTTTTGAAAAAGCTGTGGCGCCTGTTTTATAAGGATGCTGTACCGGGCACAGCGCAGCAGGCGCAAGCCCTTTGGACCAATGACACTCCAACACCGCCTGAATTAAAAGTGTTGCATAAAGCGATCAAAAAAATTGAAGAAGATAACGAACGCTTCAGTTTTAATACCGGTGTAAGCGCCTTTATGATCCTGGTGAATGAACTGACCGATCTGAAAGCGCATAAGAAAAAGGTGCTGGAACCGCTGCTGATCATGATCTCTTCCTATGCCCCTCATATAGCAGAAGAATTATGGCATGCGTTAGGGAATACTACCAGTGTCCTGGACGAACCGTTTCCCGTGTTTAATGCAGCATACATTAAGGAATCAGAGAAAGAATATCCTATTTCTGTTAATGGTAAAATGCGTACTACGATGACTCTTTCGCTGGAAGCTACACAGCCAGAGGTGGAACAATTGGTGCTGGCCAGCGAAGTGGTGCAAAAATGGCTGGATGGCAAACCGCCCAAAAAGATCATTTATGTTAAAAACAAAATGGTAAATATTGTGGTATGATCATTCCCGCAGATGTGCGCTGATCTTTTCGCAGATAACCGGGAGAAGGCCCATCTGAAAAATCAGCGTTGTATCTTAATCTGCGAAGATCAGCGGGAAAATTAACCGCCGTTTAATTCAGATAAACTCATAACAAAAAAGCAGCGTCTGTTAAAAGAAACGCTGCTTTTTTGCTTCGTATATTTTACCCTTATTTCGGCTGCACAACCGGCCGTATCCATATATTGCGGTAGCTGATGGGTTTGCTTTTATCGCCATGCGCCTGCAATTTGATGGGTGAGGGCCCGTGCGCGAACTCATAAGAAGGTTGCCCGATATACTTGGTAGGTCCTTTCAGCTCAAAGTGATCCTGGACCAAAACGCCATTGAAAAAAACGGTGGCGTAGGCCGGTGTAACCAGTTTCCCCGAGGCATCAAAAACCGGGGCTGTCCAGATCACATCGTAGGATTGCCATTCACCTGCTTTGCGCGACGGATTTGCCAACGGAACGCCCTGTTTGTAGATAGCGCCCGCCTGCCCGTTGGTATAGGTCTTGTTCTCGTAATTATCCAGCACCTGTAATTCATATCCCGCATCGCCTTTACCGATAGAGGCCAAAAAGACCCCGCTGTTGCCACGTCCCTGCCCCGTTCCGTCAATATCAGCGGGTATCCGCCACTCTATATGCAACTGGTAATTATTGAACCGCTCCTTTGTTTGAATATTGCCCGACTTTTTATTCACGGTAATGATATTATCTTTTACGATCCAATCTGCCGTTTTGGTGGTGTCCGAGCTCAATACCCATTGGTTCAGATCTTTTCCATCAAATAAAACAATAGCATCAGAGGGCGCAGCGCCGCAATCCTTTCCGGGCGTCACTTTGGGAGGAACGGGTGTATACACTTCTGTGTCCTCCGGTTTCTGGGAGAACCCCTGTTGACATATAAAAAATGCCATCGCAAGCAGAACTAATTTTTTCATTATACAAATTTTACATCGAAAGTTACACCATTCCGGTTAATGGCTGAATAACAATTTTATTTTTTATATAACCGGTATTACGGCTTTTTGTGCATTCATCTTTATTTCATAGAGCGCACTGTTTATTCGAAACAAATTCTGTTAACTTTGGATACTATGAGTGCTACCTTAACCTGTAAAAATTGCAACCATCTTTTTGAGGGTAATTATTGTCCCCGCTGCGGGCAGTCCTCCCACGAAGGGCGCATCGATCTGCGCTACCTCCTGCACGATATTCCGCATTCTGTTTTCCATATTGACAGAGGATTTTTCTATACGGCAATCGCGCTTTTTACACGACCGGGAAAAATGCTTGACAACTATCTTACCGGCAGGCGTGTTAATTATTTCAAGCCTTTTGCTTATGTAATATTAATGTCCACAATAGGTGCGTTGCTGGTAAAACTGCTGACCTCCGGGTTGGCGGCGGCCTATGCAAAATACAATCCCGGCCAGACTATGCCGCTCCGGGAGGGATTTTTTAATCATTATTTCAGCGCGTTTATATTTTTAATGATCCCGCTGGTCAGTCTTACCACTTATCTTTTTTTTATCCGGCGCCGGTATAACTATTGGGAGCACGTGGTCATCAACACCTATATTGCTGCGCAACTAAATGTGATGCAGGTTCTTATATACACAATTGCCTATATAACGGTGTTGGTAAAGCATCAGTTCTCCGTCAACGGGTTTACTATTCTTGTGCCTTTTTTTATGACCGGGTTCCTGTACCTATATGGAGCTTCTTTTGGCTTCCTGATGAAAGAGCCCCGGAGCCTATTCCGGCTGGTAATAACCATAACGCTTATGAATTGCCTGTTATCGCTCCTGTATATTACGGGCTTCCGCCTGGCAGGAATTATGACTCCCTGGTAAGCAGACAGGTGTTGCTTTTCACGGGAAACCGGAGCTCCGTTTTAAAGAACTTTGGAAAATGGCATATTTTTAGATATAACCAATTGAGAAAAAATACAACACCCGCCATACTATGTATATCCTACTCCTACTATAACAAATTACCTAAAACAAAAAACTAAAAACTCCAACCATGTCAATCAACATTGTAGATCTTGTAAAAAACTATATTTCGCAAGATTTGATTGCGAAAGCCGGATCTTTTTTAAATGAAGGTGAAGGAAATGTTTCCAATGCCGTATCGGGAATCATTCCTGCCGTATTGGGCGCCGTTGCCTCCAAAGCCACCGGCAATGAGCAGGGCGCAACAGATGTATTTGAAGCCGCAAAAGGCATGTACAACAGCGGCGTATTAAATAATTCAGATTCGCTTTTGGGTAACGCCGATCTCCTGGCAAAAGGAGCTGATTTTCTCAAAGGAATTCTTGGCGACAAAACCGATGTTGTTACCAATACAATAGCCAATTTTTCCGGTATCAAATCGTCTTCCTCCGGAACCCTGCTCGGCATGATCAGCCCACTGGTCCTTGGTTTGCTGGGCAAACATGCTGCAGATCATAATGAGGGCGTTTCAGGAATCTCAAGCTTTCTGGCCGAGCAGAAAAACAATATTCTGAATGCACTCCCCTCAGGTCTTGGGTCATTGGCGGGTGTTTTAGGACTTGGTTCTATTTCAGAAGGATTGCACAAAACCGTTTCCAATGTTGAGGAAACGGCAACGGCGACTTACAATTACGCCGGCGAGGCGGCGCAACAAGCCGGTGGCGGCGCTAAATGGCTGCTTCCGTTATTGCTGATTGCAGCGGCAGTACTGCTGTTATGGTATTTCCTGGGCAAAGGCTGCAATAACACTTCCGCTATCGCGTCAGATTCTACTACAACAACAAGGATTGACTCTGCAGCCACGCCTCCCCCTCCCGTAGCTACGGCTACGCCAACAACCGGCACCTATGATTCCGCCAGCGGCAATTACATCTATGATGTAGGCGCAGAAAAAGAAATTAAACTGGCCGATGGCACTGTTTTAAAGGTTGGTGGCAATAGTACAGAGGCTAAATTATATGATTTCCTGACTAACGGTACAGTGGACACGGTTGACAAAACCAAGGGATGGATCACCCTGGATCGTGTTTACTTTGAAACAAATAAAGCGGTATTGACGCCGGCTTCTCAGCAACAGTTGAAAAACATCGCGGCCATTCTTAAAAATTTTCCGCAGGCCCATGTAAAATTTGGTGGCTATACAGATAATACCGGATCGGCAGATGTTAATAAGAAATTATCCGCAGCGAGGGCAAAAGTTGCCGCAAGCGAAATCGTAAAACTGGGGACCGCTGCAGCCAATATAACTTCAGACGGGTATGGTCCGGACCATCCTGTTTGCGCCGCAAATGACACGCCTGAATGTAAAGCGCAGAACAGAAGAGTGGATCTTCGGGTAACGGCAAAATAAGTGTTATCGAAACCCTAAATACAAGGCTGTCTCCCCGGAGGCGGCCTTTTTTTGTTCTATGCCTTTATGATACAATGGCATTCGAAATTTATTGCCTTGAAATCTGATAAATTTAAAATTCGCGTTACTTTCGCTCCATGATTCATTTTGATAAGTTTGTTTTAGACAATGGGCTGCGGGTGATCGTTCACCCCGATACCTCCACTCCAACCGTGGTAATGAATATTTTATATGATGTGGGAGCCAGGGATGAACAGCCGGACCAAACGGGTTTTGCACATTTATTTGAACACCTGATGTTTGGCGGGTCGGTAAATATCCCGGAATACGACGAGCCCTTACAACTGGCGGGCGGCGAAAACAATGCTTATACCACCAACGACCTTACCAATTATTATATCCAGATACCCCGCGAAAACCTGGAAACCGCCTTCTGGCTGGAAAGCGACCGGATGCTTTCTCTCGCCTTCAATAAAAAAAGCCTGGAAGTGCAGCGTAAAGTAGTGGTGGAAGAATTCAAAGAGCATTACCTGGAAAAGCCCTACGGGGATGTATGGTTTAAGCTAAGGGAACTGGCATACAAAAAACATCCTTATCGCTGGATGACCATCGGCAAGGAACTGTCGCATATCGAAAACGCACAACTGGACGACGTAAAAAATTTCTTTTTTAAACATTACCGCCCCGATAACGCCATCATGGTAGTTGCAGGAAATGTTACAACCGAGATAGTGAAAGCACTGGCGGAAAAATGGTTTGGGAATATCCCTGCGGGGGCGATACCGGATCGTAAGTTGCCGGTGGAAGAGGCTCAAACCGATCCGAGAAAAATGGAGGTGCACGCGAATGTCCCCCTGGACGCCTTTTATAAATGCTGGCATATTGCAGACCGGTTAAACGATGACTATTATGCAGCCGACCTGATCACTGATATCCTGGGCGGAGGCGAATCTTCCCGCTTATTTGAAAAACTGGTAAAAGAACTGCAACTATTTGTAAACATCCAGTGCTACCACATGGGCAGCATTGATCCGGGCATTATTTGTATTGAAGGTAAACTGACAAAGGGCACCGACATGAAGCTTGCGGAAGCGGCCATTGAACAATTATTGGCAACATTGAAAGAAGTACCTGTTTCCGAAACAGAACTGCATAAGGTAAAGAATAAAACCGAAAGCATGATGGCCTTTGAAGATATGAGCCTGTTGAACCGCGCGAACAGCCTGGCTTTTTATGAATTGTTGGGTGATGCGGGCATGATGAACACAGAGCTGCAACGTTATGGTGCTGTAACCGCTGAAAATATCCGGGATGCGGCACAACGGATCTTCAGGGAGGAGAACAGCAGTACGCTGTATTATTATGCCAGGAATTAATTCGCGGTTAAATTTCACGCGGCGATGCAGCAGAGCAGAGACGCGGCGGATTGTTTTAAAAATCTGTGCAAGTCTGCGGAATCTGTGAGCCATTATTTACCCCTCCGCCAGACTATCTTCCAAATTCATAGTTATTCCCTATCGGGAATTCCAGCAGGTCAATAAAAACCGCCTGCCGGTTAAATTTGGTCACTTTATTTTTTGCAACAATATAACTGCGGTGAATGCGGACAAACTGATCTGCCGGCAGCAGGTTCGTCATTTCGTTGATAGTAATGCGTGTCATCAGCTTTTTATGCTTCAACACCACATTCAGATAATTCCCTGCCGCTTCAATATATAAAATATCATCCAGCAATACCCGTATCTGCTCGTACCCGTCTTTAAGGAAAAGGGAATCTGTTTCACCGGGTTTATTATTTTTCAAAGCAAACAATTCCTGCGCCCGGGTACAGGCTTTTATAAAACGCGCCAGGGAAAAGGGTTTCAGCAGGTAATCCACCGCATTCACTTCAAATCCTTCCACCGCATGTTCGGTATACGCTGTTGTAAAAATGATCATGGGTGGATTGGCCAGGCTTTTGGAAAGCTCAATGCCCGTAATATCTGGCATTTTGATATCCAGAAAGATCAGGTCAATTTTATGCTGCTGTAAAAAACCGATCGCCTCAAAAGCGTTGGTAAATACCGCTTCCAGTTTTATGAACGATACTTTTGAAGCAAGGTTCTTTATCACCTCCAGCGCAAGGGGTTCGTCGTCTATGGCTATTGCGTTCACGAAAAAATATGAGGTATTTTTATTAAGGATTGAAGGTACTTATAAATTAATGGTTAAATGCACAAAAAAGTCCTTTGCCGTTTGCCGGATCAGCAGCTCATGCCGCTCGGGGTATTCCAGTTGCAGCCGCTCTTTTACATTCTGCAACCCAATACCACTTTTAAACCTTTCCGGGTCTCCATCGGGTTTTAAATGAATGCTGTTCTGCACATCAAAATACAACAGGTTGTTCTGTGTATGCAGCGCAATAGTTATGTGCGACGGCTCTTTCAGGCTGATGCCGTGTTTAAATGCGTTCTCCACAAACGGTATCAACAGCATGGGCGCGATCTGCAGGCTGGTGGCCGGCTCATCGATCTTTACCTGGATGCTGATGTCCGGTGAAGTGGCCGTGCGCAGTTTTTGCAGGTCGATATAATTACGCAGGTAGTCGGCCTCACGCACCAGCAAAATTTTGTCCTGCATATTTTCATGCAACATAAAGCGCATCATGTCCCCCAGCTTTTGAATGCCCTCCCCGGTTCGCTCGGCGTTTTCCTGTAAGGCCGTGCCATAAAGGGTATTCAGTGCATTAAACAAAAAATGCGGATTGATCTGCGAGCGCAGAAAACCCAGGTTGGCCTGCGAGGAGCCCAACGCCGTTTTTAATCCCGATTTTTCTTTTTGATTCCGGTAAAACCACCAGGAGGCAGGGATCACCACCAACCCCGTCCATACCAGCAATAAAAAGTAAGCGCCAATAAATGCACCGCTTCCATGAACGGTGGTCATACAAAATACCGTTGCAATAAAATTTATCAGCAGGGCTACCGGTATAATACGGGACAGATAATATCCTGAAAAGGGCCGTTTCTCCGGCAATGCCGGTATCAGCACTTTTACATTCAGATAGCCCATCAGTAAGGCATAGGGCAATACCACGGCCCAGACAATAATGAAAAAATCTGCTGCATTATTAGCCCCGAGCATGATCAAAATAAACAGCCAGGCCAGCACGCTAAGCGCTATGTAAACAACTTTTGAGCCCCTGTTTTCCTTTATTTTCTTCCAGAGAGCGGCATTAAAGACCAACTCTTTCAGCCCGTAATAGATCAGGTAAAAAAAGAAGGACAGCGCCGCCACGGCAAAGCCTTCCACGAAAAAACCGGAAAGCACATCGCGTTGATTCGTATAGCCTGAATCGCCATACCGCCAGGCAAAAATATAGCTGAAACAGAAGGAAAGCACAAATGCCCACAACAGGTAACTGCATATAAATAGCGTAATCTTAAAAAAGCCCCGGGTCTTCATTTCCACATACTGGGTAAGAAATAAAACCAGCAGATAGGCCGTAATAATAATCGCTATCCATGGCTGCAGGTAGTTGGTGTTAAAATTATAGGCGATATGGTTGTCTGTAAACTGGTGCCTTTCGAAAGAGTAGTCATTATTCGTTGAAATGAAAAACACAAAAAAACCGGCCAGCAGTGTGGCGATGAGTATCTCAATTTTCCTATAAATATTTCTGGCTTTCATCTTTTTATTTTAATACCGCAAGATTAGCACAGCCGGTTCATATAACTACTAAAAATGGGGCAAACAAGTAGTTTAATGTGACCAATTTCAACCGCGGTTACTTTACGTTTTGTGAGATATGAAGCGAGGCACGCGTCCCTTTCGGGACTTAATATTTTTATTTTCTCACAGAAAGCACAGATTAACACAGATCTTTTCTGTGAAAATCCGTAAAATCTCCTCAGTGAGCTTTATAAAAATACTAAGTGCGAATTTACAATAGATCAGGCTACTGCCCTGTTTACCAAACCCTTCATTGTTCGTAAATTTGTATGCAATGGATTATATAAAAGAATACCGGCAGTTTGTAACCAGCTATTACTTTAATGAAGCAATACGGATCACTGTGGGTATTACGTTCCCATCCATTGTCCTGAGCTATTTTGGCGAACTGGAAACGGGTTTGATCGTATCACTGGGCGCGCTATGCGTTAGCGCGGCAGATATTCCCGGCCCCATAAGCGAGCGCCGGTCCGGCATGTTTGCAGCGCTGGCACTTATTTTTTGTGTAGACCTGATCACGGGGTTCGCCCATACGAATCAATGGATCACGGGAGTGGTTATCTGCTCCCTGAGCTTTTCGTTGGGTATGCTGGGTGTCTATAACGCACGTACCAATGCCGTTGGCTTTGCCGGCCTGTTGGTAATGGTGCTTACGCTTTATCACAAGGCAACGGGTTGGGGTGTTGTGGAAGACGGCTTGTATCTTCTTTTCGGCGGCCTTTGGTATATCGGGCTCAGTTTACTATTGAATGGCGCGCGCCCTTACAGGGTTATTCAGCAGGCATTGGGCGACTGTATCATTTCCATCGGCGATTATTTAAAGACCCGGTCTTATTTCTATAGCGAAGGCGTAGATTATGACAAGACCTACAGCAACCTGATGCTGCAGCAACAAAAAGTACAGGACAAACAGATCCTGGTACGGGAAATGCTGTTCAAAAGCCGCAACATTGTAAAATCGGTCACCACTACCGGCAGAGGATTATTGGTATTATTTATTGAATCAGTTGATCTTTTTGAAAAAGCCAATGCCACTTTTTACAATTATGAATCGATGCACAAACGGTTCGACGGCACCACTATCCTGCCTCATTTTCAAAAAGTGATCCTGAGCATGGTGGATGAACTGTATGAAATTGGCGTGTCTATCCAGGGTGGGAGCCGCTCCCGGGTGACAAGGGACCTGAACGAAGAAATGCGCGGATTGAAAACGCATTTTGACACCTTCGTTAACCGGCATCGCAATGCAGACAACCTGGAAGCATTGATCAATATGCGCAAGATCCTGCAGTCGCTGGAAGATATGACGCTGCGCCTGTACACCCTGCATCATTACACCCGCTATGATCGCGTAAAACCGGATATAAAACTGGCGGATAATTATAATTCGTTTCTGGAGAAAAGCGATCTCGATCGCGACCTGATCAGGGAAAACCTCTCTTTACAATCTAATACCTTTCGCCATGCGTTGCGTTTAAGCATCGCCATGACTACGGGGTTTGTTGTGGCAAGGCTGCTGCAACTGGAATACAGCTATTGGATCCTGCTCACTGCAATGGTGATCCTTAAGCCTACTTACAGTGTTACCAAACAACGCAATTACCAGAGGGTTATGGGCACGGTTATCGGCGCATTGGGCGGCATTGGATTGCTTTTTTTGGTTGATACGCCTACGGCGCGATTTGTGGTGATGATCCTTTTAATGATCGCCACCTATAGTTTCATGCGCACCCGTTACCTCATCAGCGTTACTTTTATGACGGCTTATATAATGATCCTGTTCTTTTTGCTCGACAGCAAGAACTTTCATATCGTTATCGAAAACCGTGTGTTAGATACGATCATCGGGTCGGTTATAGCATTTTTAACCACTTACCTCATTCCTTCCTGGGAAAAGAAACAGGTAAAAACCTATATGATCACGGCCCTGCAAAAGACGGCTGCCTATTTTGCAACCGTTTCCCGGGCCTATACCAACGGGGACCCTGATGTTAGTCATAAGCTAAGCCGGAAAGAAGCCTTTGTTGCCCAGGCCAATCTTTCGGGAACTTTTCAACGCATGCTAAGTGAGCCCAAAAGCAAGCGGCAGCACATAAAGAAACTGCACAAATTTGTGGTGATGATCTTTACCATTAATTCCCATATTGCTACGTTAGCGCACTATTCCAAACAACTGGCACCCAAATACCGCTCGCAGCATTTTGAGCCGGTTATTGCCAATATTTTGCAGGAGCTGGAAAATACGGTCGCTATCCTTTCAGAAGATGCTACCTCCATCAACCCCCGGGCCAATGATACCAAACAGCTCAAATCCGAGGTGAACCAATTACTGGAAAGACGCAAACTGGAACTGGAACAGGGGCTACTTAACACGGAAACCCGCATCAAGCTTGCCGAATTAAAACCCATTATTGATCAGTTCTTGTTGATCAGTCGCGCTACCGGTGATCTGAACACAATTGCGGCTGAAATTACGGAATTTAAGCCTGCGGCTGAAGACAACGCTCCACTGCCGCTTTCGGTGGCGTCATAATTTTGACAATAACCTAATTATTAGCCGGGAAGACGGAAAGGCGGGAATCTTTTTACTTTTAAATAGCTTATGCCTTACCGTTTTACCGCCTTCCCTGCCTAAAAAAATACGCTTCCGCGGAAATCTGCGCGTTCCGATGGAGCTTTATCCGAGTTTTCCCAAATTCGTAAGTGCGCAACCTCCAGGAGTCGTAATTTTGCCGCGCTCAGATTTTGGAAAAGAAGCCGTTACATATAGCATTGGTAGGAAACCCGAATAGCGGGAAGAGCTCGTTGTTCAATTCCCTTACCGGTCTCAATCAGAAAGTAGGAAATTTCCCGGGTGTTACTGTTGATAAAAAGACCGGCTTTACAAAAATTGGTCCATTTTCTGCAGAAATTATTGATCTTCCGGGAACCTATAGTTTATACCCGCGCAGGCTGGATGAGGAGGTGGCCTATAAAGTTATTCTCAACCAGGATAAAGCGGTAAAAGCGGATGCCATTGTGGTGGTAGCCGATGCCAGTAACCTGAAACGGAACCTGCTTTTCTGCAGTCAGATCATCGATCTGAAGCGCCCTGTGGTGATGGCCTTAACCATGATGGACCTGGCCCGTAAAAAAGGTATTCATATAAATATCAATGAGATGGAGCGGGAACTGGGCATCCCGATCGTTGCCGTCAATCCCCGTAAAAATAAAGGCATCGACAACCTTAAAAAGGCCATCGAAATGATTTCGGGCAATTTGTACCGCCCCCCGGTTCATGACTTTATAGCTATCGAATCATTGGCTCCTAAAGCCATAGAGCAGGTAAAAACCCTGGTACCCGGCATCAGCTCGTATGAAGGGGTGCATTACCTGATCAACCACGAAACCTTTGCCCTGCCAAACGAATTACAGGATCAGATCGAGGAAACAGAACGGCGAAACGCTTTTAACCCTACTAAAACCCAGGCGGAGGAGATCCTGCAACGATACCAGCGCATCGGTAATATCATGAGCTTATCCGTAACCGTTCCGGATCCTAACCGGAAAAATATTGTTACGGAGCGGCTGGATAATATTTTCCTGAACCGGTTCTGGGGATACATTATTCTGCTGGGGGTATTATTTTTTATGTTCCAGTGCGTATTCCTGATCGCCTCTTATCCAATGGATTGGATCGATTCAGGCACCGCGGCCTTTAGCGGATGGCTGGGACAGGTATTGCCGGAAAGTCAGCTTACCGACCTTTTGATCAATGGCATTATTGCCGGACTGGGGGGCATCATCATTTTTGTGCCCCAGATCATGATCCTTTTCGGACTGATCGCTTTGCTGGAAGACACGGGTTATATGGCCCGGATCAGCTTTTTGACCGACCGGGTGATGCGCAGTGTAGGGCTCAATGGCAAAAGTGTAATGCCGATGATCAGCGGGTTTGCCTGCGCGGTTCCCGCCATTATGAGTGCGCGCAGCATCGAAAACCGCAAAGAACGCCTCCTTACTATTTTGATAACGCCCCTCATGAGCTGCTCGGCCCGGCTGCCGGTATATGTAATCCTGGTGGGGTTGGTCATTCCGCAAAAATACCTGCTCGGATTTATCAGTCTGCAGGGCCTGGTGATGATGGGGTTGTACCTGTTGGGTGTCGTATTTGCCTTATTGGTAGCCTATATTGCCAAATTCTTTATCAGGAGTAAAGAAAAAAGCTATTTCATACTGGAATTGCCCACTTATCGTTCACCCAGGTGGCGGAATGCACTGGAAACAATGATTGAAAAAGCAAAGATCTTTGTGTTGCAGGCGGGAAGGATCATTATGATCATCAGCGTTATTCTTTGGTTTTTAAGTTCGTTCGGTCCCAGTCAGCGCATGCATACTATCGAGCAGCAATATAAAACGGCCCTTGTACAACCCAATGCTGATACAACAGCGGCAGCCGAAGCCCGTTCGGCAGCAAAGCTGGAAAATTCCTATGCCGGCATCATGGGCAAAGCCCTTGAACCCGCTATTCGCCCGCTGGGTTACGACTGGAAAATAGGCATTGCCTTGTTCACTTCCTTTGCCGCCCGCGAGGTTTTTGTGGGAACGATGGCCACTTTATATAGCGTTCAGGATGATAAAGGCGAGAACAAGGCGCTGCGCGATAAAATGGACCAGGCCACTTTTGCCGACGGCTCAAAAGTATTTACCCTGGCCACCGGGGTGTCGTTATTGATCTTTTATGTTTTTGCCATGCTCTGTATGAGCACCCTTGCTGTTGTAAAGCGCGAAACGGGCTCCTGGAAATGGCCCCTTATACAGCTTGCGTATATGACCGGCCTGGCCTATGTGCTTAGCTTTTTGGTTTACCAGTTACTAAAATAAAACGGAAGAGACCTGAGAAAAGCCCTGAATCATGGGCGATCCGAAAACGTAAAAACCCCGTCCGTACCGGCATGCCAGCCCGAAGGATTCATTCTGGCGGGGTGGGCATTAAGCAGTTGAGATTCATTAAGCGATTTCTTAATGAGCGTAATTCCTTAGTGGTTTAGATTCGAATGGTTTTATCGCCAAACTTAGCTTACCTGTTCTTCCCTGATTTCGGTTTTTGTAATTGCAGCCGGTTCCTCAACTTTCTTATAAAATCTCTTTTGAAATACCAGCAGGGCGATCACCCCGGTGGAGATGGCGGCATCGGCTATATTAAAGATCGGGGCAAAAAATTCAAACGGCTCGCCGCCCACCCCCGGAAACCAGGAGGGATAATGGGTTTTAACCATGGGAAAATAAAGCATGTCCACTACGCTGCCGTGTAAAAACGAAGCGTAGCCATGTCCGCCAAACTTCGCAATACCTTCATAACCAATATAATCGCCGAAGGCCGGATCAAAATGCAGTCCTTTGTCGAAGAGCATCCCGTAAAACATACTGTCGATCAGGTTTCCCAGGGCCCCGGCATAGATCAGCGCTACGCAGATCATAAAGCCGCGGGTGTATTTTTCTTTTGCAAATTTTACCAGCAAAAAGGAGCCAAAGATCACCGCTGCCAGGCGAAACAGCGTCAGCGCCACTTTGCCGGCTTCATTACCAAATTTCCACCCCCAGGCCATGCCTGAGTTTTCAATAAAATGAATGCGTGCCCAGTCCATGCCAAACAGGCGGGTTACTTCTCCAACCGGATAGTGTGTTTTTATATAGATCTTCACCACCTGGTCTACCACCAGAATGAGGAGGATTACAATGACCGACGTACTTAATTTCCCAGCTTTCATCCGTTATTTTTTATGCGGGGGCAAAGATACGGGTAAAAGAAAAAGGAAAACGGCCACCAATGCACGAATGCAGGGCAAACGCATCTAAATTTTTTAGAGCCTTCGGCTCGTTTGGGTTACATAAAGCCGTGCTTTAGCGCGGCTTTATGTGCGATGCAGTGAGTGGAGTGCCATCGGCACGGTACATTATGGGCCGAACCTACGGTTCTCCATCTATTTTGTCTGCTCCTCAAACGGGTTGAAACCCGTTTTTGAAATATTTTTCGAGGCTACGCCTCTGTTTCTCTCTTTTTTAATTTAGATGCGTTTGCCCTGTGCACGAATGAATAATCTATTGTGCTGCCTTCAAAGAAAATAAACTCGAATTATATGCGTCGGGCAATTACCCGATTCCTCCCTTAATGGTTATATTCACAAAAAAACAACCCCAATTCCAAATGTGTATTTTGAAGGCGCTGAACCGGTATTAGTTTTACTGCATGAAAAAATTAATCCTTTTTTGTTTGCTACTGGCAGTTACCAAAGCCCACTCACAAATTGACTGGAAAAATTATTCCACATCGTTCTATCCCACACTGGGTGTTGCCGTTCCCTACAACGGAACCTATAGCAATTGCACAACTAAGATTGTCGGCATTGCCCATTGGAACCCACAATATAAAATTGCTATAGATAGCTCCCTTACCGATCTGACGCCTTTAAGTTTTGTTTATGACACGGCAGGAATTTATTTTTTGATCCCGCAGGTTAATAAAAACAATACTGATGATTTTGAATATAGCGTTTTGCTGAATAATAAAACCGTCATCACTCCGTGGACCCACATCAATCAGTTTACACAAACAGCCATCGGAGGCATCCCGTTGGGTAGCGGAATTACCGGCAGTTACAGCGCCAATTGGGGCAATTACGTTGTTATGCACCTCCGGAGCCATAAAGGAAAAATCATTTCCTCCTGGGTAGTTTACTGGCAATTGCAAACGCCCGAAATCAGCCTTTTGTACACCTCCAATAATCCGCTTGAGTTTTCAAAAATTGTAAACAATAAAGACCTTTTCGCGAATGGCCCCCGCGAGATCGGCTGGCATCGTCAATATGCGAATATACCCGATGGGCAAAAAAAGGTTTTAAAATTACCCTATAACGAAAATTCCATTTTACTAAAAATTGATGCGTCAATTTATAAAAAAGAGGCCCTGGAATACCGCCTGGAATCGAATGGAAAAATAATACGGGACTGGGGACCGAATGAATATGATAACAATCATATCCTGCTGAAAAATCTTGATCCTGGCGACTATCTTATCCGCATCCGGTTTAAGCGACAACCCCAAAGCATCAAGGAATTCCATTTTTCAATAACCCCGGCATGGTACCAAACGGCAATCTTTAAGATTGCCTGTTTTGCGTTTATTATATTCCTGTTTGCACTTTTATTATTTATATTTCGCTACCGCAAACAACAACAGCGGATCAAAAAAGTAAAAGAGGAATTTGAGAAAACACAGGAAAGGCTGCAACAGATTTATGCCCGGCTCAATCCGCATTTTACATTTAACGCCCTCAGTTCCATACAAGGGCTTGTTAATAAAAATGATATCCCAAATGCAAACAAATACCTGTCTTCTTTTAGTACATTATTGAGGGAAACCTTACAGGAAAGCAAACTGGACCTGATTCCCCTGGACAAAGAATTAAAAAACCTGCAGGGCTATATAGAGCTGGAACAACTGCGTTGTGCATTTGTTTATAACTTGACCATCGACCCACTCCTCCAGCCTTCTATCGCCCAAATCCCTCCCTTCCTGCTGCAGCCCTTTGTAGAAAACGCGATCCATCATGTCTTTTCAAAATCCGGCAGCAACGGAATTTTAACGATCAGCGTGCTTCGCGAAAAAGAAAACATGCAGATCCGAATACAAGATAACGGCACGGGTTTTAACGTATCTTCATACCGGGAAGGTTATGGCCTGGGGCTGTCGAAAGAAAGGATTGCTATTTTAAATAAAGGCTATGGCAATCCGCTTATTCAACTATCGATCAAAAGCGATGCAACAGGTACAACCCTTTCTTTATTATTTTTAAACTGGTTATAATGCCGGCCGCTGTTATCATAGACGATGAACCCAATAATATTGAGAATCTCTCTTTATTACTTGCCAATTACTGCCCACAGATCAGCATTATTGGGCACGCCGGCAATGCCGATGAGGGCGTGCGCCTGATAAAGAACAGCCATCCTGATCTTGTTTTCCTCGACATACAAATGCCGGGTAAAACGGGGCTTGATCTTTTAAAAACCTTTACCCGCCCCTCCTTTGAAGTGATCTTTGTAACGGCCTTTGATCAATATGCGATACAGGCGATCCGGTTTTCAGCTATTGATTATTTGTTAAAACCGGTTCATATAGATGAATTAATACAAGCCGTTGATAAAGCCCTGGCACATATTGAAACAAAAAAACAAAACGAACGGTTAGAGAATCTTTTGCAATTGCTGGAAAACAAAAGCCTGCCTAAAATTGCAGTGCCTTCAAAAAAAGAAACATTGTTTATAGATGTGGCCGCCATTTTATTTTGTGAAGCCAGCAATAACTACACGTTTATACATCTTACAAACGGGCAAAAGCATTTGTCTTCCAAACCCATTTTTGAGTATGAAGAGCTGTTGCAATACCACGGCTTTCTCCGCAGTCATCAATCCTATATTGTGAACCGGGCTTATATTCAAAGCTGGATCCGGGAAGGAGGCGACCGTTTGTTGCTAACAGGCGGCGCGGCTATTCCGGTATCCAGAAACAAAAAAGAAACTATAAAAAAAGCAATTGCCTTTAAATAACTATGAAACAAAATCTCCTGACTTTAGTATTAATCCTTTTTGGCATTTCCGGTATTGCACAAGCGCCACTGCCCTCCTGGGCTTTAGGACCTTTTGTGCGCCCCAGGCCTGCAAAGCCGGTGATTATTCCGGACAATCAGCATAGTTTTTTGGATCCTATGTCGGGGAAAAAAGTGGCCTGGATGTCTAATGCTGCTTTTAACCCTGCCGCCATTGTGAAGGATAATAAAATCGTTGTGCTTTTTAGAGCTGAGGATGTTAGCGGGGAAAATAAGATCGGCGGCCATACCTCGCGGATCGGAGTGGCGGAAAGCACCAATGGTATCGCTATGAAAATACATCCGGTGCCGGTGTTGTATCCGGATCATGACGGGCAGCAGGCTATTGACTGGCCGGGAGGATCGGAGGACCCGAGGGTTGCCCAAACGGAGAACGGCACGTATGTGCTTTTATACACTTCCTGGAATTTAAAAACGCCGCGGCTTTCGGTGGCTACCTCCAGGGATCTGATACATTGGACCAAACATGGCCCCGCGTTTAAGACCGCATGGGAAGGTCGTTTTGCGAACCGCCCCAGCAAATCGGCCTCCATTGTAACAAAACTGGTAAACGATAAACAGGTCATCGCAAAAATAAATGGCAAATACCTGATGTACTGGGGCGAGTATTTTGTAAACCCGGCGGTTTCCGATGATCTTATTAACTGGACGCCGCTATTGGATGAAAAAAAAGAATTGCTCCGGGTCATTGCCCCCCGGAACGGTTACTTCGACAGCGACCTTACAGAATGCGGCCCTCCGGCATTGCTTACCGACAAAGGGATTTTACTGGTCTACAACGGCAAAAACAGCACCGGCAACAAGGGAGACACTAAGTATGCTGCACATAGTTATTGCGCCGGGCAGGTATTGTTTGATAAAAAAGATCCGGCTAAAGTGCTTGGGCGTTTGGATAAGCCCTTTTTGTACCCGACGGAGTCCTTTGAGCGATCGGGACAATATGCTGCGGGCACTGTTTTTACTGAAGGACTGGTTTACTATAAGGGCAAATGGTTTTTATACTATGGTTGCGCTGATTCCAGAGTGGGGGTGGCAATATTTGATACAAAAGGAAAGTGATTATTGTTCACAGATTCCGTGGATTTTCACAGATTTTTTCCTTTCCAACTATTGATAGTTTGATACGAGCAGCAAATAAAACCACAAAATTGGAGGCATTATCTTCAAAAATATTTAAGTGAAACAAAAAAAAGATCGTTAGCAATAGGTTTCCCGCAAATTTTTGCGGATCTGTTTCCTTGATCAGCGCAGATTTTCGCAGAAGAATAAAGTGTTATGTATGCCCAGCCATCGGTCCCCATAGCCATGCCATGCTGATACCTATTTTGTGGACCAAATAGAAGGGATCTATTCTTAAATATTATTCGTCTATCGAATCCGCGTTAACCACTGATCTTTTCTGTGAGAATTCGTGCAATCTGTGAGCCTCCTTCCTATCACAACTGATGCTGTTTCAACTATTCGCCTTAACTTACCGCCGCTTACCAAAAAAAATTATTCCAAATGGCATCAAAAATACGTAATGCAGCAAGACTGGAACATATAGCAGATATCGCCACAAGGTGGATTGGTTCCACCTCTTCTTTACTGGTACATACGCTGTTATTTATTGTGTCTTTTTTATTACCTGCCTTACACGTTACCACATTTGATAAGATGTTGCTGGTGTTGACCACCCTGGTTTCGCTGGAAGCTATTTACCTGGCTATTTTTATACAGATGACGGTTAATAAAAACAGTCTCGATATTGAAAATATCCAGGAGGACATCGAAGAAATACAGGAAGATGTAGAGGAAATGCAGGAGGATGTGGAAGAGATACAGGAGGATGTAGAGGAGATCCAGGAAGACATGGAAGAACTGCAGGAAAATGCAGAAGAAGATACGCCCGCCATTGTTCATGAACCGCATAAAGGTTCAACTACACCCACGCCTGATCAGAAACTCCTGCATATCCAACAACTGCTGCAACAATTACAGCAGGAAATTGAGGCCTTAAAAGAGCAGCGGTAGCAACGACGATGCAACAACAACTTCAGACGGTTCCGATTTTCAGCGAGGTCATCGTCAACGATCCGGCTACGGCCTTGTCGTTAAAAAGTTTTATGTTATCCCTGTCATCTTTTAATGCCAGTGCATACAACAACGGCATATAATGCTCCGGTGAAGGAATAGCCAGTTGAAAAGCGGGGCCCTGTTTATCGTAATTAACCAGCGATTGATGATCGTCGTCAAGAATAAAGTCCTTCATTTTTTCTTTTGCTTCCAGCGCCCAATCATAAGCATAGTTATCCGTGTTAAAGTGCCCCCAGGCCACACGGCCCAGGTTATGCACCATATTGCCGCTGCCTATAATAAGCACCCCTTTCTCCCGCAACTGTTTCAATTCCCCCGCCAGATCATAATGCCACTGGGGTGTTTTATAATGATCCAGGCTCATTTCTATTACCGGTACGTCTGCCTCGGGGTATAAATGTTTGATTACGCTCCAGGCGCCATGATCCAGCCCCCATTGATCAGTTAGCCCCGCTTCCGTTCCTTTGATGAGCGCTTTTGTTGCGGCTGCCAGCTCTGGGCTACCGGGGGCCGGGTATTGTACAGCAAACAATTCTTTTGGGAACCCTCCAAAATCATGAATGGTTGGCGGGTTTTCCATCGCCGTTAAAAAGGTACCGCGGGTTTCCCAATGCGCACTGATGCAAAGAATAGCATTCGGCTGCGGAATTTCTTTTTTTATATCGCGAAAGCCCTGCACAAACTCATTTTCTTCAATCGCATTCATCGGACTTCCATGTCCTAAAAACAATACCGGCATTTTTTCCGTATTATCCAGGAAAGTCGTTATTTTATTTAATTCTTTTATTTGCATCTATTATTGATTAGTCGTGAAACGGGAACTGCTCAGGCCTCTCATTTCACCTTTCCCGATACCCTGCACCATTTTATATTTAACCCTACTCTTCTTTCAGCCGCTTTTCCATATAAACCGCATCCTCAAAAGGATTAAATCTATAGGGGGCAATTTTTTCAAACCCAAAGGATTCGTATAAATGGATCGCCGCTTTCATGGAGCCCACAGAATCCAGCACCATCTTTTCATAGCCCAGTTGCAACGCCTTTTCCAGGGCAATTGCCATAAGCCTGACACTCAGTTTCTGTCCACGGCATGCAGGATCAATATACATCCGTTTTAGTTCGGCTGTTGTTTCATTCCACCTGCGGATGCCGGCGCAGGCAACAGGTACTAACCTATCGAAACCCAATACCAGCGCCCCTTCCGGCGCTCCATATTGCACTTCAATAGATGCCAGCTCTTCTTCAAAACCCTGGAACGACAGGTCAAACGGCAGCGAAGCAGCATAAGCCCTGAACAATTGCCGGCCCGCATTAAAATCGGATTCCGATGTTGCTGTGAGAAATTGTAGATCCATTGTGATACTATTACAACAATTACCGTTTGATCGTCATCCCGAACAGAGTGAGGGATTCCGTTCTCAAACAACGGGATTTCTCCCCTCCTGAGGTCGGGTTCGAAATGACGATGACGACAGCAGCCACGGAGGCGACGATGACATTATACTATAATCATCCTTCCCCGTAATACACCCGTTTTACGCGTTGCGAGATGCCCGTCATGATCTCATAAGGAATGGTGCCAACCCATTCCGCCAGTTGCTGCACCGTAACGGCAGCGCCAAATACAATTGCATCATCGCCTTCCCTCACCTCAGGGATATGCGTAATGTCGATCATGGTCATGTCCATACAAACGGTGCCCATTACCGGTGCCAGTTGCCCGTTGACAAAAACTTTTCCCGTTCCGTTTCCCAGTCTTCGGTTATATCCATCGGCATAGCCGATCCGGATGGTGGCGATAACAGAATCTTCTTTTGCAATCCCCCGGCGGTTATAGCTTACTGTTTCGCCTTTTTGTATCCTTTTAATTTGTGAGATCGTTGTCTTTAGCGTAGCTACTGTTTGTAACGAAACAGCCGGAGTGCTTCCGATTCCATACAAGCCGATCCCCAGCCGCACCATATCCAACTGCAGTTCAGGGAAACGAAGGATGGCCGATGTGTTGGCAATATGTTTTATAAATGAATACCCGATTATTTGTTCAAGGGTAGCAGCGGCTTTTTTTAACAGGGTAAACTGGTGCAGGGTAAAAGTGTCTTCCACCCGGTCTTCGCTGGCCGCCAGGTGAGAAAAACAGGATTGCACTCTTATAAATTCATTGCGCGCCAGGCGGTCAGCCAATACAACTATCGCCTCCATTGCAAAACCCGAACGGTTCATTCCTGTTTCCACTTCAATATGAACCGGGTAATTTTTTAACCCTGCATTTTTTATGTGCTGTTCAAAAGAATTGAGCAGTTCAAAACTGAAAATATCCGGCTCCAGATTATAATCCGTTATGGCATCAAACGCAGAGGCTTCCACATTTAAAACCATAATCGGGATGGTAATGCCCGCTTTCCGCAGTTCTACGCCTTCATCGGCGTAAGCCACACCTAAATAATCGGCTTTATGAAATTGTACCACGCTTGCTATTTCAGCGGCCCCGCTGCCATAGGCAAAGGCTTTTACCATTGCCATCAGTTTTACTCCGGGGCGAAGCTGTTGCTGAAAGGCTTTCAGGTTATGCGCCACCGCATCCAGGTTGATCTCCAGCACGGTTTCATGAACTTTTTGTTCCAGCAAGGTTACGATCCGCTCAAAACCAAATCGCCGGGCGCCTTTCACCAGGATGTATTCATCGCGGTATTGTGTACTGTGGTAGTGCTGCAGGAACTCTTTCGTTGTTAAATAAAAAGTGGCGTCAATAGCGTCTGTTTGCCGTATCAACACCGCCAGCACCGTTTGCATTTTTTCCCCGATACCGATCAACCGCTGTACACCATACCGCTTTAAAAGCGCGTAAATAGCGGGATATAACTGCTGATCGTTGATGCCATTCTCAAAAAAATCAGAGAGGATCACTGTTTGTTTCCTGCCTTTTGCCTGCTGCCCCAAAAATTGCAGCGCAATGTCCAGCGAAGTAAGATCTGCACTATAACTATCGTTGATGATGGTGCAGTTATTGATCCCCTGCTTAAACTCCATCCGCATGTTTACCGGCTGCAGCGCTTTCATTCCACGGACAATCATCTCCCTGTCAAATTTCATGTACAATAACACCGTGGCGCAGGTAATGGCATTTTCAACAGACGCATTGTCTGTAAACGGTATCGTTATTTCAAAAGGGGCGCCTTCTTTTTCTTTTAAGCTGATAATAGTAGCGTCGTTTCCGGTGTTTATCTCAACAACCTGAACGGAGGCGCTTTCATCCGTACCCCAGGAAAAAAAAGGTACGCCGGTTTTTTTAATACCCGATGCAATCAATTTATTATCCCGGTTAGCAATAATAACTTTTGCATGGCTGAAGAGGTCCAGTTTTTCTGATAGCTTCTCCTCATCACTTACAAACCCTTCGCTGTGCGCCGATCCGATATTAGTTAACACTCCGATAGTGGGATCAATAAGCCGTTGCAGGCGAACCATTTCCCCCGGCTTGCTGATGCCAGCTTCAAAAATTGCCAGATCATTTTCAGCCGCTATTTGCCAAATGCTTAACGGAACGCCCAGTTGCGAGTTATAGCTTTTCGGACTGCGGACAATATTTCTGTAGGATTGCAGCAACTGGTACAGCCATTCTTTTACAACCGTTTTCCCGTTACTGCCGGTAATACCGATCGTATCAATGGAAAATTGATGCCGGTGAAAAGCGGCGATGGTTTGCAGGGCGTGCAGGGGCTCCGGCACTTTCAAAAAAACAGCATCAGGGTACCCTGATGTGTCCATATCTTCAGGTACTACAAAATACCGGACGTCTTTTTTATATAATTCTGGTATAAACGCCTGCCCGTCGCGCTGGGGTCCCGGTAAGGCAAAGAATAAAGAAGCAGCGGGGTTATTTAGTTTGCGACTATCGGTCAGCAAGGTATCTACGTTTCCATCCGCTGTTATTGCCGGGAGCCTTAATACTACGGCCAATTGTGCTATGGAATATTTTTGACCAGCCACCTTACAAATTTATGCTGCCGTCCTCAACTTCCTCCGGAACACCTTTCTTTTTCTTGTAAATCGAAAAAATAATGCTTCCGGTGATGCAAAGTACGATCACCCCAAGAGACAACACAACCTGCAGTTCTTTGCTCAACCATTGGTTGATCCAATGCTCTCCAAGCATTTTGGCGCCAATAAATATCAGTACTATGGCAATGCCCTGTTGCAGATAATCGAATTTGTTTACCGCGCCTCTCAGTAAGAAAAACAGGGAGCGCAGGCCTAAAACAGCAAAAATATTTGAGGTATAGATGACCATGGGGTGTTTGGAAATGCCCATCACTGCGGGGATCGAATCCAGCGCAAAAACCAGATCGATACCGGCCAGCATCAATACCACCACGAATAAGATGGTATAACGCTTTTTCCCATTCTCTCTTACGGCAAATTTTCCCTCCCCGTCATGTGGCACCAGGGGGATCAGCTTTTTGATCCATTTATAGATGGGGTAATCATGCGGGTCTTTTTCCTGCTCGTCATCGCCGGAGGCAAACATTTTAATTCCTGTATAAAGCAGGAAGGCCCCAAAAATATACAATATCCATTCGAACCGGTGCACCAGCGCCACACCGGCCGTAATAAATATAACACGGAATACGATGGCCATTAAAATACCGATAAGCAGTACACGGCCATAATACTTCTCCTTAACATTAAATGCGGAAAAGATAAGAATAAATACAAATATATTGTCAATGCTCAGGCTCCACTCCATCAGATAGGCGCTGATGTATTCCAGTGCGAATGTTTTGCCATCCTCCACCCACACAAATACGAAAAAGCAGAGCGATAAAGCCACCCAGAAAAGGGTTTGCAACAAGGCTTGTTTGATGGTAACCACCTTGCCTTTCTTGCTCAGCAGGCCTAAATCAAAAACGAGGGCAAAGATCATCACTATCCCAAAAACGAGATAAGTGATTTGTTCATTTGTCATTAGTATAGCGTGTTATTAGTAAGAATGGTTTATTTAAACAGCGAAACTTTCGCCGCAGGCACAGGTACGGGAAGCATTAGGATTATTGAAATAAAATCCCTTCCCATTTAACCCTTCAGAAAACTCAAGAGTGGTATCCAGGAGGTATAAAAGACTTTTCATATCGGTAACCACCTTAACTTCATTATCTTCAAATACCTGGTCCATAGGCTTTTGCACTTTATCAAAGTCGAGTCTATAACTCAGCCCGGAACAGCCGCCGCTTACTACGCTTACCCGCAAAAAGTAACCCGCTTCATCTTTCGCCTCTTTTTCAGCCAGGATCTCCCGGATGCGTTTTTTGGCACTTTCACTTACGTAAATATTACCGGGGAAGGTATTTTTTGCTGTTTCCGTCATTTTGAACTTTAATTGAGTAACTAAAACAACCTGGTGGCAAAATTGTTTGAACCGGGGTCATTTAGTAGTGCAAAGGTAGCATTTAAATACGCTTTTAGCGCTTCCCGCAGAAATCGCGGAATGTGTAGAATATTGTTCCGTTTTCTCAGTGTTTTTCAGTGTTTCAGTGGCCAAAATTAGCCACAGAAGCTCAGAAACACAGAAAGCTATTCGTTAGCCCGACAAAAACGCTCCCTGACAACATTTAGATGCGTTTGCCCTGTTCGGGATCTTTTGGAGCTTCCGCATTAAAGGAATCTGTCGTACTTTTGCATGTAATTTAAAATCATGATTCTAGAAGATCTTTATAAAAAAGCAGCGGCATTTGAGTTTTTAAGTGTGGAAGAAGGTGTTTTTTTGTACCATAACGCCCCGCTGGCAGATTTAATGTTTATTGCAGACGAACTGCGCAAACAACAGGTACCACATGGAAAAGTGACCTGGCAGATTGACCGCAATGTAAATACCACCAATGTGTGTATTGCCAATTGCAAATTCTGTAATTTTTTCCGCATCCCGGGCCACCCCGAGGCCTATATAACGGATATGCCCACTTATCGTAAAAAGATCGAAGAAACCATTCGTTATGGCGGCGATCAGTTATTATTGCAGGGCGGCCACCATCCCGAATTAGGGCTTCAGTTTTATGTAGATACCTTCCGGCAAATAAAAGCGGAGTTCCCCGATATACGCTTGCATGCTTTAGGCCCTCCTGAAGTAGCGCATATTACCAAGCTGGAGAAAAGCAATCACAAGGAGGTGCTGCAGGCATTAAAAGCTGCCGGGCTGGATTCCTTACCAGGCGCTGGCGCGGAGATATTGGTAGACCGGGTGCGCCGCCTCATCAGCAAGGGTAAATGTGGCGCACAGGAATGGCTGGATATTATGCACGAAGCGCATAAGCTCGATATTACGACTTCCGCTACCATGATGTTCGGGCATGTGGAAACGATTGAAGAGCGTTTTGAGCACCTGGTAAAAATACGCGAAGTCCAGCACCGCAAACCTGAGAGGGCGAATGGTTTCCTCGCCTTTATTGCATGGACTTTCCAGGACGTGGATACCCTGCTGACAAAGATCCGCGGCGTACACAACCTGACCACTACTGAAGAATATATTAAGATGGTGGCCCTGAGCCGCATTATGCTGCCCAATATTAAAAACATCCAGGCCTCCTGGCTCACGGTAGGGAAACCTACTGCCCAATTGTGCCTGCACGCGGGAGCCAATGATTTTGGAAGCATCATGATCGAGGAAAACGTGGTGAGTGCTGCGGGCGCCCCCCACCGGTTCACGTATAAATCCATCCAGGAAGCCATACGTGAAGCGGGTTTTGAGCCCCAATTGCGCACGCAGCAATATGAATGGCGGCCCATACCGGAAACCATTGAGGAACAGGTGGTCAACTATTAATCGTTTGATGTTTTTTGTTTATGGTTTGATGTTCTTTCTGCATCCAACCTCAAACGTCAAACATCAGACCTCAAACGAAACAATATGGATCAAAGTTCAAAAAAGGTAATTGTCATCGGCGGTGGTTTCGCTGGTCTGAACCTGGTAATGCAGTTGAAAAACAAGCCGGGGTTTGATGTAACCCTGGTCGACAAAAACAATTATAATTTCTTTCCTCCCTTGTTATACCAGGTGGCAACAGGTTTCCTGGAACCCTCCAGCATCAGCTACCCTTTTCGCCGTTTTTTAAGAGGCAAGCACAACGTGCATTTCCGGATGGCAGATCTGTTGAAAATTCTTCCTGATGAAAATAAAGTAATCCTTTCCAACGGCGAGCTCGCTTACGATTACCTGGTGCTGGCTACCGGGGCGGCAAGTAATTTCTTTGGACTGGAAAACGTAGAGCAGCATGCCATACCCATGAAAACCCTGAGCGATGCACTTTATATGCGCAATACGCTGCTGGACCGTTTGGAAGAGGCCACCCGTATCCAGGATCTTGACCGCATCAAAAAACTGGCGACCATTGTTGTTGCGGGGGCCGGACCTACGGGTGTGGAACTATCCGGAATGTTTGCCGAAATGCGTATCAAGATTGTGCAGAAGGACTATCCCGAACTGGCCGGAAGACAGGTAGGTAAAATTTACCTGGTAGACGGCGGTAAAGCCGTGCTGGGGCCTATGTCCGAACAATCGCAGCATTATTCAAAGGAATCTTTAGAAAAACTGGGCGTTATTATAAAATTAGGCACCACCGTAAAGGATTTTAAAGACGACACCGTTTTTCTTTCTGATGGCACCACCATTGCCACCACCACCCTTATATGGGCTGCAGGGGTAACCGCCCAGACATTTGAAGGCATTCCAACAGAAGCTTACGGACGCGCGCGAAGAATGCTGGTGGATGCTTTTAATAAAATAAACGGCTTTAGCAATATCTATGCCCTCGGCGATACCTGTATCCAGACCACCGACCCGGCTTTTCCCAACGGGCACCCGCAATTGGCGCAAGTAGCTATTCAACAGGCAAAGAACCTTGGTAAGAACCTGCTACTTCCGGAAGGATCCCGGAAGCCCTTTATCTATAACGACAAAGGAAGCATGGCGATCATTGGCCGGAATAAAGCCGTGGCCGATCTTGAAAAACCAAAATTACATTTCAATGGGTTTATCGCCTGGCTGATCTGGTTGTTTATACACGTGATGTCCCTGTTAAATTTCCGCAACCGGCTGAGAACGCTGTACAACTGGGTAGGTGCTTATTTTACAATGGACCAGTATTTCCGTATGATCATCAGGGCGGGCGATCAGCAGCCGGGAAAACAGAATGACGCCGGTTAAAATACCATTATCGGTTAGTCGTGAAACGTCAGACGATAAACGTGAACGGCTCGTGCATATCGAAATAATTGGCTGATATAACAAATTCACTTTTGATAAAAAACGTTGAATGCGGACAGAATTATTATGGCTCCTCCGGAGCCTTGTGTTTATAGTATCCTCGTAGTGATGCGCATCGGCTCTCCCGCCTCAGCGGGACCGCGTAAACACGGGGCTTCTATGAAGCCCAATCCCTTCATTATACATTTTCTATAAACACGCCGCTCCTGCCAGAGCTTAAAAGATAAATTTGTCATACGTTCCCTTGTTGGCGCATCAGGTGTATCTTTAAGAAAATATACTTACATGCTGGCTGCGTCTGTTCCGGAAGTTATTTCGATATTGGATCAAATTATTAGCGACTGCACTATAAAAGCATCGCGGTTTGGATATTTCGCGGCCCTGTACCGCAAAATGACGCGGGGCGTGTGGCAGGGCATTCAAAACGGATCGTTTGAGAACCCGGCCCGTATGGAACAACTGGATGTTGTTTTTGCCAATCGTTATTTTGCAGCCTACACCCAGTTTGCGAACGGCGCCACTCCTGCTGATTGCTGGAACACGGCATTCAAAGCTGCCACATCCGACGGCCTCATTGTTTTACAACACCTCTTGCTGGGGATGAACGCCCACATCAATCTTGACCTGGCTATTGCCGCAGCACAGGTCAGCACTCCGCAAACTATTGATTCGCTGCATAGCGATTATCTGAAAATAAACAGTATCATTGCCGGTTTCTTTCAATCTGTTCAGGCCGATCTTACCAAAATCGCATTTCCCATGCGTTTTATTGCATTGGTGGACCCCTCCACAACCAACGCCGTTTTAAATTTCAGTATTTCGAAAGCCCGCGATGCCGCCTGGAACAATGCCCTGCTGCTTTGTGCAGCAGGCAATCAGCAGGAAGCGCCCATCATCAATACTTACGACAACGTGGTAACAACGGTAGCGCAGCGAATCGTTCAACCCGGCGGGTGGACCACCTTATTGCTGAAGGGGGTTAAAGCGTGCGAGCAAAAAGATATTGCCCAAAACATTACTTTTCTTAGTCAGGATTAGACTACGATATAACGTTGAACCGGCAAATTCGCTCCTCCCGGTAACAGGGTAACAATTAAGACGATTCGCAGAAAGCAATCTGTCAATGAAATTTTGAATACAGCATTACCAACGAAAAATATTCGAGATCTGTACATTGAGATAGAATGAATTGCTTTTTATCCGAATCAAAAAGAACAAGCATTGAATTGTATTGAAATAATGCCCTTCTGCATTTCTTATTCTACATTCCCCAGATCCTGTTCTTCTGTAAAGAATCAATCCGGGGGTGCAGAAATACAGTAGCGCTACTAATGGATTATTCCTTTATAATTCCGAATTTTAAGGTATGATTGAAAGCAGTCTTTTATTGATTCTTTCCATGCTTTTTGTAATTACCCTGCTTACGATGCTGAGCGGGAAATTACGGATCCCCTACCCTATATTTTTGGTCATAGCCGGCATTGCCATCAGTATTTTGCCGGGGATACCCAAAACGCGCATTAATCCGGACCTGGTGTTTCTTATCTTTTTGCCGCCCATTCTTTTTTCTGCCGCCTGGCAAATGCCCTGGGCTGATTTTTGGAAAATGCGGCGTTCCATAAGTGCGCTCGGGTTCGGTTTGGTATTCTTCACCTCCGTGATCATCGCCTATTTATCACATGCACTGATACCGGGGTTTGATCTTGCCCTGGGCTTTGTACTAGGAGGCATTATTTCTCCGCCGGATGCGGTGGCAGCCAGTGCGGTGCTTGACAAATTAAAAGTACCCCGCACCATCGCCAACCTGCTGGAGGGTGAAAGCCTGGTGAACGATGCCTCGAGCCTTATCGTGTTTCGCTTTGCGCTGATGGCGGTACTAACCAGCACGTTCAGCCTCTGGGAGGCCACCCGGTCTTTTTTCCTGGTAGCGGGCATGGGCATTTTAATAGGGCTGGCCATTGCCTATATCGTTTCGCTGATCCACAAACATTTTCCCACCACCCCCGTTATTGACGCTGCGCTTACCCTGCTGGCTCCCTATGTAATGTACCTGGTAGCAGAAAGTGTGCATTTTTCCGGCGTGCTCGCCGTTGTTACCGGCGGGCTATTCCTAAGCTATCATGCGCATGATACGCTCACCTATGAGTCCAGATTAAATCTTGCAGGCATCTGGGATACGATCGGCTTTTTATTGAACGGTTTTATTTTTGTTCTGATAGGGTTACAAATGCCTTACATCGTAAATAATTTTACGAGCAATACTGTAAAAGAGGCGCTGTACTACGGTCTTATCATCAGCTTTGCGGTTATTGTTATACGGATCGTGTGGGTATATGCTTTTATTTTTTTGAGACGGGCGCTCCCTAAAAGAACCTCTTCCTATTTACCAGGCAATAAAGAAGTATTTTTAATTGCCTGGTGTGGCATGAGGGGCGTGGTTTCGCTGGCTGCGGCGTTGTCAATCCCCTTTTACTTAAAAGGAACAACAGAATTCCCCTACCGGAACCTCATCCTGTTCATAACATTTGTGGTGATCCTTATTACGCTGGTGGTCCAGGGCCTCACCATTACGCCCATTATCCGTTTACTGAAGATAGAAGACGACACCCGGTTTCAAAAAAGAAAAGCGGAGGACAACCTGTTAAAAGTGCAACTGGCGCAGGCCTGTTTAGAATTTATCGACACGCATTACAGCCGGCAATTACGGGAGCAGGAACCTTTCAAAGCGCTACGCAACCGCTACGCGCATATGATCGAAGTGAAGCAAAAAAAATTATCAGACAACGGCGGTCCGCCCGTCAGGGAAGAAGATAGCATGCGCCGGTTTAAAACCCTGCTGCTGGAACTGGTGGACGTACGCCGGGCTGAATTAGTATCTTACCGGATCAATGCCGATTTCGATGAAGAGCTCATCAAGGAAAAAGAATATGAACTGGACCTGGAGGAAGCGCGGCTGAGAAGCACGACAGCTTAAACAATATGCAACGGGCAGGCTATTCATATGGTGCAAATTTCAAGGGTGCTGTCGAGAGAAGTGAGACGATAAACGGGAGGGGCCTACGTCTATCATTTGACCTCTCCCGATTCAATGTTCCCGTAGGGAGAATGTAAAACAAGGAAGGATTTCGCTATAGTTTAGAGACCTTCATTTCTGAAAACCAGTCTACTTTTACATTCTACATTTAATATTCCTTATTTAACATTCACAATTACTCCCTGCCTTTGCTATATAAATAATACTTTTGCAGGCATGGCAATACGTATTTTTATAACCGGTGGTACTTTTGATAAGGAATACAATATGCTGAATGGCGAATTGTATTTTAAAGACACCCACCTGCAGGAACTGCTTGAAAAAGGCCGCAATACGGTTCCGGTGGAAATCAGAACATTGATGATGGTGGATAGCCTGGAGATGACCGATGAAGATCGCGAGCTCATCGCCTATCAATGCGAGCAAAGCGAAGAAGACCAGATCGTGATCACCCACGGCACAGATACCATGTCTGTTACCGCGCAACTGCTTTCCGAACGAATAAAAAATAAAACCATCGTGCTTACCGGCGCTATGATCCCTATAAAATTTGGTAGTTCCGACGGGTTCTTTAACCTGGGCAGCGCCATTGCCTTTGCCCAATCCCTGCCCCATGGCGTATATGTAGCCATGAACGGGCAATATTTTAAAGCCAGCAATGTGCGGAAGAACCGGCAAACCGGCGTATTTGAAGCGCTCCAAAAAATCTGATATGATCCAGAAAATTTCTTTGTTAATAATGGGGATATTATCCCTTACTTTTTTACATGCCCAACCGCCAGTTATTAAACATGTGGTATTGATCGGTTGTGATGGATTTGGCGCTTACGCAGTTCCGGACGCTGACATGCCAAATTTAAAAAAACTGATGCGGGAAGGTTCCTCGTCGTTAAGCGCCCGCTCGGTGTTGCCTTCCTCCAGCGCGGTAAACTGGGCCTCTATGCTCATGGGCGCCGGACCAACCGTTCATGGATATACAGAATGGAACAGCGCTGTTCCGGAAATACCTTCTGCCGACAGCAGCCGGTACGGGTTATTTCCTTCCATTTTCAGCATTTTAAAAGAACAGCGCCCAACCGCTGTTTCCGCCCTCATTTATAGCTGGCAGGGTATTGATCCCCTGATTGCAAAAGCAGCTACTACGATACGCGTTGCCGGAAAGGACAACGACAATTTTTGCACTGATACTGCAGCGGCTATCATAAGATCAAAGAAACCGGTACTGACTTTTGTCCATCTGGATCAGCCGGATGGTGTGGGACATACTATCGGGCATCGTACTCCTGAATATTATAAAGAATTAAAAAATGTAGATGCCCGGATCGGTAAAATCGTAGCCGCCGTAAAGGATGCCGGAATTGCAGACCAAACCATCATCCTGGTTACCGCCGATCATGGCGGCAAGGGAAAAGGCCATGGCGGTAAATCGCTGGACGAGGTGCAGATCCCCTGGGTCATGTATGGACCCGGAGTAAAAAAAGGGCACCAGTTACATAATACCATTATTACTTACGATACTGCTGCAACTATTGCATGGCTTCTGAAACTAAAAATGCCCCAAAGCTGGCGGGGACAGCCGGTTGCGGAGGCTATGGGGAAATAAGAAATGTAAAATATTAAATGTAGAATGTAAAAGCAGATTGGGTTTCAGCAACGAAAATCGCTAATCTAACGCAATGTCCTTTCTCATTCCTTATTGATTATTTTTTATTTCTATAAGCACTGGATCCCTCCTCAGCTTCGCAGACGTCGGGATGACGTTTGCAAGAAATGTAAAAAATACCACTGAAACACAGCAGCGCTGAAAACGCTGTGTATTCGGTGCTGTTGTGGCCAATAAAAAATCGTTACTGCTTTTTTATCGTAATATCATCCAACATTATGGGCGTAGCCCCCGTATTCATAAAGCCCAGGTGAACCGTTTTCATATTGTTGCCATATGCCGGTCCGGTTTTAAAATGAATTATTTTTTCTGAAAAACCGGCTTGCCCGTTTTCTTTCTTTGTTATTATAGTATTCAATTTCCCGTTTACGGGAGTTACATTATCGATCGCAATTTGCAATTCGCCTTTTCCTTTTGACTGGTAAGCCAATTGGTATGCCCTGTTGTTATTAAGATAAACGTGCTGCTCAATTAGCTGCCCCGGCTTTAACAAAACGCCATAGCGGCCCGTTCTTTTTGCATCAGCCGTTATCGTTCCTGTGCCTTCCCAGGGCGACAGGCTGCCGCTATCTTCAAAACCGGGGTTGGGTAATTCATTTCCGTTTTTTAAGGGCCAGTTGTAATAGCGGATATAATCTACTTCCATATTCACGCCGCCGCCAGATCCGTAGGTTCCCAGGAATACGTTCATAAAATGATCGGGCGCATAAATTTTATGCTTGTCTGTATACTCCCCCATTAATTTACCGTTGATATAATGCCTGATTCCCGTAGGCGTCCACAACATACCATGCGTTACCCAATTATTTTCATGCTCCACCCCTTTTGTGATATGAGTGGCAAGGTTATGTATAAATTTCCCGTTCTTATCCACCTGGCCGTGTAAAACAAACTGGGCGTTCAGCAATTCAAACACATCAATTTCAAAAACCTGCCCGGGCGGTCGTATCCCTTTCACCCCGTTCACTTCCGAACCCTGCTCCAAGTAATATTTCAGATCAGGTCCGGGAGAATCAAACCAAAAAGCTGTATTCACGCCCTTGGGATTCCCCGTTTTACTTCTTCTTACTTTTACCTCAAAATAGCCGCCGCGGCTGTTGTCAAGCAGGTTTTCATTGGTACGCCAGTCGTAGGTTTGAATGGAAGATATTTTTTGATTTCCCTTTGGCGTGTATAACCGCACCGGCAAAGAATCATTCACAAAAAGGTTGATCGTTTTTCCGTTCAATGTATAGGCCGGCTGCGGTAATTTATTTTCAAGCATCTCCTTCCTGGAAACCGTATCCATATAATTGAACGTTGAAAAATAATTGGCCGTCCATTTATTTCTATTTAAAAGTGAATCATTAAACTCATCCTGCCAAACCAGTTGCATGCCTCTAGGCACCGCACCGGAGCTGGGATTGCTTTGCAGTTCTTTTAATTCAGATTTGTCAGTTACCCAATTTTTCTGCGTACGGGTTGTACCGGTCAAAAGCCCTTTGGCTTTGCCTGCTACAACAGGCTCCAGCAATATGGTCCAGATGGCTCCGGGTTGAACATTTTGTATATAAAACCTGCTTGTTCCTGCTTTCGCAATAGCATTTCCAGCCGTTGTTTTGCTCCCGCCGGCTGCCCAGTAAATACGATAGAGGTCTGCGCCCGCAACAGGATCCCAGCTTACGCGTATCCAACTACGGGTGCCCAGCAACTGCAGCCCTTTTTTTTGCTGCGCTTGTATAATTGCAGGGCTTCCTATCAGAAAAATTATTATACCGAGAAAAATACGGGGCATTGTTGTTTTGATTTATATTTTGCGCTATTAATTTATTGTACGGTTAGCGTAGTTCTCAACCTGATATCTGCGGCGGAGGCACCGATCATGACGCTAAAATCTCCGGATTCAACTACCCATTTCATCTGTTTATTAAGTATTTGAAGTAACTCAGGGGTTATTTTAAAAACAACTTCTTTTGATGCTCCTGCTGCAATGCGGAGTCTTTGAAATCCTTTTAAGGATAATACAGGTTGCGTCACAGAGGAATAATTTTGCCGTATGTATAATTGAGGGACCTCATCCCCATCTTTCGTCCCTGTATTTTTTATGGTAAAACGAACCAGCGCCGAACCGTTGTGGCGAATAGTGTTTTTATCAATTTTCAGATTTGAATATTCGAAGGTCGTATAACTTAGTCCAAACCCAAAGGGAAACAGTGGCCGCCCGGATAAATTCACATAATCATCGCCACGACCGGTTGGCTCATGATTGTACACCAATGGCAATTGTGCTTCGTGCAGGGGGAAAGTAATGGGTAGTCGCCCGGCGGGATTATAATCACCGGTTAACGCTGCAGCCAGCGCATGCCCGCCTTCCTCCCCCGGATACCAGGCCATGAGGATACCGCCCGCATCATCCATCCAATTATTCATAGTAATCGCGCTGCCGCCAATAAGCACTACAATTACGGGTTTGCCGGTTTTTGCAATAGCTTTGATGAGCTGCTCCTGCTGGCCCGGCAAAGATAGCATCGCGCGGTCGCGAAACTCTCCCTCTTCAATACCCGCAGCAATTACTACCACGTCTGTTTTTTCTGCGCAGGCTACCGCCTCTTTAATTTTGTTATCCCGGTCATCGCCTTTTTCCAGAACCAGTTGAATCTTACCATTGCCGACCGGTTCATAATATTCAATCTTTAATTTATATACCTTGTCTTTTTCAAAAGCATACGGAGCTAATAGTGTTCGGTAGGATTCTTTTTTCCAGTTGTCGATCACTAACTGATCATTTATGTATAGCCGGAATCCATCATTTCCGCTTAATCCGATCTTATAGGTGCCGGAGCTGTCGGGCTTTATTATTCCCTCCCATTGAACGGAATAAAAATCCTGCTGCAACCGGGCCGTGGGGCGCGAAAGGGTCCATAACTTATTCACAGATCCATCTATCCCAGTTTCCACCGGCGTGCCTTCCAGCTTAATATTATTAAACACTTTAAATAAAAGTCCCGGCTTCAAAACAGCGCCTTCCCGATGCCATAAAATATCCGGAGCCGCAATATCCCAGGCCTGGTCCCTTCTTCCCGGGCCGGGAGCATAATCAATTACAGTGGTGGCGCCCAGTTTTTCTTTTAGCCCCTGTAATAGGGAAACCTTACCTATCCCCGGTCCGCTATATCCGCCCAGGCGTGCTTCCACTGCATCTTCACCTATCACTGCTATGCTTTTGATATTTTTTGATAACGGCAATATATTTTTTTCATTTTTCAGCAGCACAAAAGACTCCAGTGCCGCTTGTTTTGCAACAGCCTTATGGCTTGCTGCTTTTGCAGCTCTCTGGTCGTCTGCATACGGGTGCTCAAATAATCCCAGTTCAAACTTAGCGCGCAGTACCCGCGCCACAGCGTCATCAATACGTTTCTGCTGAATGCGCCCGTCATAAAAAGGTGGTGCAAATAACTTGTAATGGTTGTAGTCCGTCTGAAAAATCACATCCAGCCCGCTGCTAATAGCCTGCGCACCGGATTCGGGATAGTCTTTAGCCGTATGGTGCAACACATAAGTGCCCCCCGTAGCTCCCGCATCTGAAATCACAAAGCCTTTAAAGCCCCATTGCTTTTTTAATTTGTCTGTCAGCAGCCAGCCGTTTGCTGTACAGGCCTCGCCGTTCAATGCATTATATGCCGTCATCACCGACCGGCTTCCGCCCCTGGTAAAGCAGGCTTTAAAGGGCCGGAGAAAAGTCTCTTCAAGGTAGCGTTCATCAGCGTGTATCGGGTAACTGTCGCGCCCGCCGGCGCCCACATTTGCCACAAAATGTTTGGGTGTGGTGATGATATTTTTTTTCTCAAAAGAGCTTACAAAAACAACGCCCATTTCAGAAGACAGGAACGGATCTTCTCCGTAGGTTTCTTCCGTTCTTCCCCAGCGTACGTCTGTGGCCAGGTTTACCACAGGGGTCAGGATCTGGCGGATACCGCGGAGACGGGCATCATCAGCAATTGCGTTGGACACCCGGCGCATCATTGCCGTATCAAAGGTTGCAGCAAGCCCTATGGACTGGGGAAAGGAAGTTGCATCACTACGCACCAGCCCGTGCAAGGCTTCATCAAAAAAAATCAACGGAATGCCCAGCCGCGTTTTTTCAACAAAATAGTATTGAATGCTATTGAGCTTCTTTACGAAGTCCACAGCGTTTTGTTGGCCCTGGTTATAACGGAGCATCTGCTGCGCAGCGTCTCCCGCACCGGCGCCCCCGGCACTTACCTGGAACCCGAAGAGTCCGTTCTTATACTGATTGGGTGTTGCTTTATCCAGGTCGCCCGGGATCATAAACAACTGCCAGGATTTTTCCTGGGGGGTCATTCTCCCCAGTAGGTCGTTTACCCGGGCATCAATGGGTAGCTGCGGATTTTTATACGGCAGCATCCGCTGTGCAGGCCCTATTAAAAAAGAAGCTAAAAAACAAATCAAAAAGAATATTCGCACCCGTTGATACATGATCAGAAAGATTATAAAAAAGAAAAAAGTTACTCCAACCTGAGCTGAAGTAACTTTAAAAGTACATGATATTTCAGGATCTTATTTTACGTCCCAGAAAATTTTTGTAGACAGATTATCTTTCGCTTTTACGGTTGCATAATTCGTAGCATTATAAGTTGGTTCATCTGTCGGATACAACCAACGTGTTGGTGGCATTTTCTGTGCATTGGCATTATCCGGTAAAAAACTTAAAGCAGGTAATTTTAACCTTCTGACCTCTGCCCAGTTTTCCAATGGCTGCAATACACTGTAATTGATCCATTTTTGAGTAGCTATTAAATTTAGTTTAGCTGCTGCAGCACCGGCCCATATAACACCGGGAGTTGCCAGGTACGTGGTTTTGGCAAGATCACTGACAGCAGTGCCCGCTAAAGATGCGTAATAATCTATTGAGGCCTTAACACCATTTTCGTATGCAGTTTTTGCTGCAGCGTCATTATTATTATTTAAATAATACTCTGATAAATAAAAATAGGTTTCGGCAGCATCGATCAGCATACCGGATAGCATAATATTCTGCGAGATATTTTTGAAATTATACCGGGAGAGCTTGCCGCTATTGACTAAATCAGACTGTGCATTTGATACCAATGTAGGATCCAGACCGGCATAAGTGCCTGCGGCATTAGCGCCAGGCTGAAACATTATTGATAGCCTGGGATCGACACTAGCGTTCATAAAGTCGATCATTTGTTTGGAGGGTACATCTCCACCGCCCCAACCGATCAAACCTGTATAAAAATCAGCGTTCATGCCGGTATTGGTTCCATTATTAATCCCGGAGGTTGAACTGTACACGTCAATGGCAATTTTATCCTCATTTGACGCTACATAGGGATAGCTTGCTGCATTTCCCAAAATGGCGGTTATCTCTGAATTAACTCGTGATTGAAAAGCCGCCACGCCTGAAACTCTCATCAGCAATTTTATCCTTAAGGAATTGCAATATTTCTTCCACAAGGTAATATTGCCATTGTTAATAAAATCCTGTGATTTTAAAGTAGTAGCAACAGACGCTGATAATGAAACAGTATTTAACTCATCTGCAAATCCTTTCAGATCATCCAGCATTTTAGTATAAATACCTGCCGCATCATCAAATTTTGCATAAGAAGCCTGAACGTCGCCACTATTCGTGCTTAATAAACCAGCTTCTGACCAGGGAATATCGCCATGCAGATCCACTACTTTTTGAGTCTGGTCATAGAAATGTATTGTAGCCAGTGTGATATAGATCTTTTTTTCTGCTTTCTCTGCATCCGTAGATTTATTATACACATTTAACAACTCTTTATATTGTGCCAGGAAGTTATAAAAATTACCCCAGCGCGCCGAAACTGCAGCGGCACCCGGTACATACCTTCCAGGCGTATTTAATACCCCTACCGCCTGCGACCAGGGCAATGCGGTATTTTGCAAGACAACGAAATAATTCCAGTATTTATACATTACATAATCCAGGTCTGCTGCCAGGAATCCGGAAAACTGCTTTTCAACGGTGGTTGTGGCTACCGTTTTCGGATTTACATAGTCATCAGCAAATTGTTGTTTAGTACAGGAAATAAACCCTGTAACAACAACGAGTGCAGACAATATTATTTTTTTCATATTAATATCTTTTTTATTATTAGAAGGTTGCTCTTATCATCGCGCCATAAGTTCTGGTAGAAGGCTGGCTGCCTGCATTGTTAAGGTTATTATACCACACATTCCCTGCTGTTAATTGCTCTGCATCCATATCTTTTATAGTTCTGTAGAGATAGAAGGGGTTTCTTGCAAATACAGAAACAGTTAAGCGTTTTGCCCATACTTTACTGGCAATTTTTCCCGGCAGTGTATAGGCAAGCGATATTTCCCTCATTTTAATGTAATTGTTTTTTTGTACCGCCAGGTAATACAACGCAGTGGGTGTATATTGAGGTCCTCCCCACTGGTAAATATTCCAGTAATAATAGGCCTGGGAAATAATATTTGTATTGTCTTTACCATCACTGGTAACTCCTTTCAACAGCATTCCATCATGCAGCACGGTTTCTCCCTTAGGTCCTGCAGCAGCTGATGTCGGCACTCCTTTTCCGTTTGCATCCAAATAATAACTCAGCCCTCCATGCGCAGCATCCATATAACTAAGGCTCTCCTGGGTTATGCCCCTGCTATTCATCCAAAACAAACCTGTCGGAATAACGGATCCCCCGTATTTAAGGTCGATGTTAAAGTTTAATGCAAAATTTTTGTATTGAAATGCATTTAGAATACCACCAGCGCCCTTAACCTGGCCATTACCAAAAGATATCATTTTATTGGGATCTGCCTGGTACAAACCATCATTCGTTATTATGGCTTGCCCTTTATCATTTACCAATAGCGGGTGCACATAAATGTCTCCTATAGGATGCCCAACAACCGATTTGATCTGGTAAGCATTGCCATCATTATCCGAATGGATGATTTCATTAGAGCCATTGGCCAGTTTTACAATTTTATTCGTATTAGTGAAATAGTTTAGGGTCAGGTTCCAGCTAAAATCTCTGGTCCTTACAGGAACGGCATTGACACTTGCTTCATACCCGTTATTTGACAGTTGGGCCACATTGGACAGTATGCTTGGAGCGCCCATACTTTGAGGAAGCTGAAGGTTGATGAGCAGGTCTGATACATTGTCGTGATAATAAGTCAGATCAAAATTCAACCTCCGATTAAACGTTTCCACAGCAAGACCGAATTCCAACGTTTTCTTTTTTTCAGGTCTTATAAGATCATTACCATAAGGGCTGGTAATGGTAGAAGTAGTAAGCACCGGAGTGCCCTTGTCAACCTGTACGCCCAGGTTACCTGTGTTATAGGCTACGTTAGCAGCATACGCAGGGGGGTAGCTGCCCACTATACCCCAGGAAGCCCGCAATTTGGCATAATTGATTACCTTAGGGAGCTTCAAAAGGTCCGACAACACCAAGCTACCATTTACCGATGGATAAATAAATGAATTATTGCTTGGGTTCATCGTAGAGGTTCTGTCCCTTCTGATCGTACCTTCAATAAAAGCATAATTTTTATAGTTGAAATTTAATGTACCAATAAAGGCATCCGTTGTAAGATACGTTTGCTCACCGCTGCTGTTATAGGGAGTATTATAAGATGCTGTTAAATCGAATTTATTTTCAACTCCCAAGCCTCCGTTAACGCCTACGCTCGTACGCATCCCTTTTTCCCTGCGTCCACTATACCCTGCCATAGCGGTCATATCCAAGTCTTCTGTAAGTTTATTTTCATAAGTAAGTAACGCGTCCCCGTACAGAATATTATAATTAAAAGTGCTCTGCGCATAATCTCCTGAAGGGCCATAAGCAATGGGTCGGGAAGACAGGGTCTTGTTGAATGTTCGATCAAACGTTGCATCAGTAGCAATCCTGCCACGCAGTGTTAACCCTTTCGTAAGTGTAAGGTTATTGGTAATACTTGATATTAAACGGTTATTTTGTTCATCGACATTGTTTGACATCATATTCCATACATAATCCAGGATATCAGTACGGATATTAGGTATTCTGAGATTTTCATCCGGGGTCAGACTAGGGTCAGAGCCTGTAACATATTTATACCCCAGGCTCGTTCTGTATTTATTTAAATACCATGATCCATTATCAAATGAAGGCATCATACCCGTAAAATTATTGATCATGCGATCGACCATGTAAGGACGGTTATGCACATGTTGGTTGATATAGTTGATCATCAAATCCAATGAATAATTTTTACTAAACCGCACAGTGCTGGTAAAATTCGCATTCACTTTCTCATCTTTGGAATTGATGCTCACTCCCTCAAAATTCTGATGGGTCAATGAAAGACGGATATCTGCTTTATCCGTACCGCTGCTAACTGCTACGTTTTGAGTAGTGTTTTGTCCTTTCTGAAACAGGTTTGCGTACCGGTCCGGCTGTGCAGAATAGGGCCGCACCTGTCCATCCCAGGCTAAAATAGGCTTCCCATCAAATAAAGGTCCAAAGTTTAAGCCTGCCTGAGGCAACGTGCGATACGTTGTGCCATTCTGCGTATAGCTGGCAAAACCATTTGCATCAGTTTTATAAAGACCATAATAATCGCTATAAGGAACAGGGAATCCGGCCCCCCTTACATTCTGAAACCGCGGCAGATACGCTACCTGGTCCTGGAAATAAGTAGCATTGACATCCACGGAAAAACCTTTTCCTTTTGCTTTTTTTGTAGTAATTACCAAAACCCCGTTTTTACCTTCGGAACCGTACAAGGCAGCAGCAGCAGCACCTTTCAGGACGGTTACACTTTCCATATCTTCTGGGTTCAGGTCGATCAAGCCGTTTCCTCTTACCCGCTGGTCGCCCCAGTAATTGCCATTATTAAATCCTCCATCTCTGATAGGTACCCCATCTAAAACGATTAATGGAGTGGAACTAAAGCTAATGGAGTTCACCCCTCTTAATTGCATTACCACACCGGCCGTTGAACCTCCGGGAGCGGCTGATACCTGCAAACCTGGTACTTTACCATATAAGGCGGTTGCAAAATTCGTTGGGGCCGTTTTTACTAATTCACCGGCAGGAACCGTTGAAGTTGCATAACCAAGCGATCTTCCCTGGCGTTTTACACCCAGCGCTGTTACCACAACACCTTCCAGGTCGCCGGCGCCTGAAGACAATGTCACGGGGATATTTGTGGAATTGCCCACTTTAACAGTTTGACTCTTAAACCCAACCGAGCTGAATTCTAACTGGGGGTTACCCTCTACTGTAACAGAATATTCTCCCTTGTCATTAGCCATAACGGCCGTTGCCGTTCCCTTAACGGCAATCGTAGCCCCGGGAACCGGTTTGCCATCCGCATCGGTAATGGTACCGGTAATCGTCCGCTTTACCTGGGCCATTAGACTGCTGAGGCCAAAAAGCAAAGCAAACATTACAAATAATGCTTTTTTCTGATTCATTTCTTCTCATTTAAAAATTAAAAATGTTTGGCTTACTTCATGGTTTGTTTATCACAATCGTTTCCGTTGTTTTTTTTGATTTAGTACCCGGTTTGGTCAGGTTTTCGAGCACCAGCGCCGCCGCGCCCACCAGCTCGGCTCTGTGTCCGAGGGTCGACATTTTCACCAGCGTATTGCCCACCAGGCGGGGAATGCAGTTATCGTTCACCGCCTGTAATACCGGGGCCTGCCACATCCGGCCGGCCTGGGCGCCACGCCCGCTCAATACAATTAATTCAGGATTAAATAAATGAATGAGCACTGCAACGCCTCTGCCAATATCATAACCCGCAGTGGAGATCAGCCGGATCACATACTCATCACCCATTTGCGCCGCTTCCGCAAGCGCCTGCCAGTCTTTTTCTATAGAACCCGTCCGGAAATCCTTCTTCAGGAAGGTAGCCGTCGCATGCTGTTTAAGTCCCTCTGCAGCTTTTTCAACAATAACCTGTAAAGCCGTTTCGGTTTCCAAACAACCTCTTTTACCGCAGGAGCAAATTTTGTTGTTATTAAAAAAGGGTATATGGCTGAACTCACCGGCGAAACCATTGCTTCCGCGGTACAACTGGTTATCCAGGATCATTCCCAGGCCAATCCCCCAGCCAATATTGATCACCAGCGCATTCCGGCAGCCCATGGCAGCGCCAAAATGCTGCTCTGCCAGTGCAATAATGCTGGAATCATTGTCAATATAAACCGGAACACCCAACTGCGCTTTTAAATAGGCGGAAATACTGTTGTCTTCCACAGAAATAAAAGAATAGTTAATACCTCTCTGGGAATCAATAAAGCCCGGCATACCGATACCTACGCCCAATATCTTTTTCCGGGGGATCCGGGTCTTTTTTATGCTTTCTTCTATTGCTTCTTTTAAATGATACAGCGCGTCGGTATTATGGTCCAGTTGCAGCTCATACTGGTAGGGCGCTGCAACCGGCTTATTATTAATATCCATTATAGCCACCCGGGTAACCATCTGGTCCATGGCCACCGCCACGATATACATCGCATCCGGCTTTACGGAATACAGCGCCGGCCGGCGTCCGCCATTGGAAGGCGCCAGCCCCTCTTCCGTAACCAGATCCTCAGCCACCAGATCATTCAACAGTTGAGTAGTAAAGGGGATGCTCTTACCAATACGGACACTCAATTCCGCACAGGAAAGCGCACCAGCATAGTAAAACTCTTTTAAAACCAATCGTTTATATATCAATCGTTTCTGCATTACACTTTTGTTAACACAAATTTAATAAACTTTTTAAAAAAATTAAAAAGTTTATTAAAATATTTTTTAGAGGGTTCAATGGCAGCGTTTTTAACGCAATTGCAAAAGCCACTAATGCACGAATGAATTGGCCATCGTAGGTGTCTTAAATGGAATAAACCCGAATTGCCGGCGGCGCATTAGTGTTCAAACACATATCAATAAAATAGCTGTTTTATTTGTGGGTGAGGGCTGACCAAAAAGCCCGTTGAGAACACGTTGTCGTTCTGAACTTGTTTCAGAATCTAGAATGTTTGCGAGTCAATACCCGGAGAACAAGCGTAAAATCGGTAAAAAATGCGCATCTTTGCTGCCCTTTTTTAAAACTTAACAGATGAAACGATCGCGCAGCGCAGCTATTGGTTTTATTTTTATAACGATGACCATCGATGTCATCGGGTTTGGGTTGATCATTCCTGTTATGCCCAAACTGATCGCGTCATTGAAACATGTGTCAATAGGCGAGGCAAGTAAATGGGGCGGCTACCTGATCACCACCTATGCGTTGATGCAGTTTATATTTTCTCCCCTGCTGGGAAACCTCAGCGACCGCTTTGGGCGCAGACCCGTGATACTGGTCTCCTTGCTCGGTTTTTGTGTGGATTACCTGATACTGGCTTTTGCCCATAACTACGCCTTGCTGTTTGTGGGCAGGGTATTATCGGGTATAACGGGGGCCAGCTTTACCGCGGCAACAGCCTATATTGCTGATGTAAGCACCAATGAAACCCGTGCGAAAAATTTTGGACTGATCGGCGCAGCTTTTGGCCTGGGTTTTATCATTGGGCCCGCCCTGGGCGGGTTACTTGCTGTTTGGGGCATCCGGGCGCCGTTCTTTGCCGCTGCAGCACTGTGCTTTCTTAATTTTCTTTATGGTTATTTCGTATTGCCCGAATCATTGAAACCGGAGAACCGGCGGCCCTTTAACTGGGCCAAAGCCAACCCAGTGGGGTCTTTGCAATTATTTATGAAATACCCGGCCATTATGGACCTGGTGCTGTGTTTCTTTTTTGTTTTCCTGGGCGGACATGCAGTTCAAAGCAACTGGAGCTTTTTCACCATGGACCAGTTCAAATGGACCGAAAAGCAGGTAGGCATTTCGCTGGCAATTGTAGGCGCCCTTGTGGGTGGCGTACAGGGCGGACTGATCCGCTATACCAATCCCCGGCTGGGCAATGAAAAAAGTGTATATATCGGTTTGTTACTTTACGCCCTGGGCATGGCCTTATTCGCTTTTGCATCCCAGGGGTGGATGATGTATGCCTTCCTTTTTCCGTATTGCCTGGGAGGTATCGCGGGGCCAGCATTACAGGCAATCATATCTGCGCAGGTTCCGCCCAACGAACAGGGCGCACTGCAAGGGGGCCTGAACAGTGTTATGAGCCTTACCTCCATCTTCGGCCCGCTACTGATGACGCAGCTTTTTTATTATTTCAGTCATGATAAAGCGCCTGTTTACTTTCCGGGAGCGCCCTTTATTGCAGGAACCTTAATGATGCTGACCAGCGCAGGCGTTGCCTACTATGTACTGCATCTGAAGAAGAAAAAGGCTAAGGCCTGATACGACGTATTTTCCGTAAAAGTGTGCGAGACCTCTTTGAATCCAAAAATAACAGCTCAATTATTAAACGCCGGGCGTGAAACCTAGATCACGGTTAGCTCATAAAATGCTTCGGGCCGTAGGTATTTGTCGGCCATTTCCAGGAGTGTTTCCGCAGTAATGGTTTTTATATTCCGGATGGAATGATCAAAGAAGTTGTCTTCGAGTCCGTTTAAAATAATATTCTTCCAACGGGCAATGATATGGAAAGGACCGTCGAGGTCGCCCAAAATAGAGCCCATCATAAAATTCTTTACCAGTAACAATTCTTCAGCATCTATTGGCTCTTTCCTGAGGAGCTCCATTTCCCTGTAAACCTCGGTTATTGCTGCTTCGCTCACATCGCGCCCTACTTCTGACGCGATCATCCAGCCATTATCGTACCGGTTGTTCAGCAGGTAGCTATGAATACCATAAGTGTAGCCTTTCTCCTCGCGGATATTCGCCATCAACCGGCTGCCGAAATATCCCCCGAACACCACGTTCAGCACCTGGCATTTTAAAAAATCGGGGTGATGCCGGTTCACAAAGGGACGGGCAATGCGTAAGGAGCCCTGGTTATTTTTTTCATCATTGATGACCTGGTATTTTTTCTGCTCTGCAGGATGGATGGCAAAGGGCTGGTCAACAGATTTCCCGTTAAGCAGGTCCCCAAACCAGGTATCCAGCAACCGGTCAATATTTTCAGGAAGTTTCCCGGCAATAAATATTTTGAAACCGCCATTTTTATATTGCCTTTCATAAAAAGCAACCAGGTCTTCCCGGGTCAATTGATCAAAATCCTCCTGCCGGCTGAAGCGCCCGTAGGGATGTGTTTCACCAAATAAATATACATCGATCAATCGCCCGGCAACAAAGCTGCTTTTTTTAAGGTTCACCTCAAGCTTTTGTTTCATGTTTTGTATGGCGATGTCCATTTCCTTTTGCGGAAATACACTTTGGGCGATCAATTCCTTTACCGCCGGCAATAATTCATTAATGTGTTTGGTTAAGCAATGCAGGGAAAGCACTGCTGTTTCCGTGTAACAGTTGCGGTTTAAATAAGCGCCGTAATAATCAAAAAATTCATTGATCTCAAAAGCCGTTTTTGTTTCAGTGCCGTTTTTCAACAAGTTATTAGTAACCGCTGCCTGCAGGTTTTTCTGCTCCTGCCAGTTGCCGGCATCAAATACCCATTCAATCTGCAGCACTTCTTCTGTACCTGCATTTACCGCATATACTTCCACGCCGTTCCTAAGAAGGTACTTCTGGTAGGGTTGTAATTGCAACCGGAAATTAACGGCATCCACAATCGGCGGCGGAACGGTTCTGTCTAACATACTGGAAAATTAAAATTTGGGCCCAAATATACTGCCGGAACTATTGTTCCTTTGGCTTTCCCGCTTCCTGCCGGTTACGGTTGGGGTTGGGTTTATGCTTATGCTGTTGCGGACGATTCCCTTCTACTTTTTTCTGCTGATCCGGACGGCCCTGCCGGTTGTCGGGTCGTTGCCCCTGCTGCCCTTGTTTCTGTTGAGGTTGCTGCGGACGCTGGCCCTGCTGTGGGCGTTGCCCGGCCTGCGGTTTCTGCCCCTGCTGTTGTTGTCTTTGTTTCTGGCGTTTCTTTTTATCGGCACGCTCCAGGCTGCGCAGGCTTATCTGGCCCACCACATCAACAAATTCGGGTTCCGCTTCTACGGGCTTATTGCTCAACACTTCCACGGGCTCCAGTTCTTCCGGGATAATATTCTGACGGTTCAGTGTTTTTATTTTACGCACCCGTTCAATTGTAAGCGGGTATTGCTTATTACTGTCTGGTAGCGTATACCACATCAGGTTTTTAAAAATATCTTTCTTGATGAGGTACGCTGTACCTTTTGCAACCTTTATTTGATCGCAGTCATTGGGGAATCCCTGCAGGGCATCCAGATAAGTATCCAGCTCATAATTCAGACAGCATTTCAAACGGCCGCATTGCCCGCTTAATTTGGTTTGATTAATGGACAGATTCTGATACCGTGCAACGGTGGTATTAACCGATTTAAAATCGGTCAGCCAGGTAGAACAGCATAGTTCTCTTCCGCAGCTTCCGATGCCGCCCACTTTTCCGGCTTCCTGACGGGCACCGATCTGGCGCATCTCCACCTTTACTTTAAATTCCTGTGCATATACCTTGATCAGTTCCCTGAAATCAACACGTCCGTCAGCAATATAAAAAAAGGTGGCTTTTCTGCCGTCTGCCTGCATTTCTACCTGGCTGATCTTCATGTTCAGATTCAACTGCTTGGCAATAGCCCGGCTGCGGATCACCGCTTCCGGCTCCCGCTCTTTATTGATCCTGCGCTGGTCCAGATCCCTGTCTGTAGCCAGGCGCAATACTTTTTTCATGTCAGGATTCTCTTCCTTAACCCCGTATTTTTTCATCTGGAGACGCACGATTTCGCCTGTTAAGGAAATTTCTCCCACGTCAAATCCGCTCACTCCCTCAACGGTTATAAGGTCTCCCTTTTCAAATAATTGTAATGTGGTATTGCGGAAAAAATCTTTCCTTGTGCCCTTGCTGAAACTTACCTCAACTACATTACAGCAATCATCTGTATTGGCTACCGGCAAATTGCGCAACCAATCATATGCATTCATCCGGTTACAACCGCCCGTACTACAACCCCCATTGCTTTTACAACCCTTTGGCTTTCCGCCGGTGGCTGTACCACAACCTGAACAACCCATTATAAATAAATTATATGGAAGGTGCTGCGCGGATGGCAGACTTGTTTTAGTGAATATCATACCAGGCCAAACAAAAAGATTGGTCTTAAAAAAAGCATAGCCGGTAATATAGACCGGTTACTGTATATCTGGCTAATAAACGATAAAAAACATGCTGCCCAGGCGCACGATATCAACACCCTGCCTGTATTAAAAAATCATTTCCTCCTCCTACCAAACACCTCATTCATTCAAAAATACGATTTTGTCCCTAATGACATGATAAATTTTAATGGTTAATGCCATAAACAGCATCTTGCTGTTGGCGTTACGCTCTATATAATAAGCAGCATTGTCCAGCTCTTCAATAATGGCCTGCTGCTGCTCAAGCGAACTGATCCTGTTTAGACGAACGGCAAAATCCACATCTTTTTCGGGATAACCGGCTTCTGCTTTGTTAAAAACCTGTATTTTAATTGCAAGCTGCAATAAATGATTGAAATACAGCAAAAACTGTTTTTGTTTCTCCCGCCCCAGCTTGCTGCTCTCGTCAACCCATCGGGTCTGCGCCACCGGGCCGGTTTTCATGATCGCATTCAGCCAGTCCCGCAATAACTCCTGCCAATCCTCATCCGCATGCTGGGCCATTTGCAGGGCCGTATGATAATTGCCCTGGCTCACCGCGGCAATACGGGCCGCCGTTTCCGGGCTGGTTTTATTTCTTTCAATAAGCGCCGTTTCCATATCCTTATCCTCTAAAAGCGGCACTTTTATTAATTGTACCCGGCTGAGGATGGTGCCTAAGATCTGGCTTTCGTTCTCTGCAACAAACAAAAAAACGGTATTCGGCGGGGGTTCTTCAATCAGCTTCAATAGCTTATTTCCCTCATTACCCAAGTATTCGGGAAGCCATAATATCAATATTTTATATTCGCTTTCAAAGCTTTTCAGATTTAATTTTTTGATAATATCATTACACTCCTGGGCGGTGATATTCCCCTGTTTGTTTTCCGCCCCGATAAATTGCAGCCAGTCGTAGGCATTTCCATAAGGATAGCCCTTTAAAAACTCCCGCCACTCTGCAATATAATCAGTGCTGATAGGCGGTGTACCCGATTTTTTGGTCACTACCGGGTAGCTGAAATGGATATCCGGATGGGCAAAGGCAGCGGCTTTTAAGCAGGCCGGGCAGGTTCCGCAGGAATCGGTTAGCGTCGTTTGCCCAGCAGGAGCAGGCTCGTCTCCAAACAAGGATGGCCCAGCATTCACCATTGACTTTTGCCCATTCACTTTTTCACATACTATATATTGCGCAAAAGAAAGTGCCAACGGCAATGCACCGCTTCCCTCCTTGCCTAAAAACAAAATAGCATGAGCCAGGCGATTTTCCTGCATCAATTCCGGTAGCTCGCGTTTCAATATTTCCTGGCCAATAACATCAGTAAACTGCATAGAAAACAAATGTAGCTCTTTTCGGATACTCTCCCGATCCTTGATGCTCGATACTGGATATCGAGTAACCAGCATCCAATGGCTGGCCTCCCGCAACCAAAACCCCACTCTACTGTTTTTATATAATAGTAAACACGACCTTTGTAAAATAAGCAGTTGAGTATGAAAGTTGAACAGATATATACGGGATGCCTGGCCCAGGGGGCTTATTATATTTCTTCAGAAGGAGAAGCGGCAATTATTGATCCGCTGCGCGAGGTACAGCCTTATATCGACCGGGCAGAAAAAGACGGCGTTACCATCAAGTATATTTTTGAAACGCATTTTCATGCAGATTTTGTAAGCGGGCATATTGACCTGGCGGCAAAAACGGGTGCGCAGATCATACTGGGCCCAACGGAAGCGCACCTGGGCTACGAAGCGCATATTGCCCGGGACAGGGAAACTTTTAAAATTGGTGCGGCTACCATCGAAGTGCTCCACACTCCGGGGCATACGCTGGAAAGCGCCGTTTATTTATTATCGGATGAAAAGGGAACGCCCAAAGCCATTTTTACCGGAGATACTTTATTTATCGGGGACGTAGGCCGGCCAGACCTGGCACAAAAAACAGCTAAGGAGCTAACAAAAGAAAAGTTGGCGGGGTTCCTGTTTGATTCACTCCGGAATAAGATCATGCCTTTACCAGATGACCTGATCGTTTACCCCGCACATGGCGCCGGTAGCGCCTGTGGCAAAAACATGAGCCGGGAAACGACCGACACACTGGGCCACCAGAAAAAGGTCAACTATGCATTGAATCCTGATTTAACCAGAGAGCAGTTCATAAGCGCCGTAACCGACGGGCTAACAGAGCCCCCGCAATATTTTCCCAAGAACGTACAAATGAATATTGAAGGGTATGAAAGCATCAATGAAGTGCTGGAGCGCGGCAATCATGCCCTGGCGCCCGATGCTTTTGAAGAAGCCGCCAATCATACCGGAGCAGTATTATTGGACACCCGGGCCCCCGAAGACTTTGCAAAAGCCTTTATTCCCAATTCAATAAATATTGGTATTGACGGCAGTTTTGCTGTTTGGGTGGGAAGCCTCATCCCCGACCTGAAACAGGAGCTTTTAATCATCGCCGACCAGGGACGCGAGGAAGAAGTGGTTACCCGTCTGGCACGGGTGGGCTATGATTATGCTATTGGCTACCTGGCCGGTGGTATCAACGCCTGGATCCATGCCGGGAAAGAAACTGACCATATTGAAAGTATTACGGCGGATGAATTTGCCGCTGTCAAAACACCGCTGATACTGGATGTGCGGAAGGAAAGCGAATTTGCCGCCGAACATATTGAAGGGGCTGTTAATAAACCCCTGGATCATATTAATAGTCATTTTGCGGAAATTGATAAGCTGGCGCCTGCTTATGTTCATTGCGCCGGCGGCTACCGGTCTATGATCTTTGCTTCTATTTTAAAATCCCGCGGCTTTGACAATCTTATCAATGTAAAAGGTGGCTTTAAAGCGATTAAAGAATCCGGGAAATTTACGATAACGGATTTTGTTTGTCCGTCAACAAAAGGCTAAATCCCTCATTTCAGCGATTGCCAGGCATCTAAAACCGGATTACATTTAATGTTGGTTCCCGGTTAAGGTTGCTTCTTCTAAATGGCATAACGCTGCAATATGACGGATTATACCCAAATATCTAAATCGGACTGGCTTTCCCTGGCGCGCACATTCTATGCGCATTTATTTGCAGAAATAGCGGGTTTTAACGAGGCGGATTGGCATTCAGAAACCCGCTATCTGGGCTGGAATTGTAAAGACCTGGTGAACCATATGACCAGTGCTGTTACCGTCAATTTTAAAACACTGATCCAAATGGCATTGGATGGAGACCCTGTTCCGCCCCTCGGGTTTAATTTATTTTTACGCAATGCCAATGAAGTAGCGCGGCGAAAAAATAAAACGATTCCCGAAACGCTTGAAGAATTTAAAAAGGAAACCAACCAGATCCTTGAGCAACTGGAAGCATTAAGCGAAGAACAATGGCTGCTGCCGGCGTTCTTTTTTATTGGAGACATTGATATACGGATGCTTTTCCTGGTGCAGTTTGCCGATAACCTGGTGCATGAACGTGATCTGCTGATGGCCAATAAGCGCTGGCAGGGATTTGATACCCGGTTTGTAGAGCCGCTCCTTGACTGGTTTATGCGGGTTTTCCACCCGGCCTCCTTCCGGCCTGAAAAAAATGGCGGCGAGGCCGCTACTATTCAATATCATATTACCGGAACCGGGGGCGGCGATTGGGTGCTGACAATAAAAGATTATACCGGCACGGTTTCTCCCGGCATCACCAGCAATGCTGACGCCACCGTTAGGGTTTCCGTAGAGCACCTCATTTCCACATCACTGGCCCGCTCTGCGCCATTTATAGGGAAACTGGCGAGGGCATTGCATTTCCTGGTTAAAAAGGAAAAGAAAGAAGATTTTACGGCTAAGATTACCGGCATTGTGGCCAGTATTACAGCCCTGCTGGGCGGGAAAATAAAAATTACCGGAGACAAAAAGAAGGCCAATAAAGTAACGCTGAAATGGTTCTGGCATTTTTGGCAGCGAACCGAACAAACCCAGGAAAATATTTTAAGATCCCAATACAATAAAGGATAATCATTTCTCCGGGGCAATAAAAAGCGCTACCTTAAATAAAAAAAATGAAGGGAACACTACTTGTATTGTCGCTCCTGGTAATGGGCTGTAACCAAACCGGATCTACAAAAAAAAGCGCCGACACCCTTGCTCAACCGTTGCCCCCCACTGATTCCCTGCCCGCCCGGCCGGCGGTAAAAAAATTACAGGATAGCCTGGATGCGGTGAACCGGGTAACCGGAACCGGGGGACTTAACAAGGCGTTTGTTTCCCTGAAAAACGGAGACAGCACGATAACCCTTCATTCCAATATCCGGCAGGACCACCGGATCTTTGGCTATGCCCGGCCCGATACCAATGCGGAGCGACTGTTATTGTTCTCTGTTTTTACAAATGATGTGCAGGGAAATCCGTTTAAATGCCGGCTGGGATCGTATTATGAAACCAGTGAGTTAAAGGGCTTTCACCTAAAATACCTGGGAACGGAGGACAGCTTTATAAAAGCTATGGCCATCGATTCTTCTAATAACCGGACACCGGTCTATTTTGAAAAAAAATGGATCGACGTTGAATAAATATCAAAACATATGAACTGGAATTTAATTTTTAAGCTCTCCTTTTTTGGCCTGGCGATGGCGTTGGGCACTGTTTATTTTATACCTTCTGCTATAGAGCCTTTTTGCTGGTTGATTATTTTTATTATCTGTGCTTATTTTATCGCTAAGAACTGTTCCAAAGCTTATTTTTTGCATGGTTTTATGGTAAGCATTTTCAATTGTGTGTGGATCACGGCGGCGCATATTTTATTGTTCGATACATACATCGCCCATCATCCCAGTGAAGCGGCATTGATGACAAAAATGCCTATGCCCGACCAACCAAAACTGATGATGCTGATGACCGGTGCGGTTATAGGGATTGCCTCAGGTATTGTGTTGGGACTATTTGCATTTGCTGCTTCAAAAATTATAAAAAAACCTGCGGCATGACACCAGCCGAATTATATTTTACCACCCTCATTGAACTGATTCCGGATGCCCAACCCGGAAAGATGTTTGGCGCTCTTTGCATGAAAATGCCGAACGGGAAATCCGGGGCCATGTTTTGGAAAGACCATCTGGTGGTGCGGCTGCAGGGTAAGGAAATGGAAATGGCGCTGGCGCTGAGCGGCGCCCGGATATTTGAACCTATGGAAGGCCGGCCAATGAACGGCTGGGTACAGGTTCCCTTCGCCCATAAAAATAAATGGATGGCGTTTGCAAAACAATCGGCAGCTACGGCAGCATTGTTGGAAAAAAAGCCAGCAAAGAAGAAGAAATAATGCTGATTACCAAAATTGTCATTACCAGGCGGCCCTGACAGCCGGCAATTCCGCTCCTGATCTATTATCGATTTACCAATAGCCCGTTGGGGCAATGTTGTTAAGCTAAAGACCCATCGGGCCTGATAGTCGGTAGCGCAAATGGAAGCGAGCGTTTGGTGTCTAGCTCGCCAGTTTCTGGTTCAACAGTAGATCCATGGCATGTTCCAGCGTACCGGCGGGTACTATTGCCCCGTCGTTTACAAAGAAGATCTCGTCTGCATTTTCTATCGTATTCAGCCGGTGCGCAATAACGATCAGGGTGGTAGCTGCCGGAAGTTTTTTAAGAATCCCATCTAAAAGTTTTTCAGTAATCGTATCAATATTAGCTGTTGCTTCATCCAGGATCATTATTTTGGGTGCCCGTAATACGGCACGGATAAAGGCGATCAATTGCTTTTGCCCGAGACTTACCGCGCCACCCGCTCCGAGGGGCGTATGCAAGCCGGCATCAAAGCGCTGCAACAAATCGCCCAAACCCGCTTCTGTTATGGCTTTCAACAATTGCTCATCTGTAAGGCCGTACAATTCTGGATTACCATATACTATATTATCTTTTAATGTTCCGGTAAATAAAAACGGTTCCTGTAAAATAAAGCCGATCTCATTTGTGCGCTCTTCTGTTGTATAGGAACGGATATCGCGCCCGTTCAACAGCACTTTTCCTTCTGTGGGATCATACAAACGCGCTATCAACGCCGCCGTGGTACTTTTTCCGCCGCCTGTTGGTCCTACTAAAGCATAGGTTTTACCCCGTTCCATTTCAAAATTAATTGGGTGCAGCACTTCCTTACCATCAGGATATTGAAAAGCGACCTCTTTAAATGCCATTACGATATTTTTGTTAACAGGCGATGAAGCGGTATGCCCGACTACAGGCAGATTGGATTGCAGCGAAAGGATCACGGCGATACGATCCCATGCTGCCATAGCCGTCTGGAAACTGGCCCACAACGCTGCCAGCTCCCGTAACGGCTGATAAAAAAGCTGCACATAACTTATAAAACTGATAAGCAGCCCCAAAGTAAACGAGCCCTCCAAAATAAAATAGATCCCCAACGTTAAAACGATCAACTGGGCAATGTTCGAAAAGAAACCAAAAACGGGAGTAAATAAATTATTGGCGATACCGGCAGTAATAGCCGTCTTATAATTTTCTTCATTGGCGGTTGCAAACTTTTTCCTGAAATAATCTCTCCGGTTAAAGGCAATGATCGTTTTAAAATTGTGCAATCCCTCCTGTATATCAGCACTCAGGTTGCCATTGGCTTTCAGGCTTATGGCGTTTTTCTTTTTCACCCAGGGCCCTATCACTAAAACAAACAATAAAATAAAAACCGCCGGCACTAATGATGCGGCGCCCAGCTTCCAGTTGATAGACAAAACAAAAACAGCAACACCCACCATTGAAAAAATATTGTCCATAAACCGCATCAGCGACTGGGAGAAAAACTGGTTGACGGTATCGGTATCATTATTGATCCGGGAGATCAGATCTCCTGAACGGTTCTGGTTAAAGAAAGCAACCGGCAATTGCTGTAGTTTATTAAAGACCTCGTTACGCAACGCGTACAGCATCCGCTGTCCAACGCCGCCCATTAGTTTGGCCTGCAAATATTCTGTTCCCGCCCACACCACATACAACCCCAGCAACATACCGGTGTATTGCAACAAGGGGCCGTACTGCTTTTGCATAATAAAATGATCAATAATATATCCGATGAACCAGGGCGTCAACATCGTAATACCGGCATTCACCAGCATAACAAAAAAGGCGATAAACAGGCTGCGTCGCTCCTCTTTCATAAACCGGAATAGTTTCCGTAACGCAGCTCCGGCAGTGCTTTTCACCTCTTTATTCAGGCTGTAACTCATATTGCTGTCTTGCTCCTCCATGGGTTATGCTTCAGTTGTTTGATAATTATTGAGGCTTTGCTGGCTTTGGAAGATCTGGTTATACTCGGGGCTCGACTTTAGTAATTCCGAATGGGTTCCTTTAGCGATCAGTTCCCCCTCCATCAGCAAAATAATCTGTTCGTAGTCCTTTACCGGTGCCAGGTTCTGTGTAATAGAAATGATCGTTATTCCCGGATAATTTTCCGATACGTTTTTCCAGATGCGCTGTTCTGTATTCCGATCGACCCGGGCCGTAAACTCATCCAGCAACAAGATCTTAGGATTCCCTGCAAGTGCCCGCGCCAGCATCACCCGTTGTTTTTGTCCGCCAGAAAGACTGGCTCCCCTTTCCGAAACGATCGTATCAAGTCCCTGGGAAAGGGAACTAACAAATTCAGACAACTCCGCCGTACGGATGGCCTTTTGCATATCCGCTTCCGTTACTTCGGCATTAAATGCAATATTCTCGCGCAGGCTCATATTAAAAATGATAGCATCCTGGAATACCAGGCCTGTTTGCCGCAGCAACACCTGCTGGTCATAGGTTTCAATCGGAACGGCATCGTAGCAAATAGTCCCCTGTTGTGGTTTGATCAAGGTCGTCAACGCATAAAACAATTGGGTTTTACCAGCAGCCGTAGGTCCGATAATTGCCGTGCGTGAACCGGGGGCCACTTTGAATGACACACCATTCAGCGCTTTCTTTTCTCCAAAAACAACAGTCAGGTCCTGCACTTCAACAGCCCCTTCCAGCTCTTTTTTAAAGCTTCCTCCTTCCACGGTATCGGCTGCAATCAGTACCTGGTGGATCCGGGTATAGGAGGCAGCAGCACGGGCTATAAGATTGCTCATAAATCCGATCAGAATAATAGGAAAGATCAGAATGGCAATATAACTATTGAAGGCGGCAAATTCACCCATGGTCATAGAACCCATAATGGCATAACGCCCACCAACAGCCACAACGGCCAGCCGGGCCAGGTTGGCCGTAAATACGATGATCGGGATCAGCGTGGCAAATAATTTCAGGATCGAAAGCCCCAGGTTCTTTGCTTCACCGCTGGCTTCCATAAATTTATCGTATTCCTGAGATTGGGCGTTCAGCACCCGGATCAACGCCGCACCCAGGATTGATTCATTGATTATTTTATTCAGCCGGTCTATTACTTCCTGCGAGCGCCGGAATAAGGTTTTGACCTTTTTAAAAATCAACATAAACGTAATAGCTATAACCGGTATTACGCACAAAACCAGCAACCCCAACCTCCAGTTGATATTTAAAAGAAGGATTGCCGTACCCACAATTAAAATAACAGAGGAAATGATATTAACAATTGCCTGCGAAACAAAGGTTTTGACCGCATTCACATCTGAAGTAATATTTGTTAATAATTTATGCGGGCTGGTGTCCTCGATAAAGGCATTGGTTTGCCGGGATATTTTGTAGGCCAGTTGCTCCCGCAGATCCCGCGCCACCCGTTCTGAAGTATAGGTCTGGATGAGGCTTTGGAGATAGGTGAAGATCAAAATCAGGACAGCCGCTCCCAAAAAATACAGCATTACCTGCCGTACCTGGAACCGGCCTTTGGAAAAATCATCGATCGCCGATTGAAAGATCTTTGGAATAACCAGGCTAAGCCCGTTGCTGGCCAATGCTAATAATAAGAGACAAAGTATCAGCCCCCGGTAGGGCTTCAACATAAGAAAAATAGAAGGCTTTTCAGGCTTCGCCGTTGTTTTTGCCATAATAAATTTATATACGCGCTACTAAAATTATCCGCTACCGCTATTCAGTCAAGACGAATATGTTCCTGTTTTACTTTAAATAAATAATAAAACAATGCTGCAGGAACTGATCTGCCGGTTGCAAAAGCTGTCCAAAGATAATTGACTTAAACAGCAATAACTATGCTGATAGTATTTTCGGCAGAGTGGGCCTATGAATCCAAAGACTGCTATCCCGATAGCTCCTATCGGGACACGAATGAATAGTCAATTAGGGACAAATGAAATAAACACGGATATCATGCACCTTTGGCGCACATTCGTGAATTAGTGGCATTCGACAATAACATTACAAACATTTAAAAATCAGTATAAGAGCAACCGCGCCTATTTTTGCCTACGGCGTGCTATTTTCAGGACCGGATTTCCCGGCGCATGAACAGGTAATAGGTGATAGCGAAGCAAATAAGTGTTGCAGCCAGCAATCCGCAAACCTGCGGCGCAACAATCATTAGGCTCATGGTTGGTGATAGCGGCGCAGGGATCGCTCCCGCCATCTGTTCCATACTTAACGGTCCCAGGCTCCGTACAGACGGCATCAGCAGCGTGGTAGTGGCATCAGAGAACAGCCTGCTGGGCGCCAGGCGTTCCAGGTTTGCTATAATGCCATTATAGCGGGTGATTTGCTCGGGGTCCATCAGCGCAGGGTCGGGCAGGACAGCCTTCAAAATAATATTTAGTATGATCTGGTAAAAAACCGTAAAAAACAGCCAGATACCAATAGCGGTAAGCGCCGATGTTGCAGCCTGCCGGAACAATACTGATAACATTATAGACAAACCCAGCCAGAATCCAACATAAATAATCGTGAGCAGGATGAAAAGTAAGATCCGGAAACATTCCTGCGCTTCCATATGCACACCTGTCATAATTAACCCGCTGCCAACCATCAGGAGCGCCAACGACAGGAACAACGTACTGATCAATATAAGCGCACCGGTGAATTTCGAAAGCAATATATTGTCCCGGTATACCGGTTGTGCCATTAGTGTGGCTAAAGTGCCGTTATGCTGCTCTGCATTAATGGCATCAAACCCTAATCCGATACCCAGCAACGGCCCCAGGAAGCCGGCAAAAACATGAAAGGGCGGCAATGTGCCATCGGTAATGGTCAGTAATTTCAGGTACAGAAACAAACGATCGGGATCATCAAAATTTGTAACGGCCGATCTGATATTGCCGAGGGACACATACATTGAAGCAAAAAAAGTGAGCACGATCAGCAGCAACAGGATTATAAACCGCCAACTGCGGATATGATCGGCTACTTCCTTACGCACCATCACCCAAAAGGGCGCCGGGGCAAACCCCTTATTGCCTGCTGCGCTTCCTGAAAAAAGATCGGTGAAAAAAACCGCTGGACTTTTCATTAGAGAATTGTTCCTTTAAATTGTCTTCAAAATAACGTTGATAAATTTCATCCAGGTCGTACCGCTTTCTATGCACACCCGTTATTGCATAATTGTTTACGACCAGTTGCCGCACTATATCGGCCGTTACATCCTGCTCACAGGATAGGGTCAACTGTTTACCCGTTGCCTGTATTTTTTTTACAAATTGAATTTCTTTTAAAACCGGCGCCACCGCTTTGGCATCTGCAATGGTATCCTCCAATTCCACTTCCACCAGGAAGGGATCGCTCGCAAAAAGGTTATGACTTAGCGTATCAATACTTCCTTCTGCCAATAATTTTCCCCCTACAAAAATTCCTACCCGGTCGCAAACCTGCTGCACCTGGTGCAGGTGATGAGAAGACAGCAATACTGTAAGACCCTGCTGGCGGCTTTGTTGCCGTATCAACAGCAGGAACTCTTTTACCCCGCTGGGATCGATGCCCAGCGTTGGCTCATCCAGGATGATGATCTCCGGTTGTTTAATTAACACTTGTGCCAGTCCCAGCCGTTGTTTCATCCCGCGGGAAAAAACGCCGGCTTTTTTATGGATCACGGCTTCCAGTCCCACCTGCGATAAGGTTTCCATTGCACGCCTCCGCAGCTCGCCTGCCGCAATACCATTCAGCCGCCCGGTATATACCAGATTTTCCAACGCAGTAAGCTGGTTATAAAAGCCGACGCTGTCCGGCATATATCCTACTTTGCGCTTCACATCAATCGGGTTTTTAGTGGCATTGAACCCCAATACCGTAGCCGACCCCGATGTAGGTTCGGTAAGGCCCAGCATCATAAGAATAGTGGTCGATTTGCCGGCGCCATTAGGGCCCAGCAACCCAAATACTTCTCCTTTTGGGATCTGAAGCGATAATTCATCTACCGCTTTAAGCTTACCATAGCATTTGGTAAGGTTATGCAACTCAATAACCGGATCTTTCATATCGCTCACCTTCTTCCGTATTTTCGAACCAGGTAATAAATCATTCCCAGGGCCGCCAGTATGACCAGCAGTCCGATCCAGCCAGACAAAAGCGAAGTGGTCACCGTCATACGGAATGTGGCCGCCGCCTTCGTATTGGTATTCTTTAAGTTAAATGTTGTTACGTAATCGCCGGCGATGGTTTTATCCGGAACCTTAAGGGATACCGTAACATCCTGGGTTGCCCCCGGTTCTAACCTTTCAATCTTTGAAGGTTGAAAAGTAGCGTCCCATTGCGACGGTGTTTGTGCAGACAGTTCCAGTTTTTCGAGGGGAATAGTCCCCTTATTTTTTACCACCAGGTGGATCTCCTTTGTGCTGCCTTCGGTTACTTCGTCGCTTAGCCGGCCCGTTGGCGTAGTCAGTTCGGCAGCATAGGCCCCCTTCACTACTGCTTCCAGGTTCAGCTTAAGACTATCGTTACCTGAAATGGCCGTTACCGGAATACTATATTTGCCAGGCTTTGCATTAAATACGGGGGCGACTTCAATAGATACGTCCTCGGTTTTACCAGAGTCCAGCGTAAACGAGGCTACTTCGTTGCCTTCAATTTTAAAGGCGATGCTCCACCCTATAGGCAGTACCGGCACGAACTCATAAATATGGGCCTGCGCAGTGCCGTTATGCAATGCAGCATTGTACCGGAAGGTTTCATTTACGGCGGCTTCAATGCTCATTAGCCGTGCCGTAAAACTACTCCCCGGCGATTTGGATAATAATGGCTTCTGTGCTGAGGCACAAAAGGAAAAAAACAGCATAAAAAGAAAACTACCGGCAACCCGGCAAAGGGATTGAACCACCCTGCATCGTTTGGAAACTGACATACACTATAATTAATTAAAAAGGTTTTAATTACACAATAGTTGAGGTAAAGGCTATCAGAGTACGGAGCGCATCGTTTGAGGCAACCGCTCCGCTAATGTATGAAACGTTTCGTATTTGATGGGCGCTGTCGTTTTGTTTTTTGATAAACGGTAACCCGATAAAGCATGAGGTGTTTATTTTTTTATTTGAGCGGAGCGCGAACATTTAACCGGGTATAACTGAGCGCCAACCCCGTTAACACCAGGATAAGACCCGCAACGGTGTATATGCTCACCGTATCATGCACCCAAACTGTGGCAATGATAATTCCAAAAATGGGGCTTATAAACAACCACATTCCAGCCTTTACAACATCCTGTTTTACCAACGCCAGCCATAAGGCTACCGCGCCAATTGAAACAGGCAAGGCCAGCCATATAGTGCCTCCCCAAAACGCAAAAGTCAGTTGATTCATTGAGGCATGGTATGTGAGCAACGCAACCGGTAGCATCAGTAACCCTCCAAAAAAAGTTTGCCATCCGTTGATAACAAATAAATGCATCCCTTCCCAGTTCTTAGAAGAGAAATAAATGGTTCCGATGGAATAGGAAAGCATGCTGGCAATCAGCAATACCAAACCGGGAACGGTAACGGACGAACCACCCAGTAACGGCCATGCCACGACAATGATCCCGATCAGGCAAATCGTTATTGCAAAAATGATCCTTGCAGACAAGGGCTTTTTTAAAAAGAATACTGAAATAAAGCTGATAAACACCGGGCTTATTGCCACCGTTAAGGCGCCGATGCTTGCCGTTACCTGTTGCATTGCAAAAACATAAAGCCCCAGGTATATGGTAATATTAAGCAACCCATAAATAAGTAATTGTTTCCATTCCTTTCCTTTGGGCAGGGGCTTTTTTAACAGTACATGGGCAATTACCAGCATGGTCAATGCTGCCACTCCAAACCTTGTTACTGCTATTACCAATGGTTGGGCCACCGTAAGCGCGACTTTGGTAGCCGTAGATGCCGAAGACCACAAAATGGCAAATACCAGCCCGGAGAAGATCCATTTGTACTTATTTCTAAACATGAAGCGCAAAATTAGCGGTCGCCGGGTTAGCGGCAAAACAGGCTTAGAAATAAACCATTACATTTGCCGGCAAAATAAATACAGATGAGCACGGCAGATATGTTAAAAGTAAGAAGTAACAATACCTGTGAACTTTGCAAAAGCACCGATTCACTCGCAGTATATGAAGTAGCGCCACAGGAACAAAACAGCAAGGATAATACCATCTATATCTGCAGCAAATGTGAAGCACAGATTGAAAAAAAAGAAGAACTGGATAGCGCGCATTGGCAATGCCTCACAGAAACGATGTGGAGCGAGGTTCCGGCAGTGCAGATAGTGGCCTGGCGCATGCTCAACCGTTTAAGAGCGGAAAGCTGGGCGGTGGACAACCTGGATATGCTTTACCTGGATGAGGACACATTGGCCTGGGCAAAGGCAACGGGCGATCATGAAAATGACGGCTCCGTAGCTTTACATAAAGATAGTAACGGAAACATCCTAAAAACCGGGGACACTGTAGTACTCACCAAAAGCCTGGATGTAAAAGGATCAACCTTAAACGCAAAAATGGGCACGGTAGTAAAAAACATCCGGTTGGTTGAAGATAATATTGAACAGATCGAAGGTAAAATTGAAGGTCAGACCATTGTAATTCTTACTAAATATCTCCGGAAACAGGGAAGCTGATTCAGCATAAATGTAAAATATCCAATAAAGAATACAAAAGGAAAAAGGAGTATTTGTTTAGGAGAGGCAACTTGTCAACCTTAACCAGATTTACGTCCGCATTTTTCATTGGATGTTTCTTCTGTACATTTCCCCGGACATTTATTAAAGAACGTTTTTAATTCACTTTTTTATCCCTTGTTAAGTATAGCAAGAGATGAACCAATCAGGGGCTGCACCGGGGCTGACTCAATCTTACATCGGTTGTATCTCTGATTAAAACTTGCTGGGTACCGTTAAACATATTGCTGATACCAACAATACTTCCATTACCCTGTGGTACTTTCAGCGCAGCAAACACGGCATAGCTGCTGTTGCGTAAAACAATTGATTTTTTATCGCAGTTCCAGAGCGTGAAATTTAAGGCGCTTATTTTTTTGGAAGGATCGCCGTAGGTTTTAGCGGTATCGCCGTCTGCAAACTGAAAATGGTCCAACTGCACCAACGTGCTTTGCAGGGGGTTGAGGATATTCACAGATAAGTCTGCGGGCGTAATCACCTTAGGCGCAACGGAGTTTCCATAAGAGCCTTTTGTGATAAACAGATCAAACTGGACAGAAGGGATTCGGCCAAGATTCAGGTAGCCCGCCCCCGATCTTGAGGAATCCAAACCCAATTGGATCGTGCCGCCATAATCTCCCAACATCAATCCCTTCAGGTTCACAAAAACGCGCCGTCCCACCGGGTAGGAGGTATAAACATTGGTCCCGTCCAGCAAAATGGGGATCGCACCTGTTTCATCCTGTATCACGATCTGTTTATAAAAGTTGCCGGACCGGTCGTCCGCCGTTATCACTCCGGTAATAGTCTTATCCTCTTCTATATTCTGAAAAAAGCCCACACCCTGATAACGTGCTTTTAGTTCGGCAATCGTCATCGTTACTGCAATATCCGGGTCTTCATTAATAGGCGGCTCATCAAACTTCTTATTGCAGGCCAATAAGAGTAGTATCCCGGGCAATAAGAATTTTACGGTTGATTTACAAATCCGGATAAATGACTTTTTCATATGATTGTTTTTATTCACTGGTTAGTATTAATTAAATCGAAGCATAAGGCTTGCAGTATAATTGAGACCGGTGGCATAATAATATTTTGGCGGAAACTTATTGATGTCCTTGTCGGCCATATCGAACCGCAGTTGTTCAAATCCGCCGGAACGCATTTTTTTATTATCTAATAGATTATTCACGCTCAGATAAAAAACAAGATAAACGGGTTTATGATGTATCATCAGTTTCCGGGACAACCGCTTCGACCAGCCCCCAAAAAAGTCAAGGGTAAACTGCGCAGGCAATTTTTCCTGTGCGATCATCTTATAAATAGACTCCTGTTCTTCGAAAGATGTGGGATTGTCGGTTCCTATTGCCGCCGCCGTACGGCGTATAGGGTTTAGCGACAACCATGAATGATCAAAATAATTACCCGTTATGCTTATAAACCAATACCGGGGCGAACGATAAAATAATCCCGCACTGTAGGCCGTTTGAGGTGTTGAAGCCACCCTGAAATTTTTCAGATACACCGTTTGAGCGGCCAATGCAACCGCGCTGTTATCGACGGTAATCACGGCATGGGGCCTGCTGTTATAATAATACCGGCCAACCGCCGCCGCTCCGTTAAAACTAAGGCCGGGCGTAAGCTTTATTGTAGCCCCCAGTTCTCCACCGAAATACAATGTATTCATTCCGCTGAGCGCATAGTTCACAAAATCCTGGTACTGGTCATGGTAAAACGTCAGCACATCATAGGTGTTTTTAACCGAAGTGTAGTACCCCTTTATGCTCAACTGAACACGCGGACTGTTTAACCTGTAGCCGCCCTCAATCGTTTGGGTGATTTCGCTCCTGATGGTATCGCTTTGCAAAGTGTTTCTTGTCCGGGGCGCAATAAACACATTGTCAAAATAAGGGGCCTTACTAAAATAACCGCCGTTAACAAAAAAATAGTTCCGCCCATTCAGTTTATAAACAATGCCCGCTTTTACTTCCGGATTTAAAAAGGCGACCTTTTTTGACACTCCGAAAGAATGATCAGGAAACAGGCCATTCCGGTTCAATCCTGTTCTCCAGAACCTGGTGAAGGACAATCGTCCCGAAACAAACAAATCAAAATGATCCAGCAGTAGCATTGTCTGCACCCAGCCGCCCAGCCGGTCCACCTTCATTTGATAATCGTACCCATAAGCATCCCCTTTTTTTTTCAACTGGTTCGGACGATCCACATCATATTGCTGCGCACGGGGATCATTGGGGAAATCCCGCTCTGCAAATTGATTAACGTTTACCCAGAAGGCCCCACCCAACAGATCTTTTACCTCCTGGTAATAATGGTTGCTTTGGTGCTGGTAATCCGCCCCTGCGGTAAAGGCGATCCGCTTATTCAGTTTGGTATTGTAAACACTGTTAATCATGATCCGGTGCAGCTCATTTACGCGGTTCGATAAGATATATAAAGAACGTGCGCCGGTAACATCATTCCCGGTTACGCCATTTACATTAAGCACCGTTGCCGTGTTCCCGCGATTCACTTCATAAAGCTGCGGCCAGTTTACCTGCAACAGGTTGGGGTGATCCACCATTTGTTGTCGCAATATTGCAGCCAGCGCTGGTTGCCCGGATGTATAATAACCCGGCAGATACCGGTAGTAATCCGGTCGCGGATCGGGCGCATTATACCAGTCGAATGCGGAATTTTTTTTCTTCCCTGAAATATAGCCCAGCGTTGTGGTCCAGTTAGTATGGTTATTGGGCTTATACTCATATACCCCCATAAAAGCCGGCTGAAAAGCAGTAGCTACATTCGAATTGCGCTTCGCGCCGTTTTGATATCCCCAGGAGGGATTATAAAAATTGGTGCCGGCCAGGTCCATCGCTTCCTGTACACTTGCGGCCTGGCGGCCATTTTCAACCGGCGCACCCAAAGCGATCAGTGATACCGTATTTTTCAGATTCCATTTTTTGTCAAGCGCAGCATAATAGCTTAACCCACGATAATAAGTTCCCGGAATATATCCTTCATCCGCATAGCGGGTGCTCAACATAAAACTGTAGGCCCATCCTTTTTTATTAAATCCCGACCCGTGCGTAAGCAAAGAACGATGCCGGTAATTACGATTGGAAAGCGCATACCCGATCTGCGTTTGCGCCCGTTGCACCCCTGCACGCAGATCAATATTAGTGTTCAGTCCGGCAGTTCCAAAAGCAAATCCCGTCGCCTCCAGACCATAGCCATCCTGCCGTGCGCGCATTATATTGGCAAGGCCAGACCAGATATTATAAGGAATAAACCCGTTATCAAGACCCGTATGATCCAATCCGTTCAGGTACAGCGCATTTCCATTATTATAGCCTCTTAACCTAAAACGGAAAGTAAAAAAGTTGAACGCAGCAGCGGATAAGAACGGATCCCTGCCGGAGGAAAGGATCGACGAAACACCGGGGTGCTCTTCATTTTCAGCATTATCATCCAGCGTAACAACCGGCAAAACATCCTTCATTTCTTCTTCAGCATCCGGAACCAGGGAATCTTGTTTGGGAAGCGTGTCTGTTAAAGTAAGCGGATAGGTTTGCGTTTTTGCAAACAGGCAAGCACAAAGGCTTAACAAGGTTAAGGCGGTTTTCATGTAGCGTGGTTTTTTAGGTTGGCCTAAAGTTAACAACTTTTTTTTATTATCAGACTTGTGCCCAATATTTTTTGGCAGCGCCTCTTTGGAACCCCTTGTGATGTTGAAAAATTATGGAGTTATTAAAATAAGCCGTAGTTTTAAGCAACCTAAATAAATACACCCTATGAAAAAAATACCCGTTTATTTTATTACACTCTTCATTTGTTTGCAGGGCACAAATACCACAGCTCAGCCAAGCCAATATCGATCAGCCGTTATTGCCTTTTATAACCTTGAAAATTTTTATGACACCCTTTTTCACGGAAAAAACGACGACGAAAGTTTTACTCCTAATGGCACCAAGGCCTATACCAGCGCAGCTTTCAACGACAAGGTCCTTCATCTTTGTACAGTAATTGCGGCAATCGGAACAAATACTAATCCCGATGGGCCAGCGGTGCTGGGCCTTGCGGAAGTGGAAAACGATGCGGTTTTAGATACCCTGGTAAAACATCCGTTACTGGCCAAAAGAAGCTATCGTTATGTTCATTATGATTCGAAAGATGCCCGGGGTATTGATGTGGCATTGCTCTATAATCCCCGGTATTTTAAAATACTTAAAAGCAGGCCCCTCTATGTGCGCCTGCCGGAGGGCGCCAAGGAAGCGCCCTACACCCGCGACATTCTTTGGGTGACTGGGTTGCTTGAAAACGAACGGGTGCACATTTTTGTAAACCACTGGCCCAGTCGTTATGGAGGCGAAAAAAAATCGGAACCGGGGCGTATTGCCGCAGCGGCCGCCGTTCGAAAATTTATCGATACACTCATCAACCATGACCCCCTGAGCAAGATTATCGTTATGGGCGATTTTAATGATGAACCGGTCAGCAACAGCATTGTAAAAACGTTAAAAACTACAGATAAGATACATGACATAAAAATGGGCGAACTGTATAATCCCTGGCATACCTTATATAAGATTGGTAACGGCTCCCTGGCGTATCAGAATGCCTGGAGCCTGTTTGACCAGATACTCCTTTCAGAAGGCTTTACCGATAAAAAGCAGCCAGGCTTTTTCTTCTATAAAAATGCTGTTTTCAAAAAAGCCTATATGATCGAAAATATCGGCCCTTATAAAGGCTACCCCATGCGCAGCTACAGTGGCGACAACTATCGCGGCGGCTATAGCGACCACTTCCCTACCTATATCGTTCTGCTTAAAAAAGTGTTATGAAAACAGCTATTTAATTATAAATTTTCCAATAATAGCCGCTACAGACGCTAATGAATTGGTTTTAATCCCTCATAAGATTAAATTTGGCTTTCTTAAATTCTGAACTACTATTAATCTTGAACAATTATGAAAGAAATTTCTGATATCGGCGTAATCGGGCTGGCAGTTATGGGTGAGAACCTGATCCTGAACATGGAAAGCAAGGGCTTTCATGTAACCGCCTACAACCGCACGGTAGATAAAGTGGAGCATTTTGTAAATGGAAGAGCCAAAGGCAAAAATATTTACGGAGCGCATTCTATTGAAGAACTGGTGGCTTCGCTAAAAGCCCCCCGCAAAATAATGCTGATGGTCAAAGCCGGTAAACCCGTAGATGATTTTATTGAACTGCTGATCCCCCATCTGGATAAAGGCGATATTATTATCGATGGTGGAAATTCTCATTTTCCTGATACCGAACGTCGCGTAAAATATGTAGAAAGTAAAGGCCTACGCTATATCGGTACCGGTGTTTCCGGTGGAGAAGAAGGCGCTTTGTTAGGCCCCTCTATTATGCCGGGCGGCTCTACCAGCGCCTGGGCGGATGTAAAACCTGTTTTCCAGGGCATAGCTGCTAAAGTTGATGACGGCTCCCCCTGCTGTGATTGGGTAGGCAACGGCGGTGCAGGGCATTTCGTAAAGATGGTGCATAACGGTATTGAATATGGTGATATGCAACTGATCTGCGAAGTGTACCAGATCATGAAAGAGGTATTAGGCCTGTCGGCCGATGAGATGCATGAGGTATTTAAAGAGTGGAACGAGGGCGAGCTGGATAGTTACCTGATCGAAATCACCCGCGATATCCTGGCTTATAAAGAGGACGGCACGCCCATTATCGATAAAATTTTAGATACCGCAGGCCAGAAAGGTACCGGTAAATGGACCGGAACCGTTGCCCTGGAACTGGGTATTCCCTTAACACTCATTACGGAATCCGTTTTCGCAAGATGCCTGTCGGCCTTGAAAGACGAGCGGGTAGCTGCTTCTAAAGTGCTTACTGCCGGACCTGCACCTTCTTTTAATGGCGATAAAAAAGCATTTATCAACCAGCTCCGCGATGCGTTGTATGCCGCCAAAGTGATCTCCTATGCACAGGGTTACCAGATGATGAAAGCAGCAGCCAAAGAATACGGATGGGAATTAAGCTATGGCAATATTGCATTGATGTGGAGAGGCGGCTGTATCATCCGCTCCCGCTTCCTGGGCAATATTAAAGAAGCTTTTGATAAAAACCCCGACCTGTCTAATTTACTGCTCGATCCCTATTTTGCCGAAAAGATACAGGCCTGCCAGGAAGGACTGCGGAATGTTACGGCCACTTCAATGCTAAACGGCATACCCGCTCCCTGCCTGAGCGCTGCCATTAACTATTACGATGGATACCGTTCAGCAAGATTACCGGCAAACCTGCTCCAGGCGCAGCGCGATTATTTTGGCGCCCATACTTACGAAAGAATCGACAAACCCCGCGGACAGTTTTTCCATACCAACTGGACCGGACGCGGCGGCGATACGGCATCCACTACCTACGATGTATAATTTGATGTAGCAAATAATAGAAAGCCCTTCTGAAATGAGGGGCTTTTTTTATTTTGGGGTGGGGAAGGCAAAACAGGTAACCGCCAGGAGGCTATGACACCAGGAGAAAGGAAATAAACACATCTTCGCGCCTTAGCGGTGCCGATGCTATGCGAGGCTTGCAGCCTCGCAGCTCCATTCTATCGCCTTGGGCGATTAGTTGATGCCATTTTAAAATACGCGCTCCCCGCCCACATAGGTTTTCAACACTTTGGTGGTAAGCATTGTGGCCTCAGGCTCAGTCATAAGATCCCTGTCCAAAATAACAAAATCGGCGAACTTGCCCGGTTCCAGGCTTCCTTTTTCTTTTTCTTCAAAAGCCGCCCGCGCCGCCCAGATCGTCATGCCCCGTAAGGCTTGCTCCCGCGTAAGCGCGTTCTCCATTTGAAAACCGCCGGCAGGAAATCCCTTCGCATCTTTTCTTACCACCGCGGCATAAAATGTTTTTAAAGGGGAAATATCTTCCACGGGGAAATCAGTGCCCAAGGGGATCCATCCGTTCTCTTTTAATAATCGTTCGTAGGCATAGGCTCCTTTCAGGCGCTCTTTTCCTAAACGATCACCGGCCCAGTACATATCTGAAGTGGCATGCGTAGGCTGCACCGAAGCAATGATATTATTGTCTTCAAAAAAATGAAAATCATCCGGACTGATCACCTGTGCATGCTCCATCCGCCAGCGGCGGTCATTTTTTCCGCCCAGGTATTTTGCATAAATTTTTAATAGTGTGCGATTACCACTGTCGCCGATAGCATGGGTGCACATTTGCCAGTTATTTTTTACAATGATTGCCGCCATAGAATCAAAATGCGCAGGATTGCTTAATAAAAAACCCCGCCAGCCGGGCTTATCTGCATAGTCATGTAACAAGCAAGCCCCTCTGGAACCCAGGGCGCCATCTGCATATAACTTAAATCCTCTTACATTTAACCGTTCGGTTTTAATGATGCCGTGCTTCGCCAGGTATTCATAATTTTTCTTCGCATCGCTTAGCATAATATAAAGACGCATTTTCAGCTCACCAGATTGTTGAAGAGCGGCAATTTTATCAACCGCTTCGTAATCCAGTCCGCAATCATGAATACCGGTCAACCCCACGCCAAAACAATTTTGTTGCGCCCGCAGCACCAGTGTTTTCATTACAGTTGGTGAAGGATCCGGTATTTTGGCCGCAACCCTGTCCATGGCATTATCAACAAGCAACCCGGTAAGCCTGCCGTTCTTTACCTGGTAAGTACCGCCGCTAATGGTATCTCCGGCTTTTACTCCCGCCAGCTCCAATGCTTTATTATTCGCGATGGCCGCGTGCCCGTCGATGCGGCTTAAATAAACCGGCCGGTTGGGATACCGTTTATTCAGTTCCTCATTTGTCGGGAATTCTTTAACCGGCCAGTCGTTCTGATCCCAGCCACGCCCAATGATCCAGGACATTGTATCTCCTTCTGTTTTAAAATCGCTGCACCGCCGCAGCACGGCCTCCCAACTGGTGGTATTTACAAGATCTACTTCTCCTAAACCCTTTGCATACCCTGCAAAATGGGCGTGCGCGTCTATAAAACCCGGGTAAATGTATTTCCCTTCCGCGTTCAAACTGCTTTTAGACTGGTATGCATTTTCGAGTGTGCTTTTTTTCCCAACGGCTATAATCCTTCCGTCTTTTATTACCATTGCCTCCGCTGTACTAAAACTGCTATCGGCCGTATAAATAGTGGCGTTATAAACCAAGAGGTCTGCTGGTTTCTTTGAAGTACAAGCCGCCAGCAGCAACCCGCCACAGATAAATAATAACCAATCGCGCATACGTTTAATTTATACGAATATAAAAAATAGCCCCGACAAAACCGGGGCCATCAATTACCTGTTGCAGGAAAAATATATATAGAACTTAGTTCAGGTATTTTAAAAGATCTTCACTCATGGGTTCTACTTTAGAAGGGAATACAGTAACCAGGTTCCCCTTCTCGTCAATCAAAAACTTCGTAAAATTCCATTTGATCGGGTCCTTTATGCCTTTTTTCTCTGCTTCGGCAATTAAATATTTATAAATAGGCGCCGTGTCATCGCCTTTAACGGAAATCTTTTTCGCCATAGGAAAGGACACCCCGTAATTCTTTTTGCAGAACTCGGCAATCTCACCATTGGAGCCCGGCTCCTGCTCCTTAAAGTTATTGGCCGGGAAACCAATGATCACCAATTTATCTTTATATTTTTCATACAATTGCTCCAACCCCTCGTATTGATGCGTAAAGCCGCATTTGCTGGCGGTATTTACAATCAATATTTTTTTACCCTTATAATCTTTAAGATTAATGGTTCCTCCTGTTAAGCCATCTACTTTAAAATCGTAAATGGAACCGGCGGCAATACCCATGATCAGCGCCAGTGTTATTACTAATAGTTTCATATCAAATTTATTTATATCCTAAAGGTAAATGGATTTTTTCTTTTTATGTGCCCCGCTGCAGCACTACTATTAAATTTACTTGCATCGCACTCTTCAGCGTCCGGTTCACTGCTCAGCTAACTGTTAATCACTTGCATAACACAAAGCCGCAATACTCAGGCGCACCCCGGGCATATTCAAAAGGACGCTTCCACAGGCCTCAAGGGTTGCGCCGGTGGTAACCACATCATCTATTAAAAGCAGGTGTTTGCCGGCAGCTTTTTGATTCTCAGCAATAAAAAACTTTCCCTGCATATTCTGCCAGCGCTCCACCCGGTTCTTTTTTGTTTGCGTGGCTGTGGCGGCAACACGGTGCACAATGTCTTCCCAAACAGGTACTTCCATCACTTCAGCGATACTTTCGGCAAGCACAGCCGCCTGGTTATAGCCTCTTTTGCGCTCACGGACGCTGTGTAGCGGCAGAGGCACAATGGCATCAATGGTGTTGAAACGATCCGATTTTTTTACTGCCTGTCCAAACGCGATTCCCAGTTGACGGCCCAGCGCTCTATTGCCTCCGTATTTAAACTGATGCAATATATGTTGCAATGCCGCCTGTTTGGAGAAATAACAAAAAGCCGTGGCCGCTTCAAATTGTAACCGCCCGGAAAAGATCTTTTCAACGGGATTATTGCAATGCCTTTCAAAACCGGTTACCGGCAGTTCCTGTAAACAAAGAAAGCAAAGCTGGCTGTCCCGCGGCAGCGCGTCACTTCCACAACCGGCGCAAACGTGTGGATAAAACAGATGGAGCAACGCATTTTTCATAGAGGCAATGCTATTCATGTGTTGGTGTTTTTACTAAGATACGTTAATTTAACGCAACAGGGTGGGCACAGTAGCAATGGCTCACAGATTCCGCAGACTTACACAGATTTTAGATAGCTTCTGTGAAAATCCGTGTAATCTGTGAGATAAAAAACACCTATCAAAACAAATACTGATACACTTCTTCCACCCGGCCCATGCAGATCACTTCAATATTAAACCGGCTGAGGTTCTTTAGCGATTGGTTGTATTTAGATACGATGATCTTTTCAAAACCCAGTTTTTCCGCTTCAGCAATGCGCTGATCAATTTTATTTACCGCCCGGATCTCACCGCTTAAACCCACCTCTCCGGCAAAACAGATCGCCTGCCCTAAAGGAACATCTTCATAGGAAGAAAGCAGGGAGCAAAGCACCGCAAGATCTATGGACGGATCTTCTACCTTTATACCGCCGGCGATATTTAAGAATACATCTTTCACACCAAAATGAAAACCGCCTCTTTTTTCCAGCACGGCCAGCAGCAATTGCAGCCGCCTTAAATCGAAACCGGAAGCCGTCCGCTGTGGCGTACCATACACAGACTGTGTTACCAGCGACTGTACTTCAATCAGTAAGGGGCGCACGCCCTCTATGGTTGCCGCAATAGCTGTTCCGCTTAGCTGTTCTTCCTTTTGCGTGATCAGTATTTCAGAGGGGTTGGCCACTCCACGCATGCCTACATCGGTCATTTCATAAATACCCAGCTCCGAAGTGCTTCCAAACCGGTTTTTAAAGGTGCGCAATATGCGATACGCATAATGGCGGTCTCCTTCAAACTGCAATACCACATCCACCATATGTTCCAGGATCTTTGGCCCGGCAATACTTCCTTCCTTGGTAATATGACCGATTAAAAAAACGGGTGTGCCGGTTTCCTTGGCATACCGTTGAAATTCTGCGGCACATTCTTTTATCTGCGAGATACTTCCTGCAGAAGCATCAATAACCGGTGATTGTAATGTTTGAACCGAATCCACAATGACCAATTGCGGTTTTAGTTTTTTTATTTCCTGGAAAATGGTTTGAGTGGATGTTTCCGTAAGCAAAAAGAAATTTTCATTGGTTGTTGCGTTGCTGTTGGCGGTTAAACGATCGGCCCGCATTTTAATTTGCTGTTCACTTTCTTCTCCGCTTATATACAACACTTTCGTATTGGTAAATTGCAGCCCGCATTGCAGGAACAACGTGCTCTTTCCAATACCCGGCTCACCGGCAACCAACACCAGGCTGCCGCTTACAATGCCACCGCCCAGCACGCGGTTCAGTTCTGCATCACGGGTTGCCAGGCGCTTTTCTTCATTACTTACAATATCATGTAGGGAAATTACTTTATTAGTACGATCTGTACCCGGTACATAGTTTTTCCAGTCGGTTTTATCTGATCCTTTATCAATTACCTCTTCCACAAATGTATTCCACTGTCCGCAGGAAGGACATTGCCCCAACCATTTTACACTTTCATATCCACAATGCTGACAGAAAAACGATTTTTTTATTTTAGCCATGGAGTAAAGATAGCAGAATGAAGTATTCAGTTTTTAGTATACAGTAATCAGTGTTCAGTAATCAGTGCTCAGGAGTGGTTTTAAAAGTAAAAAGGCCAATCTTTCGACTGACCTTAATACTTACTAACCCATTAAATTCTGATACTAAGGTACAAATCTGCCACAGAAATAAAAAATCAAATTAATTGAACCTTGGGTTAAGAAATTAAAAACGGACAAAACAGCACCCTTTAATATATATGTAAAATATTATTAATCAAATATTTAAATCTAAATATATCGCTAAAATATTCTTAAAAAAACTTATCTACATGACAAAAAGTCTTATTCCGTTATAAGATTTTTATTTTGGTTCCAGAATTGCGGGGATTCTTTTAAAAAAGGAAATATGACGAGTGAAATCTGGGTGGTTTCTTTATTATTCATGGGCGTCAGTATGATCGTGTCCCTGATTTTAAAGGGTAAATTCAACCGTTACAGCAAGGTGCCCCTGTCTGCGGGCCTCAGCGGGAAGGAAGTGGCCGAAAAGATGCTGCATGAAAACGGCATTTATGACGTGCAGGTGATCAGTGTGCAGGGATTTTTAAGCGACCATTATGATCCCGAAAAGAAAACAGTAAACCTGAGCCCCGATGTATATGAGGGCGCCACGGTGGCCGCTGCCGCAGTGGCGGCCCATGAATGCGGACATGCGGTACAGCATGCCGCCGGGTATGCGCCGTTGCAATTGCGTAGCAGGCTGGTTCCGGCGGTGCAATTTAGTTCGATGATCGTAAACTGGGTATTGCTGGCCGGGTTGATCATGGCCGCTTCGGGTAGTTACCTGCTGCTGCTGGCCGGCATCGTATTAATGGCTATTACTGTGGTTTTTTCGCTGATAACCCTTCCGGTCGAGTTTGACGCGAGCAAGAGAGCCCTGAACTGGCTGAACCACACCAATGTTGCTAACAACAGGGAATACCCGATGGCGAAGGATGCTTTAAAATGGGCGGCTACCACTTATGTGGTGGCAGCGCTGGCAGCGGTAGTAACTTTATTGCAATATATTTCCATATTTATGAACCGAAGGGATTAGGCCGTAAGGGTCTTTAATTCCCGGTTAGTCCGGTATCAGAAGGATGCTTCGGCTGCGCTTAGCATGACGATAGCAGGATTATTCTGCAATACATAAAACAATCAGTCATTGCAATGCTATGAACACCAGGTATCTATGTGCTCGCCCGGACGGTACGGACAGGGTTTGAAGCTAAGTTCAAACAGGTTCTCTATAATTTTTTCAGAATGGCCTTTGTCTTCTCCAACATCCTTACCCGGTCGCCGGTTAAGCCGCCGGCGGAATAGATACTCATTTCAATTTCTGTAAGCATGTGAAAGACTTCATTTTGCAGGTATTCCGGAACTGTTTTTTCCGTCATGGTATCTTTAAGGGTCGATTTGTAAAAAAGTTTGGCAGGCACCTGGTATTTCTGCTCAAAGAAATGGATCATTCCTTGTCTTAAGGCGCTGTAAAAGGAATTGCCCGGTTTGGCAACCGCTTCTTCTGCTGCCTGCAACAGCGCATCCACATCAGGGCTGGGGTTATGCGGCAATGGAACAGGAGAAACGGGTTGCGTGCGTAAAGGTGCCGGTTGTGCGGGCTGCTGCCCTTGCTTTTTCTTTTTCGCCCGGCTAATCAGCATACCTGCCACTACCAATAAGGCAACAATCCCCAATCCTACCAATAGCGCACCATAGTTATCATTGCGTTCCGCCTGGTCATTGGCCGTGGTTTTAGTAGTGGGAGCGGCTGCCCCTGTTCTTACATAAAAAGTTACGGGGGGGTTGCTGACGGTATTGTGCCGGTTGCGGGTGGCGTCAAAATAAGAAAATTTTACAGGCATTATAGTATAGCTCCCTTTGTTGGTGGCGGTAAAAGGAATGCTGAACACCTTCATCCCGGGAGCCGTTTTGCTTTTGCGATCGTATTGCTCCTGTACCTGGGCCGCCGCCGCCGTAACGCCTGAGGGCCATTCCACAATAGGTTGTGTTACCTGGCTGAAATCACCTGTTCCAGAAATGGTGATCTGTAAGGTACCCTGTTCTCCCGGTGTCAGGTTTACTTTTGAGAGGTATACATTCATTTTAAAATCCCCTACCGCGCCATTATAAACCGTTGCGGGCTTCACATTGGCAGGCGCTTCCTGTACATTTATATTAATAGGTACGGAGGCAATGGAGATCCGGTAATCGCCGTTCTTCAGCGCAATATTGTCATCAATGCCATCCAACAGGGGGCTCCTGTTGCCTGAATTATCAATCAGCTTAATCCTGTTGTTCAACACCATGGCATCCAGCACCAGTTTGCCCGCCTCTGTAGGGGTCAGTTGTACTTTGCGGATCGTATGTACATCGAAGCTTTTGCCATCAATGGTCTGGCGGCTCACTACATCATCTTCCGACCCAACAAGATCCCGAAGCTCAAAACCCTTAAACTCCGGATCCTTTGTTACCGAGGAAACCGATTCCAGCGAAGAATATAATTTATAGGTAACCACTATTGGCTCTCCTACATAACAGGTGGTTTTATTAACATATACATTAAGATAAAGATTGTTCTTAATGCGTGCTTCCAGGGTACTGTTTTGCGCACCAACAATTAAAGTGGCAACCATTAGTGCTGCTACTAATCCTAGCTTTTTCATACTGTACGAAAATAAACGATTCATATGTCCGCTTTATAAATCACCCAACTGTGGTCTTAAAATAATGTCTTCCACACAGGCCCCTGCAGACAGTTGGGTAGCCGCTTCAATCAGTTTAGCCACATCGGCTGCCTCCATAATCCGTTTTTCACTATTGTCAAAATCCCCCCAGGACGCTGTTTTTACCGCTCCCGGGAAAATAGCAGCCACTTTAATTCCGGAAGATTTCAATTCCTCCCTCAGGTTCTGACTAAAACCATTCAGCGCAAATTTACTGATACTATAGGAACCGCCGTTGGTGTAGGCGCGCAACCCGGCTATGGAGCACATATTAAATATAAAACCGCTTCTCTTTTCCTTCATGGCAGGCAACAGCGTGCGGGTAAGATAATAGGCGCTGTAAAGATTCACCGCCATCTGACTTTCCAATGCCCCGTCCGCTTCATTACTTACGCTTCCCGGCTCAAATACGCCTGCATTATTTACCAGTACATCAGGAGCGCCAAACTCAAGCGCCCAGGCGCCCAGCGCAAGGGCGTTTTCTTTTACAGAAAGATCAAAAGCCTTCGCCCTGAATGCTGTTTCGGGATAATGGGTCTGCAATGTTTCCAGGGCATTATACAAACGCACTTCATTACGCGAAGAAAGCAGCACCCTGTTTCCCTTTTTTGCAAAAACTTCGGCAATGGCATAGCCCAACCCCTGGGAAGCACCGGTAATCAAAACATTCATCAGGCTTTTTATTTATTCCTGCGAAGTAAACACAATTTTCTTAATGGAATCGTTAAAGCCTGCCTATCTTAGCCGCAAAAAGAGCCCGTGTACATTCATAAACAGTTTTGTATTGCCCCGCAACCCATCACCGGTGATCTTCAGTTGGACGCAATTGCGCCTTCGGCGGATGGGAAAATGGTGGCAATAGAACCAGCGCTGGAAGGCGTACCGCCCGGTATGCTGCGCCGCATGAGTAAGGCGGTACGCATGGGCATTGGCGCGGGTTTGCCCTTAATAACAGATACGGTTCCGGACGGTATCATCATCGGCACTGCCAATGGAGGCATGGAGGATTGCATAAAATTCCTGAACCAGCTCATCGACTATGATGAAGGAATGCTGACGCCCGGAAGTTTTGTACAAAGCACCCCCAATGCTATTGCGGGCCAACTGAGCCTTATTAAAAAAAACCGCAATTATAATGCTACGCATGTGCACCTGGGACTGGCATTTGAAAATGCACTTGTCGATGCAAAGATGTTTTTGAACCGTCACCCGGAAAACACCTACCTGGTGGGCGCTGTGGATGAAATATCGAGCTATAATTATAATATTGACCGCCTGGCGGGATGGTATGACCCCGCGTTAAATAATAAAGACCTTTATGCCTACGATCATACCGCAACCATTGCAGGAGAAGGCGCGGCACTTTTTTTACTGAATGGAACACCGGAAGGCGCATTGGCAAAAATTGCTGCAATTGAAACATTGCATACCAACGATGTGCAGTTGGTTGCAACACGCCTGGGCGCTTTATTGGACAAATACCCCCCCACAAAGAATACGATATTATTGTCTGGCGAAAACGGCGATGCCCGGTTCCAGCACTTTTACGATGCCGTTGAAGCGTCATGCGTTGCGCTGCCCGTGCTGCATTATAAACATTTAACGGGTGAATACCCTACCGCGGTATCTTTCGCCGTATGGCTGGCAGCCAATTTGGCCGGGAACAACAAACCCCCGGCAGCGCTGCTCAAAAAAGGAACACTGCCGGAAGCGATAGACCAGGTGGTTATTTATAATAACTACCACGGAAAGCAACATAGTTTTATGCTTATCTCAAAGTCCCGTTTAACAGCAGCACTTGCTACATAAAAAGCTTGCTGTGCTTTACAAAGTAAGGAATCAGGAAGGTAGCGAATATGCCGGTAATCAGTACAATACCCAATAAAAGGCCGTGAAACTGGCTCGTGAGCATCGAATTATCAGAACGATGCACCTGCAGGGTTCCGTAAACCAATAGCAGGGTAAATACTGCCGAAAGAATAGTGTAAACAGGCGCACTGTTTTTAGAGAACCGGTCGATCAGCGCATAAATACACCCCGCCACGGCCAATACCAGCAGCGTAGCGAAAATAATGGTAGATACATTGATCATTTCGTGCAGGGGAAACGAAGTATATTCCCGGAAAGCAACGTCGTAGATCAGGTTCAAAACGGTAGCTAAATAACCCGCAAAAAGACCAGCCATCAGCGGTTTGTATATGTGGCTGTCATATTTATCTTCTATCATAATGCAAAAGTATGACATAAATCATATTTTGTAAAAATATTCAACAACTTTATTCCGGCTTTTTATCGATTGTATTCCCGGCAGATCAGCGCTGATTCTTTTCGCGCAGAGGCTGCAGAGAAGACATCAGCGAAAATTCGTGCCTGTTTCAATCTGCGCAAATCAGCGGGAAATTTCCGGACGGGCAATGCCCGCCAACCGCCGTTCTTTTAAAATGCCGATGCTTTTGCCGTTAGATTTAATAAGCTGTTCCTTTTCAAAATCGCTGGTCACGCGGGAGATCGTTTCATAGGTAGTGCCCACATAGGAAGCAATATCCTGCTTGGTAAGCTTAACATCTATAAACCCCTGGTCGGTCATTCCAAATTTATCCCGCAACAACAGCAGGGCTTCTGCTATACGCCCCCGCACTTCCATATGCACCATATTCCGCATCCGTTTTTCGGTTTCTTCCAGTTCATTGGCATAAAAATCCATCAATGCGTAGGTCAGCGTCGGGTTTACGCGTAAGGTCGATTCAAAAAATGATAAGGAGATGTATAACAGCCTGGTGTCTTCCAGGGCAGTAGCAGTTACCGGGTAAATCCTTTCTTTTCCCAGTCCCCTGTAACCGATCATTTCTCCGTCGTTGGCAAAGCGCAGGATCAGCTCTTTGCCGGCGCCCCAGCGTTGGTGGATCTTAACTTTTCCCGCAAGGATGAAAAAAACACCTTTTACCGGATCCGCTTCACGAAAGACCGGCTGCCCCTTCTTTATAGCAATAGCCTCTTTATTATCATTGATTACGGGCAACCACTCCGGCATACAATATTTATAAAGAATGCTGCGCTGAATATCCTGGGGTACTGACTCTTTCATTTCGGGCTCAAAAATAATGCATAGGTTTGAGAAAATTTTTCCGGCCGGCTGCAATAAAAAGCAACTATCGATAGCAAATTAATGTGATTTATGTCATACTTTTGCAGCTTCTTAAAAAAACAGCATTATGCGCATTCCCATATCACCAACGCTGCAGGCAACAATGAATGATGAAAACAGTGAGAACCAGGACCGGAAGAATAACCGGCGGCTGGTGTATATTTCAAGCCTGGCAATTACGGTAGGCATTGTTATCAGCCTGATTGCGAAACTGCTGATCTATCTCATAGACCTGGTTACGAATATTTCTTTTTTCGGGCAGTTTTCAGTAGCAAATGTTTCCCCTGCAGGAAATCATCTGGGGCCCTGGGTGATCATTGTACCCGCTATAGGAGGGCTGCTCGTGGGCTTTATGGCATTGTATGGCTCAAGGGCTATCCGGGGACATGGGATCCCCGAAGCAATGGAACAGATCCTGACCAACGACAGTAAAATAAAACCCACCATTACTTATTTGAAGCCTATTTCCTCAGCCATTGCCATCGGCACCGGGGGCCCATTTGGTGCGGAAGGCCCCATTATTGCTACGGGTGGCGCGATGGGATCTACACTCGGGCAATTATTAAAGATCTCGCATTTTGAAAGAAAGGTATTGCTGGCAGCGGGGGCTACGGCGGGTATGTCGGCCATATTTGGCTGTCCGATTGCGGCTATTTTCCTGGCCATTGAATTATTATTGTTTGAGTTTTCCGCAGCTTCTATCCTGCCCGTGGCCTTAGCCTGTGTTACCGGGGCGGCGGGACATCATTTTTTGTTTGGCACCCACCCGGTGTTTGAAATTACGCATTTGATCGACAGCCCCTCTAACAAAGCGTTGTTCCTGCTGAGTATAGAAGGCATTATTATTGGGTTGCTGTCTGTTGCCGTAACCAAAATCGTTTACTGGCTGGAGGAGATCTTTGAGCACCTGCCCATCCACTGGATGTGGTGGCCGGCCATTGGAGGATTAGTAGTGGGAATTGTAGGGTATTTTCAACCCAATACCCTGGGCGTGGGCTATAATAATATTACCGACGTACTTTCGGGATCATTGCCGCTAAAAGCGATTGCGTTATTATGCACTTTTAAGTTTATCTCCTGGGCTATCGCATTATCCAGCGGCACTTCCGGTGGTACCCTGGCGCCTTTACTGACCATTGGCGGCGCTGCCGGAGCCTTGATGGGGTTTGTTTTGCAGCATTTTTTCCCGGGAATCGATATTTCCATTTCGCTGGCAGCCCTAATTGGCATGTCGGCCATGTTTGCCGGCGCCTCCCGGGCCCTGCTGACCTCTATTTTGTTTGCCCTTGAAACCACGGGCCAGGTAAATGTATTGCTGGCGCTGTTGGCGGCTTGTTCAGCGGCTTACCTTTTGTCGCTTTTCCTGATGAGCAACACCATCATGACGGAAAAAATTGCCCGCCGGGGTGTAAAAACACCCGTGTCCTACAAACCGGATGTGCTGGAGCAGGTGCATGTAAAGGAAATGATGAACACCGACAGCCTGGCCATCAGCGAGGAAAGTACCATTGGTGAGGTAAAAAGCTGGATCGCGGCTAACCCGGAATATGCAGCAAATTTTTATATTGTGGCCAATAATGAGAACGGGTTGACCGGGCTCATCAGTTCCTCAAGCCTTTATGGGGAGCACCAGGACCCTGATCAACCGGTAGGCTCTTTAATAAAACGCAGCAACGTGTGGATCCGCCCAACTGAACCACTGCGATCCGCCGTAAAGCTAATGCTGCAGGCCAATGTAGATGTGTTGCCCGTGGTGGACGCTCAATTCAATATTGCCGGAAGCATCGGGTATAAAAATATTATTGAAGCCCACAAAACCGTGCTTAATGAAAACGAAAAACAAGCCGCACATATCTCCCTGAAACGCCAGACCCTTAAATTATTGGTGAAGGGACAACGACTGATTCATAAAAGCAGTAAAGATTAATCGACCAGGAGGTGCCAGGCACTACCAAAAAGAAGTAAAAGCCCCTAGCCCTCCGGCAGCCCGGTTTGCGCTGACATGCTTATTCCGGCGCCGGAACCCAAAGTGCAGGTCTTTTGAACGCTATTGCTATACGATACAGCGGTTCAGATGCAACAGTCCTTCATAGTATAAAAATTTTAAATGTTTTTTTGATTGCCATTGCCCAAGCCATAAGGTTAATTTCATGCATATTTTATATATTAATAATATATTTATATGAATAATTTAATAATATTGTTATAAACAATTAGCAATATCTAATTATATTTACAATTATATTTATAAAATATTATTATTTATAACTATTTTATACAAAAAAAATCATATATAGATATTAATTATTTAATAATTGCTGCCGCTATTTTTAACTCAAAATGTTCTGTTATGCACCTTCTTAAAACGGGTAATTGCGGCAGTTTTGGCAAACTAAAATGCCGGTTTTACCATAAACCATCCACCAACTTCGGTTTTTCGTCGGTGCAAAAACGGCCTGTGGTCCAACGCTATTTTATTTTTTAACAGCGTGCTTCTTTCCACACAAATTCTTTAACCGTTAATGCGATAACTATGGCCGAGACTCCCTTACCATTGTCTAAACTCAATATCTTCTCCATAAAAAGCGTGCAAATGCGCACGTTTCATATTACCTGGCTTACTTTTTTTATTTGTTTTTTCGGGTGGTTTGGCCTGGCCCCGTTGATGCCGACCATTAAAGAAAACCTGCATTTAACCAAATCGCAGATCGGTAATATCGTTATCGCATCGGTATCGGGTACCATTATAGCCCGCCTGGTCATTGGCAAACTTTGCGATACCTGGGGGCCCCGCAAAACCTATACAGCCTTGCTGCTCATCGGGGCGATTCCGGTCCTGTGTGTGGGCCTGGCCAAAGACTATACTTCTTTTCTTTTCTTTCGTCTGGCGATAAGCATCATCGGTGCTTCCTTTGTGATCACACAATTTCATACATCCGTCATGTTTGCATCCAACATCAAGGGCACGGCAAATGCGGTGGCGGGTGGCTGGGGCAACCTGGGCGGCGGGGTAACCAACATGGTGATGCCGCTGTTATTTTCGGTCATTGTGGGCTTTGGTTATACCCAACAGGAGGCCTGGCGTTATGCAATGATCCTGCCGGGCGGTCTGATGCTGGTTGCCGCATTGTTGTATTATCGCTTTACTAAGGACACACCGGCTGGTAACTATGATGAAATGCAGCGGGCGCAACCGGCGGTACGTACTAAAACAGATTACAGCGTTTTAAAAGACAGACGGATCTGGGCGCTGAGCCTGGCATATGCCATGGGTTTTGGTATGGAAATCACTTTTGATAATGTGGCGGCGCTTCATTTTACACAAAACTTTAATCTGAGCCAAGCTGCTGCCGGCTTCTGGGCGGGTATGTTTGGCATGATGAACCTTTTCGCAAGAGCGCTGGGGGGCATTTTTGCCGATAAGATCGGCCGTAAATACGGCATAAGGGGCAAGGGCCTCTTTTTAGCCGCAATGCTGCTCCTGGAGGGGATCGGTCTTGCACTATTTGCAAAAGCCGGTTCGCTGCCACTGGCTATCGTCTCCATGATCAGTTTTGCTTTGTTCCTGAAAATGGTGAACGGCGCTACCTATGCGATGACTCCTTTTATCAATACGAAAAATGTAGGCCTGATCAGTGGTATCGTGGGCGCAGGCGGTAATATCGGCGGTATGTTGTTTGGCTTTTTATTCAAAAGCGAAACCATCAGTTATGCAGAAGCATTTAGTTATATCGGGTTTATGGTCATCGCAGCAGCATTTATTATTTTATTTACCCGTTTTGCAAAACAGCGGGCGACCGCATCAGCCACCACAACGTTAAAACCTATTGTTTCATAAGCCGGTTCATTATGCATCACCCAATCAATGCTCATGAAAATAATACTACAACCTGCTGCTATTGCGGCGTGGGTTGTGGCATTGTGGCGCATAAGGATCAACTGGGGCGGCTGCAGGTGGAAGGTGATAAAGACTATCCGGTTAACAAAGGCATGCTTTGCAGTAAGGGAATGAACCTCCATTATACCGTGAACGATTACAGCGACCGGTTGCTGTACCCCGAAATGCGTTATAGTCGCAACCTGCCGCGGCAGCGGGTTTCATGGGAAATGGCATTGGAACGAACCGCTGCAGTATTTAGAACACTTATCGATAAATACGGGCCTGACTCGGTGGCTTTTTATGCCTCCGGCCAATGTCTTACCGAGGAATACTACATTGTAAACAAACTGATAAAAGGCTACATCGGCAGTAATAATATCGATACGAATTCCCGGTTATGCATGAGCAGCGCGGTGGTGGGCTACAAAATGAGCCTGGGGGAAGACAGCGTACCGGTGAGTTATGAAGACCTGGAGGTGGCTGATGTTATTTTTGTTGCCGGCGCCAACCCGGCCTGGTGCCATCCGGTTTTATGGCGGCGGGTGGAGGCAGCGCGGCAAACCAATCCGGACCTGAAGATCATTGTGAGTGATCCCCGGAAAACCCAGACCTGTTCCATAGCCGATGTGCACCTGCAGCTTCATCCCGGAACGGATATTACCCTGCATCATGCCATCGGGCGGGCACTGATTGAAAAAGGATACATCGACGCAGATTTTGTCAACGATCATACGGAAGGATTTGCTCAATACCGGAAGCAGGTTTTTTCAAAGACCATTGCCGAAGCGGCACAGGTCTGCGGCGTTGAAGAAGAAGCCATCAGGCAAGTGGCTGATTATATTGGCCGGGCCCGCGGATTCATGACGCTATGGACGATGGGCCTCAATCAGAGTGTGGTGGGCGTGAATAAGAACCTCTCGCTTATCAACCTCAACCTTATCACCGGGCATATTGGCAAACCCGGCTCCGGCCCTTTGTCTTTAACCGGTCAGCCTAATGCTATGGGTGGCCGCGAAGTAGGGGGCTTAAGTAATCTGTTGCCGGCGCATCGGGACCTGCTTAACGTACAGCACCGCCGGGAGGTAGAAGATTTTTGGGGAATAAGGCCTGGCACCATTTCAGACAAACCCGGTCTCACCGCTACAGAAATGTTTGATGCACTCGAAGACGGGCGGCTGAAAGCGATCTGGATCCTTTGTACCAATCCGCTTATTAGTTTGCCCGACGTCCGCAAGGCGGAAGCCGCACTGAAGAAAGCAAAATTTGTAGTGGTGCAGGAGATCAGCAATAAACCCGAAACCCTGGCATACGCGGATGTGGTATTGCCGGCCGCTGCCTGGACGGAGAAAGAGGGCACCATGACCAATGCAGAACGCCGCATCAGCTATCTGAATAAGATCATGGAAGCACCGGGAGAAGCATTGCCCGATGCCACAATACTTTGTCGCTTTGCTCAAAAAATGGGATTTACCGGTTTTGATTTTGAAAATACAGCAGCAATTTTTAATGAACATGGCGCACTAACGGCTGGAACACGTATGGATATCAGCGCGCTGAATTACGAGTTGCTGAAAGCGCGCCGCAGCGTGCAATGGCCGTTTACCGAGGCCGCCGGAAAGCAGGGTACCTCCCGGCTTTTTGAAGACCATCAATTCTACACGACATCTCACCGGGCGCAGATCCACTCGTTCCCGGACGACAATCATTCTGAAACGCCATCACCCGATTATCCGTTGATCCTTACCACGGGCCGCATCCGCGATCAGTGGCATACCATGAGCAAGACCGGAAAAGTAAATAAACTGAAGCAACATATTTCCGAGTCGTTTTTAGAAATACATCCTGAAGACGCCACACCGCGTCAGATAAAAGAAAACGACCTGGTAGTAATAAAAAGCAGGCGCGGCGAAGTACGTATAAAAGCCAGACTGTCCGACACCATCAAACAGGGGGTCGTTTTTTTACCCATGCATTGGGGCAAAATCTTGGGTAAAGACGGCAACAGGGCCAACAATCTCACCAATAATTTGGTAGACCCTAAAAGCAAGGAACCGGATTTTAAATTCTCGGCCGTGGCCGTGTACCGCTACCAGAAACCAAAACAAAAGATCATTGTGATCGGCGCAGGTGCGGGCGCCTGTGGTTTTGTAAAAAGTTATCGGCAGCTTAATGCTGAAGATACGATTGAAGTATTCAGCAAAGAAAATCACCCTTTTTATAACCGCGTGCTGTTGCCGGATTATATTACGGGTACGCTTCAATGGAGCAACCTTGTCAAAATGAGCAGCGAAGAAGAAGCGGAGTATCGCATCAAACTGCACAGAGGCGTAAGCATTACAGCTATCGACCGGGAAGCCAAAACCGTCACGGATACTAACGGATCGCTGCATCATTATGATATACTCATCCTGGCTACGGGGAGCCGTGCTGCATTGTTAAAAGAGGTTCCCCCAATAAAAGGTATTTTTACCATGCGCAGCAGGACAGATGCAGATGCCTTTAAAAACCATTTAGCGCCCACGAGAGGAAAAGTGGTCATTGTAGGCGGCGGCTTGTTAGGAGTGGAGTTGGCAGCTTCTTTACGCGAAGCAAGTACGGAAGCGATCTTGTTGCATCGCTCCTCCCGCTTAATGGACCGCCAGCTCGATCCCCTGGGTAGCCAGTTGCTCCAGGAAGAATTGGCCGATAAAGGTGTGGAACTGTATTTTAATGATGAGATAGAGCGCTTCACCGGCACTGGTGTTATTGATGGCATACGCCTGAAAAGCGGCCGTTTTATTCAATGCCAGGCAATTGTATTTGCCATTGGCACGATACCCAATATTGAACTGGCCAAAACCTGCGGATTGAGCTGCCGCAGAGGGGTCATTGTGGATGACTATTTACAGACCAATGATCCAAACATTTTCGCCATTGGTGAAATAGCTGAATTTAAAGGCATGCTTTACGGTATTACTGCGGCCGCTGAACAGCAGGCGGAAATTGTAGCGCAATACCTCAACGGGGATATTGCCCGGTTTTATACCGGCTCCCTGCTGATGAATATTTTAAAAATGCACGGAACGGATCTGTGCTCACTGGGCGTTACGGAATGTCCTGACGACCCGGCCTATGAAGAAGTGGTGTTTATCGACAAGGCCAAGCGCTTTTATAAAAAATGCATCATTCATAACGACCGCCTGGTGGGCGCTATTTTGATCGGGGATAAAAATGAATTTCTGGAATACCGTTCTTTAATTGAAGGCAAAACAGAGCTCAGTGAAAAACGGCTGCAGTTGCTGCGATCGGGCAAGATGCAGGAGCCCGTAATAGGAAAGCTGGTTTGCAGTTGTAATAATGTGGGGGAAGGCAATCTTGTTAATAAGATTAAAGAAGGATGTAAAGATCACCTGCAGCTTTGCCAGCTTACGGGCGCAGGCATGGGCTGTGGCAGTTGCCGCCCCGAGGTAAAACAAATACTGGAAACAATAACAACTATTAAAAAGGAGCAGCCCGCTTTGCCCAGCCCCCAATTCGTATGAGCACACCGGTTACCATAAAAATCAATTTCCGCGGCGGCATCATTTCGCCGGGCGACCTGCATCAGGTCCTTTCCATCACAGAAGGCACGGGCATAGAGCAGGTGTGTTTCGGACTGCGGCAGCAACTCCTGATCAGCGGCACTAAAAAACAGGGGGCAGCACTTGAAGATCAGTTGCGCCGTGCTGGGATCTTATATGAAATTGATACCGATCATTTTCCGAACATAATCAGCTCCTACCCTGCGGAAGATATTTTCATTATGCATACGTGGCTGAGTGAAGGAGTATACAAAGACATTTTTGATGAAATGGATCATATCCCCCGGCTCAAGGTTAATATCTGCGACAGCAACCAGAGTTTTACTCCTTCGTTAACGGGCAATATCAACTGGGTGGCAACTGCCGGGTCTCCCCATTTCTGGCATTTGTTTGTTCGTTTTCCAAAAACCAACATTATTTACGAATGGGATGAACTGCTCTACACCAATGATATTCCGAGATTCTCGAAGGAACTGGAGGCACAGATCTTAAACAACAAACACCTGTTTTACGATCAGCCAGATGCCAGTGGGGAGGTGCTTTTCAGCCGAATAAAAAAAGAACAGTTCATTACAAAGAAAGCAGTTCATCCGGCATTATTACCCCAGTTTAACCTGCCATATTACGAAGGATTGCACCGGCATAACAATAAATACTGGTTGGGCGTATACCGGCGGGATGAACTGTTTTCCATCGCATTTTTAAAAGACCTTTGCCAGATCTGCCTGCAGACAAAGATTGGTCAGCTCTGCTCCACGCCATGGAAAAGCATTATCGTAAAAGGCATTGAGGAAAGAGACAAACACTTATGGACCGACCTGCTGAATATGCATGCATTGAATATGCGTCATGCCGCTAATGAATTGAATTTTCAGGTAGAGGATGGCAACAGGGAAGCGACGGCATTAAAACAATATCTGGTAAAGAAATTAAACGATCAGGATACCCGGACTTTTGGCCTATGCATCGGTATAAAAACCAGAAATAAAAGCGAAGTGTTTAGCAGCATACTGGTAAAACGTAAGCCTGTTATTGCATTGTGGGGTAAAGCCTTATTTTATCTTTATGATATTCTTTGCGCGCAGGCGTACAATCCTAATGAGCGAACAGGATTTGTATTTAGTCGCAATAAGCCGAAGTTTCTGTTGGGGCGGGCATTGCGGAATTCGGTTTTTGATTTCTATAAAACCAGCAGGAACAATACGGTACTGCCTCACACCATTGATGTGCCAAAGGATATAGCTATAGTACAAAAAGAAGAATGGGTGCATCAATGTAAAAATTGCCTGACGGTATACGACCGTCATACCGGAGATCCCGGAAATCGTATCGCAGCAGGAACCGCATTTGAAGCATTACCGGAAACCTACGCGTGCCCTTTGTGCGAGTCGGGTAAACCGGATTTTATAGAGATTAAAAAAGCATCATTAGGCCTGCAGTCCGTTTAGTTCCGTATGTGTATTAAAATTCCGGAAGCTGGGTTGTTGATCGTCACGGATCGGGATGGTACTGGTTTTGAATTGTTCCAGCACATATTTCATGCTGAATTGCTGCAACTCCTTTCTTTTTGCCCGGTTCAGTATCGTTTGTAACCCTGCGGCCGTATAAATGCCACAAAGCGGTTCCGGCGCCCCGGCATTTATAAAAACAAAAGCGTCTGCTTTTTGCGGGCTAAAAGCCTGGTAAAGTTCTTTGAGTAATGAAGGATCCATTAACGGCATATCACAGGCGAGTACGAACAGGTCTTCATCAGGATACTGCAGGTGTACGCTTAATAATCCCAGCAGGGGGCCCTTTACCCGGATGGTGTTGTTGTCTGTAACCAGGAATGTGGAATCAAATACCTGTGCATATGCTGCTTGTTGTGCGGCATTTACAGAGATGCGAACCGGTAATTGCAGCAGAATAAATTTGTTAACAGCCGTCTGTGCCCATGTTTGCGCCTCCAGTGGCAGCAGCCCTTTGTCGCTGCCCATACGGGTACTTTGCCCGCCGCATAAAACAACTCCCAGCATTTGTTAAACCTTAATTTTAGTTCTTTTCAGCGCCTGATTTTTTAGTAAATTTAGGGATCAAATTTTATTAAAACTACAGGGAATGGAGGGTCTACAATCAGCTTCCGCGAAACAAGTGCCGGTGCAGCGCGTAAACGGTTCCGTCAGTTCATTATTTTCAGACCTGTTGTCCGTAGAAGAGCCATTGGAGATCAGCATCAGCTATGGCCCGTTGGCAATGCGGGAACAGAAAAATATTTCTGTTACGATGCGCACACCGGGAAATGATCGGGAACTGGCGGCGGGGTTTTTATTTACCGAAGGGATCATTGGTTCCCGCCGGGATATAGAAGATCCTGATCAAGAGGGAATGGAACGTTCACTGCCCGGTCAGCATATAATACAAGTAGCGCTCAATGAAAATTGTATACCGCAACTGCAGCAGTCCGACCGGAATTTTTATACCACTTCCAGTTGTGGTGTATGCGGAAAAAGTTCCATCCAATCGATTAAAACAGTAAGTCCTTTTAGCAAATCAGACCGGTCTTACTTAACACTTGTGCCGGACACACTGTATCAATTACCGGGAAAGCTTAGAGCGGCTCAGAGCGGCTTTGCTGCTACCGGGGGTATCCATGCTTCGGGCCTTTTTACTATTGATGGGGAGTTGCTGTTGCTGCGCGAAGATGTGGGCCGGCATAATGCATTGGATAAACTGATCGGCAGTGCATTGATAAGTGATCTGTTGCCACTGAGCCAACATATTTTATTGCTCAGCGGAAGGGCAAGTTTTGAATTGATCCAGAAAGCCGCCATGGCCGGCATTGCAGTAGTGGCTGCTATCGGAGCTCCGTCAAGCCTGGCGGTGGACCTTGCAAAAGAATTTGATATTACGCTTTTAGGGTTTTTGAAAGAGAGCCGTTTTAATATTTATCATTTGAGTGAAAGGGTAAAGATGCCGGTGGCAGAAGAAGTTAGTAACCGGTAAAACGGGTCTTTGATTTCCCGCAGATTCTGCGCAGATAAAATACACGCAGATTTGCGCAGATCATTATCCGCGAAAATCTGCGGGAAATAAATTCATCGTAATGATTATAAACGTATTTCATGGAAAAAGATAGTAATAACAAGCACCTACCCGATCCGGAGAATCCATACAAACTCCTGGACCTGAAATTGACAAAGGTGGAAAAATGGGCTGCCGGAGTGCCCGCAGTAATGGCCGCCGTTAGTGACCTTATTGGAGAGAAGACATTGATACGGGGCACAAGGGCCTTGTTTAAAATGAACCAGGTGGGTGGTTTCGATTGCCCGAGCTGTGCCTGGCCCGATCCGGATGACGAGCGGTCTCCCCTGGGTGAGTATTGCGAAAACGGAGCAAAAGCATTGGCGGAAGAAGCCACTACCAAAAAGATCACCGCGGAGTTTTTTAAAGAAAACTCGGTTTATGATCTTGCCCAACTGGATGATTACTCCATTGGTAAAATGGGCCGGCTGACGGAACCTATGTATATGCCGCAAAATGGCACGCACTATCAGCCGATCAGTTGGGACGATGCTTTCAAAAAAATTGCGGCGCACCTCAATGCATTAGCTACGCCTGATGAAGCGGCGTTTTATACTTCCGGAAGAACGAGCAACGAAGCTTCGTTTATGTATCAACTCTTTGCAAAAGAATATGGCACCAATAATATGCCCGATTGTTCCAATATGTGCCACGAAACCTCCGGTACGGCCTTGCGCCCTACGATCGGGATCGGAAAGGGCACGGTAAAGCTGGAAGATTTTTATGATACCGATGTGATCATAATCATCGGGCAAAACCCCGGTACCAATGCACCCCGGATGATGAGCGCACTGGAAAAAGGGAAAAAGAACGGGGCTAAGATCATAGCCATCAACCCCCTGCCCGAAGCAGGATTGTTGGGTTTTCATAACCCTCAGCAAATAAGTGGCATCATTGGTAATGGCATAAAGCTGGCTGATTTATACCTGCCGGTGAAGATCAATGGGGATATGGCCTTGCTAAAGGCCCTTGAGTTGTTGCTGCTCGATTTTGAAAAGAAATCGCCGGGAGAGGTTCTCGATCATGCATTCATCGGAGAAAAGACTACGGGGTACGAAGTGTTCCTTAAGCAATTTGAAGCGTATAACCTGGAGGAGCTGGCAACCGCTTCTGGTGTTTCAGCGGCTTTATTGTATGAAGCAGCGCAAATGATGGCATTTAAAAAACGGATTATCGTATGCTGGGGAATGGGGCTTACGCAACAACCCAATGGGGTGGATATGATCAAAGAGATCCTCAACCTGCTGTTGTTGAAAGGAAGCATCGGCAAACCCGGCGCTGGCGTTTGTCCGGTGCGGGGCCATAGCAATGTACAGGGTAACCGTACCATGCTCATAGATGAAAAACCCACCGATGAGCAGCTCGACCGGCTGCAACACTTTTTTGGGTTCAACCCGCCGCGCAAACACGGGTATGACGTGGTACGGGCTATTAAAGCCATGCAGGAGGGAAAAGTAAAATTCCTTTTTTGCATGGGGGGAAATTTTTTGTCGGCCACGCCGGACACCACCTACACCGCACAGGCGTTGAGAAAATTAAATCTGACCGTTTTTGTTTCTACCAAACTAAACAGGAGCCACCTGATCCACGGGAAAGAGGCGATCATACTACCCACCCTCTCGCGCAGCGATATTGATAGGGTAAATGGCACCCACCAGATCGTAAGCACGGAGAATTCAATGGGCGTGGTACAATCCTCAAAAGGGGTGCTGAAACCGGTATCAGATCATCTTATTAATGAAACGCAGATCGCCTGCCGCATGGCGATGGCAACGCTCGGTAACAAAACTGTGGTGAACTGGCAGCTATATCATGATAGCTATGATGCTGTTAGGGATGCTATTGAAAAATGCATCCCCGGGTTTGAAAATTACAATGTGCGGGTGCGGCAAAAAGATGGTTTTTACCTGCCCAATGCCGCACGGGACGGGCAGTTCCTTACAAAGCAATTTGGTGATCGTGCTCCTTTTACCTTAACTACGGTTCCAGACAATACGCTCGCTCCGGATGAATATATGATGGCCACCACGCGCACGCATGATCAGTTCAATACTACTATTTATGGTTTAGACGACCGGTACCGGGGGATAAAGAATGAGCGGCGGGTGATCTTTATGAATCAAAAGGATATTGATCTGGCAGGATTTAAAGCCGGCGATAAGGTAGACCTGTTCAATTATGATGATGGCATCGAACGTATCGCGCCACTATTCATTATTGTAGCGTACCAGATACCGGAGCGGAACACCGTTACCTATTTTCCCGAAACCAATGTGCTTGTTTCTGTCAATAATGTGGTAAAGGAAAGTAATATGCCGGCATCAAAATATGTAAAGATCAGGATAAAAAAACACGACCCTGAAATATATAAACGGATCAATCAATTGTGAGGATGAAGCGGTGTAAGCTATTTATGATCGATAAAAAATTTATGTAAAATAAACCATGCTTATTGACCAACATAACCGGGTGCACAATTACCTGCGCATTTCCTTAACGGACCATTGTAATTTCCGTTGCCTGTATTGCATGCCGGAGGGGTATGATAGTTTTACCCCGCCACAACGCCTTATGCAGGCGGATGAGATCGTTCGCATTGCTCAAACCTTTGTGCAATTGGGAGTGAATAAGATACGGCTCACCGGCGGCGAACCATTGGTTCGGAAAGATGCCGGAACTATTATTAAATCCCTGGGGCAGTTGCCCGCTGCGCTTACATTAACCACTAATGGTGCTTTGCTGGATGTTTTTGCTGATGCCTTGCAGCAATCTGGCGTTTCTTCGGTCAATATCAGCCTGGATACGCTGGATGCCGATAAATTCCGGATGATCACGCGCCGGAACAGCTTTAACAGGGTGATGAATAATATCCGGCTGATGCTGAGCAGCAATATGAAGGTGAAAATAAATGTAGTGATTATTAAAGGGGTTAATGAACAGGAGGTGAACGATTTTGTGGCATGGACAAAAACAGAGCCGGTACATGTTCGGTTTATAGAGTTCATGCCTTTTGACGGGAACCGCTGGAACGGGAACAAAGTGGTTACCTGGAAAGATATCCTGGATGCTGTTTCAACACGATTTGTATTTAATGAATTGCCGCACACAAAACATGAAACGGCTAAAGCCTACCAGGTACCCGGGCATACCGGCAGTTTTTCGGTGATCACTACAATGAGCGCCCCGTTTTGCAGCGATTGCAACCGCATCCGGCTGACAGCGGACGGGAAGCTGAAGAATTGCTTATTCTCTCAATCCGAAACAGATCTTTTAACACCGTTACGTAACGGCGAGGCTCTTGTACCGCTCATTGAGCAAAGCATTTATAAAAAAGCAAAGGCATTAGGTGGTCAGTTCGATGATTTTCATCAACTGGAGGCCGAAGCATTACATAACAGAAGTATGATCGCTATTGGTGGATAACCTTTTAATATGATCTCAGTTAACGAAGCAAAGAACAGTATTTATTTAAACGCAACACGCTTACCTCCGGTTGTGCTCGATCTTAAAGATGCTGCCGGAAAGGTACTGGCGGCAGCGCTTGTTGCATCAGAGAACATTCCGGCTTTTCCACAATCGGCTATGGACGGCTATGCTTTTGCTTATGAGGATACAAATGGTGCTGCTTTAACGATTATGACTACAATACAGGCCGGAAGCGGGAAGGAGTTGCTATTACAACCGGGGCAGGCTGCCCGGATCTTTACCGGGGCCGCTGTTCCGGAGGGAGCCGATACAGTTGTCATGCAGGAAAAAGCAAAAGTGCAGGAGAACCGGTTAAGTATTGAAGACCCGTTGTTAAAACCTGGGGCCAATGTAAGACCCCCGGGTTCTGAAATACAGTCCGGACAGCCCGCTTTGGATAAAGGAACACTGCTCACTCCTGCTGCCATCGGGTTTTTGGCTGCTATCGGGTTTCAGGAAGTACCGGTATACCCCGATCCCGTCGTTTCCATTATCATTACGGGGAAAGAGCTTCGTCCGCCAGGTCAGCCATTAACTTACGGCCAGGTTTATGAGTCCAACAGCTATGCGTTGAAGGCGGCATTATCGAAAGCCGGCATTACAAAAGTTGAAGTATTGTTTGCCGATGATACACTGGATCAGGTCACGGAGCTGCTGCAGGATGCTCTGGAAAAAAGCAATCTGGTATTACTGACAGGAGGTGTAAGCGTAGGCGATTTTGATTTTGTGCCGGAGGCCGCGAAAGCGTGTAGCGTAAATACACTCTTTCATAAAATAAAGCAGCGCCCCGGCAAACCCTTATTTTTTGGAAAGAAAGAAAGCCGGCTTGTGTTTGGCCTGCCGGGCAACCCCGCATCAGCGCTTACCTGTTTTTATGAGTATGTGCTGCCGGCCATTAGCGGGCAGACGGGCCGGCCCCTGTCTTTACAAAGTGTTAGGGTGCCGGCTAAGGAACGCATCAGCAAAGCGCACCCCCTGACTCATTTTCTGAAGGGATACTACGACGGCAATACGGCGCTGTCTTTAGATGCGCAGGAGTCGTACCGGCTGCGGTCTTTCGCAACAGCCAATTGTCTTATTGTTTTGGATGAAGACCAGTATGAATTTGAAGAAGGGGCATTGGTTGAAGTTCACTTATTGCCGTCTTAGGGAGTACCCCGGCTGGCGTTTGCAGCAAGACAGAAAATCGGTAAGTATATGTTTTTCCCGGCAATCTGTTTTTAATAGGTAATTTTTAAACGAGAATGAATACAGAGCTTTTTTATTTCTTACTCTTCAGCATCGCTTTTTTATATGCTTCTGTAGGACATGGCGGCGCCAGCGGCTACCTGGCGTTAATGGCTCTTTGGGGAATAGCACCGGAAACGATGAAGCCCACCGCTTTAATATTGAATCTTTTTGTATCGCTCACGTCATTTATACAATATTACCGGGGTGGTCATTTCAGATGGAAGTTGTTTCTTCCGTTTATCATCACCTCTTTTCCACTGGCCTTCCTGGGCGGTATGATCACCATTGATCCGGGTATTTACAAACGCATACTGGGAATACTGCTGGTCATTTCTGTAATACGGTTCCTGTGTTTTAGCAATGTGCAGATAACCGAACAGAAGAAGCCCAATACACCATTAGCCCTGGTGATCGGCGCGGCTATAGGATTTTTTTCCGGATTGATCGGCATTGGCGGAGGAATCCTGTTGTCGCCCGTTTTATTATTGTTACGCTGGGCCAATATGAAACAGGCGGCGGCAATCAGCGCATTATTTATTTTTGTGAACTCTATATCCGGGCTGGCGGGGCAATTGACGATAGGCATACATATTACAGCAGCTATGTATGGATATATTGCTGTTGCTTTTGTAGGCGGCCTTTGCGGGGCTTACTTTGGCGCGGTTAAGTTTGGGCAATCCACATTAAAATATATTTTATCGGTTGCCCTGGCGGTAGCGGCAATCAAGCTCGTTTTTGTATAAGTAATAGCGTATGAAATTCTATTTTTTATTTGTTCTTTTTTATACAACACTGGGTTGCAACGCTCAGAAGCGGATGGTGCCAACATATAGGATAACAATAGAAGGAGCTATGAAGCGATCATTGGTGCTTACCGGGGCGGACCTGAAAAAATACCCGGTTTCATTTGTTGATAGTATTCCTGTTTACAACCACCTGATGGTACGGAAATTGGCATTACACAAAGTAAAAGGCGTTTTATTAAAAGAAATTTTAAGTAAGATAACGATCACCAGTCCAGGTCCAAAGGAGTTGAGCCGGTATTATATTGCTTGTGTGGCTTCGGACGATTATACGGTAGTGTTTTCCTGGAATGAATTGTTCAATACATCGACCGGCGATCAGGTACTGCTCATTACCCAACACGATGGACAGGAGCTGGAACAAATGAATGACCGCATCGCATTGATCTCTCCTACCGACCGTGCTACCGGAAGACGCTATGTAAAAGGGCTAAAAAAGATCATTATTAAACATATTTAGCATATGGCGATACAGCTACTTTTTTTTGGATCACTTTCGGAAATTGCCGGGGCAGCAGGCCGTGCCGATCTTGTAGCCGATACGGACGCGCTCAAAGAAAAATTACAACGGCAATATCCTTTACTAAAAGACCTCAAATATGCCGTTGCGGTTGACAAAAAAATTATTCACAGTAATACTGTTTTGCACGATGGGTGCACGGTGGCATTGCTGCCACCCTACTCGGGAGGATAAACTATGTTTGAAAAAGAGGTATATGAACGGTATCAGCGCCAATTGATCTTAAAAGACTTTGGCGAGGCGGCACAGCAGCGGTTGCTTGATGCCCGTGCATTGGTCATCGGCGCCGGTGGTCTTGGATGTCCGGTACTGCAATACCTGGCAGCGGCAGGGGTTGGATGCATTGGTATTATTGATGATGATGTAGTTGCGCTTTCCAATTTGCACCGCCAGGTACTTTATAATGCTGACGATATCGGAAAACCCAAAGTGATTTGCGCCGCGGACCATCTGAAAAAGTTAAATCCGATGGTCCGGATCACAGTCTACAATGAAAGGTTGACATCCGCAAATGCCCTTTGCATACTTCACGAATACGATATAATTATTGACGGGTCTGATAATTTTGAAACCAGATACCTGGTGAATGATGCCTGTGTTTTGTTAGACAAACCACTTATCTACGGAGCGGTATCACAGTACGAGGGGCAGGTGGCTGTCTGGAATGTTCTTAGTTCCGGAGGCAAACGCAGCGCTAATTACCGGGACCTGTTTCCCGAACCGCCAGCGCCATTTTTGGTGCCTAATTGCAATGAAGCGGGCGTGTTGGGGGTGCTCCCTGCAATCATCGGGAGTATGATGGCGGCTGAAGCGATAAAATGGATAACGGGCATCGGTGTTTTACTGGTGAACCGTATATTGAATTATAGTTTCCTCTGCCAGCAGTTTCATGAAATGGAAATGGAGCCGCAGCCGGAAACCAGGGAGCTGATACCGGCGGATGAAGCCGCTTTTCTGCAAAAGCATTATGCACCCGCCTGCCCTGCTTCACAGGAAGTAACGCCTGCCGAATTTGACGAATTGTTGGCAGCGGGAAAAATACTGGTGATTGATGTACGGGAACCCGGTGAGCCCCCCCTGCTCACGGCATTTCAACCTCAGTCGGTGCCTATGTCGGGTATTGAAGGCTTATTGGCTCTTAGTGAAAAAGAAGTTGTCGTATTTTGCCAGTCGGGCCAGCGCAGCATGCGGGCGGTTCATCAGTTAACAAAAAAATTTAATGCAACATACCGGATCCGTAGTCTCAAAGGCGGTATTCTCGCCTGGCTGGATCAACAGAAAATAAAGAACACATGAGCACCCATACGATCAAAAATATTTTTACCCCAGGAGCCATTGCCGCAGCATTCATTGCTGAAAGTATTCAAAAGCACAGCACCAAAATAACTATTGGTGCCCATAGTATTTTCCTGGGGCAGGTAAGGAGTGATGTGATCGATCAGAAAGTCGTAACTGCTATTGAATACACCGCATATGAAGAGCTGGCATTAACGACCCTGCACGAGATCAGGGAAGCTCTTTTTAAAAAATACGAGCTTACCTGCATGCATGTTCATCACAGCCTGGGTTATGTGGCTGCAGGGGAAATTTGTTTATTTGTATTTACCTCCTCAAAACACCGCGCAGCGGCTATTGCAGCCTGTGGCGAAGCGGTGGAGCGTATAAAAAAAGAGTTGCCCATTTGGGGGAAAGAGCTGTTTGACGACGACACGCATCAATGGAAACAAAATCAATAAGTAAATGGTAAATATCACGCATAAATCCAATACGCTCAGAAAGGCGGTTGCCGTTGCAACGCTTACTGTCTCCCGCCTTGAAACGATCCAGGCCATCGGGAACAGGACCGTCCCTAAGGGTGATGTGTTTGAGTTTTCCCGTGCAGCGGGGTTGTTGGCTGTAAAAAAGACCAGTGATGTTATTCCCGACTGTCATCCATTGCCGATAGAATTTGCGTCGATCCATTATAATATCGATGGACTTAATATTCACATACAGGTAGAAGTGCATACTATTTATAAAACCGGCGTGGAGGTAGAAGCGATGCATGGGGCTTCTATTACAGCACTGACAATGTATGACATGCTTAAGCCCATCGATAAAGCGATTACTATAGGGTCTATTAAGCTGGAAACAAAAAAGGGGGGCAAAACCGATTTTAATGACGCTCCTTCAGGAATGATCTATACCGCGGTGATCGTTTGCTCTGATTCTGTTTTTGCCGGTAAAAAAGAAGACAGCAGCGGAAAGGTAATCGTAGAGAAGTTAAAGCAATTGGAGGTGGGACCTGTTGATTATGAGGTCATCCCGGATGATTTTGATCGTATACAACAATGCGCAAAGGACTATGCGAAAAAAGGCATTCAGTTGCTTTTATTTACCGGTGGCACCGGACTTTCGCCGAGGGATATAACACCGGAGGCTATATCGCCGTTGTTAACCCGGACGATCCCGGGTATTATGGAAGCTGCGCGGGGCTATGGACAGCAGCGCACGCCTTATGCCATGCTTTCACGGGGAGTGGCGGGATTTATCAACCATACATTGGTGCTTACGCTTCCCGGCTCTACCAAAGGTGCCGCCGAAACAATGGATGCCCTTTTCCCCCAGGTATTGCACCTGTTTAAAGTGGCCAAAGGTGGCCGGCATGATCAGTGATCTGACCAGAAAATCGCACGGTACCGTAATGACAAATAATCCGCTACATCGTAGGATGCTGCTCTTGAATGGTCCAGTATTGCAATTTACTGCCGTCCTTTTTTGCAAAAATAATCTTCGAATTGACGGTTCCGTCTTTATCTGCCGGTGTTAAATACAATTCCTTTCCCTTCAGCTTTATGAGATAACTATTTTTATCCGCTGGAATAAACTCATAGCGTTGCAGGGCATTGTCGCTTAACGGCTGCTCCTGTAATGCAGCGCCCTCTTTGACCTCCGGATCGGCAGATTGTAATGTTTTTCCGCTGAAAAGGTTTTTTAATTGGTAGGTATTTCCTTCGATATGTTTAAAATCCCAGGTAACGCATTTCCAGTTAACGGGAGAATAGGCCACGATCGGAGTTCCGTCTTTCGCATTGGCATCTTTTATACGCAGCACCATCCCGGTATGCACATTTTTGATCGCGAAGGTTCCCTTAATAACCGGTTGTGCAACGGCCAAAACACCAATGATCAAACAAAAGGAAACAATAATCAGTTTTTTCATTTTTTGTATTTATGGGGTATACGCTACAAGTCACCAGATCCTGCATCACCCCAAAAATAGAGCTATTTTCCGTCAATGAAAAGCTGCTCCACCTGTTCAATGATCTTTCTCTCTGCAACCTCCCGGTTCAGCCGCACCACTTCCCCAATGATAATAATGGCCGGATTGGCCAGTCCTGCATGTTGTGCCCGGTAAGCAATATCTTTTATGCTGCCGGTTACCCTTGCCGCGTTGGGAAGCGTTCCGTTTTGGATAATCGCCACCGGGGTTTCCGCCTTTCCGTAGCGCATAAACAGATCAGCGATCTGCTCCAGTTTGCTCATCGCCATTAATAATACTACGGTAGCGGATGATTGGGCCGCCAGCTCCACATCCTTCGACAATTCGCCGGATAAGGTAGTGCCGGTAACCACCCAAAAACTTTCATTTACGCCCCTGCAGGTAACCGGGATCATTTGTGAAGCAGGCACCGCCAGCGCGCTGGAAATACCGGGTACTATGGTAACTTCCATAGCGGCCGCGGTTGCCGCTTCTATTTCTTCCTGGGCTCTCCCGAACACGAAGGGATCACCACCTTTTAAACGCACAATTGTGTCGTATTGCCTGCCCATCCCGATGATCAGGTCATTGATCTCCGACTGGCTCAGGGCATGACAGCCAAAGCGCTTGCCTACAAACTCCATCACTGCCGCTTTTTTTGCATAAAGCAGCAGGGCATCATTTGCCAACGCATCATAAAGCACCACATCAGCCGACGCCAGGGCCTTAATCGCTTTTAAAGTGATCAGCTCCGGATCGCCAGGTCCAGCTCCTACCAGGATCAGTTTTGACATAATTTATATATTATTATAATAAATATATTATATTTTACAATCAAAATTATGCTTTATTTTGAATTTAACTCTTATTTTTATGATAATTAAATAATAATAATCTATTTTATTTCGTTTTATACAGTGTAAATATCATATTTATTATATTTTAATATAAATATTCTTGCCTGATCAATAACTAAAAATTATATTTTATGAAGGTGATTGTTATTGGAAATGGCATGGTGGGCCAAAAATTTTGCGAGAAATTAATCGCTAAAAAGCCGGAACAACTGGAACTCACGGTATTCGGAGAGGAAACCCTGCCGGCTTATGACCGGGTGCATCTTAGCGAATATTTTGCAGGCAAAACGGTACAGGATCTTTGTATGAAGCCTATGAGCTGGTATCCCGAAAATGGCATTACCCTGCACCTGGGCGATCCCGTTACAGACATTGACCGCAGCAACAAAACGATCACCTCTTTTGAAGGCAGACGGCTTTCTTACGACTGGCTGGTGCTGGCCACGGGGTCGGCTGCATTTGTACCCTCCATTTCCGGGGTGGATAAGCAGGGGGTGTTTGTATACCGTACTATTGAAGACCTGAACCTGATCTGGCGGCATGCTAAAGTGGCTAAATCTGCAGTCGTGATCGGTGGCGGCCTCCTGGGACTGGAAGCCGCTAAAGCCTGTCTGGACCTGGGCATTAAAGACACCCATGTGGTAGAGTTTGCGCCCCGCCTGATGCCGCGGCAGATCGATGAGGGCGGCTCTTATATCCTTTCACAGAAATTAAAAGCCCTGGGCATTACCACCCACACTACTAAAAATACAGCCGTAATACTGGGTAATGAAACGATCACCGGGTTAATGTTTGCGGATGGCACCCTCTTAAGTACCGATATGCTGGTGATCTCTGCGGGTATTAAGCCCCGCGATGAGCTGGCAAAAAAATGCGGGTTGCATACGGGCCACCGGGGCGGCGTCATTGTTAATGAGCACATGCAAACCAATGATCCATCGGTTTACGCTATTGGCGAGTGTGCCGTTTACGAAGGAATGGTCTACGGATTGGTAGCGCCCGGCTATGATATGGCCGAAGTAGTAGTAAACAAACTGACCGGCGGCGCAAAAACCTTTACCGGGTTTGACATGAGCACCAAGCTCAAGCTGATCGGTATTGATGTGGCCAGTTTTGGTGATCCTTTTATTGCAGATGAAGACGCCCGCTCCATCATTTACCATGATAATCACAACAGCGTTTATAAACGCATCAATGTTTCCAATGACGGCAAAACCCTGCTGGGCGGCGTACTGGTAGGTGATGCCGAAGCCTATAACCAGCTACAACAGATCTGCGTAAACAAACTGGCCATCCCCCCTTCACCGGTAGATCTTATTGTAAAGCCTGGCAAAGACAGCGGAACCGAAAGCAATTTTGAGTTGCCCGATGCCGCCTTGATCTGCAGTTGTGAGGGAGTAACTAAACTGGCTATTTCAGAGGCAGTCAACGAGGGGAACGAATCTTTTGATGCAGTGAAAAAATGCACCGGTGCCGGCAGCGGATGTGGTGGTTGTACACCGATGGTGAAAGATATTATTACAGCAACATTAAAAAAACAAGGTAAAATTGTTCGTAATGTTATTTGCGAGCACTTTAATTATTCCCGCCAGGAACTTTATGATCTTGCAAAACTAAAGAACCTGCATAGTTTCGACGAAGTGCTGGATACCCTTGGCAGCGGCGATGGCTGCGAAGTCTGCCGCCCGGCCGTAAGTTCCATCCTGGCCAGCTTGTGGAATGACCTCATCATAAAAAAGGAGAATGCTACTTCACAGGATACCAATGATCGCTTTTTGGCCAATATCCAGAAAGGCGGCACCTATTCGGTAGTGCCCCGCGTACCGGGTGGAGAGATCACCCCGGATAAACTGATCGCGATCGGCCAGGTGGCCAAAAAATACAACCTGTACACCAAGATCACGGGCGGACAGCGCATCGACCTCTTTGGCGCGCACCTCAACGATCTGCCCGCAATCTGGGAGGAGCTGATCGCCGCCGGTTTTGAAAGCGGTCATGCTTACGGGAAGGCGTTGCGCACGGTAAAGAGCTGTGTGGGCTCCACCTGGTGCCGCTTTGGGTTGCACGATAGTGTAAGTTTCGCCATCGAAATTGAAAATCGATACAAAGGGTTAAGAGCCCCGCATAAGATCAAATCCGCCGTGTCCGGCTGTATCCGTGAATGCGCAGAAGCCCAGTCGAAAGATTTTGGGATCATTGCCACCGAAAAAGGCTGGAACCTTTTTGTATGTGGCAACGGCGGTTCCAAGCCGCAGCACGCGTTATTGCTGGCCTCCGATGTAGATTCAGCTACCTGCATTAAATATATCGACCGTTTTTTAATGTTCTATATAAAAACCGCGGACCCGCTTACCCGTACCGCTACCTGGCTGAACAAGATGGAGGGCGGCATCGACTACCTGCGCAATGTAGTGCTGCACGACAGCCTGGGCATTGCCGCTGAATTGGAAACGGAAATGCAGTTCCTGGTAGACCACTATGAATGCGAATGGAAGCAAGCAGTTGAAACGCCCGAGTTAAGAAAACGCTTCACACATTTTATCAATGCACCGGAGACAAAAGATCCTACCATCAGTTTTGAAACGCTGCGCGAACAGAAAAAAGCCGCCGCATGGTAATCACCCTTAAATAGTTTAAATAGTATGACAGAAAATAGCTGGATCTACGCCTGTAATGTAACCGATATGCCCCATAACGGCGGAGTATGCATTCAACATGGAACTGAACAAATAGCCCTTTATTATTTTACGCATCGCGATGAATGGTATGCCACGCAGAATCTTTGTCCGCACCGCCAGCAAATGGCGCTCAGCAGGGGTATGTTGGGCTCCGGCCAGGGCCAACCCAAAATAGCCTGCCCCTTTCATAAGAAAACCTTTTCATTAATTGACGGCCATTGCATGAATGATGACGCCTGCGCCGCTATTAAAATCTATCCTGTTAAAATACAGAACGGTGCGGTCTTCATCAATGCCACTCCTGTTTTATCGTCCTCAACTATAACACATGAACAAGAAAAAATATAAACTTTTTGCAATCATTACAGTGCTGGTATTTTCAAAAGGAATGTCCGCGCAGGCACAAACTGCTGCTTCTTTATGGGATGGAATGGCCGTAGCCGGGTATGCAGACCACGGGGCTTTTGTCAACTTTGGAGGGCCTGCCGTCAAATGGGCCCATAAGCCGTTTTGCATCAGCCTGGGTATGCTGCCTTCCCTGCGTATTAAAGAGGACAAGGTGGCGAATAACGCTACTGAAAATACAACCCTTACTCCTTCATTAGGTTTTGGGCTCAGCGCTTCCTACAAGCACCTGGTATTACAGATGCCTTTATACTATAATGCAAAGACTGCCGCCGCAAATGGAAAATGGAATGTGGGCGCCGGCATCGGGTATAAATTTTAAAACAGTTTGGCGTCTCCACGTCCTTTTATCATCGACCTGGCGCGAGGTATACAAAATAACTCATCAAACTAAAAATGATTAATATGGATTATAAAAAACCTGCTGAAGTAGCCGCGCTCCTGATCCAATCCGGCATTGACAAGGGAAAACTGGGAACCGCCGACCTGTTGATCAGGGGAATATTGTCCGGTATGTTGCTGGGCATTGGCACTACGTTGGCCATAACAGGCAGCGTGCAAACGAATGTCCCGGTTGTAGGCGCCATGTTATTTCCCATTTGTTTTGTTGTGGTAATACTGCTGGGACTGGAGCTGGTAACCGGGAGTTTTGCTGTGTTGCCCATGGCCTGGTTTCATAAAAGTCTGCCGATGCCTGTTATGTTGCGTAACCTGGCAATAGTGTACGTTGCTAATTTATCAGGGGCGCTTTTATATGCTCTTTTATTCTGGATATCGGTTACCAATTTTGGCAATGCGCATACATCCCCTTTGCTACCCGCAATTACAAAAATAGCCGAGTCTAAAACCACAGGATATGGCCAGTCGGGCGGAATGGGAATAGCTACCGCATTTATAAAAGGTATATTATGTAACTGGATGGTGACAATGGCCGTTGTGTTGCCGATGACCTCTTCTTCCCTTATGGGGAAAATAGTGGCCGCCTGGATCCCGATATTTATGTTTTTTGCCCAGGGCTTTGAGCACGCAGTAGTGAATATGTTTGTCATTCCCGAAGGAATGCTGCTGGGCGCTAAAGTAAGTGTTGGCGAATGGTGGATATACAATCAGGTACCGGTAACATTGGGAAATATTGTTGGCGCTTTATTATTTACCGCCCTTCCTCTTTATTTTACTTATGGCAGAAAAAAAGAAAAAGTTCATCCCGCAAGGGAAAGTATGAACAGACCGGAAATTGATGTGGATGCAACGGTGATGGCATAAGCGCTCCGTATTTAATTGCCCGCCGGATCCGGTTTCCATTTATCCGGAGCGTGTTCCTGGTATTGTTTTAACCGGAGGGCATAGGTAGCAGGGATCCTGGGAGAAATGCCTTTTTCTTTCTTTAACCAGTCGATGGCTTTTTGTTCGCTATCAACTGCTTTTGCGGGATCATGCCCCCACCAGTACCAGGTGGCCATTTTGTGATAATACCAGTACATAGACACGATTTCGGGATAGACGATGCCATTGATAGCGGCCTGGTAAAGCTCGGCGCCTAAATGATACAACTCCGGAGACAGGTTGAGCCGGTGGGAGTACCAATCGAAATCCATCACTAGTACGTCGTACGGAGGAGTCTTTACCGGATCGGTATTATTTAAAAGCTGCCGGCCGTATTGATACGCTTTAACGGGACTAGTTTGAAGCAAGCTGTTAAAAGTGTGATTAACAATTAACACGGAATATTTTAACCCAGGTTCTTTTTTCAAAATTGTATCGATCATTAATAACAAAGAGTCTGGGCGACCAGGACGATCGGGATAATTATAGTTATAAACGTATTTGTTAAGATCCCATCGCAATGAATCTTCCAGCATTGTTAGATATTTCTCCCTGTTACGCGCAGCAAGCGCCAGGCCGATGTCCCACCTGTTGTTTACAATTTTTTCCAAAGGCGCGGCAAGACCATCAGGATGACCAATCCAGGCCAATCGCCCTTCCTGGTTTACAACAAAAGTTATTGGGATGCCTTCATTCTTTTCTCCCGTGGCCCCGATCCAGTCGGCAACCGTTGCAGCCGTATCTTCCGTTGCAACAGCGTAGTCCATTTGCTGTCCCATACTATCTACAAATGCCTGTATTTCTTTTAGAGGAGTTTGTTTCTTTTCATAAACATCAATTCCAATAAACTGTGTTTGTGAACGGTATTTTTCAGCGAGGGCAGACAAGTGCGGCATCGCAGCTTTGCAGGGCGCGCACCAGGTGGCCCAAAATTCCAGTACATATACTTTCCCTTTTTCAAATTGCTTCACCGGCTGGCCTTTTAACCAGGTGTTTACTTTTAACGCCGGAGCGGAGTTGCCGATATTCAAGATGACAGGCGGCTGCTCCTGTGCATAGGCGAACAGGACAAAGAGGCAGGCAAACAGGATGTTCAGCAATTTTTTTTTCATAGTAAGGTAATGATCAGGTGTGCTGCTTTATGGCGTGATCGATTTCTTCTATTAAAGTTAGCAAAACTTGTGCAAACGAATGTTTATCTATGCTACGGATAAACATAACACTTTTCTTTTGCCACTGAAGCACTGAAAAGTTCTCTGATTTTGCGGCGCTGTAGCGGTATACTGAATAATGTTACTCCATTTAAAACGGCTCAACCACAGGTCCGCACTATATTTTGCCTTAACTTAGGCAATGAATCTTTCATAACGCTTGTAAATGGATATACTCATTGTTCTTGGGGCAATTGTTTTGCTGGTATTGCTGATAGGTGTTTTTAAAATAAACGCCTTTCTTTCTTTTCTTTTTGTATCAGTAGTTGCCGGCATTTTTTTGGGAATCCCGCTGGATAAAATAACGCAGTCGGTAGAAAAAGGGATCGGAGATATTTTGGGTGGCAATGTCGTCATTATTATTGCCGGAGCGATGCTCGGAAAACTAATTGCCGATACCGGGGCGGCCCAGCAGGTGGCCACTTCTATCGTAAATAAAACAGGCATTAAAAAAGTACATTGGGGCGTAGCGGCGGTGGGGTTTATAGTAGGCATCCCCTTGTTCTATAACACAGGATTTGTATTGTTGGTACCCTTAATTTTTTCCATGGTGTATCAATACAAACTGCCGGCAGTGGCCACGGGAATCTCCATGCTGGCGGCACTTTCTGTGGCGCACGGGTTTCTGCCTCCACATCCTTCCCCCGCGGCATTAGTGTCGCAGTTTCATGCCGACCTGGGGAAAACATTACTGTACGGAATTGTAGTAGCGATCCCGGCAATTGTACTGGCTGGTCCTGTATTTTCAAGGTTTTTGTTAAAAATACCCTCTGCCCCGTTGGAAGCTTTTCGCCCGCAGCCAATGGCCCGTGAAAATCTTCCAAGCCCTTTCAGCAGTTTTTTTGTGGCATTATTGCCGGTGGGATTATTTGCGCTGATGGCGGTATTGCCGTTTGTAACAGGAGATAAACACGCGCCATTGCTCTCCTTTTTATCGCAGCCATCGATTGTAATGCTGATTGCTTTAACGGCAGGTACCTGGATATTAGGAATAAAAAGAGGCAAACGGTTGCCGGCAGTGATGAATATTTACGCGGAGGCGGTAAAAGAAGTAGCGATGATATTACTGATCATCGGCGGCGCCGGCGGGTTGAAACAGGTATTGACCGACAGTGGTGTGAGCAATCATATTGCAACGTTATTACAGGAAACCCATCTGTCTCCCTTATTTTTGGGATGGCTGTCGGCAGCTATTATCCGGGCGGCCGTAGGATCCGCTACGGTGGCGGGTTTTACTGCGGCGGGTATTATAGCGCCCCTTATAGCGCAAACTCATACAGATCCGAATCTTATGGTATTATCCATCGGGGCCGGCAGTTTAATGTTTTCGCATGTAAACGACGGCGGATTCTGGATGTTTAAGGAGTATTTTAATGTGAGCATCAAAGATACCCTGCGCTCCTGGTCGATCATGGAGATCATTGTATCGGTAACAGGATTAATCGGAGTTTTTATTTTAAATATTTTTATTCATTAATTATGGAATTAAATGCTGAACAAAATTTTGCCGCCACCGGGTTAAGTCTTCCGCCGGCGCCGGCCCCCGTTGGGGTTTATAAACCCTGTTTGGTAGTGGGCAATTTTTTATATGTATCGGGGCATGGAACCGTACAGGACGACGGGGCACTGATCAGGGGTCGCATTGGCAGGGACATCGATATCGAACAGGGAAAACTGGCGGCACGCCAGGTAGGACTTGCCATCCTGGCTACTCTTAAAGCCCACCTGGGCAGTTTAGATAAAATAAAACGCGTGGTAAAAGTACTGGGCATGGTGAACTGTGTACCCGAGTTTGAAAAACATCCTTATGTGATTAACGGCTGCAGTGAATTATTTGCTGAAGTATGGGGCAAAGAAAATGGTGTCGGCGTTCGAAGCGCTGTGGGCTTTGGCTCATTGCCCGATAATATACCGGTAGAAATTGAGGCGATGTTTGAGCTGCAGGATTAGTGCCATCCCAATCGCGCACTGAGTTATCTGACAATGCGCCGTCACCTCGACCAGGGGGAGAGGTCTGCCTCTGGTGAAAATAGCTCCCGCTTTATTCGAAACACATTTAGCTACATTATCAAACCTCGGCAGGAATATGAATGATTGGTATCGCATCAAAAATATAGAAGACCTGGACACCCCGGCATTGGTGGTTTATCCGGACCGGGTAAAACAAAATATTGCGTTAGCCATAACGATGGCGGGCTCTGTTGATCGTTTACGGCCCCATGTTAAAACGCATAAGAGCAAAGAGGTTACACAGCTATTGCTGAATGCCGGCGTTACAAAATTTAAATGTGCCACTATTGCCGAAGCCGAAATGCTGGGGATGGTGCAGGCTCCGGATGTATTACTGGCCTATCAACCGGTGGGGCCTAAAATAAAGCGTTTTATTGAACTGATAATGACCTACCCGCAAACGGATTTCTCCTGTTTGGTAGATAGTGAGGCCATTGTTGTAGAACTCGATCAGGCCGCAAATGCAGCAGGGATCAGCATTCCGGTATATATAGATGTAAATGTGGGCATGAACCGGACCGGTATTTTACCGGAGAAAGCAACAGCGCTTTACGCCCGTATTGCTCCGCTGCAGCATCTTACAATAAGAGGATTGCACGCTTACGACGGACATATTCATGATGCTTCTTTTGAAGTAAGAAAAAAACAAAGCGATACTGCTTTTGCAGCAGTTGAGGCGGTAAAGAAAAAGCTCATGGATCTGGGCATGACCGAACCCGTGCTTATTATCGGCGGGTCGCCTACCTTTCCTATTCATGCCAAAAGAAAAAAAGTGGAATGCAGCCCCGGCACTTTTGTATATTGGGATTATGGTTATAGCGCCACCTGCAGGGAACAACATTTTCTGCCGGCCGCCCTGGTTGTTTCCAGGGTGATCTCCTTGCCGGATCCAACAACCGTTTGTACTGATCTTGGCCACAAATCCATTGCAGCCGAGAACACTTTAGGTAACCGGGTGTACTTTATCAATGCCCCGGATATTGTTGTGGAAGGCCAAAGCGAAGAGCACTTAAAACTAAACGCAGGCGAAGGGCATCCCTTCAGGATCGGCGACGTCTTTTACGGCATGCCGGTGCATGTTTGCCCGACTGTTGCGTTGTATGAAAAAGTCCTATTGGTAGAAAACGGGATCGTGGGTAAGGAATGGAAAACCATCGCCCGCGACAGAAAAATAACATTATAATGTTTACCATCGATGCACACCTGGACCTGAGCATGAATGCCCTTGAATGGAACCGCGATCTGCGGCAACCCGTTGCGGAGCTCAATAAACGCGAGCAGGGGCTCCATGACAAACCGGACCGGGCAAAGGCAACCGTTTCGCTCCCGGAATTACGCCGGGGCAACATCGGCCTGGTAGTAGCTACACAGATCGCGCGCTATGTGGCGCCGGGTAATCCCTTGCCGGGATGGCATTCGCAACAACAGGCCTGGGCCCAAACACAGGGGCAGTTGGCCTGGTATAAAACGATGGAAGAAGAAGGCGAGATGGTTCAGATAACAAACCTGCCCGCATTGGAGCAACACCTGGACCTCTGGAAAAATAACGACGACATAAAAAAACCGATCGGGTATATTTTAAGCCTCGAAGGCGCCGATTCTATTGTTTCTTTAAAACATCTTGAAAAAGCTTACCAGAATGGGCTACGTGCCATTGGTCCCGCACATTACGGTACGGGTATTTATGCACAGGGCACCGACGCCACGGGTTTTATGGGCGAAAAAGGCCATGCTCTTTTGAAAGAAATGGAACGCCTGAATATTATTCTGGATGCTACTCATTTATGTGACGATAGTTTCTGGGAAGCGCTGGATCATTTTAACGGCCCCGTATGGGCCAGTCATAATAACGTGCGGGCGCTGGTAAACCATAACCGCCAGTATAGCGATGAGCAATTGAAAGAATTAATTAACCGGGGCGCTGTAATCGGGGGCGCGCTGGATGCCTGGATGATGGTTCCGGGCTGGATCAGGGGCACATCAACCCCCCGGCAAATGCATTGCAACCTGGAAGTAATGATCGATCATTTAGATCATATCTGCCAGATCGCTGGTAACGCGGACCACATCGGCATCGGCTCCGACCTGGACGGCGCTTTCGGGAGGGAGCAATGTCCTTATGACCTGGAAACGATCGCTGACCTGCAAAAACTACCGGCTCTTTTTAAGAAACGCGGTTATAGTGAAGTGGATATCAAAAAAATAATGCACGGTAACTGGATCCGTTTTTTGCGCACTGCCTGGAATCAATCAGGAGTATGAGCCCAAATAGCTTAAACCCCGTTGATCCTTCTCTTATACTCGTCCAAAGCCGCATCCAGCCGTACCTTGGAGTCTCCGGCGCCGGGGGCATTATGCGAAGGGTGGATGAATAGGGGTACGCCCCTGTCGGCAAGTATTTCAGCAACAGTAGTAACGGTCATCCACACACAGGTTACAAAGGCCATGGTGGATACGGGCCCTATTTTGTCGATGTGATTTTTTACAGGTACAGAAGCGTCTTCAATTGGTGCGCAGGTGTCCACTACAATATCGGCAATTTCAAAAATTGTTTTTTTGCTGGAATGCCGGGTTTGTTTTCCTTTTGCTTCTGCTGCGGAACCGAATACCACTACCTTCATCCCGCGTTTTTTTGACTCCAGTGCAATATCAATGTTTACATTATTAATACCCGAGTGGGAAAACAGCCACATGGTATCGCGCTGGTCAAAATTATAGCCTTTCATAATTTCTACTCCATATCCTTCCACGCGTTCTAAAAAGATAAACTGATGTACACCCATCTGACCTGTGATATTGGTAAAGAAGGTTAGGGGTAGCTCCACCATGGGGTGGAAACCAACGAAACCGCCAATGCGCGGATACATTTCTTCAATGGGCAGGGTGGCATGTCCGCAGCCAAACGTATGCACCCATCTGCCAGAACCTATAGAGTCGGCCATTACGGCGGCTGCTTTTCTTATGTTTTCCATTTGGGTTTCTTCAATTGATGTCATAATCGACCGTACGTTATTCAACCATTGTGTTGCTAACATAATTTAAGGTTTTAGTTTTTTTATTATAAAAAGATAAAGAAGGATCATAAAAACGAGCTCTGTGCCGGCTATTGTCGCCACATGGCGTACACCATAATACTGTACTATAATGCCGGTGCTGTAATTAATAAGAATATTACCCGTAAGCGCAACGGTTAATGCAATACTGAATACGGTACCGGAGGCGGACGGGTAACGGCTTCCCAGATAACCCAGCATAAACGGGAAACCGCCGGCCAGACCGGCGCCCATAAGGACTAATCCGGTTGCAACTGATGGAAAATTATTACCGGCAGTAAAGCATAGGATGCCTAAAGCGATAAGCCCAAACAGCAAGGGGAACAGGCGTACTTTCTTTGCCGTTCTGAAAATGCTGCCCAGCAGCAGGCGCATTACGGCCATACCTGTTACAAAAAGCGATAATCCAAAAAGAGCCGTTTCTTTCTCCAGTTGGATCCGTGAGGAGAGATACGTGGTGGTCCAGTTATTGATGATAGCTTCAAAACTGCTTTGGAAAAACAGGAAGAAAGCTATCAGCCATAAAAAAGATTCTTTTAAGAGGTATTTGTTTTTTATACCGGTCTTCTTTTCCTGTTGCTTTGACTCAGGAAAAGAAAGGATCGCATAGAGCGCCCCTAATACAACACAGGCAATCCCGGTAGCGGCACAAATAACCGTGTACCGGAAATGGTGTTGTAAAAGCCCCAGGATAAAAGGCATACCCAGCGCCCCGATACCAAAGAAAACGCCCAGCAGGCTGAGATTGGCGCCTTTATTGGTATGGCTGATGTCTGCTACCAGGGCGTTGGTGGCGCCATTGATCGCCCCGCCGCCTGCGCCGAAGAGGAACACGCAACTGTTTAATACCAGTACTGTGGGGGCGAATGCAATCCCCTCCAGCCCGATGGCCATGCAAACGCAGGAAATACTTAATAAGAATTTATAACCGAACCGGTCACAAACCGGACCAAAAATGAACGAGCCGGTCAGCACGCCGAAGGGTAAAATGGAAAACAGCGTACCGGCCTCCAGGTCGCTGATCCCATAAGTATCCTTTAGATCCGGCACAACGGCACCAAGTGTTATCAGGCAAACGCCAAAGAAAAGCATACCGGCACAGGCAGCACTGAAAAGAAGCTTTTTATTGATCATGGATTTGTTTTAGCGTCTCTGACTTCTTTTGTAATACCAGGGATGCGGCGCCGTATAACCCTGCATCCTGCCCCAATGTACCCGGTACAAATGCAACGGACGGCAGGCTCACCGGCTGCGCCCATTTTGCGGCCTCCTCCCGGATCTCAGGGATCAGCTTTTGCGCCGGTCCGAAAACGCCGCCGCCGAAAATGATCCGTTCGGGGTCAAAAAGACTTACCAGGTTGGCCGTTGCCATTCCCCAGAACTGAATACAGTGACGGATCACGTCTGCTGCCAGCGCATCACCCTGTTCAAAAGCCTCAAAAATGTGCCGCGTTGTTAAACCGTCTGTATCTATATGTTTTAACGACCCGGTATACGCTCCTGTTGTTAAAAGCTCCCGGGCATACCGGATAATGCCTTCCCCCGAGGCGGAATATTCAAAACATCCATATTGCTTAAAAGGAGCGCGGAACGGCGGGGCTAATGCCATCCAACCAATGGCTCCGGCAATATCATGCTGCCCTCTTATAAGGGCACCACCGGATAGAATACCGGCGCCGATACCGGTGCCTACTGATAAATAAATAGCATTGGTACATTTTTGTGCTGCTCCCTTCCAGGCCTCTCCTAAAATATAACAGGCACGGTCACTATCAATAACCACCGGCAGCGAACCGCAGGCCGCCGAAAGCTGCTCCCCAAGCGGGTACTGCTCCCAACCCTTGATATTCGGACACCATACGGTTCCCGTTTTTGCATAATAAATACCCGGTATGCAAATGCCAGCGCCTGAAATGACTTCCCCCGGGAATTTACTTTTTATAGCGGCGATCTGGTCAATGATCAGTGACCCAACCGCCGCTCCCTGTAATTGTGTTAAAGGCACGCGCTCTTGATAAAGAAGGGTGCCGTCTTCAGCAAACAAGGCAACCGCTAATTTGGTGCCGCCTAAATCCAGTCCGATTACTGCCATAAAGGAGTTTTTTTATGATATGCTGTTTTAAGCCGATTTTATTTGTCTAATATATAAATTTCGCACAAAAACGCAAACAAAAAGAAACGAAAATTTTGGGGCTTACGGTGTATTTACTGATGGCGGGAATTAATTAGCTTTGGCAGCAAACAATCGAAATAAAAGCTTTTTAAATGACAAACAGGGAGCAACCCAGCGGTGGTATGTTTAAAAATGAACGCCAGGCTTATATTTTAAGACAGATCAACCTGCATAATAAAGTACTGTCCTCCTCGCTCAGCGAAGAATTGACTGTTTCCGAAGATACCATCCGCAGGGATCTTGCAGAGCTTGCAGATGCAGGAGATATTATAAAAGTACATGGCGGCGCCCTTTCCAAATCCTATCATTATCCCGTACAGCAAACCAAGGTATATGCACAGGAGGAGAAAAAGAGCATTGCAAAGAAAACGATTGAATTAATAAAACCGGGCATGACGGTTTTGATAGAAGCAGGCACTACCATGCTGGAGCTGGTACGCATGCTGCCGGAAAAACTGGAAGCCACTTTTTTTACCGTAAGCCCTTTGATGGCGCTGCATCTGGCAAGGTATCCTTTACTGAAGGTGATCTTAATTGGCGGCCAGATGGATATGTCTTCCCAGATAACCCTGGGGGAAAAACCCGTTTATGAACTAAGCCAGATAAAAGCAGACCTGTGCATTTTTGGCGTAAATGCTTTGAATGCCAGAACGGGTCTTACCGAAAGGGAATGGAATGTAGCGCAGGTAAAAAAAGCAATGATCGCGTGTTGCCATAAACTGGCGGTGATCACCATTTCAGAAAAACTAAACTCCGCGTTCAATATGAAAATATGCAGCCCGCAGCAGATCGATTACCTGATAACAGAACTGAAACCTTCCGATAAAAAATTAGTAGCCTATAAAAAGAATATGACGATCTTATAGATGGTCTTTCGCCCATAAGATAATGAGCTCGTTTTCATCGGAGTTCCAGGCTTTTTTATACAAATCGCGCACCACGCTCAGCCATTTTATTTTCCGGTTGGCGGCATCGCCCACATCTGCTGTTCCCCCGTTGGAAATATAATCTTCCCGGCGGGTGCTTGCGATACGGGCGTATTGGCCCGTTTGCGGTTTTAAATCGTCATTAGTTATCCGCAGATAAAAGGCCAGTTGCGCCAGTGTGCAGGTCTTATCCCTGGGAAACATAGTACTGTCCTTTACGTATACCGTGACGCCATCCTTGAAAACATAGGGTTCCTGGAAGTTCCGGGTATACTGGTCTTCATACACCACTCCCTTTACCGGGAACTGCGCGTTGGACTGACCGTTGATCCATTTTAATAAAGAATCAGTGTATTTACTATCGACAGATCCTTTGACGGTCCAGCAGGCGGTGGCGATCCACATTGCCAGTTTTTGAGGAGAAGGATTCAGCAGGTACACCATGCCGGTTTTTGGCTGCCCTGTGTACAGGTCTTTGCCGGTTTCATATTGATACAGTTTTACCGGATATCCTTCCCATCCAGGTAAAGTGTCGGTTGTCGCTACCAGCTTTTGTACCATATAGGCCTTGTCCAGAACGGCTTTACAATGGGCAATCAGAACGGGGAAACTGTCTTTAAGATAAGCTGCCGGCAGTTTTACCTGGCTGCAAGCAGCAGTTGTTAAAACACCCGTTGCTATAAGAAGGACTATTTTTTTCATCTGTTTGTTTTTTTGAAGGACGTTTTACCCGTCTGTTTTTTGTGCGCAACTATTCACTTCTCACCTTTCACCTCTCACCTTACTTCTGGTTTAACAATTCATCAACCCGCAGGAAATGATACCCGTTTTTCCGGAGGGTATCAATCAACTGCGGCAGCCGGTTGTAAAATTTATCGGTGCGGTCCGGGTCGGTGCCGATGTGTACCAGCAGTATAAACCCGTTTAAACCGGAAGGATCCTTTTTTTCATAACGAAGAATGCTTTGATAGATCGTATCGCCGGGCACATACTTTTCCCCCATTTTGGGAAAGGTATAATCTGCATTACTCCGCGTGCCGGGTGTGAAATTCACCAACTGCAGACCGAAGTCCTTTGTCCAGGCGGCAATGGAATCATTATACCATTCATAGGCAGGTAAAAAATAAGAGGCCTGCTGCGGGGTAATATTCCATTTTTTTAATTCCCGGTACGCTGCCGTTAAATCATTCAAAAACTGTTTACGCGAAATTAACAGGCTATCCCTGTTGGTCCAGTCACAATATAAAAGATGTTTATCAGAGTGCGAGCCCAGGTAATTACCGTTCTTTTGCAGCAACTGTATGCCTGTTTTAAAAGCCGGGTTCCGGTAAAAATTCCCGGTAAGAAAAAAAGAGCCGTGGATCTTTTCCTGCTGCAGGGTGCGGGCGATCGAAAGAATGCCGTCTCCAAATTCATCCCCGGTAAAAACCAGGGCAATATTTTTTTTATGGGTGTCGCCTCTTATAATTCCTCCGTGGGAAAGGGTAAAAGTGGGAGCAAAAAAATCTTGCGCTTCCGATTCTTTTGCCGCCATCAGGTAAACCAGGGAGGCCGTTCCGTCGGTAGTGGGCTCATTCGTGCTATAGTCGCCATCATCATCATGGTATACGACATAGTCCGATTGGAAGGCCGCATAAGGATCTTCATGGGACAATTTTAATCCCCTCAGGTTTTTAAAAATGCTGCCGTACACAGGCCCATCCACCATTGCCCCATCAAGGGGATAGTGTTTCAGTTTTGAAAAAGAGGAATGAGGGTCTGCAGGTGTATCGCCATTCGCCGGTAGCCCGTATACCATGCTGGTGCCCCAGGGATTGCAGCCAAACAACCAGTCGAAACAAGCCTGGCCCAGCTCATCAAACTGACCATCTCTGCTCATTTTTTTATACAGCAGGCACTGAATGGCAAAAGAGGTGTTGAGATTATTGGAGCACCAGATAAAAGGAACGCCCCGGTAAAAAGCATTTTTCCTGGCTTTATTCCATACCCGCTCAATGCCTTCCTTATAGTATCCAGTCAGGACCGCTTTTTCCGAAGCCGCCGTTTCCGCGGCTAACTCATAATGCCCGAAATTGTGAAAGGGATACCATTGATAATGCCGGGCCGTGTCCTGCCCCATCCAGGGTGTTACTTTTTCGTCTTTGCTATACCGGATCGACTGGGTAGCGTATTGTTTTTCGCCGGTGAGCCGGTACAGTTCTGCTGCCGCCAGTTCCATATCATCTACCCAATTATCTTCCTCATAAAAATAAGGCTCCCGGTTGGGTGCTGTTTGGCAGGCGCCGGGTTTGGCAAGGCCCATTGCATAGGCAGAGAGGGACCGTTGTCTGAACAGGGAGGCTAATGAGGGGTTATTCCTGTAAATGATTGCGGCTAATGCAAAAGCGCTGCTGAACTTACCTGCGGTAGAAGCAACACCTGTAGTACGGTTTTTATATTGCCCCAGGCCCTGTGGTTTCCCCGTAGCAAAGTAAACAGGTCTTCCTGCTCCCGGGCCCACGCCATAGTCCACTGAGTCTTTATCCGGCAGCCGGAAGCCATGGTGGTCGCGGTCATCCGCCAACTGGTTAAACATCCAGTCTGCACGGGGATGCATTTTCAGCAGCCAATCGAGCCCCCACTGCGCTTCATCCAGCACGTCTGCTGTTCCATTACTCCCCTCAAGGCCGTTTGCCTGGTAATGATCGGGAAATACTCCGGGAAAATCACGGTAAGCTGCCAGCAGGTGAAAGGTAGCGTTTGCTGAAGTAGTTACATATTGCAGGTAATCGGTAGCATCATGCCAGCCACCCCAAACATTAATACGGGTGGTATCCGGCATCGGGCCATACATCGTATACCCATCGTGCGTATGGCAACTGTCTTTTAGAAAGGGATTGAACCCGCTGCGCTGCTGTCTTAAGTAACGGAGGCCAAAGTCTGCTATCCCGGCATATACGTCGTCTCCAATCCTGAAAACCGGCGACCGGGCATCTCCGCAAACGAGGTAATAGGAGCCGGGCCGGCTGAACGGGGAGAAATTTAAACGCAGGGTTTGGGAGAACGGCCCATAGACGCCGAAAGGAACTCCGGCAGGCCCCGAAAAGACCACCGAGTTATTTTGTGCATTCACCAACTGAAAAGTTTTAGGCGCCGTATTATTCTTTGAGCCCCACACGGCAACCTTGATCCCCCCGGGAGTGTAGCCTAATTGATTGATGCGGATCCATTCGCCGGCGGCAAGTGTCTTCATTGCAATGCCGCAGCACAACAAGACAAAAAGAAAAAAGGATTTTAAAAAGACCATACTACCGATAGCTGTTTTTTGATTATGCCGGAACAACAAGTGATATATAATGGAAATACTTTATGCATATTATTGCTGTTTCATGACAGGAAGTTATAATAAAAATGCATAAAAACGCATATCTTCCCGTATTAAAAATCCCGGATCGGATTACAGGCTGTTGGTTCCGCATATTAGGGTCGAGGTGCACAGGTTCCCGTACCGCGGCTTTATGAGCGAAAGAGGCCGTGCGCTTTCAAATTATGCGATGATAATTTTTGATCAACGTTGGAGCATTTTATGCTAAAACGTTTTCGCAGATATTCGAAGCAGTTCACTGCCTCTTTTATACTTTTAGTTGAGTGCCATAATTGACAGAACCCTTTAGCAGGCTATAAGGGATGCTGCATCAGTAACTAAACGAATGCTCATACTTATAAATCTCAGAATTTTAATATTAAAATAGAGCAACATGTCCAGCAGAAGAACCTTTATCAAAAGCATGGGGATAGGCGCGGCAGGCGTCAGTCTTGGTCCGTCAGTATTCAACTTCAGCGCCAAAAGCTACCGGAATATTATGGGAGCTAACGACCGGATCCTTATGGCCTGTATCGGTATTAACGGAAGAGGGAACGGGATGGCTAAAACATTTGCCGATCAGAAAAATACCGAGGTCGGTTTTTTGTGCGATGTGGATGACCGCACTTTCGCAAAAGCAATAAAAACGCTTGCAACCAGCAGTCAGCAATCAACCCCAAAAACAGAAAAAGATTGCCGCAAGCTTCTTGAAAATAAAGCCATCGACGCTATTTATATCGCCACGCCCGACCATTGGCATGCGCCCCTTACCATTATGGGTTGCCAGGCGGGTAAACACGTGTATGTGGAAAAGCCACTGAGTCATAATCCGCATGAAGGCGAGCTGGCGGTTGCCGCCGCCCGGAAATACAAGAGAGTGGTGCAGATGGGCGCACAACGGCGCTCGGCACCAGTGCTGACCCAGGGTATTCAGGCCTTGCATAACGGGATCATCGGCCGGGTATATATGGCCAAAACCTGGTACACCAATACGCGCAAAACAAACTTTTTAAAACCCGGCAGCGTTCCCGCCTGGCTCGATTACGAATTGTGGCAGGGACCCGCACCCCGGCAGCCCTATAAGGACGGACTGATCCATTATAACTGGCACTGGTTCTGGAACTGGGGCACCGGCGAAGCGCTTAACAACGGCACCCACGAAGTGGACGTGGCCCGCTGGGGGCTGGGCGTCGATTTTCCCGAACGCGTTTCATCCATGGGTGGCCGGTATAATTATAAAGACGATTGGGAAACCCCGGATACGCAAATCGTCACGCTCGAATATCCCGGGCGGGTCATGCTCGTTTGGGAAAACCGCAGTTCCAACGGCCGGAAAATAGAGGGGCTCGACCGTGGCGTTATTTTTTACGGTGAAAACGGAAGCCTGGATACCGGCGGAGATGCGTATACGGTTTACGACCTGAACGGCAAACAGATAAAAGAAGTAAAATCGACGCAGGCTGCAGAAAAAATCGACGGACGTAATACTTCCAGTCCGAGCTTAAGCCTGGATAATTTGCACGTAGCGGATTTTCTTGGAGCCATCCGCGAAAACCGGAAACCCCATTGCGATGTTGAAACGGGCTATAAAAGTACCATGGCTATGCAGTTGGGAAATATTTCATGGCGGGTAGGACGTGATCTGAAGATCAGTGCAACAGATGGCCATATTCTCAACGACCCTGAAGCGCAAAAGTTATGGAGACGTACCTATCAGCCGGGCTGGGAACCAAGGGTATGAGGGATCTGAAACCAGTGTTGTGTCAACCAAAAAGTATCATTGGATTTCCGGCCTTTTATATATAAAACCAGACTGCCGTATATTTACCTGTCATAATATTTAACGAGCTGCTAAGCTAAATACTTAAAATATGAAAAGAAGAAAATTTATCGGCCAGTCGGCCATGGGTGCGTTGGCCTTTACGATTGTGCCCCGATCTGTTTTAGGCGGACGGGGATATGTAGCCCCCAGCGATCGCATCAACCTGGGTTATATTGGAAATGGCAAACAATCCTACGGGCTGGTAAACTCCATCAACGGGCCCAAAGAAACGTTGGTACTGGCCGCATGCGATGTGCACAGCAAAAAACTGGACCATTTTATTGAGCTGGCTAAAAAAGCCAATGAAAAAAAAGTAGCAACAGAAGTAAAGGGATATAAACATTACCGCGAACTGTTGGAGCGAAAAGATATTGACGCGGTTGTTATTGCCACACCCGATCACTGGCATGCACAGGTTGCCATTGATGCAGCCAAAGCCGGGAAGGATATTTATTGCGAAAAACCTTTGTCGCTAACGATTGCCGAAGGGCGCGCAATGGTAAACGCAACACGGAAATATAAACGGGTCTTTCAAACGGGCAGTATGCAACGCTCGTCCTATAACTTCCGCCAGGCAGCAGAGTTGGTCAGCAACGGCTATATTGGCAAGATCAGCGAGATCAATGTTTCTGTAGGCGAACCCGTAAAACAATGTGATCTTCCCACACAACCCACTCCTGATTATATTGACTGGGACCTGTGGATCGGCCCCTCTTTTTACCGGGGGTATAATGCCATACTGGCTCCGGAACTGGAAGCCAAAGAATGGGCCTGGTGGCGCGGCTATGCTGGTTTTGGCGGTGGTTATATTACTGACTGGGGCGCCCACATGTTTGACATTGTACAATGGGCATTAGGCATGGATCAGTCCGGCCCGGTAAAATTTATTCCACCCCCTCAGCCCGGGGCCAAGGAAGGACTTTCATTCGTATATGCCAATGGCATACGAGTGAACCATAAAAACTGGGGCCAGGGCAATGCCATCCAGTTTATCGGTGATAAAGGAAAGATCGAGGTAAGCAGGGGCTTCCTGCGGACCACTCCGGAAAACCTGGCGCAATTGAAATTTAAAACAGGTGATAAACGTTTATACTTTAGCGATAACCACTACCAGGATTGGGTGAACGCCATAAAGAAACGCTCCAAACCTATTTGCGACGTAGAAGTAGGCCATCGCACCGCTACGGTTTGTAATGCAGTAAATATTGCCTATCAACTACAGCGGGAATTAAAATGGGATCCGGCAAAAGAGGCGTTTGATAATGAATACGCTAACATGATGCGCAGCAGACCCTACCGCGGGCCCTGGGATTTTACAAAATTCTAGGGTTAAGTCAGGTATACAATGTCTGATGCCACGAAGACACGAAGACTCCAAGAAGAATAACTTAGTGGCTTAGTGCCTTTGTGGCCTAATAAAATATGCTTGACATAGCACTAGTAAGGTATCGGGCCAAAAAACGTCACATAGTTGTCAACTTTTGATTGATATAATACAAGTTGGAATATGGCAAATAGTTTTCCATTAGGCGTGCAGCTCTGGTCTGTAAAAAACGATCTGGCCAAAGAGGTGGATGCCACGCTGAAAGCCATATCAGATATGGGTTTCAGCGTAGTGGAAGCAGCCGGTTATGATCCGGAAAGCCGGACCATTTTTGGTATGGCTCCTAAAATATTCCGGAATAAACTGGAGCATTTTGGTTTAAACCTGGTAAGTGTGCACGCTCCGGTATCGCCTGAAAATATCGGGCGCATATTAGATGATTTTGCTTTTACCGGGATAAAATACCTGGTTTGTTCCATGTACCCCGATGCAAACCGCCTGCCGGATGACTACCGCAGGATAGCGGAACAATACAACCATATAGGGCTTGCAGCAAAGGCGGCGGGCATCCAATTCGGATACCACAATCATCATTTTGAATTTGAGCCGCTGCGCGGGGAAAAGCCCCTTGAGATTTTATTAAATAATACCGATCCGGAGGGGGTTGTTTTTGAAATGGATATGGGTTGGGTGGTTCAGTCGGGAAACGATCCGCTTGAATTTATCAGGAATTATCCCGGCCGCTTCCCCCTGTGGCATTTACGGGATGTGGATCAAGGAAAGCAATCAGTGAATGCGGGGGAAGGCATCGTTGATTTTCAATCCTTGTTTCAGCACAAAAAAGAGGCAGGTTTTGTGTATGGAATTATAGAAACCCCATCAGCCGCCATCAATGGTTTAGAGCGGATAGCTGCTTGTTATAAATATTTTGAAAAACAGCAACGATAGTGGTATCAATGAAGACCCACTGCTTGGCTGGGGAACGACAAACGAGAGACGACAAACGATAAATCATTAGAGGTTAAGAAGCCGTTTTCTTAATGAGCTTAATACCTTAATGTTTCAAAAAACTTTCGTTATAATATTCAATTATTTGCCTATCGAATTCGCGTTAATTCATGTTAATTCTTACCCACAGAACGCCTGTAGTACGGTTTTTGCTTAAAAAAAAGATCCACTAAATCAAGCAAACATGAAAATCGTCAAACAAATCGTTTTTACACTTTTTGCCCTGGTATTCCTCAACGCAGGGCTTAGCAAATTCTTCCATTATATGCCGGCGCCGGAAATGACGCCCGAGCAAATGGAACTAATGGGGGCTGTAGTAAAAATAAAATGGCTGATGCCCTTAACCGGAACCATAGAAATTTTGGGCGGCCTGTTGGTTATTTTTCCTAAAACAAGAGCATTGGGCGCGCTGGTTATTTTACCGGTGATGACGGGCATATTGGTGCATGGGATTACCCTGGCCCCTGATACTATTGTGCTCGCCGGAACATTGATGCTTATTAATATATGGATGATCCTTGATAATTATAAAAGATACCGGCCGATACTCGCATAACCGGGAGCGGCATTATTTATTACCTTTACAAAAGCAATGGCTACCGTAAAATTATCTTTAAATACAGATCAGATCACCGAGGAGTTTTTTGAAGACACAAAACTACTGGGTATTGTAACTACGGTAAAAGATTATAAATTTTGCTGGAACCTGAACAATCTTTTAGAGCTGGATTTCCGGATCAACCATGAAATTGAGATCAAATTAAAACGCAAACGCCGCCTGTATTTTTTCTCGGTCTACGAATATCGCGACCCCAACAGTTCCCTTTGCCATTATTTGTATAATAACCTTCATGACGGGGAGTTTTTATTGCCCGAATTTAAGCACCTCGATTTTTTATGGCTGATGAAGAACGATACGGTAACGGACGACTACCTGGAACAGGTAAAAGCATGGCTGCGGGAGATCCCCGGCGTGCAACTGATTACCGAGCTTACGAACGAAAAGATTAAAAATAAGGATTACCTCATTTTTTAAATGGCATGTTATGTGGGAAGAAAAAGACAATACATTATACCGCAAGTTTGAATTTAGTAACTTCAATGAGGCTTTTGGCTTTATGACCCGGGTGGCACTGGTTGCCGAAAAAATGGACCACCACCCTACCTGGACGAACACCTATAACAAAGTGGAGTTCTGGCTCTCTACACATGACGCCGGGGATATTGTTACAGAAAAGGATAGGAAACTGGCAAAAAAGATCGATAGTTGCCTGTAACTACACTTTTGTACCGTTATTTATCATTTTAGCGGTAGGGGAAACCTCCTCCCGTAGAAAACATGAAAAAACAAGCAGAAACTTAAAAATTACAGCCGTTTATTTTTTTGTTATGATAGCTGTATGTCCTACTTTTGCAGCCTGAAAATGAGCGTTAGCTCCTTTTCTTTCCATCAAATTATTAAATATCGTTATTTATGCCGGAAATAAAACCAGACGAAATAAGTGCCATCCTAAGGGAGCAGCTCAGCAATTTTAATGCTCAGGCCGATTTAGAGGAAATAGGTACCGTATT